>JAEEVA010000006.1 GCA_016286995.1 Prevotella sp.
GGGCAGGAAGTCAACTAAATCCGTATGGGTAGTCAAGTGTTAAAAAATAAAGGCTAAAAAAAGTCAACCTTATTCAGGAAAAGGCAGACTATCTTAGCCTGCTGGTTACAGAATTACAGTTTACAGTTTTCTTGTGAGACCATCGTAAAGTGGAAGAAAATGTTTAATATATATATTATATATATATATTAATATATTATATGTTAATTAATTAACACTTTAAGCATCTTTCATGATTTGCGCACCCTAAGAAACTGTAATCTGTAATCTGTAATCGTCCGAAGTGAGTAATAGGGTAACTCTGCCACTGGGCTGCTATGTGCCTGGCTTCTAACTATTTGCAAAGGCCAGAGCGTACATGCGCATCTGCTTTACCATAGCCAACAGGCCATTGCTACGGGTGGGGGAGAGGTGCTCGCGCAGACCAATCTGCTCGATGAAGTAGAGGTCGGCATCGAGAATTTCCTGTGGGGTGTGGTCGCTGAGCACGCGGATGAGCAGGCTGACAATGCCCTTCACGATGAGGGCGTCGCTCTCTGCTGCGAAGTGGATGATGCCGTCGGCATAGTCAGCCTGTAGCCAAACGCGGCTCTGGCAGCCGTCGATGAGGTTGCTGTCGGTTTTGTACTTCTCGTCGAGAGGTTCCTGTTCGTTACCCAGGTCGATGAGCAACTGATAACGGTCCATCCAGTCGTCAAGGCCGGTGAACTCCTCAATAATCTCGTCTTGTATTTCGTTAATTGACATATTCTCTAATTCTCAAATTCTTGATAATAAAAAACCTCGTTCTCTAATTCTTGATAATCTTGAAGAATTTGTCGCTTGGCCTGACCTTTTCAGGCACCTTGATGCTGACGCGAGTGCCTTGCTGGGCGGTCTCCACTGAGGAAGTGTCGTCGTGAATCTCGTCGACGGTGACGTAGAGGGCACCAGTGGTGGGACCCGTGATGAGCATCTTGTCGCCAACGCTGAAGGTATCGGCCTCGACAGTGAACTCTGCCACACCCAGACGGGAGAAATACTTGACGCCCTTGCCGATGTACTGCTTGCGCTCGGTGGCGTTCGAGCCGTAGTTCGAATTCCATTCGCCCAGCAGCTGTCCCTGATAGTAGCCGTCCCAGAAGCCGCGATTGAAGACGGTGGCCAGACGCTGGTCCCAGGCATCTTTCTTTTCCTCTGTGAATGTGCCGTTGAGTACGCTACGGATAGCCTCCTTATAGCACTCGACAACGGTGAGCACGTATTCCGGACCTCGCGCGCGTCCTTCTATCTTAAATACGCGCACGCCCGCGTACATTAATTTATTTATAAAGCGGATGGTCTTCAGGTCCTTGGGCGACATGATGTACTTGTTGTCGATTTCCAGTTCTGTACCCGTTTCGCGGTCGGTAACTAGATATGATCGGCGGCAGATCTGCATGCAGGCACCGCGGTTGGCCGAGCGCCCAGTGTTGTCGAGACTCATATAGCACTTGCCGCTGACAGCCATGCAGAGGGCTCCGTGACAGAACATCTCTATGCGCACCAGTTCGCCACTGGGTCCGCAGATGTGCTGTTCCTGAATCTGATGGTAAATCTCGGCCACCTGCTCTATCTTCAACTCACGGGCCAGCACGACGACGTCCGCAAACTGGGCGTAGAACTTCAGTGCCTCGACGTTCGAGATGTTGAGTTGCGTACTCAAATGAACCTCCACACCAACCTGTCTGCAATATTGCATGACGGCAATGTCGCAGGCAATGATGGCGGTGATGCCGGCCTCGTGGGCAGCATCGACAATCTGGTGCATCAGGGGAATGTCCTCGTCGTAGATGATAGTGTTCACCGTGAGGTAGGACTTCACACCAGCCTCACGACACTGTGCGGCAATGTCGCGCAGGTCGTCAATGTTGAAGTGGTTGGCCGAGTGAGAGCGCATGTTCAGCTGCTCTACGCCGAAGTAGACACTGTCGGCACCAGCCTTGAGTGCTGCTGCCAGCGAGTCGCGGCTTCCCACAGGGGCCATGATTTCAAAGTCTTCCAGTTTCATGGCTGCAAAGGTACAAAGAAAAATTAAAAATGAAGCATGAAGAATTAAAAAAAAGCGCTGTAAGCCTGACTTTCAATTAATTGTCGTATGTACATTATTGTAAACGTTTGCGGTTGAAAGTTGAATAATTATTTGCTCATGTCGATTATTTAGTCTAATTTTGCACGTAGAAAGCTAAAACAAATAAAAAAGAACAAGTTATGAAGAAACTATTTCTGATGAGTCTGACACTCTGTCTGTCGCTGGGAGCGATGGCTGACGGTGGAACAATTGACGGCACACAGCTGTCGAAGATTACCTTCGATGGCGATCAGGTGGTGCTGCACTACAAGGACGGTACAACCGGCACGATGGATATGGAGACTATTACCATTGACATGAGTGCTGCAACAAGTATTGAGGAACGTGTGGCCATCACCGAGAAGGCCGGCATCGAAGGCATGAACGTCTATAACCTGAAGGGTCAGCTGGTGGGAACCAGTGCAGCCCGTCTGGAAAAGGGGATATATATAGTCAATGGTAAAAAGGTTGTTATCAGGTAACGAAAGGAGGACTTTAACATGAAAAGACTGACATCTATTTTGACATTGCTCGCCCTGATGATGGGTTTGAGCACAAGTGTAAAGGCACAGCAGACGTGGGACTTCACCCAGACGCCTGCCAGCGATGTTGCTGCCCTGCAGGCAGCTACCAGTGAGTGGACTTATACGCAAGACAACAATCGTTATGAGAGCAAGAATGCCATCAACGGTGCCATCAAGGCAGGGGGTACGGAACTGACGATGACTCAGGGCTTGACCGTTGAGGCTGCTGCAAAAAAAATCCGCATTGACGTAGACAAACGTCTGCAGTTGGCAGGCTCGAATGTTTCCCTGACGACTCCTTCTCTGAAAAAAGGCCAGGTGGTGACCATTGTCTTCGCCTCTACTGGAAATGCTGTCGTTACGTTCGATGCGCTGACCAACCTGAGTGGTACCAGTGGTTTCACAGCTGCTGACAAGAATACCACCCAGACAGGTACGGGAACGGTGGCTGCTGATGGTAAGGTATCGTTCAAGAGTACGGGTGGCTCCATCAACGTCTTCAGCATCACAGTTGAGGGTGAAGGCGAACAAGGTGGCGGTGGTGGCGAAAGTGGTGATGGAAACATCAGCACCTATGCTGTTGCCCCCAACAGCGCTGTCAATCAGGCAGTCCTGAGGTTGAAGGATCAGTCCGTCAAGTATTATAATACTGCAGCATTGGACGACATCTCCTTTACAACAGAAGGCGTACGCGTAACACCAAGCGGCATTGATGGCTTCGACTTGTACAAAAACGTGAAGACCATCAGTTTCAATAAGGCTGATGGTGGCGGTCAGGGCAACATCGACAATCCTGAGGGTGCCGTACAGATTACGGAGGCCAGAGGTTGGCTGGAGTCTGCCTACGTGAAGTTTGAGAAGATGGACAACGCCAAGAGCTATAACGTCTACGTGAAGGGTGGCCAATATAACAGCTACACCAAGATTGACCAGCAGCTGGTACGCGACTACGGCAATTACGGACGTGCCGACGTGGTAGGTCTGATGGCTGGCTCGTACGACATCAAGGTGGTGGCCGTCAATGCCAACGATGAAGAAGTGGCCGAGACAGCCAGCGAGGCTACGGGTCTGGAAGTGCGCAACTACAGTCGTGAGGGCTTTGCCTTCAATGGTGGTTACGAGCCGGGTGCTTACAAGGCGGACGGTACGCTGAAGGATGGTGCTAAGGTGTTCTACGTCACAAAGAATACCGCCAAGACTATCTCTACGACGGTAACTGGTGCAGAGACGAATCCTTGTGTGGGTATTCAGGCTATTATCGAAGGTTACGAAAAGGGTCAGGACAAGACTCCTATTGCCTTCCGCTTCATTGGACTGGTTCAGAAGGACGACCTGGATGCTATCGGCAGTAGTGCAGAAGGTATTCAAGTGAAAGGTCGTAAGGCCGACTCTGAACTGAACATCACTTTCGAGGGAATTGGCGACGACGCTACCCTGCGTGGCTTTGGCTTCCTGATTCGTAACTCGAAGAGCGTTGAGTTCCGCAACATCGGAATCATGCGCTGTATGGACGACGGCATCTCTTTGGATACTGACAACTCGAATATCTGGGTACACCACTGCGACTTCTTCTATGGCAAGCATGGCAGCGGCGACCACGACAAGGGTGATGGACAGGTGGATGTGAAGTCTGACTCGAAGTTAGTCACCGTCTCATACAACCGCTTCTGGGATACTGGTAAGACCAATATGTTTGGCATGAAGAGCGAGAGTGGTCCCAACTATATCAGCTACGACCACAACTGGTTCGACCACAGTGACTCACGTCATCCACGTGTTCGTACCATGAGTGTCCACGTATGGAATAACTACTTCGACAATGTCGCCAAGTATGGTGTTGGTGCTACCACAGGCGCTAGCGTATTTGTCGAGAACAACTACTTCCTGAAGACCAAGAAGCCCATCCTCTCTTCATTGCAGGGTACTGATGGACTGGGCAGTGGTACGTTCTCTGGTGAAAATGGTGGTATGATTAAGGCTTACGGCAACTACTTCGACCGTACTGCGCCTCACTTCAGCTACTATACGCAGGCTAACCCATCGAACAAAGGTTACGATGCCTATGAGACCAGCAGCCGAGACGAGCAGGTGCCTGCTTCGGAGAAGACACTGGTTGGTGGTACGACCTATAATAACTTCGATACCGATGGCTCCATCATGTATGCTTATACCGCTGTGCCTGCCGATGAAGTACCTGCACTGGTGACGGGCTATTATGGTGCTGGCCGCTTGAACCACGGCGACTTCACCTATCAGTTCCCTGACAATGTGGGCAACGACGATACTGACTCGGCATACGACTCCACACTCGGTGGTATGCTCGACAACTACACAAGTGGCTTAGTCGGCTTCTTCGGCGACGAGAATGTGAATCCTGGCGGTGGCGACCAGCCCGGTGGCGGTGATCAGCCTGGAGGTGGCGATGACCCCGGCACTCCTGAGGGAACCATTCTGGCTTCTTTCGACGGCCAGCCTTCACACAGTATGTTCACGGTTGGCGGCAGTTATGGTGATGGTAAGATTACCTACAATGGCACTTATTACAAGCAGGGCGTAAAGATGAACAGTAGTGGCAGCATTACGTTCACGCCGACTAAGAATTACAATATGACCATAGTCTTGGGTACAGCCAAGAACGGACGCGACGTGAACTTGAATGGTTCAAACACCACAGTTGGTGGTACGACAAATACTGAAGGTAAATATTATGAGATGGACCCGATAGCAGTCACGGCAGGTACACAATACACACTGACAAAGGGTTCTGCCGAGAGTCTTGTGATGCTTATCATCCTCAATCCAGTGGAATAAGATTGATTCATACTACATACAGACTAACTACTAATTGATGAGTCGGAGTAGCTGCAAGACAGCTGCCCCGACTCTTTTTAAGCGTGCTTATGAAAATTTAGTTTGTTGTGTGGTCTTACTGATAAATGGTTAGGCGCGACTGGCGAATGACCAGCTGACCCTTTTTAGGATTGGTAACGCGCTGACCCTGAAGGTTGTAGATGGTGTTGTCAGCCTGTGATGTAGCGGCGACGGTAACGTTTTGAATAGCCGTCGGCTCCTCGTCGGGCTTGCCATAGAAGCACTTCATCTGACCTGTTTCGGTTTCCTCTATTCCTTTCAGTGAGAAATTAACAGCAAAAAGGGCATTGCTTTGTCCTGCTCGCAGGCTGCTGGCTTTAACACCATCATTGCCGGCATCGTCAGGCAACGCCGAATAGAAGCAATAGTTGGGGAAACGCTCTGTGTCGTCATACAATTCGGTGACATTGCTCGTACCAGGGAATGGGTCGCCTTTCAAACTTTCATTATATTCTTTTTTGGTGTACGGCTTGCCGTCGCCTTTCAGGTAGCCCGAAATGAGCAGTCCGTCAGCAGGCACGAGGGCCACAGCGGGATGTCCTGGTGTATTGTTGGGACTGTCGCCCATATTTACTTTGCTGTAGGGATAGCCAATGTGGTAGACCAGCAGTCCGTGGCCTTTGGCATATTTGTTGAAACCACGCTTCTGGATGTTCTCCAGCACGATGAAGTCTTTCTCGTCGGCAGCATTCTGAATCTTGTAGGCTGTGCCACCCTCTTCGAGTGGCAACAGATTAGGTATCCAGTTTGACTCGGTAAGCGGCACAATCTCCATCCAACCCATCGTCTCCTGTTCCCAAGCCAGGAAGAGGGCGGGGGCGTAGCCGTTGTTGTTATAGATGCCGTAGTCCATGATGTCCCACGACTCCATGCTCTGGTTGTTGACATAACCTGAAGAAGAGGTGGCATAGATGTCGGGCAACCCCATACCGTGAGAGAACTCGTGGGTGAAGGTACCTGTGCCGTTGATGTCAGTCATGTAGCCTTCCTCGGGATAGAAGAGCTCGGAATTACAGCAGAAGCGGGAAATGGTGAGACCATTGACAATAGACATGTTTTGTGTCGAGTTCTTGGCCCATATCGTATTGACTTCACCACCCTGATTCTGGCCGTAACCGGCAAAAATAATACACACCTGCTCAATGTAGTTGTCGTGGTCGTTGTCGTAAATGCTCCAATCGGATACAAGGTTTTCAGCCTGTACGGCGTTGTAGGTATCAAGACACAGTGTCGACATCGCATCGTCGTAACCAAATGGATCTGTACCACCGTAGTCAGCCATGTTCTTGGGTAGCTTGATGGGACCCACCACGTCGAACTGGGGAGAGAACTGCCCATAGCTGCAGGCCTCGTAATACTTGCGCACACTGGCGTTAACCTTTGAGTTGTTATTGCCCAAATCCTCCTGTGTCTCACCATTCAGCAGCTGGTCGATGGCATGAACAGGTTCGTTGATGATGAAGTCAATGTCTTGAAAGGCGGCCAGAATGACCAGAATGCGCGGACTGCCGGTATGGAGCGTGTATTTGCCATTAGTGTTGATGGAGATGGCACGTTGTTGAGCTTTGGCATGTTGCTGGCCGCGCTGAAAGAATAAGTCGCGTTTGGCCTGCTGTGCCAAAACGGCCTGCTGTTCCACGCTGTTGCGTTGACTGGCCTCGTGAGCTAACACACGGCTTGCTGTCATGATGCCTTGGTCGTCAATCTGGGCCACAAAATAACCTTGTGCAGTATGTACTACCAGCGTACCGTCAGTAGTCGTCATCCAGTGGTGGTACTCGTCACCGTACTGCTGGACTGTCAACATGGTGCCGTCGGCCTGACGGACGGTCATCGGCCAGGGAAATGCAGGGGCCGCTATCATCTGAAGGGTCGTTGCCAGGAAGACAACCATCATGAATAATACTTTCTTCAAATTCATTGTCTTATCGTTTTTGATGTTAGGAATCACTATTGTTAGGGCGCAAAGGTAAGCATTATTTTTGGAAAAACAAAGAAAATGGGTTATTTGTTTTGTATTGTTATCCCTTTTTCATATCTTTGCAGACGATGAAAAGATATTTGTTTTTCCTTTGTACGGCATTATTGCTGACCGGATGTGGCCGCCAAAAGCCCCGTCATACGTTTACTCACGAGGTGCTGCTGCCCATGACACCAGTGAAGGATCAGGGCAAGTCCGAACTATGCTGGGCCTACGCCATGTTGGCCACCATAGAGACGGAGCATCTTCTGCGTGGCGACTCCGTTAATCTGTCTGCGGTCTATGTGGGGCGTATGCTGGATGAAGTGCGAGCTGATAAGAAAAACTTAAATAATGGAGAGAGCAAAAAGAAGAACCAGCGGGCTATGGGTCAGACATTGCTCAACATGATTGGGCGCTATGGTGTAGTCCCTTACGATGTACTACCAGATGACGCCACAGACGACCTGCCTACGCCAAAGTGGGCTTTTATGCTGGGTGCTCGCTATACTCCTCAGGAATTTGCCCACTCTGTTTGTGCACCAGATGAATACATCAGCCTGACGTGTTTCCCCGATTCTCCCTATAACAGAAAGATAGAGGTTCCCGTGCCTGACAATTGGGAGCACAACCGCTTGCTGAATATTCCTATTGACACTTTGCTTCGTCACGTCAATCGTGCCTTACGAAACCGTCATCCCGTCTGCTGGGAGAGTCGCGGCCACGCCATGTGTGTGGTGGGAATGGCTCGTGATGAGAACCGTCGGCCCTACTATGTCATGAAAAACTCATGGGGAACAGATGGACCGTATGGGGGATTGGTGTATATGTCTGCCGCTAAGATGTGGCATGATATGATAGCTATCTATATGACGCGTGAGGCATTCTTAACAGCAAAGAAGTAAAAGCTTATCCCCTAATTTGTAATCGCGTAGCGATAATTCCTCATACCTTATTATATATAAAAGCAGCCCACTCACACGGAGCGGGCTGCTATTATGTTGATTAGAACAGAACCTTACTTGGTCTCTACAGTCTCGGCCTCGCGGATGGTGCGACCCATAACGAGGAAAGCCACAGGAGCTGCGATGAACAGCGACGACAGGGTACCGAAGATAACACCGAGAATCATGGCGAACGAGAAGCTGCGGATAGAATCACCACCAAGGATGAAGATACACAGCAGCACGATAAGCGTCGTGACAGAGGTGTTGATGGTACGAGCCAGCGTCTGGTTCAACGAGTCGTTGAAGAGCTGCTGACGGTCACGCTTGCCATAGAGCTGGAAGTTCTCACGGATACGGTCGAATACCACCACCTTATCGTTGATAGAGTAACCAATCACAGTCAGGATGGCACCAATGAATACCTGGTCGATCTCCAGTGACATCGGAACCCAACCCCACAGTACGCTGTAGAAGCCGATGACAACCAGTGCATCGAGGGCCAATGCAATGGTAGCACCCGTAGAGTAAGCTACATTGCGGAAGCGCAGCAGGATGTAGAGGAAGATGGCAATCAAGGCAATGATGACGCTGATGATAGCACCGTAAGTAATGTCCTTAGCTACGGCAGGACCGACCTTGGCCGAACTGATGATAGAACCACCCTCGCGGACATCAGGATTCTTGAAGTCCTCAACCTTAGCCTGGCTGATATAACCGCCCTTCTTCAGTGCGTTGTACAGAATGGTCTCTGCCTGATCGTCAACCTCAGGATTGTTCGACTCGATGTCCCAGTTGGTAGAAACACGGATGGTCTTACCATCGGTACCTAAGGCGATGACTGAGGTGTTGGCCTCCTTGCCGGCATTCTCACCAACGGTGTTGACGAAAGCACCGGCCAAAGCAGCACGAACCTCCTCGACGTGCGTCTCCTTATCGAGGGTTACCACGTAGTTACGACCACCGGTGAAGTCGATGCTCTGGCTAAGACCGCGAACAAAGAACGAGCCGATGAATACGATGGCAGCAATACCCCAGATGAGGAACGACTTCTTGTACATACCCATGAAGTTGTACTTGGCATTCTGCATCAGGTTCTTGGAGTAGCCAGTCACGAAGGTGAGGTCGAGCCACTTGTCCTTCTTCAGGCGGTTCTCGTAAACCAGACGGGTCAGGAACACTGCGGTGAAGAATGAGCAGAAGATACCGATGATCCAAGTGGTGGCGAAGCCCTTGACAGGACCTGTACCGAAGAACAGCAGGATGAAACCGGTAATCAGAGAAGTGACGTTCGAGTCGAAGATAGCCGAGAAGGCGTTAGAGTAACCCTTATTGAGGGCTTCCTTCATGCCCAGACCGTGCTTCAGCTCTTCCTTGATACGCTCGTAGATAAGCACGTTAGCATCCACGGCAGTACCTAAGGTCAGCACGATACCGGCAATACCAGGCATAGTCAGTGCGGCCTGGAACGAAGTCAGAATACCCAGCGTGAAGAACAGGTTGAACAGCAGGGCGATATCTGAGAGGATACCCGGGATGAAGCCGTACAGCATGATCATGTAGATCATCAGCAGCACGAAGGCTACGATAAACGAGATGACACCTTGCTTGATGGACTGTGCACCCAGTGACGGACCTACGACCTCTTCCTGTACGATGCGGGTAGGAGCCGGCATCTTACCAGAGTTCAGCGTATTAGCCAAGTCCTTGGTGTCCTCGATGGTGAAGTTACCGGTGATCTGTGAGTTACCACCATCAATCTGGGTCAGGATACGGGGAGCAGAGTAGACAGCGTCGTCGAGCACGATAGCTACACCACGACCGATGTTCTGCTTCGTAATCTGGCTCCAACGGCGTGCGCCGTCAGAGTTCATCTGCATTGATACAGAGGGATGACCCATCTGGTCGAAGTCGTCCTTGGAGGAGGTGATAACATCACCCTCCAGCGGAGCACGACCGTTGGGCTCGGTAATCTTCAGAGCATACAGGGCGAAGACATCACCCTTGGTATTCTCGCCACCAAAGTCCTCGGGTTTGGCACCCCAGCGCAGCTTACACTCGGCAGGCAGCACAGTGGCAGCAATCTCAGAGTAGATGACCTTGTTGACGTCAGCAGTATCGCGGGCGTTGGCATAACCGACGATAGCCAGTCCCTGGGGAACGGGCTGGAAGACGGCGAACAGCGGGTTCTGCTTCAAAGCGTCAGCCTTGGCCTTAGCATCCTTAATCTTGTCGTCCTTCTTAGCCAGTTTGGCTGCGAGGTCGGTGGCAGCAGCCTTAGTGGTGTCGGCAGCAGCCTCAGCCACAGCAGTGGTATCGGCAACAGCCTCAGTAGCAGTGGTATCTGCGGCAGCAGCAGCATCGCCACCCAGGACAGCATATTTCTGGTTCAGTTGAGCCAGCAGGGGATAAATCTCCTGTGAGTTATAGGTCTCCCAGAACTCCAGGTTAGCCGAGCCCTGCAGGAGTTTACGAACGCGTTCGGGTTCCTTGATACCAGGCATCTCAACCATGATACGGCCTGACTGACCCTCCAGTTTCTGGATGTTAGGCTGAACAACACCGAACTTATCGATACGGTTGCGAACTACGTTGAACGAGTTGTCGACAGCCGACTGCACCTCTGCACGGATGGCACTCTCCACCTCCGAATCAGTAGAGTTGGTGCTTACCTTGCCCTTCATCTGCTGAGTGGCGAAGATGGCTGCCAGAGGACGGCCGTTGGCATTCTGTTTCCAATACTTGATGAACAAAGAGATAAAGTCGTCCTGACTGGTCTCTTCTTCTTTCTTTGCCTGCTCCATCGACTTCTTATAGGCAGCATCAGTCTTGTGGTCAGCCAGCACGTCGACAACGTCAGGTACTGACACCTCAAGAATCACGTTCATACCGCCCTTCAGGTCAAGACCCAGGCCAATCTCCATCTCACGGCACTGCTTAAATGAATAAATGCCGCAGTACACTTTCTCGTTCATGATGGAATCGAGGTACTCCTGACCAGCTTCCTCACCCATGGCGGCTGCCTTGTTTTCGTGGTAGCGCGTCACAAACGAGAAGGAGAGGTAGAAGCAGCACACGAGTATCAGAACGAGTGCAATAAATTTTACAATTCCTTTGTTTTGCATTGTTGTTATTTGATGATTATAATTTATATTTCTGCATTTTAAGCCTGCAAATATACGGTTTTTTCTTCACATGGCGAAATTTATTAGCAATTTTCGTTCATTTTTTAGCGTTTTGGCATGATTTTCAGCCAACAAATGAGCGGATTATGGTCACTTGCGTCCATTTCGGCATCAATTTCGCAATTATAGGGTTCTATGGTTTCAGAACAGAAAAGGTGGTCAATCCGGAAGCTAAAAGCTTTCTGATTATATGACAAACCGAGTCCGCGACCAGTCTTCACGAAAGCGTCTTTCAGTCTATCGGCCATGCGATGACGGGAGTAAGAAATGGGGTTGTCATTGAAGTCACCGCACACCACTATCGGGTACTGGCTGTGCTCTTCGACATAGCGGAGTACGGCATCAATCTGACCACACCGTTTGGCATTGGCTTCGGCTAGTTTTATGAGTAATACTTCTGACTCGGCACGTACGGAGTCGCGTGGCACCTCGCCTTTCAATATCTGTTTGTATTGCCTGCGGTCGCTTTTGTTCAGGTGGCAGCTCTCGAAGTGGTTGTTGACGATAATAATCGTGTCGCCTTCGACATTGAGCCACCAGGCTGCGCTGCCGTTAGATTCCGACGGATAGTCGATACGTTCGCGTTTCAAGATGGGGAAGCGGGTGTGAATGCCCACAGCATTGAAGCTGGTAGCCTTCTTGCAAATCACCAGCGTGTCATTGTATGTAAAACCTTGTTTGGCGTATTCCTCATAAGAAATCTTGTGTTTTGCATCAACATCCTCCTGTAGACAGATGATATCTGGTTTCTGCTCTGCCAAATAGCTCAGAAACTTGCCGAAGGCGTCGTCGTACTTGTAGTTGCCACCATAGGCACAAATATTGTACGAGATAATCTTGATAGCTCCGTCTGGTACATCCTTGCTGACATTAATAGGGATATATATATTAATAGGTACGTACGCGAGGAGATAGCCCATAACGGGAATCCATATCATTTTCCACTTGAAGAGAACCCAGAACACCAGGAAGATCATGTTCAGCAAGAGGAAGATGGGGAATGTCAAGCCTACTGTCGACAACATAGGATGATCGGCAGGATATAATCTGTCGCTATATCCTATAAGCAGCATGACAATGACTGTGGCCACGTTGGCTCCAGCAATCATTTGAATCGTCAGCTTTTTCAGTCTCTTTAGCATTCTTTGGTTTTCTTCCTAAGCGGAAGCAATTTGTTCATTGCCCACTCTCCCTTTTTTACTTTCTGTTGCTTTGGTCAAACAACTTCTGCTTCTCTTCCTTCGTCAGACTGTCGTAACCGCTCATGCGAATCTTGTCGAGAATCGCGTCAATCTCTTCTTGGTTGCGATGCTGACGGGCATTATACTCCTCGTCGGTCTCGTGCTTCGGATTCTCTTGCCAGCCAGTATGGTGCTCAGTTTGTCTGGTGCGGTGCTCGTCAAACTTACGCTTCATGTTGTCGAAGAACTCCATGCCGTTGCTGCGTCCAAAACGCTGACTGGAATCAGGATGATTGCGCCAGTAGCGTATTAAAATCCAACCGAAAAGCATGCCACCGAGGTGTGCCATGTGAGCCACGCCATCACCGGGCGTACTCATGGCCGAGAACAACTCGATAGCAATATATCCGATGATGAGCCATTTGGCCTTGATGGGGAAAGGGAAGGGAATAATGAACAGGCGCTCGTTGGGGAATATCATGCCGAAAGCCAGCAGTATGCCGTATACGGCTCCTGAAGCACCAATAGTTGTCCACAGGTTGATATATGCATCGGTAGACATTTGTACGCCACCGGCATTCACATACTGGTAGGCGGCAATGCCTTCATACATGTAGTTAGCATATTGTACGATCTCTTGTACCAAACCGGCGCCGATACCGCAGCAAATGTAATAAAAAAGGAATTTCTTCGGTCCCCATACCTGCTCTATGACATTTCCGAACATCCATAAAGCAAACATATTGAAGAAGATGTGTGTCAGGCCACCGTGTAAAAACATATAGGTGACAAACTGATAGATATGAAAGTCGCTGGCCAAGAAAAAATGTAGGCCCAAGAGTGACGCTAAGTCAATACCTCTCAACTCCAACACCCACGTTGCAATGAACGCCAGGAAATTGACGACCAACAGGTTCTTGGTCATGGGTTGCATATTGTTCATCTGAGTATTGTACTATTTGATTATTAACTATTTGACAATTTACTTCACTAGCAGCCGCAAAAACTGCATTTCGCATGCAAAATTACGAAAAATATCTCTTTTCAAGCACAAAAACAGACCTTTACACACTTTTTTTTACCAAAAAAGTCATTTTTTTCCATTTTTTGTTTGTTTTCTAAATTCTTTAACTTATATTTGCGTCAGAATTATTTCCTAACTATTTATATTTTATTTTAAAACAACAAAATTATGAACAAAACTGAATTGATTGAGAAGATTGCAGCTGGTGCTGGTCTGACCAAAGTTGATGCAAAGAAGGCACTTGATGCCACAGTAGATGCTATTAAGGGCGCTCTCGTAGCTGGTGATAAGGTACAGCTCGTTGGCTTCGGAACATTCGCTATTTCTGAGAAGCCTGCTCGTGAGGGTATCAATCCTGCAACCAAGCAGAAGATTAAGATTGCTGCTAAGAAGGTTGCTAAGTTCAAGGCTGGTGCTGAGCTTGCAGAAGCTGTCAATAAATAATCCAGTTTGTAAAAAAATCAGAAGGGGCTCCCTGTCAAGGTGAGCCCTTTTTTCTTGAGGAATAGCAATGCAGATATGTGTATTTTGTTCTGCTAACCAGCAGATTGACCCGGACTTCTTTGTCAGCACGGAAGCATTGGGACGTTGGATGGCTGAAAAAGGCCATACGTTGGTCTTCGGAGGAGTCAATCAGGGACTCATGGAGTGTGTAGGCAAGGCCGTTCGCGAATCCGGTGGCACTACCATCGGCGTCATTCCGCGTATTGTCGAGAGGTCTGGCAGGATATCCGATTATGTGGATGTCGAAATCCTATGTGACGACCTTACTGATCGTAAACAACTGATGCTCGACCGTAGCGACGCATTCATCGCCCTGCCGGGTGGTATTGGTACTATCGACGAGATATTCACCATAGCAGCGTCGGCAACTATTGGTTACCACCAGAAGCGTGTGATACTCTATAATATGAAAGGTTTTTGGGATGGTGTCATCCAGATGTTGGACGACCTACAGACTAAAGGTATGATTCGTGGCAATTGGCGTGACTATATTCAGGTGGCCTCCAGTCTTGACGAAATAGAGGAATTGTTAGCGCAGGGCTAACGCTTTATTTTCTGCGGCTTCCATCTGTTCACGTTCCCCAGGGCCTTTGTCGTTGAGGCCGCAGAGGTGCAGTATGCCGTGGATGATGACGCGGTGCAGTTCCTCGTCATAGTCCTTCTTAAACAGCTCGGCGTTCGAGCGAACGGTGTCTAACGAGATGACCAGGTCGCCATTGATGGTTTCGCCTTCGTCGTAGTCGAAGGTGATGATGTCGGTGTAGTAGTCGTGACCCAGGTATTCGCGGTTGACACTGAGGATGTGTTCGTCGTCACAGAACAAGTAGCCTACTTCGCCAACTTTCTTGTCGTAGGTTTGGGCTACGCGACGAATCCAAGCCGACGTCTCGCGTCGTTTGATGTTGGGGAACTTAACGTTTTCTGCAGTATAGGTAATCATTTCGTTTTATTTTCGTGTAACGGATAAATACAGACTGTCCGAAAAAGTCTGATGCTGTTCGCTGCTATTATTTTTTTTAGGAAGAAACGCGCTTACGTCTACACCGAAGTGTTGTAATTCGCGCACCATTGTCGATGAAATGGCTGATAATTGTGGCTCGGAATAGAGTAGAATGGTCTCGATACCGCTGAGTTGGCGGTTGATGTCGGCCTGGTCGCGCTCGTACTCAAAGTCCTTGATGTTACGTACGCCTTTCACGATGAAATGGGCGTTTTCTGCACGTGCAAAGTCTACTGCCAGCCCGTAGTAAGGTTTTACCTCGATGCGCGGTTCGTCGGCATAGAGGTCGGCAATGGTCTTGATGCGCTCTTCAGCCGATGGCATGTCTGGTTTATGTACCTGGTCGCCTACGACGCCAATGACCAGCCGGTCGAACAGTGGCAAGGCTCTGGTCACGATAGAATCATGCCCCACTGTAAAGGGGTTGAAGCTCCCCACGAATATTCCTACTTTTAAGCCCCCTAAGTTAGGGGGGTGGGGGTCTGAACGACCAACATTTGTAATAATATTCTCTTCCATATATTATATGCATAAAGTTTATACTCCTTGTTCAGACCCCCCACCCCCTAACTTAGGGGGCAAAGTCACTTACTCGAAGAGTGTCGGTTCCATGATGTTGCCTGAGTAGGGGTTGCGGCCGAAGTGCTTGTAGGCCAGTTCCGTCACCATGCGGCCACGTGGTGTTCGCTTGATGAAGCCCTCCATGATGAGGAAGGGTTCGTAAACTTCTTCCAGCGTGCCACTATCTTCACCGACTGCCGTAGCGATGGTAGTGATTCCCACGGGACCTCCCTTGAACTTGTCAATGATGGTCAGTAGGATGCGGTTGTCTATTTCGTCGAGTCCGTACTGGTCGATATTCAGCGCTTTCAGGGCGATTTTCGTGATATCGGAGTCGATGCGTCCCGTACCCTTCACCTGTGCAAAGTCGCGTACCCGGCGCAGCAGAGCATTGGCGATACGGGGCGTACCACGACTGCGGCGGGCTATCTCGCCCGATGCATCAGTGGTAATCGGTACGCGCAGGATGCCTGCCGAACGCTCAATGATGCGCTGTAGTGTCTGTGGTTCGTAGTATTGAAGGTGCATGTTGATGCCGAAACGTGCACGGAGCGGTGCTGTCAGCAGACCGCTGCGCGTGGTGGCTCCCACCAGCGTAAACGGGTTTAGATCAATCTGAATGCTACGTGCCGATGGTCCTTTGTCAATCATGATGTCGATGCGGTAGTCCTCCATGGCCGAGTAGAGATATTCCTCGACGA
The DNA here is from genome assembly GCA_016286995.1 of Prevotella sp. Taxonomy (GTDB): domain Bacteria; phylum Bacteroidota; class Bacteroidia; order Bacteroidales; family Bacteroidaceae; genus Prevotella. Next base: position 16,545 of record JAEEVA010000006.1, read on the forward strand.
TGGGTGAGAGACGATGGATCTCGTCGATAAACAGCACGTCATTCTTTTCCAGCGACGTCAGGATGCCAGCCAAATCGCCCGGCTTGTCAAGCACGGGACCGCTAGTAATCTTGAAACCTACGCCCAATTCATTGGCGATGATGTTCGATAACGTTGTCTTACCCAGTCCAGGAGGGCCGTGTAGCAGTACGTGGTCGAGTGGCTCACCACGGTATTTGGCAGCTTCGACAAACACCTCTAGGTTCTCCACCACCTGTTGTTGTCCGCTGAAGTCGTTGAACGACAGCGGTCTCAGGGCGTTCTCGAACTCCTTCTCGCTGGTGCTCATCTGCTCTTGTCGTATGTCAAAATCTTCGTTCGTCATTTGTCTCTATTCTTTTCCGCTGGCAAAGTTACGAAAAGTCGAGAGCAAAACAAAAGAATTCATTCTTTTTTTTGCCGAGACGGAGTAATTTCGCTATCGTAGATGGCAAAGTTACGAAAAAACGAGTGAAATACAAAAGGAAAATTGTTTTTCTTTTCAATTCTGAGTGCAAAGTAAAACATAGCCCTCGTCGTTATGACGGGGGCTAAGTTTTTGAGCACTATTCAAAGAATTCTAATAATTGTATTTCTAGCAACTCCTCGGGTATGACTAGGCTTGGTGCGTCGGACCCACCCGGCGGTATGAGTGTGCCGTCGTCGACAAGGCCAATAGTGGGTGAACCGGCCAAAAGTGGCTGAACGCCTATCTTGACAACCTCCAACTTTGGAATCATATACTGTTTCTTCATAGCGATATCTTATTTGATGATAACCATTTTACCATTCACGATATACAGACCCTTTGTGGGCTGATCCACACGCTGACCACTGAGGTTATAGACTTCGGCATTCCTCATTTCTAATTTCTCATTCCTAATTTCGCGAAGCGACGTGGCCCCGCCGAAGTCGAGCACCAGCTCAGCAGCAGGTGCACTCTCCAGGTGGAGGTAAGCCTTGCCAACGTCGCAGGTTCCTACGTCGGCACGCTTGAACTTACCGTCTTTCAGCACATAGTCGTAGCGGCTTGTACCACCGATTTCCGTTGTGCCATCACCAGCCTTGAGCAGGTTGCCCTGAACGGCTGCTGCCGATGTGGTGGTGGGAACGCTATAGCTGTTGTCGGCCTGTTCGGCCATCAGTACCAACGGTGTCTGGGCTGGTACGGCACCCACCTCGGTCAGCTTCACGGACGTGCTGGTGGTGCTGGTGGCGATGTAAGCCTTCAGACCGATGACATTCGAGAAGTCGAGTGCCGTAGTGGTCACGTAGGTCGTGTACTGCTTGGCGGGTGTGATGACTACCATGTTTCCTACAGTCACAGTTTCCGACGCCTCGCTCAGTCCACCCATCTCGTTGGCAGCACGGACGCTATAGGTGCCAGCCTCGGTAGCCGTATAGGCGGCCTCGGTAGTGAAGTCGACGACCTCGCCGTCCTTGCATACAGCCCACAGCAGGGCATAGTCGCTGTCATCCCAAGTCAGCGTCATGCCGTTGGCCTGTACGTTGACGGGTACGGGAGCCTGTTCGGTGGCCAGCGTGGGCTGCCAGTCGCCAAACATGGCCGACATGCTGCTGTAGTCGGCAGCCTCTTCGGCAGAGAGTATGGGATTGTTCTGATGAGTCTCGGCAAAGACGGTCTTACGTCCGCTGAGGTCGATGGCATTGCCTGTGGCACTCATCGAGTTATACTCGGCAAAGCGCTCGGGCCATCCGCCGCTCATCTCACTCCATCCCTCGTTGGTGGGCTGAACGTTCATCCTGGTGTTGATGAAGACGGCCGTACACGTACCCTGTCCCCAGGGACGTCCCAGCGTATAGGTGCCGTTGACACCGTCGCCGTCGCCATTGATGGTACACTCGTTGAACACCCATCCCACCGACTTCATTTTCAGGGGTACGGCAGCATAGCCGCTTTTCACCTGACGCAGCTCCAGATGCTGGAAGTAGGCATCGCCGCTGCCACACAGGTAATCGGTACGTCCGCGAACGGCACCGTCCTCGAAGTAGTAGAGTCCGTTCTGGTTGTTGCTGGTCCACGTGTCCTGATAGCCGTAGAGCACCACGTTCTTGTAGATGGTCTTCGTGCCACGGTCCTGAATGGCCAGGTTACGGCCCAGTGCGTCGTTGATGCCACTCTTCACGGTGACATCCTGGAAGTAGGTGCCTTCGCCCGACAGCTGCAGCACATCGCTGTAGCCTATCTGCTCGTACTTATGAGCCTGGCCGAACTGTCCGGTGAACAGCATGTCGGCATCGTTGCTGATGTCCTGTGTGATGATGGTAGCGTCGCGGTCTTCACCGATAAATGAGATGTTGCCGGCGGTGATGTAAGTGATGGGGTCTGGCAGGTCGCCTTCCCAATAGGTTGTGGTCTTGTCGCCATTCTGATGGACGAAGTGCTTCGTGGCACCGGTAGGCAGCTTGTATTCACCCTTCTTCAGGAAGATGCGGTAGCGTGTCGACTTGTCGCTGCGGCTGTTGGCAGCATCGATGGCAGTCTTCAGTTCTGCAGCTGTCGAGACCACTGCATCGTACTGGCCCTTTGCCACGACGGGACGCTGCATGGTGGTGAAGCTGATGGTCACGGGCTGGGCATACTTGTTGCCCGATTTGTCCTGCACGTAGTTAGCAGGCATCTGGAACGTGTATTGTGTGCCGTAGTCCAGCTGGCTGTAGTCGAAGCTGACCGAGCGGCTGCTCCAGGTGGGAGTCAACTCAACGGGTGAGCCGTTGAGCGCAGTCAGCGTGGCCATGTCGTTGCTGTTGGCACTCTCGATGCGCTCATCGAACGAGATGGTAATCTTGCCTGTGGCGCTGACACCTGTGGCATTGTTGGCAGGAACGGTACCTGTCACGATGGGTGCCGTCTCGTCAGCTTCCACAACGGCCTCGCCCAGCACGTAGACGTTACCCACCTGACTCTCTGAATGGCTGGTATAGTTCAGCCCTTCTGCCGATGTGCCGGCATCGAAGGCGTAGGTTGTTGACAACAGCTCGTCGCCAGTACCCATGATGCGGACGTACACCGTCTCCTTGCCGATGGCCTCGGCAGGCAGGGTGAACGACAGCGGTGTCAGCGTGTTGGTCGTCACCGTCCATGCCTCACCCAGAGCCGTAAAGGTCTGTCCGTCGGTAGACACCTGCGCCTTCCAGTTCTTGGTGGCGGCATTCTTCGCAGCCATGTCAGCTGTGAAGGTGGCACTGGTGAAGCCTACGGTAGAGAACTGGTACTGCCAGGCAATCTCGGCAGTATTGTAGCCGTTCTGGAACACGCCGCTCAGCGTAGTCAGTACGCCGCTATTGGCACGGTTGCGTACCACCGGTGTGCTGTTGGTACCCGTCACCAGCGAGCCGTCGCTCTGCTTCACGACACTCACCTTGGCATTGCGGTTAGCATCCCATGTCAGGTCGGCAGCAAAGGGATACGACCCCTGAGTGGCATAGGCTGCCGTCTTGCTGGCGTCGAACACGGCGATGAAGTCCTGCACCTCGTAGTTGGCCGTCAGCGTCATGTCACTGTTGATAGTCACCGTGCGCTCCTTGCCGGCATTGGCATTCTCGTTCTCGTCAGTCCACGAGAGGAACTTGATGATTTTCGACTCGTTGGCCGTAGCGGTAATCACCGTGCCGGCTTCGTACTTTCCGGCATGGTCGTTGGGAGTCAGCGTGATGCCGCCCAGACCGTCACGCTCAGCATCGTTGGTTGTCAGCGTGCTGACGGTATAGACGGGAACGGCTTCAAAGACGGCCTTCATGGTCTTCTCGCCATCCATCGTCACCGTTGTCTGAGCCTCAGTAGCGACCACGTCACCCGTGGCGTCCTGCCATTCCTTGAAGCGATAGCCGAAGTTCTTGGTGGCCGTCAGCGTCACCTGCGTACCTTCTTTATAGGTTTCCATGTCAGGATCACGGCTGATGCTTCCTGCCTCAGCCGACGGCAGCACCTGCGTGTACAGCGCATATTTCGTTACCTGCTGTGCGGCACCGACAAGTGATCCCTCAATGACGACATTAGAGAGGCCCATGGTCTTGCCCTTACCCAGTGTTAAGAACGAGAAATTCACCTTCATCGGCGCGTCTGCCGTAGCAGTAATACCACTCACTTCTTCGGAAAACGAAGCAACCGTCAGACTTTTGCCGTCACGGTTGACGCCTTGGTTGGTGACCAAGTCGACAGAGGTTGTACCTGCTGCAACAGAAGCACTGATGTTACCACTGTCAGTACCATAGCGTGCAGCCTGGAAACTCACCCTTGAGGGCACAAAGCTGAATCCCTCCTCAGGAGTGAAGGTCAGAGTCAGTGTGTTGTCGGCTCCAGCTGTAGATGACAGCGAACTGTTTGTGTTGTTGACGATGCTGGTCTGGGGGATGTTGGCCTCACCAGAGGCACCACGATAGTTGCTGGTGCCTTCTACAGTAAGAGCGCTACCTGCCGTCCAAACCTTGCCGGCAAAGCCTGCACTCAAAGTTTCAGGGTCAAAGACGGCATCGTTGCCTTGATTCAGTCCGCCCTTGTCGAGCGTATAGGTAATTGTACCTGGGATGTTCACGCCGGCGGCATCCTTCGACTGGCCTTCCACTACGACGTCAGAGATGCACAGCCACTTACCTGTAGCATTGCTGGTGTACCAGGGATAGATCCGAATCTGCAACTGGTCGCCCTCTTCCAGTTTGATGACAGGCGTCGCATCCACCTCGTTCATCACACCACTGGCCATAGACGCCGGTGAGTAGATAGTGGTACGGGTGACGAAGCCGTCGGTAGAGTAGTACACGTGACAGCGCATGCCACCGCCACCCTGTGCGCCAACCTTCATAGCGATGTGGTTGACGTCGAGCTTCTGACCGTCAGGTGCCGTCACAGTGAACTGCACATACTGGTTGGGCGAGTCATCCTCGGCCTTTACCCAGGTGCCGCTTTCGCTGGTACTCACCATCAGGCCCTTCTGGCTGTTGTTGCCATATTTCACCATACCTTCCACTTTGGCATCAGCAGCCGTGGCATTACCAATGACAACGGATTTGTCATTGGCCGTCAGCGCCCAAGTGACGGAAAATGGGTCGCCGCCGCCCAATTCCACAGCATTCATCGTCACATTGGCCACGGCCGACTTGCTACCTATCGTGGCTGTCACCGTGCCATTGAAAACACCAGTAGCCGTAGCAGCCACCTTGGCATAGAAGGTTTTGATCACTGTGCCACTCTCGTAGCTCACTTCCAGCGTGTTCTGCCAGTTCTGCCTGTCTACCGACAGCAGTATGCCCTCAGAGGGCGTAATAAGAATAGTTCCCGCAGCCGGTTCCAGTCCTAGACCGGTCAGGGTCAGCTCCTTGGTGGCCGACAGTCCGAGATACACATCACCCATGTCAGCTGTCGCAGGCGTGATGGAAAGGTCGGTAGGAATCTCGATGGCATCGGCTAGGATACCCTGCTGCTTCATGAGCTGTGCACACAGGCGGGCTGCCATCAAGGCACCCGTCAGGTTGTAGTGGGTATTGTCGGTCTCAGCACCCTTGTCGAACAAGGCGGCATAGCACTTGTCGTAGGTGCCGTAGCTCTCGTAGAGGTCCTTCGTAGCCGTTGTCATGTCGATAAATGCCACATTCTCTTCCGTTGCCAGTTGTTGCATCTGGTAGCTGTAATCCATCGTATGGTTGTCGGCAGCTACGCTTAGGTTCGTCTGAAGTACGCCGTCGACGATAGCGTCATACTTGTTGCCCAGGTCGTGACGGCCAGGGCGTGTAATTTTGTTGTCGCTGCTAAAGTAGCAACGGCACACGGCAGAAACGAGGATGGGTGTAGCACCTTTGGCCTTGACTGCATCGATAATCTGCTTCAGGCACGCCTTGTACGTAGTTGAAGGGGTAGTGCCACGTCCGTCACTCTGCACGGCAGCCGCATTTGTCGCGTCGCCCTTGTCCGTGTAGTAAGCCTGCAGTTCCAGGTTGTCCACACCATTGTACTTGCCGTCGTTGTGGGCAAACTGGATGAGCACATAGTCACCCTGTTCCACATTGTTCTTGGCATTCTGCCACAGTTCGTTGTAGCCGCCGCGGGAGTCACGTCCGCCCTTGGCGTAGTTGACGCTGGTCCACCCGTTGGTGAGGAAGTTACCGAAGTACATTCCCCAACCACGTGTGTTGGTGGCAGACTCGTCGTAAGGTGCCATCGTGGAGTCGCCCAGCGTGTGCACCTTCTTGGCGCTGACACCCAACGAACAGAGCAGCAGCACCAAGGCCATTAAAACATAAAGTTTTGTCTTCATTTGTAGTTTGTTTGAAAATGTTATTAATAGGTAATTGAAGTTTCTGGCTGCAAAGGTACGCACAATTAAGGGTGAAATGGGGTGAAATATGCATCATTTGTGTGGAAAAACGCATCAATTGTTGCAAAATAACGATTTATTCCTTATCTTTGCAGGGTAAAAGCATGAAGAAGTTACTGATTCTGATACTACTGACCGTAGGATGGCTGACCGCAGAAAGCCAACCACTATGCAGCGTGATAAAGTACGACGAGGCCAACGGGGTGTCGTCGTCGCACGTCACACAGCTGTTGCAGGACGAGCGGGGATTCATGTGGTTTGCCACGTGGAACGGCCTGTGTCGCTACGACGGCTACGAATTCCAGACCTTCAAGCCTGCTGTGGGTGACGGTTGTCACATGCCTACAGACCGCATCCGTAACATCAGCCTGTTACCTGATCAGCAGATTTTGTGTCAGGTGGACGACGATTACTATATGTTCGACCTCAAGAGCTACCGCTTCCGTGACCTGACGGCCAAGGAAAGGCAGCAGGCTTCAGAGCTTATGTTCAAACACCGCCAGAGCCGCTCGTTGTTGAGAGGTCAGGACATGACGTGGACGGACAATTATCAAACCGAGTGGACGCTGCACAACGACGGCACACTGACCTACCGCCACCTTGACACCCATCGGGATGTCGTCTATCCCTTACCGGTGACGTTCAATACACTGACCTTTGGCATGAAAGACCAACAAGGCAACTTCTGGGTACTCGACTTGGCCAACATCTATAAGTTCTGTACCGACCAGCAACGTACCAAGCGGCTCGACATTCAGTCGAAAGGTGACGTCAAGTGTTTGTTTGCCGACAGCCAAGGGCATTACTTCGTGTCAACGAAAGGTGATGGGGCCTTACGGATATATAGTCGTAGTGACGACAGGCTGTTGGGCTATGTGGGGACTGACGGACACATACATTCAAACTATACCTGTCTGGGTGCTGCCGTTTATTGCATGCACGAAACCAAGGACGGCACGCTGTGGCTGGGAACCAAGCCTAACGGACTCTACCGGTTGCGTCCTATGGGTGCCGACTCATACAAAATAGACCATTTCACCAATATTCCCATGCCCGATGTCTATCACATCACAGAGGATGTCTTCGGGCGGCTGTGGATAGCCATGTTAGGGGGGGGAGTAGTCTATACCGACAATGCCACCGATGAGCATCCCCGTTTCCTGACCCCCAGACAATACCCGAAAGAGGAAGGACGGCGTGTGCGCTATATCTTTATCACCAAGGACAATGTGTGGCTGGCAGCTACGGGCAGTGGTCTGATGGTAGCCCGACTGGAACGCGATGCCGACCGGATGACGTTCCGCCTACATCAGCGTGACAGCGAAAGAGCCAGCAGCCTTAGCTGTAGTGCCACGATGGACATTGTACAAGATAGCCACGGACAGTTGTTCGTCAGCACAGAGAGTGGCGGTGTCAACCAGATAGTGAGTACCGACCTCTTGGCTAAGGAACTGGACTTCCACCATTTCAAGGATGACTTTCAGGCAGAATCAAACGATATCGTACAGTCGCTGAGTGTCTTGAACGACAACCAGCTGATGGCTGTGGGTAGCCACCTCATCACGCTGTTTGGCGATAAAGCACATAACAGGGTCCTCGATGCACGCTGCTTCCAGGGCGAATACCGTTTCAGCGAGGCTCATCCGTTGGCGTTGGGCAATGACCGCTGGCTCTTCGGACTGACTGACGGAGCCTTCTTCACGACGATGGAGCAGATGACCTCCAGCAGCGCTATGCCGCAAATGGTGTTTACCAGCGTCTCCATACAGGGCAGTGACAGTCATTATGCTGTTGAAATGGCCGATTCTATCGTACTTCAGCCCCACGAGCGCAGTCTTACCGTGCGCTTTGCTGCCCTTGACTTCAACGCCTCAGACCGTATCAGCTATGCCTTCCGTCTGCTGCCTGATGGGACGGAGAATTATATCGGTCACGACCGCACGGCCACGCTGCTCGACCTGGAGCCAGGCACCTACCAATTAGAGGTACGCTCGACGAATGCCGATGGTGAGTGGCAGCCGTATGCACACCACCTCACTATTGTTGTGCAACCAACCTTCTGGGAATCGACGTTAGGCCGTCTGACAATGCTGCTGATAACCATCGCCATACTGGCAATCGTCCTCTATACCTTATTATATATAAGGCGCATCAAACGAAAGCAACACGAAACGCTGGAGGCTTACCTGGCATTATTGGAGGATTCGAAAAAGCAAGAGCTTCATGACGTGCCCGGTGCTGACGACAGCCAAGCGGCAGCGCAACCTGTGACGGAGTTGGATCCGATGTTGCAGCGTGTGATGAAGTTCATTGAGGAGAACTTGTCGAACAGCGATGCCACGGTGGGTGATATGGCGCAGGCTGCCGCCACCAGCCGTTCTGGTTTGCAGCGCAAACTGAAACAGGCGATGGGCATCACACCACAAGACCTGTTGCGCGAGGCACGCATCAAACACGCCTGCCAACTACTATTAGGGCAAGCCGACAAGAATGTGGCTGACATAGCCTACGCCTGTGGCTTTACCGACCCTAAGTATTTCAGCCGCTGTTTCAGGCAAAGCACGGGGCAGACGCCTACTGATTACCGGAACGGAATGAGAATACAAAATCTGCGTTAAAGGACTATGCCAAGAGGTGGTAAGTACCGCCAGCCATAGGTTTTATGATACCTTTCATCTCGAGTTGGAACAAAAGGGCGGTGAGTTGGCCAATGGGGATATTGGTCTTGACACTGATGATATTCAGTTGCAGGTCGTTGGTTTGCTGAAGTAGATCGACGACTTGTTGCTCTTCAGGAGTGAGGTCAGGAAAGAGCTGGCGCTCAACAACGTCGGTACGGTTGGTAACGGTCTGCCATCTCATAGCCTCGATGAAGTCGGCAGCGGAGGTAATGAGGGCTGCCGTGTTGTTGCGTATCATGAAGTTACAGCCCTCGCTGTACGGCATGCCTATAGCCCCAGGGAAGGCAAAGACATCGCGACCATATTCCTGAGCAATACGGCAGGTGATGAGTCCGCCCCCCTTAATAGCACTCTCGACAAGGATAGTGGCGTCGGAGAGGCCTGCCACGATGCGGTTGCGCTGCCGGAAATTGTTGGGCAGAGCCTCTGTTTGGCTAATGTATTCAGTTAGTACACCACCGTGGCGTACCATCTCGGCTGCCGTGTCACGATGGCGATAAGGATAGATTTGGTCAAGTCCGTGAGCCAGCACGCCTACGGTTTCATAGCCCTGCTGTAGGGCGTTGCGGTGGGCGCAGATGTCGATACCATAGGCCAAACCGCTGACGACGAGAACCTGTGGACACAGTCGGTGCAGGTCGCTGAGAAAGGTGCGTGCCAGGTCCTGACCATAAGTGGTGCAGTGGCGCGTACCGACGATGTTGAGAATGTAGCGCTGGTTGAGGTCGGCATTACCTTTGTAATAGATGACGACGGGGGCGTCTGGACAGTCGCGGAGGCGTTGTGGATAGTCAGCATCGTTGAGCGTCAGGGCATTGATGGCGTTCTTTGTGATGAACTCCATCTCGACTGCGGCGCGGCTCAGGGCATCGTCCCAGTGGCGTATGGCCTCGCGAAGACGTGGCGTGGCATCAGGAATGACGTCGCCGATGTCGTTACGGTGTTCATAGATGGTCAAGCTGCTGCCCAACGTCTGGTAGAGCTGTAGAGCCATGGGCTGGCTGATACCCGTGAGGCGCGTCAGGGCAATGGTGTAGTAGAGGTCGCTGTCGGTCGTCATGCGTTATAGAGTGTTGGTGGGTTGAGGTAGGGTGCAAAGGCGTCATCGTAAGCTTCGCTATCGCTCAGGCGGCCGTTGACGAGGCAGACGAGAGTGATGTCGCCGCGGAAGCAGAGGACTTCGTCGGAGGCGCGGAAGATGTCTTGGTGGAAGATGTACTTGATACCGTCCTTTTCGAGCCACAGGCGCGAGATGAACTCGTCGTCGCAGCGAAGGGGTGTCTTGTATTGCAGATTCATGCGGGCCACGACGGCGTCGATACCTCGCAGGTGCATGTCGGCAAACGACAGTCCGCACTGTTTCAGGAACAGGTGGCGTGTATGCTCAATGTAATGGAGGTAGTTGGCATTGTTGACAATGCCCTCGATGTCGCATTCGTAGTCGCGTACCTCCATGCGGGTCTCAAAGATGTATTTGCTCATTATCAATTATTAATTATCAATTAACGCGAAGCGCGCAGATATTCGTAACCGATGCGGCAGCGCAAGCAGTCCTTCTTGTCGCAGTATTCCTTTTTGAGTTGGATGAGGGCTTGGGAGTCGCCGGCAGAGCGAATCTGCAGCCCGCATTCCTGCCACATGCGGATGATGTGGTTGTTTTCGGCCTTCAACTGTTCGAGGAAGTCAAAGGCTCGGTCGCACAGTTCCTCACGTGAGGTGTGGCGGCCATAGGCAAAAAGCAGGGGCACGCAGGTGTTGATGATAAGTAGGTTGATGCTGAACGGCGACAGGTGCTTGGCATTGCGCACACTCTCGGAGCCAAAGGTGTAGTGCGTTTCCCAATAGGGGGTCACTTGCGTCTTCAGGCAGTCGGCAAGACCTGCCATGTCGCGACACTCGATGAGTTGCGACAGTCCGGCACGACGCTGGTGGTAGAGGTTGGCCAGCTGGGAGATGCGAATATGCGGAAAATTCTGTGGACGCAGTCGCAGGAAACGCCAATGGTGGTAGTCCATCGGCTGCAGACTGAACTTATGGGCCAAATACTGGTATTCGTTGCGCAGTTTGGCAAAATAACCTTCGTTCAGGGCATCTTTCTGGTAGCGCTCAGGAACGGCCTGGAGTTCCAAGAGTCCGGCCTGTCCCATGAAGATGGCTTCGATTTGGAACAGGTCGTCGCGATGCTTGCCGACAGCGCTCAGGGGAATATGGTGTGCCCACTCATCGAAGGCGTCGCCATTTATGCCGAAACCGTAGTTGCGGGCTAGGGTAGTGAAGTAGGCAGCTTCCCACGACCCCTCGGCCTGACAGGCACGCTGCTTGATGGCAATGGTCTTCTGTTCGAGCCGCTCGGTTTGCAAGGCTGCCATCCAAGCATGGATGGTGAGTGGCGCCAGATTGGGAATGATGCGGTAGCAAGGTGGATAGGAGTCAGTCTGCATGAGTTGCTTGTAGTTGTCCTGTACAGTGTGTGGCACTGTCAGGCATAGTTGGGGGACGTAGTCGCCTCGGGAGGTCTGCACATTGCGGTCGGCAACGCTTACCACGTGTAGGATGACATTGTCGTAGTTGGCATCGTGGTCATGGCCGTGCTGGTACCAGTGGCTGGAGCGGTCGTGAATCTCAACGTTGCCCACCCACATGGTGGTGCCGATCTTCACCTTGGCATTGAAGAAGTCAGGACCGGCATGATGGTTGTGCAAGCCCGGGTCGATGACTTCCACAGGTCTGCCGTCGGTGGTCTCCAAAGGGTGTATCGGCCACAGCTTATGTTTCCAGCAGTAGTGCAGCAACTGTTCCATGGTCTTATTTCTTTTCTATCAGGAGTTCGTGGCGTGCCTTGTCGGTAAAGAGGGTATACATGTCGCGGATGGCAGCATAGTTTTTGCTGTCGTGAACCACCTTGTTGACGTTGAACTGATAGTGTACTTCCACTTTCCCGTCGCGGAGGTAGACGGCCTGGCGCCCGGTGATGCCTTTGTCGGGGGTGGTGGCAGCGAGTGGCTCGGGCAGTGTCGGCAAGGTGTAGCCCTGTGGCAGGGTGATGTTGATGATGACTTGGCGGGTCTGGGTGTAGGGGTACTCGACGGGCATGAGGCGCTGGGGACTGGTGAAGGGATTGTCCTGAAGCGGCAGCAGGGGCAGCAGGTTGATGCGGAGGCTGCTGTCGGTGACTTGGCCCTGGAGGCTGACGGGCGTTACGGTCTTGGCTTCGGGGGTGAAGCTGCTGCTGTGGGGTGTGGCGAGGTTGCCGGTGAGGAGGGTGGTCTGGGTGCCGGTGAGCTGGCCATCAGGGGTGAGGGTGGCGTCGATGACGGTGGTCTGCTTGGCAGGGGTGACTTTCTGTAGGTTCACCCACTGGCTCTTCTTGCCTTTGGCCACGAGGCGGGCGCGCTCTACCTGGAGCACGGGGGGCAGCACGTTGAGGTAGCCGGTGGACGAGGAGCCGTCGACGTAGCACTGGGTGCCTCCCGACAGGGGTATGGCTACGACGTAGGTGTTGAGCTTCCAGATGGAGGGGAAGTGGTAGGGCATCTTGCCCTGGTCGCGGGTCCTGAGGACAACGGGTGAGGCGTCGTAGCCGGCGTCGCGCAGGGTCTGGATGAGGAGCAGGTTGATGTCGGCATTGGAACCGGTGCCGCGCTTGAGGATGGCGCTGCTGGCGTCGGGCCACAGCCGATAGGTGCCGTCCCACGTTACGCGGTTCATGACTAGCTGGCAGACGGCGGCCACGCGCTCACGCTCGTTGGTGATGTCGGTCAGTCGGGCTGCCTGGAGTTCATCGCGCAGCGGACTATGGTTGTTGAGCTGTCGGCCCAGGTCGTCATCGTCGAGCAGCATCTGGTCTATCTGTTCCCAGGTTTGTGCGTACTCCATGGCGAGGGTGCCGCGCAGGCTGTAGCTCTTGAGTTCGGCGGTGATGCCGGCGCAGTAGTCGTTGACGTTCCAGACGTAGGGATCCTTGGGCATGGCTTTCAGCTGGCGGCCAATGCAGGTGTAGTGGTTGGTGTTGACTTGTACGGGGGCTGCGAGGGGGTCGCTCTCGAGCTTGTAGCGCATGGAGCCGGTGACGCAGCTGCACTGGAGTCGCTGGATGCCGTGTTCCTCGATGTTGAACATAAGGTAGACGGGTATGTCCATGTCCAGTCGGGCATAGGCTACGGGGATGTCGCACTGGGCATACCAGTCGTGCAGCTGGTAGAACAGCTGGCTGTGCAGACAGTATTCGTACTCGATGACGGTGCCTTCGCGGACGTCGGGGATGGTGAAGGTGGCCTGCCAGGTGTCGTCGGCGGTCTGCTCCTTGGTGACGGTGCCACGGAAGTGCGACTTCACGGTCTTGCCATTGACGAGATTGAAGGCGGTGGCCTTCAGGTCTTCGACACTCTCGTTGGTGTAGACGCCCATGGCGTCCTCGGTGAAGGAGCCGGTGGCTTCCTCGTAGAAGTCGTTGGCCACGGTGCCAATCTGGATGTTGCCGGCACGCAGTGAGAACTTCGTGGCATGGATGCCGGACTTCTCCTGTGGAATGATGTGGTAGGGAATAGTGACCTTGGCACAGCGCGCTCCCTGGGGTTTGAGTACCTTGATGCGGAACTTCTCGTGGTAGTCTACGAGATAGCCCTTCATCTGCACCGTATATTCGACACTGGTCAGGCGGCACAGCACCACGGCGTCAGCATCGGGGTCGGCTTCGTAGACGGTCATCTGTAGCTCTTCCTTGGTAGGTTTACCAAACTTCATGTTAATGTTGTCCTGAGCATTAGCTGTCAACCAAAGCATGGTTAGCAGAATAGTTAATGTGTTTCTGATTTTCATTGTTTTTAGGGCTATAAGTTAGAAAACGGTGCAAAGATACGAAAAATAATTGATAATTGACAATTGATAATTGATAATTTACTGCCCGCGAAAAAAAAATTCCTAATTCCTAATTCCTAATTCCTAATTTTTTCGTATCTTTGCCCAAAGTTTTAATTTCTAATTTCTATTTTATTTTCCCCTATGAGCAAGCACAAGAGTGGAAAAAGACTGAACAAGCAGCGCCTGATGGAGATGTTGCAGACGCTGTTCCGGCAGAACCCGAACGAGACATTCTCGTTCAAGCAGATATTCAACAGTCTGAAGTTGTCGACGCATCCTGCGAAGATGCTGGCCGTTGACGTGATTGACGAGATGGCTTGGGACGACTATCTGTCGAAGGTGGGCAATCAAGGCTACCGGCTGAACCAGAAGACACAAGTGCAGGAGGGTACCTTTATCCGTAAGGCCAACGGCAAGAACTCATTCCTGCCCGACGACGGTGGCTCGCCGGTGTTCGTCAGTGAGCGCAACTCGCTGTTTGCCATGAATGGCGACCGTGTGAAGGTGACCTTCATGGCCCGTCGGGAGAAGCACATCAAGGAGGCGATGGTGATAGAAATCCTGTCGCACAAGCGCGACCAGGCCGTGGGTAAGTTGAAGGTAGAGAAGGACTACGCCTTCCTGGTGACCGAGGGAAACATTTTCGTACACGACATCCTGATTCCGAAGAAGAAACTGAAGGGTGGCAAGGATGGTGAGAAGGCTGTTGTGAAAATCACCCAGTGGCCGTCGAAAGACTCGAAGAATATTGTCGGAGAGGTCATCGACGTCTTAGGCAGGGAGGGCGACAATAACGTTGAGATGCACGCCATCCTGGCACAGTATGGGCTGCCATACAAATATCCGAAGCATGTGGAGGAGGCTGCCGAGAAGATTGACCCGGGCATCACGCCGCAGGAGATAGCCCGTCGCGAGGACTTCCGCGAGGTGTTCACATGTACCATAGACCCCAAGGATGCCAAGGACTTCGACGATGCACTGTCAATAAGACCCCTCCAACCTCCCCTGTCAAGGGGAGGCTCTAAGCACTCCCCCTCAATAGGGGGAGATGGTGGGGGTCTCTACGAGGTCGGTGTGCATATCGCCGACGTGTCACACTACGTCAAGGAAGGCTCGGTCATTGACAAGGAGGCTGTGAAGCGTGCCACGAGTGTCTATCTGGTAGACCGCACCATACCCATGCTGCCCGAACGTCTGTGTAACTTCATCTGCTCGCTGCGGCCTGACGAGGAGAAACTGTGCTATAGTGTGATCTTCGTTTTAGACGAGGACGCCAACGTCAAGGACTACCATATAGCCCATACCGTCATTAAGAGTAATAGAAGGTACGCGTATGAGGAGGTGCAGGAGATTCTGGAAAGTGAAAAATTAAAAATTAAAAATGAAAATCATGAGGATCCATACGCCGAGGAGCTTCAGACGCTCGACAAACTGGCCAAGAAACTGCGCGAGCGCCGGTTCAAGGGCGGTGCCGTGAAGTTCGACCGCGAGGAGCTGCACTTCGACATCGACGAGAAGGGCAAGCCCGTCCGGGCATACTTTAAGAAGTCGAACGATGCGACTCAGCTCATCGAGGAGTTCATGCTGCTGGCTAACCGTACCGTGGCCGAAAGCATTGGTAGGGTGAAGAAGGGCACGAAAGCCAAGACACTGCCCTATCGTATCCATGACCAGCCAGACCCGACGAAGTTGGAGACGCTGCGTGAATTCGTCGTGAAGTTCGGGTATAAGATGAAAACGGCAGGAACGAAGGGCGCTATCTCGAAATCGCTCAACGCCTTGATGGACTCATGCCAGGGCAAGAAGGAGCAGAAACTCATAGAGACTGTCGCCCTGCGGGCCATGATGAAAGCCAAGTATTCGACACACAACATCGGACACTACGGACTGGCCTTCGACTACTACACGCACTTTACCAGCCCCATCCGTCGTTATCCTGACACCATGGTACACCGTCTGCTGACAAAATATCAGGACGGTGCACGGTCGGCCAATCAGGAGAAATACGAGGAACTGTGCGAACACTGCTCTGACATGGAACAGGTAGCCCAGCAGGCCGAGCGCGACAGCATCAAGTATAAGATGGTGGAGTTCATGGCCGACAAGATTGGTAATGAATATGATGCACATATCAGTGGTATCCAGTCGTATGGCATCTACTGCGAGATTGACGAGAACCACTGTGAAGGTATGGTGTCGATGCACGACCTGGACGATGACTACTATGACTTCGACGAGCGAAACTACTGTCTGGTAGGCCGCCGTCATCACCACAAATACCAGTTGGGCGATCCCATCCGTATCAAGGTGGCACGAGCCAACCTGGAAAAGCGTCAGCTCGACTTCGCTCTGGCAGAGTAAACAGTTCATAGGAAAATTAGAAATTAGGAATTAAATGATGAATTATCAAGCAGACAAAAACCGATATGACAACGGCATGCAATATGTACGGTGTGGACGCAGTGGCATACTGTTGCCTAAAGTGTCGTTAGGTATGTGGCATAACTTCGGCAGCGTAGATCCCTATGAACGTAGCAGGGAAATTGTGCGGTATGCCTTCGACCATGGCGTGACACATCTTGACCTGGCCAACAACTATGGTCCGGCGTATGGCTCGGCAGAAGAAACGTTAGGAAGACTGATGGACGATGATTTCAGACCATACCGCGACGAGTTGTTTATCTCTACCAAGGCAGGTTACGACATGTGGCCGGGACCCTATGGCAATTGGGGTTCAAGGAAATACCTGATGGCCTCAGTCAATCAGAGTCTGCGACGCATGCACCTTGACTATGTAGACCTGTTCTATAGCCATCGTTACGACCCTGCCACACCAATGGAAGAGACCCTGCAGGCTATGGTTGATATCGTACGTGCCGGCAAGGCACTGTATGTCGGTATCTCTAACTGGCCATTGGAGCCGTTGCGCTTTGCCATAGACTATCTGCGCAGTCACGACACACCACTGCTCATTTATCAGGGTAAGCTGAATATGCTTGACAGGGCTCCTGTCAATGAAGGCATCTTGCAGCTGTGTGATGATGCAGGAGTGGGCTTCATAGCCTTCTCACCGTTAGCACAAGGACTGCTGACAAACCGTTATTTAGAAGGCATCCCCGACAATTCACGCATGTCAAAGGGAAAGTTCCTGCGACCTGAGATGTTGGACGATGCATTGTTGCGGCAGTTACGACAATGGAATGCAGAGGCAGAGGCCCAGGGCATGACCTTGGCAGAACGTGCCTTACGTTGGATACTGCAGCAGTCCGGCGTGACCAGTGTCCTTGTCGGGGCCAGCTCTACCCGGCAGTTAGAGCAGAATCTGCAATGTGTGTATGAAAAATAAGTTCTCTCTTTGAGAGTGTGGCAATGCAATCATAGTTTTTATCATGATGAAACGACAAAAAATAGTAACTTTTGGGGAGCTATTGCTCCGATTCTCGAAACTCGATCACCTGCGACTGACACAGGGCGACATGTTTACCTGCAAGTATGGTGGCAGCGAGGCCAATGTGGCAGTGTCGCTGGCTGCTCAGGATGAAGACGTGACGTACATCACACGACTGCCTGACACCCCCGTAGGACATGCTGGCGCCATGTGTCTGGCACAGTTGGGCGTCAACGTCAATCACATCCTGTGGGGCGGACAGCGCATTGGTACCTATTATTTAGAACCATCGGCAGGCATGCGTGCCGCAAAGGTTGTCTATGACCGTGCCAACTCGGCCTATTACGACCTGAAACCGGGTATGATTCCATGGCGAGAGGTGCTGAAAGATACCGACATCTTCCAGGTGTCAGGTATTACGGCGGCCATCTCACAACAGGCTGCCGATGCTACCTTCGAGGCGCTGGATATTGCTGACGAGATGGGTATCACCGTTTCCTTCGACATCAACTACCGTAAGAATCTGTGGAAATATGGTGCTGATGCCCGTGAGACGCTCAGCCGAATGTTGGGACGTTGCGATATGATGTTTGGCGACGCCATCGAGTTTGAGTGGATATGTCAGCGTGCTCAACCGCCCTTTACAGCTACAGACTCTCATTTTGAGATGCAGATGGACGAATACCGTGAGTGGTTCGACGATATCCATGCCACTTGGCCACGGTGTCGCCACTGGCTGATGGGTATGCGCAATATGGTGGCATCGAACCACCATACACTGACGGCCCTGCTGTGGACGGATGGACGCTTGTTGCAGGCTCCCATCCATGACATCCCCGATGTGGTCGACCCAGTGGGAGTGGGCGATGCATTCATGGGTGGTTTCCTGCATGCCATCAATATCTTCCCTGAAGACCGGCAGCGACAACTGGAATACTCGTTGGCTGCGGCAGCACTGAAAAACACCATCCCCGGTGACTTCAACCTGTCTACCGAGGATGAGATTCGTGCTGTCATGGAGCATCGCTATACAGCATCAACGCTTTACAAAACCTTCGAATAGTCGTCCCCACGGATAACTGCCTGGTTTGAGCGTCACTATGACCCGCTTCCCTGGTTTATAAACTTGGGTAGGGCTGGTTTTGGTGACGCTCATTTGTACGACGCCAGGAGCTATCTGTCGGACTATTTGGAACTCTGTCCAGCCAAGGGCCTGCAGCGTAGCCCAGGCTGTGGCACCACCTTCGATAATCAGGTGGTCAGGACAATGCTCAGCTACCAGACGTTTTGCCATTTCTGCCATCATGGTGCGCAGATGAACAGCCATTTCCTTGCTTGTGCGGTGAATATGAGGATTGTGTGCCACACTCCTGCCTTCAGGTGGAAGAATACGAAGGATAAGGCTGTGGCACTCTCCATAAGCCGATGTGTTCCAAATGCTCAGATCATGACCGCCATCATAAACCTCTTGCGGCATTGGAGCGACGGGAATACCGAGCTCTAAGGGCTTGCTTTGGGTGGAGCCGCAGAGAATGAGGGTGTTGTCCTTTCTTATAGTATCTATAGTTCCTATAGTACCTATAGTACCTATAGCTCCTATGGTATTCAGCACCTCTTTAAACAGGTCCGCAGCTCCGGCAAAGAGCGTCTTGCCGTCATTATACTGAGCTACGACACGGCGGATGTCATCAACAGTTTCCGCATCGGGCATGATGATACCCTTCGCTTCAGCATCAGGGAAACGCTCCTTTAGCACTGAGGTCTTCGCAGGAAACTCGGGGTCGAAAGAAAAATCCGTTTCGTGTATCGGCACTTCTCTCACTTCTTGCCCCTCACCTCTCACTTCTTGTCCCTCACCTTTGACCTTTGACCTTTGACCTTTGACCTCTTTTATATAATAGATACCGTTACGGATGATGCGCCCCTTTGATGGATTGGCTGGCAGAAAGACGGCCCGTGGGTAGCCGGTGATCTCCATCAAGGCGGTAAGTTCTGGCACAATATGACCGCGAAGTGCGGAGTCTGTTTTTTTGAAGATAGCTGATGGCTGATGGCTGATGGTTGAGGCGATACGTCGTGTTTCGGCCACGGCATCAGCTTCGCTCATCGACCGGGTGTCGGTAGCAATGACGATGGTCTCGTATGCTGCGTTTTTAGCGCAGTCTATAGAACCGCCAGTAACGCAGCCAGCGGAACCGCCACAAAGTAATCGCACCTGCCGACCTGTAGAGAAGGTAATGCCCGCTATCTCTGCGGCCCCCGTGATGTCATCAGCAATAACTATCATGGCTATTGGCTATTAGCATTTAGCTTATTTCTTCGATATATCGCCATCCTTGTGGCATAATCTATCGAAAGTGTCATGGCACTGTCGTTGGCGATGCCCTTGCCAGCGACGTCGAAAGCCGTTCCGTGGTCTACACTGACACGGATAATGGGCAGACCTAAGGTGATATTCACACCACTGGCACTCTCCATCTTACCTGTTTCCTTATTCCAATTAAACGCACATACCTTCAAGGGAATGTGTCCCTGATCGTGGTACATGGCCACGACGCCGTCGAACTGGCCACACTTGGCCTTGGCAAAGATGCTGTCGGGTGGAACAGGACCAGCTACATCGAAACCACGTCCTTTTAGTTCTTCAATGGCAGGGATTATCTCTTGAGCCTCCTCGTAACCGAACATGCCGTTCTCGCTACTATGAGGGTTCAGTCCTGCGACGCCGATATGAGGTTTCTCAATACCAAACTGGCGGCAGGCATCGTCAATGAGTTCCACGCACTCAATGACACGCGCCTTCTTGACCAGATCACAGGCCTTGCGCAAAGGCACATGTGTCGAGACGTGGATGACGCGGATGTTTTCATCTGCCAGCATCATGGCATACTTCTTGGTGTTTGTAAAGGTGGCGTAAATCTCCGTGTGGCCGTCGTAATGATGACCAGCCAAGTTCAGTGCCTCCTTGTTCAATGGAGCTGTCACGGTACCATCAACCTCATTGGCCATGGCCAGTTCAATAGCCTTCTTGATGTATTGGAAAGCGGCATTGCCACATTGTGGCTGTACCTTACCAAATTCAAATGTCGAGAGGTCGACGCACTTCAGGTCGAGCACATCAATAGTGCCAAATTCGAATTTGGCATCCCCGACATTTTGTATGGCATGGACTTGTAGGTTGAAACCGAGCAAATGAACTGCTTGGCTTATAATGGCAGCATCGCCTGTGACGATGGGGCGACACTTCTCGTAAGTCTCTTTTCTATTCAGGGCACGTACGGTAATCTCAGGACCAATGCCTGCGGGGTCGCCCATGGTGATGGCTAATATTGGTTTCATAGACATATTAATTTTTTAAAGACATAGTAACATAATAACAAGGCTAATAGAGTGAGTTGTAAATGTCGCGGGCATCTTGCTCAGTGACCTTGCGGGGATTGTTCTTCAGCAAACGCTGAACCTGCATAGCGGCTTTGGCCATACCGTCGACAGCAGTCTGGGGAATGCCTAACGCAGTCAACTTATCGGGAATGCCGACAGCCTCGGCCAAGCGGTAGATGAAGTCGACACCACGCTGAGCAGTCTCTTTATCAGAGCGTCCTGCGGTTATGCCGCAGGCAACAGCCACCTCGGCATAGCGCTTCATGGCTGCAGGCGCATTGAATTTCATTACTGATGGCAGCAGAATGGCATTGCTTAGTCCATGAGGAATATGAAACTCACCACCTAACGGATAGCTCAGTGCATGAACTGCTGCGGTGTTGACGGGACCTAAACAGAGTCCACCATACAGCGAACCGAAGGCCAATGCCTCGCGAGCCTCCACATCTTTACCGTCTTTTACGGCACGTTCCAGATTAGCGGCAATCAGACGGATACCCTGCAGGGCGTAGATGTCTACTGAAGGGTGTGCAAACTTATTGGTATAAGCCTCAATACAATGGGTCAAGGCGTCCATACCCGTATCGGCAGTGACTTTCGCTGGCACCGTCCACGTCAGTTTGGGATCGACGTAGGCAGCATCGGCAATGAGAAATGGTGATACGATACCTTTTTTCAGATGGTCACGTTCATCCAACAGGATGGCATTAGGAGATACTTCCGAACCGGTTCCTGCCGTTGTCGGCAGACAGGCAAACCAGAGACCTTTCGCCTTGATGAAACCCGTTCCGAAACAATCTTCCACTTGTTGAACGCTGTTGATGAAGGCTGCTACCAGCTTCGTTACGTCGAGTACGCTGCCGCCGCCCACACCAACGACGCTGTCAGCCTTGAATTGACGTGCTGTTTCAAGAATCTGCTTGAAGTCGTTAACTGTAGGCTCAGCCACGATGTCTTGATACGTCTCGATAATGATACCGGCAGCTTTCAATGACGCTAATGGTTCTTTAATGAGTGGTAGGATGGGGGGTGCTGTCAATACAAACAGCCGTTGCAGTCCCATTTTCTTGTAATCTTCTACGAATGTCTCGATGCAGCCTGTGCCGAACACAATTTTCTGCGGCTGCAAAAGTGTTATTGCTTTCATCTCTCTATCTGTTTTTTACTATTAGAAAGACGGACAACCCCGTGAATTGTCATCTACAAGCTTTATTCGTAACGTAAGATAACGGAGTCGGGTGTGACATCCAGTATGGCATGAGCACCAACGAGTAAGGGGTAGTTGCGTAGATGGGCATGACCAACGGGAAAGTCATAGACAATGGGGATGCCAAAGTGTTGCATGTAGTGGTGCAACATGGCATACATGTCGTCAAAACCGTTTTCTGGATGCTGGTATTTGGTGAATTGGCCAACTATAATACCTCGGACATGTGATAGGAGGCCACGCATCTCCATATTATGAAGCATGCGGTCAACCTTGCTCATGTTTTCGCCGGTATCCTCCATGAACAGGATAATGTCAGGCAACAGCAACGGATCGTAGTCGGAGCCTGCCAAGTCGTTGTAGACGGAAAGATTGCCACCAACGACAATGCCCTCGGCATGACCAGGGCTGTTCAGCGGATGGGACGGCTCACGATAAACCGGCAACTTGCCTTGTATCATGCTGCAGAGCATCTGACTGACGGTATCGGTACCTTCATAGGTGGCTATGGCATGGCACATGGAACCGTGGATGCCATAATTTCCCGCTCTGGCTTCGGCACACAGCAGCGCTGTGACATCGCTGAAACCGATAATCATCTTGGGATAACGGTGCAACGTGTCGAGAGGCAGGTGACACAGCAAATGGGCTGCACCGTCACCGCCACGCGAACACATGATGGCTTTGATAGAAGGTTCGTGCAACGCCCATAGCAAGTCGGAGAGACGCTCCTCCACCGTTCCCGCAAAACCATGACCGTCATTGCAGAGTGCGTGACTGCCCACCACACAATGATAGCCCCACCGTTCCAAAGTACGTATGCCGCCATTGATGGTAGTGGTATCCGTGGCACTCGATGGTGAGATGATGGCAATGGTGTCGCCCTCATTCAGAAATTGGGCGTTCAATGGCAACAGCATGCCAATCATCAGGCTTATAGTTAGAAGTCCCCTCATGGATTAGTAACGGTCAGTTGGTCATGGGTCATGCGATACATGTACTGCTGGATAATGGCTTTTAGCTCACGCTCCATTTGTGGTTGTACGGAACGGCCTTCATCCTTCATCCATCTTCCGTCAACCATCATGTTATGCTGCATGAGCGAGTCGGTGAGGGCATAGACAGCACGGGTCTTCTGACCATCGAACTGTAGGACGTGCCCATGCTTAACATATTGATAGATGCCGTTCAGGTAGTTGACGGCCCAAGTATCTTCAGCGGGCGTATTGAACAGGTCGATGCCAAAGGCAAAGTAAGGCTTTTGATAGCCGAGCATGCCCAGAATGGTGGGCAGAATGTCAATCTGTTGGGCTATCTTGTCCTGAATGTCTGGGTGTGGCAAGCTATCAGATTCGCGTCCTGGCTCATATATAATAATAGGTGAACAGAAACCACCCAGGTCGGTCTGGTAGTAGTCGTGGTCGCTCATATTGGTATGGTCGCTGGTAAGCACGAAGATGGTATTGTTGAACCAAGACTGTTGACTGGCTTTCGCAAAGAACTTACCTAGCGCCATATCCGTATAGCGGATACATTTGTGCATGATGATGCCCTCTTCAGGATAGGTGTCCTTGTACTTCTCTGGAATGACATAGGGGTGGTGGCTTGAGGCAGTGAAGACGGCAGTCATGAAGGGCTCCTTCATTTCCGACATCTTCGTACAGTAGTATTGCAGGAAAGGCTCGTCCCAGATGGCCCACATGCCGTCGAAGTCGTCATCTCCACCAAAGCGCTTGTCAGCATCGTAGTCTTCACGTCCGTAATACTCTTGGAATCCCGTGCTGCGTGCAAAGGCCATAAAACCCATTGAGCCACGTTGGGCTCCGTGGAAGAACGCCGTCTGATAGCCCTCGTCAGCCAATAGCGAGGCAATACCGCTGACGTTATTCATCGAGGCAGGCGTCAGGAAGAAGGGTTCGACGAACATGGGTATGCTTGACAGGATGGAAGGCATGCCGTCAATCGACTTGCGACCGTTACAGTAGCTGTGGGTAAAGGTGATGCTCTTGCTGATGAGCGAATCGACGCAAGGTGTATAGCCTTTGTAATGACCATTTTCGAGTGTCTTGTTCAGAGCACCGATGTATTCACGGCCAAAACTCTCGACGATGAGCACAACGACATTCTTCTTCGTAAAAGGTACGGAGTCGTTGGGAAGATGAATGGGCGAATAGACAGCCTCCATTTCTTTTTGGTCGGAATAGTATTCAGGTACGATAAACACAGACTTTCCGATGGTCCGATAGAGTGAGAACGGAGTATTGAGTACCAGAGCTGCCTCGACAGGACGGTCTGCATACTGATTGGCATTAGAGATGGTGATTGGGCGTACGGCTGTTGTAAAACCACCGCGGATGCCGGCGACAACGAATGGAGCCAGTGCTGCCAATGACAGCAGGGTAGCGAGGTCGTATTGCCACCATGTATGGCTGTTCTGTTGTAGTCCGCTATGACGGTATAAACGGTATAGACCCCACATCACGACGATAAAGAAGAGAACCAGATACCAGTGGTGTAATGTCTCTGTAAAGAAAATGCCGCCCAGATTGCCCTCATTGGAAAACTCGCCGAATACGGTGGTGGTAGTGCGTCGCATGGTGAAGCGGAAATAGACGGCATCACACAGGTTGACGGCCAGAGCCAAGCCATTAACGACAAGGAATACCCACTTGCATATCTTCTGGTAGATGTGTATTTCCTTCAGATGCAAGGGGAATAGCATCAATACGATATAGGGGATGTTGGTCACGAGGATGGCGCTGGTGTCAAACACCAGTCCGCCACCTAGCATCTCCATCAGATGGCTGGTGGTAAGCCCTTGCGAGAAGTAGCTCCAGTTCTCCAGCAGGTAAACAATGCGTGCCAGAAAGTACACGACATAAACAAGCAGCAGATTGAAGAGCGTTGCTGCCAGTGGTGCCAACAGACTGGAATATCTCTTATCTCTCATCTCTTATTTTTTATCTCATTTCTTATCTAATTCTTTCAAGTTCTTCGTCGTTGCTTGCAGGATGGCTTTGCCCATACGTTCCAATCGGTCGCCATCAGGTGTTTGGACGGCGATACGCCGATTCGCATCGAAGTCGTAGGCCATGAATCCAGTGGAGTCAATAACCGAGAATCCGTTACGGTAGGTGTGGAAGGCAAAGGGATATTGATACGACGGGCTCAAGATGTCACGGCTCCAGCGGAAGTCGTCATGTGGCAGTCCTAACTGTGCCAAGAGGGTTGCCGCTAGGTCGGTCTGGTTGCAAAGGGTGCTGATACGACGCGGCTGGCGCACGGCGCCACCCACCCAAACCAGGGGAATGCGGTTGCGGCTGGCGTCGCTCTGGGTGATACCGTCGTAATCGATGCTATGATCCGGCAACAAGATGACCAGTGTGTTCTGCCACTGTGGCGAATGTTTCAGCTTGTCTATAAACTGTCCCAGACACTGGTCCAGATAGTAGAAGGCATTGAGTACCTCGTCGTCGTATTTCTTGATAGGGACATCCCACGGCTCATGACTGCTCAGCGTAGAGTAGCCGATGAAGCGAGAACCCTTTCCGTCATGGAGCAAGTCATACAGTGTGCTGAAGGTGATGCCGTCACAAACGCCCCATTCCGAGGTAGCCTGTTCCTCAGAAGTATAGTCCTTCATCCATGTCAGTGATGTGAATCCCGTACTGATCAGATAGCTGCGCATATTGGTGAAATTGATGTCACCGCCATAGAGATAATGGGTGGTGTAGCCTGCTTGTCGGAGTGTTGAGGCAATGCCTGGCAGCATATGTGTCTTGCTGGGCATCTTCATGACCGACGAGGTGGGGAATGAGGGGTAGCCGCTCAGCGTACATACGGTACCGCGGTCGGTGCGCCACGAGTTGGCATAGCAGCTATCGAAGCTGATACCTTCCTGTTTTAGCTGTTGCAGTCGCGGCATGGCTTTGCTCACTACTTCGCCGGCACTCTCCATCAGGATGATGACAATGTCAGGATGTGTAGTGTTAAGTAGCGTATCGGTAACTGTAGATGTGGTGGGGTAGAGACCATCCATCAGTCTGTCGCACTCCTGTTGGCTATAGAAGTCGTAGTCGACGATGTTGCTGGCGGTCTTCTCGAACGATGATAGAAAGCTGAACACAGGATTGACTGCTGAGTGGTTCAGAAACTGCCTGTCGGAATAGTACACCTGTCCGATATTGGTTGTCGACTCACCCAACCCTCCACGAATACCGATGATGAAGACGGGAACGAGCAGTAAGACCGCCAAAAGTCCGTAAGCAGCGGACTTACGGTTCGTAGGGAGCGGACTCGCAGTCCGTAACGGGCGTCCTAAAAACTGGTAGGCTCTATAAATCACGAAAGCACTCAGCAGGAAAGCAATCAGCCTTATGATGATATAGCCCCAGCTGACGCTGGCCATAGCCTCGGTTGGTGTTGACAAGTATTGCAGACATGAGGCGTCGAGTTTGAAATGCCAGAACTCGTAGAGAGAGGTGTCTGCCACAAAAGCTAAGGCAAAAGCACAGGCAACGATGCCCCAATAGACTTTCAGAATGGTGGTGATGATATTCAGCTTTTTCCAAAAGAGACTGACTACCATCAGCAGGAAAGGCAGGATAAGGAAATAGAGCGAGGTGCTGAGGTCAAGTGACAGACCATGAGTGACGACGTCTAAAACGTCGCCCACTGTAAAGGGGTTGTCGGAGCTGTTGTACATCATAAAGCCTATTTTGGCAATGATGAATATCACCACCGTCAACAAGTAGGTCTTCAGCAGATATAACGCCCTGTCCTTCATCGTTCTATAACGACTGCATATCGTTCAGTTTCTTATAATAACCGTCCGTAGCCAACAGTTCCTCATGGGTACCGCGTTCCACAATACGGCCTTCGTGCAACACGCAGATTTCGTCGGCATTCTTGATGGTTGACAGGCGGTGGGCGATGGCTACCGTCGTGCGCGTCTTCATCAGTCGCTCCAGGGCATCCTGTACCAGTCGCTCGCTCTCAGTGTCAAGGGCCGAGGTGGCCTCGTCGAGGATGAGGATGGGCGGATTTTTCAGAATGGCACGGGCAATGCTGACACGCTGGCGCTGGCCACCGCTGAGACGGCCTCCGCGGTCGCCGATATTGGTGTCGAACTGGTGTTCGCTCTGCATGATGAAGTCGTAAGCATTGGCAATCTTTGCGGCCTCGGCAATCTGTTCGTCTGTAGCGCCAGAGACCCCGAAGGAGATATTGTTGCGGAAGGAATCGTTGAATAGGATAGCCTCCTGATTGACGTTGCCGATGAGTTGTCGCAGGTCGTGGATGCCAAGGTCTTTCACGTTGATGCCGTCGATAAGCACCTCACCCTCTTGAACGTCATAGTAGCGTGGAATAAGGTCGACGAGCGTTGACTTGCCGCTGCCCGACTGTCCCACAATGGCAATGGTCTTGCCCTTAGGGATGATGAGGTTAATGTCCTTCAGAATCCATTGCTCAGCATAACGGAACGACACGTTGCGGAACTCTATCTGATGTTCGAACGAGGCGATATGCTTGGGTTGTGCAACCTCTTTGATGTTGTTCTCGGCCAACAGAATCTTGTCAACACGCTCCATTGAGGCCAGACCTTTGGGAATGTTGTAGCCGGCTTTGGAGAAGTCCTTCAGGGGATTGATGATGGAGTAGAGCATCACCATATAATAGATAAAGATGGGTCCTGAGAGTGCCTGATAGTTGAGTACCAGCACGCCACCGAACCACAGTACGATGACAATCAGAATGGTACCTAGGAACTCCGACATGGGGTGTGCTGAAGACTGACGGATGTTCACCCTCATGATGTCGTCGCGGTAGGCAGAGTTGATCTGGTCGAAGCGGCGGTTCATCTTCCCTTCGGCACAGAAAGCCTTGATGATGCGCAGACCACCCAACGTTTCCTCCACCTGACTCATGGTGTCGCTCCACAGCGATTGTGCCTTAATGCTGTCCTGCTTTAACTTTCGTCCTACATAGCCCATGAACCAGCCCATGACAGGTACGATGACAAGTGTGAACACCGTCAACTGCCATGAGATGAAGATGAGTGCAGCGAAATAACTGATGATGAGAATGGGGTTCTTGAATAGCATCTCCAACGATGACATGATGCTGTTCTCTATCTCCTGCACGTCACCGCTCATACGGGCAATGATATCTCCTTTGCGCTCTTCTGAGAAGAATCCTAACGGTAGCGAGGTGATTTTCTGGTACAGCTGGTTACGGATGTCGCGCACCACACCCGTTCGTATGGGGATGATGGTGGCTGCAGACAGGAAGTAGGCACCAGTCTTGAGGAATGTCGTGACACCAAGGAACATGCCAATGAATAGCAGTGTTGTGGTTTGGCCATAGTCGGCAATCAGACCGTTGACGTAATAGTTCATGTTGTTCATCAACACCTCCTGGATATTGCCCCAGTCCCATGCCATGTAACTTGTCGCTGCTGAAGCATCATTCGTCTGGAACAGAATTTGCAGGATAGGGATGAGTGCTGCAAACGAAAAGATGTTGAGGATGGCCGACAGAATGTTGAACACCACCGACAGCACCAGATACTTTTTATAGGGAGGCACGAAACGCCTCAGCACGTTCAGGAATTCTTTCACTTTTTTACCTTTTTACTTTTTACCTTTCAATCTCTTCCTCTCCCAATAGCGTTGCACTGGTGGAACCAGTAATACGGACACGGACGGTTTCGCCAATATGGTGATGACCCTTGTCGAACACCACCATTTTGTTTTGTTCGGTTCGTCCGCAGAGTTGTTGGCGACTACGCTTGCTGAAGCCTTCTACCAGCACGTCGAACTCCTTGCCTTCATCCTTTTTGTTTTGCTGGGCAGAAATCTCCGTCTGTAGGGAGATGAGTTCGTTCAGACGACGGATCTTTTCTTCCTCAGGAACATTGTCGGGCAGGTGTTTTGACGCATAGGTGCCAGGACGTTCTGAGTATTTGAACATAAAGGCAGAGTCGTAGCCAACTTCGCGCATCAGACTCAGCGAGAGCTGGTGGTCTTCTTCTGTTTCACTATGGTAGCCCACGAAAATATCCGTGCTCAGACCGCAGTCGGGAATGATGCGGTGGATGGCTTCAATGCGTCCCATATACCATTCGCGGGTGTATTTGCGATTCATCAGCTTCAGAATGCGGTCGGAGCCACTTTGTACAGGTAGATGGATGTGTTTGCAGACGTTAGGCATCTCGGCGATAACCCGCAAGGTCTCATCACTCATGTCCTTCGGATGACTGGTGGTGAAGCGGATACGCATCTCGGGAACTTCTTCTGCCACTTTCCTCAATAGTCTGGGAAAATCTAGATTATCTAGACCATCTAGATTTTCTAGACGATAGCTGTTTACGTTCTGCCCCAGCAACGTTACCTCCTTGAAACCACGGTCACGCAGATCACGTACCTCACGGAGAATGCTCTCCACGTCACGGCTACGCTCACGGCCTCGGGTATAGGGGACGATGCAGTAGTGGCAGAAATTATTGCAGCCACGCATAATGCTGACAAACCCGCCAATCTTATGTCCCAGCCCGATACGCTGCGGCACTACATCTTTATAGGTCTCTACCGTCGAAAGCTCGGTATTTATGGCTTTATGGCCCGTCTCGGCCTGTGCGATGAGGTCGGGCAGCGACAGGTAGGCGTCAGGACCAGCCACGAGGTCGGCATGGTGGTTGTCCAAAAGATCCTGTTGAGTCCTTTCAGCCATACAGCCCAGCACACCGATAATGAGGCCCTTGGAATTCTTAGAATCTTTTATTTTTTTAATTTTTAAATTCTTCAACGCTTCCAGCCGGTGATAAATCTTCTGTTCGGCATTGTCGCGTACCGAACAGGTATTCAGGAATACGGCATCGGCATCGTCCAACGTGTCTGTTGTTTCATAGCCAGCCATCTGCATGACAGAGGCCACGAC
This sequence comes from Prevotella sp., assembly GCA_016286995.1. Taxonomy (GTDB): domain Bacteria; phylum Bacteroidota; class Bacteroidia; order Bacteroidales; family Bacteroidaceae; genus Prevotella. The sequence goes on from JAEEVA010000006.1 coordinate 46,350, forward strand.
CTCGGAGTCGGCAACATTCATCTGACAGCCGTATGTTTCTATATATAGTTTCTTCATATTTCTTGCTTCGTGTTATATGCGTCCCTTTTCGTGATAGCTGTAATAGGCACCGTCAGTGATGATGACATGATCCAGAAAACGTATGCGCATCAGGCTGCAGGCTTTCTGGATAGCGTAGGTCAGGTCATTATCCATATTGCTGGGACGCAGACTCCCTGAGGGATGGTTATGGCAGACAGCCAGAATGGTGGCGTTGGCCAGCACGGCTTCGCGGATGATGATGCGGACGTCGACGCTAACCTCGCTGATGCCACCACGGGCTATGCGCATTTTTTTAATTAGCCGGTGGTTCTGGTTCATCAACAAAATCCAAAACTCCTCAACATCCTCGTCTTGAAGGACAGGATGCATATGGTTATATATCAGCGTCGCTGTACCCAGGTCCGGACGCTCCTCAGGTGTTTCCATCTGTCTGCGTTTGCCCAACTCACAGGCCGCCATGATAGTAATGGCCTTGGCCTCGCCAATACCATTGTATTCACAGAGGTCATGAACGGTTTTCTTGCCCAGCGTGTTTAGGTTGTTGTTGCAGTCACCCAACACACGCTTCATGAGGTCTACGGCACTTTCCTTGGTACTGCCTGAACCAACCAGTATGGCCAATAATTCTGCATTACTGAGTGCCGAGGCACCCAGATGCATGAGTTTTTCGCGAGGACGGTCTTCCTCTGCCCACTGGTTGATGTTGAGCTTCTCCATTATTTATAGAAGTTTTTCTCAAATGCAGTGAATTCGTCTTGCTTTAGGACACAGCGTTTCCACCACGACTCAATGAATCCGAAGCCGTAACCCATCAGCTGTGTGAAGGCGGCAGGGATGCTCAGCAAGCCTACTTTCAGACTCTTGTTTTTTATCGTTGAATCAACGAGGATGACTGTACTATAGAATAGTAGGGGTAGCAGACCCAACACGCTCATCCATAGCCCCGTCCTCATCAGGGTGTTCGTTGTTGTCGAGGCTTGCGCGAGTCCGTAGCAGAATAGTGATTCGCCCACTAGCCAGCATAGCAGACAGCCGATAACCCCGAGCGTAAAGACCATTGGCAGCAAATGTACCAGCTTCATGGTGCCGGGATGCCGCTTTTCCAAGTTGATGCGCGCTATGCCGCTGTTATATACCTGCCGGAAGAACTTGCGGAAGTCGGTACGGCGCTTGTGCCACACCCATGCGTCGGGGAACAGACGAGGCATATAGCCGGCCTCTACGATGCGGTACGAGAAGTCGATATCCTCGCCGAAGCGCATCTTCGAGAATCCGCCAAGTTGCAGGTAAATGTCCCGTCGAATGCCCATATTGAATGAGCGTGGATAGAACTTGTCCAGCTTTGCCTTGCCGCCTCGAATGCCGCCTGTGGTAAAGAACGACGTCATCGAATAGCTGATGGCCTTCTGCACTGGTGTAAACGACGGGTGGGCAGCATCGGGACCGCCCCAAGCGACGATGTTTAATGAAGAGTGAAGAGTGAAGAGTGAAGAATTTACTGCCGTCAAATAATTAGTGGGCAATACCACGTCGCTGTCGAGAATGATGACATATTCGCCATGGGCACGCTCAACACCATAGTTGCGGCTCTGTCCAGGGCCGCTATTCTCCTTCAGGTAATAATGCAAATCAAGGATGTCTGCGTATTTGTCGCAAACATCCTTGCAGGGTTTTTGAGAACCGTCCTCTACAATTACGACCTCGAAGTCTTTATATGTTTGGGAGCAAAGGCTCTCAAGCAGTTCATCCACCTCATCAGGACGATTGTATACAGGAACGATTATGCTGTAGTTCAACTGTCAATTATCAATTATCAATTGTCAATTGGATTACTCCTTGGCACGTGCCAGATAAGAACCGTCGCGGGTGTCAACCTGAATGAGGTCACCCTCGTTGATGAACAGGGGCACGCGAACCTCCACACCAGTCTCCAGCGTAGCAGGCTTCAGCGTGTTGGTGGCGGTATCGCCCTTGATGCCAGGCTCAGAGTGGGTCACCTTCAAAACGGTCTTCACGGGCATTTCAGCATAGAGGATGGTACCGTCGGTAGTGTCGCTGACAACTGATACGACGTCGCCTTCTTTCATATACTCGTGACCGATTACCAAGTCGTTGGCAATGGGAATCTGCTCGAAAGTCTCCTGGTTCATGAAGATACGGCCTTCCTGATCCTCATAGAGATACTGGTAGTCGCGGTGCTCAATGACCACGTCCTCCAGCTTTTCACCGATGTTGTAACGGCGCTCCAGCACACGACCGTCAGTCACGTTCTTCAACTTGATGTTCATAATGGTGTTACCCTTACCGGGCTTACGATGCTGGAAGTCAATGCAAACCCAAATGGCACCGTCCATACGAATGGCAGTACCCTTCTTAATGTCTTGTGAATTAATCATAAATCTTATATATAAGTATGTGAAATGTCATTTTGCGGGTGCAAAGGTACGAAAAAAAATGAAAAGTGTAAAGTGAAAAGTGAAAAATTTCGCTTAAAACTTGCACAATTAGAAATAATTATGTAATTTTGCAGCCCAAAACGACAATAATAACGTATAAAATAAGCAAAAAACAATGAAAAGAACATTTCAGCCGCACAATCGTCGCCGCGTGAACAAGCATGGTTTCCGTGAGCGTATGGCAACTAAGAATGGTCGTCGCGTACTGGCTTCTCGCCGCGCTAAGGGCCGTAAGAAGTTAACAGTATCTGACGAGCATCACGGAAAGTAAGTTCCGGACGTCACGATTGAGTGACACACTTCCCGTTTTGGAGTGTACAAGAATAAGAATTGGACATATTTTTAAGAAATATGCCCAATTTTTTTGTTGTGTCAATATTTCTTTGTACTTTTGCTGTTGATTTCATCTTAATACGTGTTTTCATGAACGCAAAGAAGTTTTTTGGCAAGTTGCCTGGTGGTTATCTTTTGGGTCATCTGACTGCCATGGTAGTCGTCGTGATACTGTTGTTTTTGGGCGTCAAGTACGGACTGGAGGTCTTTACACATCACGGTGAGAACATTGTCGTTCCTAACCTGAAAGGCCTGTCGTATAATGTGGCTTACCGTACGGTGACCGACTACGGACTCACCATCATGGTCAGCGATTCAGGCTACAACAAGTCTTTGGCTCCTGACTGTATCTTGGCACAAACGCCAGGTAGTGGGGCCAAAGTGAAAGAAGGCCATGTGGTGTATGTGACGGTCAATTCCCCGTCGTCGCCGACATTTGCCATTCCCGATATTGTTGACAATAGCAGCAAGCGTGAGGCCGAGGCCAAGCTGTTGGCCATGGGCTTCCGTCTGTTGCCTGCCCAGACGGTGACCGGCGAGAAAGACTGGGTGTATGGCATCGTCTGCCGTGGACGCCGTGTGTCGAATGGCGACCGCATTCCCATTGATCATCCACTGACCCTGTTAGTCGGAAACGGCAGCATTGGCGAGATGGACGAAGTGGAGTATGTGGAACCTGTATATGGCCCTCCTTCGGAAGATGTGGATGAATTTGTGGAAGTCACCGAACCGCCTGTTGACGAATAACCGTAAGAAGTCATGACAGAAGAGCTGGACGATATCCTTTACGAGCATCTGCGCATGGAAGTGGACCGTGGGCAGGAGTCTGTACGCATCGACAAATACATGTCGGAGCACCTGCAGCACTCCTCGCGCAACCGTATCCAGAAGGCTGCCGATGCCGGATTCATCCAAGTCAATGGTAAGGCAGTCAAGAGCAATTATAAGATACGTCCTGGCGACATCATCACCCTGATGCTCGACCGTCCCCACTACGATACCAAGATTGAACCGGAGGATATACCACTCGATGTGGTCTACGAGGACGATGAACTGATGGTCGTCAACAAACCCGCGGGACTGGTAGTACACCCTGGCGTGGGCAATTTTCACGGCACGCTGGTCAACGCTGTTGCCTGGCACCTGCGTAACCTGCCTACCTACGATCCCAACGACCCCAGCGTCGGACTGGTACACCGTATCGACAAGGATACAAGCGGACTGCTCGTTGTGGCCAAGACACCCGATGCCAAGACGGAGCTGGGTGCCCAGTTCTTCAACCACGACACCCATCGCAGCTATCAGGCACTGGTCTGGGGCAACTTTACGGAAGACACGGGGTGTATTGAAGGCAATATCGGCCGTGACCCGCGTGACCGCCAGCGTATGGCTGTCTTCCCTGCCGGAGGCGACGTCGGTAAGACCGCCATCACCCACTACAGCGTGCTGGAGCGCTATGGCTATACCACCCTTGTAGAGTGTCGCTTGGAAACGGGACGTACCCATCAGATTCGTGCCCACATGAAGCATATCGGTCATCCGCTGTTTGCTGACGAACGCTATGGCGGTATGGAGATTCTGCGTGGCGAGCGTACGGCCAGCTATAAGGCCTATATCCAGAACTGCTTCAAGCTCTGTCCACGTCAGGCCCTGCACGCCCGCACTTTGGGTTTTGTGCATCCTGTCACCCGCGAGCAGATGGACTTCACGGCAGCTATGCCTGCCGACATGGAGGCGCTGCTGGACAAATGGCGAAACTATACAAAAATAAAAGAATAAAAAAAATAAAACAATAAAAAATGAAACAATTGAAACGCAACATTGCCATCGTTTGTGGTGGCGACTCTTCGGAGCATGATGTGTCATTGCGCTCCGCTCAGGGACTCTATTCGTTCTTCGACAAGGAACGGTACAATGTGTATATTGTCGACATCAAGGGACAGGACTGGCACGTCGAATTGTCTGACGGCACAACGGCACGCATCGACCGCAACGACTTCTCGTTTGTTGAGAATGGTAAGGCAAAGCTCTTCGACTATGCCTACATCACCATTCACGGCACACCGGGCGAGAACGGCATCCTGCAGGGCTACTTCGACCTGGTCGACATCCCTTATTCCACCAGCGGCGTGCTGGTCGAGGCCATGACCTTCGATAAGTTCGTGCTCAACCAGTATCTGCGCGGCTACGGTGTCTCTGTGGCCGACTCGCTGCTCATCCGTCGCGGCTACGAACACATGGTGAGCGACGAAGAGATAGAACAGCGTATCGGTATGCCGTGCTTCGTCAAGCCCGCAACCGACGGCAGCTCGTTTGGTGTGTCGAAGGTGAAGAATTCCGACCAACTGGCTCCCGCCATTCGCAAGGCCATGATGGAGAGCGACGAGATCATGGTCGAGCAGCTTCTGGAAGGTACGGAAATCACCGTCGGTATCTATAAGACCCGTGACAAGTCCGTCGTCTTCCCCATTACCGAAGTGGTCACCCAGAACGAGTTCTTCGACTACGATGCCAAATACAACGGCCAGGTACAGGAAATTACGCCGGCACGTATCAGCGAAGACATTGCCTGCCGTGTCCGCGAGCTAACCAGTCACATCTACGACATCCTGCATTGCAACGGCATCATCCGCATCGACTACATCATCTCGCCTAAGGGCAAGATCACCATGCTTGAGGTTAACACCACCCCAGGCATGACTGTCACCAGCTTCATTCCCCAGCAAGTCAAGGCTGCCGGTTTGGAGATGAAGGACGTGCTGACCGACATTGTAGAGAACCAGTTTTAAGAAGTGAAAAGTGAAGAGTGAAAAGTGAATAATTTGCTACCGCACTATGGAATACAACATCAAAGAATTCGATGAGATACGGCCGTATGAACCGTCGGAGATGAAGCAGGCCTTCAACGACCTGCTTAACGACCGCCAGTTTTCATTGATGCTGAAGGGCTTCGTTCCGTGGCTACCCAAGGGTGTGCGCAATGGTCTGCTGAAGCTGGCCTTTATCGGCGTGAAAACCCCTCTCGACTTCCAGCTGCGTTTCATGAAACCCATCGTGTGGCATATTATTCGCAAACATACCGACGGTTGTACTTTTGACGATACGGCTATTAGCAATCAGTTATTAGCAGTTAGCCAACAGCCAAAAGCTAATAGCCAAAAGCTAACAGCCCGCTATACTTTCGTCAGCAACCACCGCGATATCGTCCTCGATTCGGCATTCCTTGACGTTCTGTTGAACAAGCACCACTATCCCACAACTGTCGAGATAGGCATAGGTGACAATCTGCTCATCTATCCCTGGATCAAGCGTCTGGTACGCATGAACAAGGCCTTCACCGTGCGTCGCGGACTCACCGCCCACGAGATGATGCGCTCCTCACAGCTCATGAGCCGCTACATCCACTATGCCGTCACACAGAAGCACGAGAATATCTGGATAGCGCAGCGCGAAGGGCGTGCCAAGGATTCCGACGACCGCACTCAGGACAGTGTCCTCAAGATGCTGGCCATGGGCGGCGACCTCCGCGAGCTCAACATCGTTCCTCTCACCATCAGCTACGAGTACGACCCCTGCGACTATCTGAAAGCCCAGGAGATGCAACAGAAGCGCGACAACCCGTCGTTCAAGAAGAGCCGTCAGGACGACCTCGACAACATGCAGACAGGCATCTTCGGCTATAAGGGACGCGTCCACTACCATTGTGCCGCACCCATCAACACCTGGATTGACGAGCTGGCCGCCCTGCCTCGTAATGAGTTCTACCATGAGCTGGCCGACCGCATGGACCGCGAGATCCATCGCGGCTACACCCTCTATCCATGCAACTATATCGCCCTTGACGAGCTGGAAGGTGGCAATGGCTTAGCCGATCACTATACGCAGCAGGATGTCGAACGCTTCAACAGCTATTTGCAGGGACAGTTGGACAAGATCAAGATTCCCAACAAGGACGACGCCTTCCTGCGCACCGCCATGCTTACCATGTATGCTAATCCCCTGCGAAACTATTTAAGAATAAAAGAATAAAAAATAAAAGAATAAAACAATAAAGTGTAGAGTGAAGAATGAACTATATTAAACTGTTTCCTTGTTTCATTCTGTTCCTTTGTCTATCCTGCGAGGCTGACAGCTATGAGAAAGGTGAGGGCGAGTATTCCCTCACACAAGCCGATATGGCCGATCTCACTGTCGACCAGCAGAAGCATGCTGTCAGTTTCCTGACCGACGACGGTGCCGGCTATCAGCTCACCAATCCCTTCACCGCCCAGTGGATAGCCACCGCCGACACCACCTATCGTACTATTATATATTATAATAAGGTAAAGGAAGGCTTTGCCGAGGTCAAGGGCGCAACCCACGTTGTCACCCTGTCTCCCATCCCCCATTGGCGGCTTAAAGCACAACCACAAGACCCCGTCGACATTGAGAGTCTCTGGCTCGCCCCCAATGGCCGCTATCTGAATGTCGCCCTGCTGCTCAAGACCGGGCGCATCAGCGATGAAGAGCTTCCCCACAATGTCTCACTGGCTCAGGACACTGTTATCAGCCATACCAACGGTTGTCGCACCGTCCACTACCGTCTGCTCCACAGTCAGAACGGCATACCCCAATACTACACTAACCGCCGCTACATCAGCATCCTCTTGCCGCAGCCCCAGCCCGACACCATCCACCTCACTCTCCAAACCTACAACGGCCCATTGCACCGCACCATCAGCCGGTGAAATAGTACAGCTGTGACCAACTGTTTCTACCAGATTGATTTTTACAATTAGTTTGACTTAATGTTAATTTTACCTAAATCGACATAGCTTGCGGCAGGGTAGCTATGGGCGAGCAGCCTGTTCTCTTTGAATTAGCCCGCCATTCTCTCGGAGTGCGCGCCTTTCGCGGTATTTTATCTCCCATATTTGCCCAAAAAGTTTCAAATGCAAACTTTTTGGGCAAATTATTTTCACCTTTGGTGAATTTTTTCACGACTCATCATTGCATCGCCACACTTTGCACCTTCAGGTCAAAGAAAGTAAAAATAAACTTTTTCTTTGATTTCGCTGCTCAAAAATTTGGTTTTCTCAATATTAATTCGTACTTTTGCTGCGTTGAATTAACTCTGGTTCTAACAAGTTTGTTTCAAAAGGAATATGTGTACGTTTGTTTTGGATGATCAGTTGGTGCAGAAAGCAGAACGTTCTTTGAACGGTTTGTCGTTGCAAGTTTGGCTTCAGCAACAGGTTGAAGCTTTGGTACATCGTCATGCTTTAGACGTTGCAGAGACAGCTACACAAATGAGGAAAGTGAAGGTTAGACGACGTGCAGAAAAGGCTCCAAACGACGCAGAATTAGCGATGCGTTTTGCTGATAAACCTATGCCGCCCATGCCAGAAGAAACGTCATGGAAGGATATAATTGATGCCAACGTAGGCAAAACCATTAAACCTGTTGAAAAATGGCTGTAAATAGAGTTTGTCAGCGCGAAATCATCGAGGTTCCTTATCAATTGCCAGATGGAAGTGTAAAACCACACATGGCATTGGTTTTGTCAACAGACAAATTGCAAGATGCTGAAGATGGAATGTTCTATGCCGTTCTTATTTCTTCAAAGAATTATAACCCGGAGTTCACAATGGAGATACAAAACGAATGGCTTCTTAAACCTCTGCCTAAACAGTCATACTTTGTTACTCATATTGTTTCGTATTATCGTACTGATGAGGTCATACAGTCGTTCAATAACTATGTGAAAGCAGCGTATTTTGACGCAATTATGAATAAGGTCATCTTAAGTATGTTCGACATAGAGTTGGAGTGACAATGTCAATAGACTATTTTTATATTTGCCCAAGAAGTTTCAAATGCAAACTTTTTGGGCAAATTATTTGGTTTTCTCAATATTAATTCGTACTTTTGCTGCCGAATAGTGTTCGGTTGCGAGTGATTTCTTGCTGAATCGTCACTTTTCGCGCGAGTGGGAAGGACCCACTCGGAGGAGCGTTGCGCTTCGATCTTGTGTATGGAAATCTGGTAAATTTCAAATGTAAACAAGGCGGAGATGACAACGGCTCACGCTTAGTATGGCGTGGGCTGATTGTATCTATATCTTTTTACATCGGTTTACCAGAGCCGCCATACAGGGATGTGGAGCATTTCAGTTCCACGCTCTGTTGTATATATATTAATAAGGTGTAGCCGAGGAGGGACTGGAGGGGCTACGTGGGAGAATATAAGTACAATATTATTATACTAACAATTTAAATCAAAACGTTATGAAAAAACTATTTTTACTTAAATCATTGCTCCTGCTATGTGCCCTTGTAGCAGGCAGTTCGAGTGTGTGGGCAACAGAATTAGAAATCGCATTAAATAATCTTTATCAAGGAAGTACAAAGGTAACTGCTAAAACAGTTATATCCACAAGTGGTGAATCATTAACCTTTAATGATGAAGACGGGTTGTTCACAATAAAAATAACTCGCAACAGTGGTAATCAGCCAGGTTTTTATACATCTAGTGGTTATCTGAGATTTTACAACACTGATGTTGTTGAAGTTGAGTCTGTAGGAGGAGATTTAATTTCAAGTATTGCAATTACCAAGAATGGATCAACGGCTGTTGCTGTTACAGTATCACCAGGAACATTAAACTCAGAATCTTGGTCAGGTTCTGCTTCAAAAGTGACATTTACTGGTACCGGTACGAATAAATGGGATAAGTTAACAATAAACTATGCTCCCGCTAGTACCGATCCTGCAATCTCACTCAGCGCGAATTCGCTTGAGTTTGGTCAAGTAGAGGCCACTGGTAGCAAAAAGATGACTTTTACCGTTACTCCTTCTAACTTGACGGCAGGACTAACTCTGTCAACAAACAATGCTAAATACACTGTTTCGCCGACAAGTATTGCTGCAACTGCTACAGGCGCACAGACAATTACTGTTACTGCAAGCCCAACATCTGTAAACGATAATATGACAGGTAAAGTTATTATCAGTGGAGATGACTTTACAGATGATACAGAGGTTTCTCTTACAACTACCGTTATCAGAAAGGATGCTGGTATTTATTTCGATCCTACATCAGTTGAATTGACTCAAGGTGAGACATTCACTGCTCCAACCTTCAACAACCCCAACAGTCTGACAGGTGTCGTCTTTACCTCTACCTATGATGCTGTTGCTACTGTTTCAGATGCTGGCGCCATTACTCTCGGCAATAGTACAGGTACTGCTGTCATTAAGGCTACTTTTGCCCAAACAGATGTTTACAATGCTGGTGAAGCTACTTGCACCATTACCGTAAATCCTGCTGGCGTAACTCCTGAGCCCAGTGCAGGTGGTTATTACGAGAAGGTGACGTCTACTGAAGATTTGGAAGATGGTGATTACTTGATAGTTTACGAAACAGGCGAAGTCGCATTAGATGGAAATCTTTCAAGCAATAATGTAGATGCCTCAAATAATACGATATCCGTAACTTTTGATAGCGATGATAATATTGAAGTAACAAGTGAAACTGAGGCAGCAGAGTTTGAAATTAAAGCGATGACTGGTGGTCATTCTATCAAGAGTAAGTCTCAATCATATTATTTGACTCATACAGGTTCCAGCAATACTCTTAACACCAGCTCTAGTGCTGTAGCAAATGATATTTCATTCTCCGGAGGTAATGCAGCTATTAAAGTTGGTAATTATAATATCCGTTATAACTCTGCTTCTGGACAAGAGCGTTTCCGTTATTACACAACAACTGCCAATGTACAGCTCTATAAGAAAGTCGCTAGCCAAAGCCCCTCAAGCATTGACGTCTATGTAAGTGCTGCAGGTTTCGCCACATACGCAAGCAATTTCGACCTTGACTACGCTGGCTCTGGTCTGGTAGCTTACAAGGCAGTTGAGGATAATGGTGACATCAAGTTTGAAGAGGTAACGAAGGTTCCTGCTGGCGCAGGCGTTCTGCTTCGTGCATCAGATGGTGGTGGACAGAATTACGCTGTATCTACTACTACTTCTTCTGAAACTGAGGATATGACGGACAACAAGTTCGTGCGTGGTACAGGAGCTGCTGTCGCTTCTAACGATGGTGCAGGTAATTACAACTACATCCTGAATGTGGTGAACAACGAGATTGGTTTCTATCGTGCTGCTGGCAATACTGTCGCAACGAACCGTGCCTATATCCATACAACGGTTAATCCTTCGTCAGGCGCTATCCAGTTCAACTTTGATGAGGCTACAGGCATCCACTCAATTGATAATGGACAATTGACAATGGATAATAAGATTTATAACCTCAATGGTCAGCGCGTAGCTCAGCCGACAAAGGGCCTCTACATCGTGAATGGCAAAAAAGTTATTATGAAGTAATTTCTGATAATTTCCCATAATTTCTTTCAAAACAATAATAAACAAATAACTGACAACGATTATGAAAAAATCATATATTAATCCGGAATTACAGGTTATAGTCATGGAAACCGCAGGTATGCTTGCTCTGTCAGATCCTAGACTTAAGGATGGTAATGCAGTAGGTCCAGGTATGGCTCCCGGCTATGACTTCGACGAAGACGAAGAGGACTATTAATTAACTTTCACCGCTCAGAGGGGACAGCCCCTCTGGGCGGTGGTTTAATATCTCTAAGCAAGTAAAACGATTCATATTACAATGTGAATTCACTCGTTTTACAAAGCAAATTCACTGAATTTGGTCACCAATTTCACTGAATTTGGTCAGCAAATTCACTGAATTTGGATTCTCGAATAACAAACAATATTTACTAACAACATTAATTTTAAAAAACAAATCAAAATGAAAAAGAAACTATTAACTTTAGTGGCGCTGCTAACAACGGTAGTTAGTGGGGCGTGGGGACAAGATTATATTTGGACCTTTAGAGCTACGGACATTAAAAATGAAGCGAGTTTTGTCACCAATGGAGAAAACACTTTTATTGCTGCCGATGGTACAACCGAATTGATTTATAGGGCTAATTCAACGAGCGATGCTCTAAACACAATAAATGAGACCATTGGAGGTGTGACATATACTAGTGAATTGGTCTTAAATGGTAAGTGTAGTTCAAGTCGTTATATAAAGTTGCCATCAATATCTGGAGATGGCACAATCACTGTTGTTTCAGGAACATCCAAAAGTGCTAGACCTATATATCTTGCCACTACAGAAAATGGAACAGATATTGAAATATCAAGCAGTGCAGATTTAAAAACAGTACATTCAAAGGAGGTGACTGGTCTTAATGCCGATAACACATATTATATTAATGTGGCGAGCGGTGGGCATAGCATTGTTGCAATTATGTGGAGTCCTGCAGATACTCGAGATCCTCTTACCTTGTCATTTACTCCCAATGATAAAATAATTGGTGTTGGCAACACTCTCGCAACATCATTAAGTTGGTTTGAAGACACAAGCAATGAAAATGCCAAATACAGTGTGTCGTATGCATCTAATGATGAGACTATTGCTACTGTAAACTCAAGCGGTGTTATCACAGGTGAGGCTGAAGGTACAGCGACTATTACCGCAACAGTTACAGCTACTGCTGATGCAACTTATAAAACGACAACTGCTACAATTACTGTTAATGTAGTAAAAACCTTGGACAAGGCTTCTGCAATAGTTGTTCCAGATGGAACACTTGATTTGTCAGATGCAGCTACTTCATCCGCTATGTTGAATAATGGAACATGGTCACAAGATGTTGCTTTATTTGGTAATAATAATGATGGCAACTATATGACTTTTACTGTATATAGTGGGTATCAGTCAAGAGCTACCCAGACTTGGTCGAGTGTTTCAACAGACGGAACGAACTATGGCGCATCAACAAATGTTACATGGGATGCTGTTGGAGCTTTTAAAGGTAGCTCAGCTTATACTGTGGCAAAGGCAGCGACTTCTAGAGTAGAAGATCGTTCATATACTTATTATTCATATAGAGTAACGGGAGTTTCTAAAGTCCAAGCACTTGTTAAATCTGCTAATAAAAGTCTTAATGTTGTGTTGGCAGCATTTGAAATGAATGATAATACACCTGCAACCTCAACTATGCTCTATACTAAGGATAAATCAAATACTGTAACTACCAAATCGCTTGAATTAGATAAAACCAAGACCTATTTGATAGCCTTATACGGAGAAGGAGCTTCAAACAATCAATTGTTCGAAATGGCACTGTTCTACGATGCCTCAGTACAGTTATACGAAACCATCGCTACTGGTTCTGGTAAGACGTGGGGTACATACGTTACTACAACAGACCTCAATCTCACGACGGTATCTAATCAAATTACTGCTTATATAATTCCTGGATTGAATGCGACTAGCACTGCAGTTGAGACGGAGGAAGTTACTCAGATACCTGCAGGTTCACCGATACTTTTCCAGACGGCTACAGCTGGCAGCTCAGTAAATGTGCCTGTTGCTACATCTACTCCGGAAGCCCTTGGCACTAATTGTCTTAAAGCCGGAACTGGTGGTGAAATTGCAGCTGGTACAGGAACCGTTTCACGCTATGTGCTGAGCAGTGGTGTATTTAAGCTCATTGATGATGTGCTCCCCACCGTCCCCAAGAACAAAGCTTATCTTGAGATAGATACTGGCAGCGGCGCTCCTGAATTATCAATTGGATACAGTGAAACGACGGGCATTGATGCAGTGACAAAATCGCAGCTTACGGAAACCGTTGTGTACAACCTGAACGGACAGCGCGTTGCTCAGCCCACCAAGGGCCTGTACATCGTGAACGGCAAAAAAATTATTATGAAGTAATTTCTGATAGTTTCTGGTAATTTCTTTCAAAACAAATAAAACATAAAACATACAACGATTATGAAAAAAGCATATATTAATCCGGAAATAAATGTTGTTATCATGCAAACAAGAGGTATGCTCGCAGGCAGCCCGCCTCCAGTGGATGGCAAGTATGGTAGCGGCGATTCTGTTGATGCCGCAGGCTTCGACTTCGACGAAGATGAAGAAGATTATTAAATGAGATATTTACGTTTAGGCCGATGACATTGCACCGTGAGGTGCGAGGCCTTTTCATTGGTAAAGTAGTTTAAATCAATCCGGGCCAACAAAAGCACGGCACCGCGAGGTGCGCAGGGCCCAATTTCATAATGAATTTTATAGTTAGAAGGGCCTCTCGGCCTGCGATGGGTCGAGGGGCTTTGTTTTTAAAGACAAATTAACGGGAAAGACAGATTAACATATTAACAAGATATTTATAACGGAACAAGACAGATTAACGTAGAAAGACAGATTAACATATTAACAAGATATTTACAAAGTGAACAAGACAGATTAACATATTAACAAATAAACAAGAACAAGATTAACAAAATGTTATTATGTTACTATGTCTAAAAATTAATTGTTACTATGTATGAAAATATATTTTTGCTGGAGGTGTGAGCGAATGTAACTACACACCAAAGCACATCGCTTTAATTCTCCCCCGCCACTCGTGATGAGCAGCGGGGTTATTTTCTAAAGGGGCTTGAGAGGGCTTAGGGGATGAGCTGACGGACCTGCTGCATGAGTTGGGCCTTGTCGGTGGTGGCGACGGGCAGAAGATACCAGCGGACGGTCCAGGTAAGCTGTTCGCCAGGCTGCAACAGTGTGTAGGGACCTTGGCTCTCCAGTTCGATGTGAGCCTTGCCACGATTGACGTACACCTGCACCTCGGCCTCGCCTGGCGCGGGCTCGTCGGCCTGCAGGTCGCGGAAGACCTTCACCAACAGCAGACCATTGGCACAGTAGGCCAGCCAGCCTCGGCCGTCGGCATTCACCTTACGGTTATGCGGGGCTTCGTCGGTGGTGAACCAAGCGGCTCCATCGGCTGCCTCGAAGGACATGAGGCCTGCGGGCCAGATGCTGTCGACAGGGGCGTCGAAGAAGATGAGGCCGCCGGTGTTCTCCACACGGGTCACTTCCCACGGAGCCACGCGGCGCGGCTCACTGCCTTCATTCTTGATGGAATAGGTGATGACAAAGGCACCGTCGGCGGCATCGGCTGCAAAGTCCTTGCCCATGCTGAGTCCCAGACGTTGGCAGACGGGGCTTGTGATGGAAAGGATGTTCGATGGCTGATGGCTGATGGATGACGGCTGACGGGTGTAGGGCTGTTTGTCGAACTCCGACACGGGGGGCCAGTTCCACTCCTTCTGCGGACTGGTCCAGAAGGTGCTGCCATAGGACTCGGGCCAGCGCAGCTGCGACAGCATCTCTTTGTCTTGATGCTTCAAGGACAGAATCTTGCCGCCTTTGGCTACGTTGACGGTCATGGTGACGTCGCCATTCTTCAGGGTGACGACATCCTGATTGTCACTCTCCTGTGCTACCGCACACAATGAAGTGCAGAGGAGGAAGGTAAAAGTGAATAGTGAAAAACGAATCATAAAGATATTAAATTAGGAATTAGAAATGAGGAATTAGGAATTATGATTACCTTTGTCTGCTGCATTTGAGGCTTCAAGCATATCATAATTTCTAATTTCTAATTCCTCATTTCTAATTATCTATTGTGAACTTACTTGATTTTCAGTGATACGGCGAAACCACCGCCGGGGGCTTCCTTGACTTTGAGTACGTCGCCCTGCTTGACGGTCTTGTGCAGGATGACATAGGCCTGCGGATTGGTCTCGTAGTGAGCGTCCTTGGCGTCGGCATAGATGGTGCAGTCATACTTACGGCCCTTGTCGAGGAAGTCGAGCTTGATGACGGCCTGATGGCCGTTCTCATCACACTTGCCGCCAATGAACCAGTTGTCGGTACCTTTGGCCTTGCGGGCTACGGTGATGTAGTCGGCAGGCTCTGCTTCGAGGTAGATGCTCTCGTCCCAGTCGCAAGCTACGTCGCGAATGAACTGGAAGGCGTCGTCAAACTTCTCGTAGTTCTCGGGCAGGTCGGCAGCCATCTGCAGGGGACTGTACATGGTGAGATAGAGAGCCAGGGAGCCGGCAATGGTGATGCGGGCCCACGAGGTGTTGTCGCTCCACTCAGAGAGACGGGTGACGAAGATGCCGGGGGTGTAGTCCATCGGACCGCCTTGCAAGCGTGTGAACGGCAGGATGCAGGTATGGTCGGGGCGTGAGCCGCCAAAGGCTTCGTATTCGGTACCGCGGGCGCTCTCGTTGCCCACAAGATTAGGATAGGTGCGACAGAGACCGGTGGGTCGTGTGGCCTCGTGGGCGTTGACCATGATGTGGTGCTTGGCAGCCTCCTTGACCACATACAGGTAGTGGTTGTTCATGGACTGCGAATAGTGGTGGTCGCCACGGGGAATGATGTCGCCCACATAACCCGTCTTCACGGCGTCGTAGCCGTATTTATTCATGAGTTGGAAGGCCTTCTCCATGTGTCGCTCGTAGTTCTGCGTCGACGAGCTGGTCTCGTGGTGCATCAACAGTTTGACACCCTTGGCGTGGGCGTAGTCGTTGAGCATCTGGATATCGAAGTCGGGGTAGGGCGTCTGGAAGTCGAAGACATCGCGCTTCCACATGTTTGCCCAGTCCTCCCAGCCGACGTTCCAGCCCTCGACGAGTACCTGGTCGAGACCGTTTTTGGCGGCAAAGTCGATGTAGCGCTTCACCTTCTCGTTGTTGGCAGCGTGGCGGCCGTTGGGCTTTGCCAATTGGTAATTGATAATTGATGATTGGGAATTGGGGAATGCGTCATCGCCAAGTTTGATGGAGGGGTAGTCATCGGTATAGTGCCACGACGACTTGCCAACGATCATCTCCCACCAGACGCCACAGTATTTTGTGGGGTGAATCCAGCTGACGTCGTCGAGGGCACACGGTTCGTTGAGGTTGAGGATAAGGTTCGACGACAGCATGTCGCGGGCATCGTCAGAAACCATCACTGTACGCCAAGGTGTCTCACAGGGGGTCTGCATGCAACCCTTCAGACCCGTGGCATCGGGTGTGAGGTGGCTGACGAAGGTGAACGGCTCGGGTAGGGGATAGGGTTCACCGGTGACTGAACTACCGGGCACCTTATCAGGATTGGGGGTATAGGCATTGCTGCCGCCGCCAAGCTGTGTGGTAAGGGCCGTAGTCTCGGCGTCGACCAGTTCGAGGTGCATAGTGGCATAGTCGGTACAGGCGGCCTCGTGGATGTTGATATACAGTCCGTCCTGCGACTTCATCTGGAGCGACGTCTGCACGCCGGTTTCAGAGAAGACGGCCACGCTGGAGTTGCCCCAGTTGACGGCTTCCTTCATGCGACTGCGAATCTCGCTGAGCTTGGTCTCCTGGGTTTCCTGCTCCTGGGTGTCATAGTCGCCAGGCAACCACCAGGCGGTGTGGTCGCCAGCCATACGGAACTCCGAATGCTCGTCCTTGATCAGGAAGTAGTTAAGCTCAGGCTGCTGCGGAAATTCGTAGCGGAAACCGATGCCGTCGTCATAGACACGGAAACGGATGAGTATGGAACGGTGGTGGCGGCGTGGCTGCAGCTGCATGCCGGCACGACCTTTAGGCGGTGCGGAACGCCACTGCTGCGTCAGTGTGGCGACATACTCATTGTAATGGTTGCGGATGTTGCGCGTCTCACCCCATACGGGCTGCCATGTCTCGTCGAAGGTCGACGTCTTTTCCTTTTCCAGAGAGAAGCCGTCCATGAGGTCACGCTCGTTCATGCCCATTGAGGCGTGCTTATCCTTGGCCAGTTCCAGACCGAGGTGTGAGGGCAGCACGACAGGGCGTCCCTTGTAGGTCACGGAATAGACAGGCCGTCCGTCTTCGACGCTGAAGGTCAATACCACGTTGCCGTTGGGTGACTTGATTTCTCCGGCGGCAGCCGTCAAGGGCAGCAGCTTAAACAGGTATAGGGCCATGATGCCCACTACTGCGACTAATAATCCTTTTCTCATAATACTGTTGTTAGTTGTCTAGGTCGTCTTTCATTATTATTACTTGCGGCCGCTTTGTAGAACCAGTGTCTTGACGTTCTCGTTGAAGTCGTTCTCCTGAAGCAGCTGTTCGATGTTGAGGTGCATGCGATAGCGCCAGTAGTGACGCGGATTGGCTGGAATATTGATGCGCTCGGCATTCTGGTCGGGCAGACGCAGACGCTCGTCAATGGAGAGCCAGTCCTGCAGGGACAGCAGACAGAGCATGGAGGGACTGGTCAGCTGACGGCTGACGATGTCCTTGGCCAGCCAACCGGGCAGCGGGTGAGGAGCGTCGCCACTACGGCGCAACGGACCATTGTAGTAGGCCTGTGTCTGTTCGGCATCCTCGTCCCACCACTGGCGTAGCGTCGGCATGTCGTGCGTCGAGAAGGTGCATACGGAACGGTAGGGGTTGTGCGACAGCTTGCCAAAGCGCACAGTGGGGTCTTTCGGCATGGTCTGAATCTCGAGCGACAGAATGCGCAGCTCGTTCATGACCCAAGGTACGCAGTCGGGTACCATACCCAGGTCCTCGGCACAGCACAGCATGCGGGTGGCCTGTGTCAGGCGCGGCAGCTTCTTCATAGCCTCCTGATACCAGAACTGGTTGTTGCGACGGTAGAAGTAGTCGTTGTAAAGGCGGTTGAAGTTGTACTTCTCGCCCTCGTCAAGCTTCTCGTATGGTGCCTGATACTGTACGGCAATGCGCGGATGCCAACGGTCAGCACGCTTGTGGTCGACCAGGAAGAGGTCGTCGTGGCCATAAATGCCATACGCCTCAATCTCCTCACGGCTCAGACCGAGGGCTGGACTGAACTGACCTTCCAGACCGGACTTCTCAGGAACGGGTATCTCCCAGATGCGGAAGAAGCCCAGCACGTGGTCGATACGGTAGGCATCGAAATATTGCGCCATCTTACGGAAGCGGCGCACCCACCACTGACAGCCGTCCTTCAGCATCTCATCCCAGTTGTACGTGGGGAAGCCCCAGTTCTGGCCGTCGGCAGAGAATGGATCGGGCGGTGCTCCGGCCTGCCCGTTCAGATTGAAGTATTTGGGCTCCACCCAAGCCTCAACACCATCGCGGCTGATGCCAATGGGGATGTCGCCTTTCAGTACGACACGGTGCTGGCGGGCATACTCGTGGGCAGCATGCATCTGCTGGTCGAGGTTGTACTGCACGAAGTACCAGAAAGCCTGCTCTTTCCCAGCGGCAGAGCTGCTTGGCTTAGGAGCGTTCTCGGGCCACTGGTTGAAGTCGGCGGTACCGTACTTGTCGCGGTTGACACAGAACTGGGCGTAAGGCACGAGCCACTCCTTGTTCTGCTCGAAGAACTCCTTGTAGCTGGCACGGCGGCTCACCTTGGCCCACTCCTGGGCAAACAGCTCGCGCAGATAGTCCATCTTGGCATTGAACATGCGCTCGTAGTCAATCTGAGGCAGGGCATTCAACTCCTGTCGCAGAGCCTCGAACTGATCTCTTTTCTCCTTATCTTTTATCTCAGGCAACTGACGGAAGTCAGTATACTGCGGATGCAGGGCATAGATGCTGATGCTGTTGTAGGGATAGCTGTCCTGCCATGTGCCGGTCATATTGGTATCGTTGATGGGCAGCACCTGCAGGAAACGCAGGTCGGTCTTGGCGGCCCAGTCGATCATCAGCTTCAGGTCACCGAAGTCACCCACACCAAACGAGCCCTCGCTACGCAGCGAGAAGATGGGGACGACGACACCGGCACCCTTCCACGGATAGACGGGGAAGGTGGCCTGCGACAGCTCGTAGACGATGACGCTGTCATCGGTCAGCAGCGGCAGGTCGATGCTGCGGTTGGCACCCTCCTCCCACATGGGAGCATCGTTGGGGTCGGCGTTGAAGACGATGAACTTGAACTCAATGCGGCCGACAGGCATCTTGAGGGCATCCAGACTGACCACCCACTCATGACATTCGTGTTCGGTCATGGGTACCGACTTCAGGACGTTCCAGGCACCCAGTTGAACCGGTTCGCCGACAATAGCCAGACGCTCACCCTGTCGCAGCTGGGGAGCACGTACCTTCAGACGCACCGTACGCTGATACTCGTTCTTGCTGCTGAGCTCGCGTTTGCGGGCCATGATGCAATCCGTGAATGCTGAGCTGTACATATAGGCATCCTCAGGAATGTCTATCCAGTGGTCATACACCGTATAGCGTGAGGCCTTGGTAGCCGCAAATTCCAGCCGGTGAGGCTCTACCAGCCACTCATGGCGGCTTTCCTCGTCACCCTTCATCACACTATAGTAATAGTCGATGAATGCACCCTTCTGTGTCATGTTCAGCTCCACAAACCAATGCTGGCCGTCGAGCGTCGACATCTTGTGTTGCGAAGTCTTCGCAGCATCTTCTGACAGGATGTTCAACACCAGGCTCTCACCGAACGTGGTGAAGTATTCCACATTAAATAGTATCTTCATATCTTTAGGTTTTTATTGTTTTGTGCAAACGTTTGTCTTATTCTTTATAACACTGACGCTCAGTGCGCCTGCTACAAGCAGTACACCAGAGACAATCATCATGGTAGACTGATGGTGACCGACTGCCGACAAGACCAGTCCACCACACAGTGCAGCGATAATCTGCGGCAGGCAGATGGTGCCATTGAACAGGCCCAGATAGGCACCCATGTGACCATAGCCCTGCAGGGCATTGGTGACAAAGGTGAACGGCATGGCCAACATGGCGGCCCAGGCACAACCAATGAGTACAAAGGGAATGAACTGCATATACTGGTTGTGGAGGAAAGGCACTAAGGCGAAGCCTATGGCACCCAGCAGCAGACTGACGGCATAGGCCATCTTCGTGTTCTTAAACTGCGGCAGGATGGCTGCCCATACCACAGAGCCGAGAGCCTGTACGGCAAACAGCACACCTACCCAGTTGCCGGCAGCCTGGAATGGCTCACTGGCTGGATCGGTGGTGTCCCAGACGGTTTCAGCAATGGCTCCTGTCGAGTAGTTCCACATATAGAGGAATGCCGCCCAGCAGAAGAACTGTACCAGTCCGACCTTCCAGAAGGTGGAGGGTGCATTCTTCAGCAGGGTAATCCAGTTGGCAGAGTTTTCACTCCCCTCGCCCTTTGGAGAGGGGTCGGGGGTGAGGCTGTTGTACTCCGCATATTCCTTCGGGTTCCACTCCTTGACCTTCAGCGTCGTATAGATAACACAGAGTATCAGAATAGCAGCACCGATGTAGAACGACCAGATGACAGAGTCGGGTATGACGCCTTTCTCGGCCACATTGCTGATACCGATAAAGGTAAAAATAAAGGGGAAGAGATAGCCTGCCACAGAACCAGCATTACAGAGGAACGACTGGATGCTGTAGGCCTTGGCCTTCTGCTCCTCGTTCACCATATCGCCTACCAACATTTTAAAGGGCTGCATGGCCATATTGATGCTGGTGTCAAGGAACATCAGGGCTATCAGTCCGAAAATCATGGCAGCACTGACGGCTAGTCCCAGCGAACCGGCGTTAGGCAGCAGACACATGACCAGTACGGCTACGGCAGCCCCCACGAACAGATAGGGTATACGCCGACCGAAGCGTGTCCACGTCTTGTCACTTAGCGTACCTACGATAGGCTGTACCAAGATGCCCATCAGAGGGGGCAGAATCCAGAAATAACTCAACGAGTGCGGGTCGGCACCCAATGTGGCAAAAATACGTGAAATGTTGGCAGACTGCAGGGCATAGGCAATCTGTACGCCAAAGAACCCAAAGCTCAGGTTCCACAGGCTCCAAAACGGTAGATTCGGTTTTTGTTTCATATCTCTTACTTCTTAATTCCTACTTCTTAATTCATAATTGCCGTTAGGCAACATCTCTTAATTCTTAACTCTTACTTCTTAATTCTCACCTCGTTGTTCCTCTGATAATCAGGCGAGTACGTACGATGCGGCGTTCAGCCTTCTCCAGAGGAATGGTGCCTTCGACATGACCGATGAGGATGTCGGCAGCTTCCTCACCCACCTTGATGCCACGCTGTTCGACGGTGGTCAGCATGGGGTCACAGGCCACGGCACGCTGGCCATTGGTGAAGCCACAAATGCTGATGTCCTTAGGTACCTTGAGACCCATGCGCTTGGCGGTATAGAGAATGCCGATGGCAGTGTCGTCGTTGACGGCAAAGAAGGCATCAGGTCGGTTGTCCATCTGTAGAATCTCTGGCGTAATGGCCTCAGCATCAGCGCGGTTGTCACAAATGCGCGTGATGGTCTCGTCGTAAACCAACCCATGTTTCAGCAGGGCGTCCTTATAGCCGTTGAAGCGGTTCTTCGATATCTCCAGCGTCTGTGGAGCACCATAAAAGGCAATGCGCTTGCAGCCTGTCTCGATAAGGTGTGTTACGGCATTATAGGCGCCCATATAGTCGTCGACCACTACACGGCTCGCGTTCACGCCCGTACATATTCTATCATAGAATACCAGGGGAACGCCCTCGTTCATCAGCCGCTGGAAATGGTCGTACTTCTGCGTGTCCTTGGCCTGGCTGACAATGATGCCGCAGACTTTGTTCTCATAGAACGACTGACAGATGCGTACCTCACGCTCATACTGTTCCGAGCTCTGTGCCACCATGATACGGTAGCCGCGAGCTGACGCCTCCTCCTCGATACCGGTAAGCACCGACATGAAGTAGAAATGCGTAAACTCCGGAATGATGACCCCAATGACCTTGATGGGTTGGATGCGCGAGAACCGCAGCGACTCCGCAATGACGTTCGGCGTGAAGTTATGTTCGCGGGCATACTGCTGGATGGCCGCCCTACGCTCTGCCGAGATACGTGGCGAATCCTTTAGCGCACGTGAGACGGTAGCCACCGAGATTCCAAACTCGCGGGCTATATCCTTCATTGTCATTGGCGTCTTCTCTTTCATGCGGTTTTTAGTGATATTCGTACTATGATGCGTGGGCATTCTTTCACGTTCTGCTTGCAAAGTTATTGAAAAGTTTCATTCGTTGTTATCTTCTCTCATCCATTTGTTAAGAAACAGTAATGCAAACGTTTGCACTGTACTAATAACGCATTTATATCAAAAAAAGTATCAACGTATGAAAACTTTCCTTACTTTTGCACTTGATTTAAATCAAATCTTTCGAAATTCGAGAACTTAATATATTATACTAACTTTAAAAATTAAAAGATGAAGCAGGTAAACATTCAATTGCCGTTTAGAATGCTTGTCCTCCTATTAGGACTCTTTCTTTCGGTGGGAGCCTTTGCGCAGATAGACGTCAAAGGCCATGTTAAGGATGCTATGGGTGAACCCATCATCGGTGCTACCGTACGCGTGGACGGAACACAGACCGCTACCGTATCGGACTTCGACGGTAATTTCACCTTGAAAGCTAACCAAGGTGCCGACATCAGCATCAGCTATATCGGCTACCAGACACAGACTGTCAAGGCAGCCCCCTCCTTGGAGGTGATACTGCAGGAAGATGCCACGATGTTGGAAAACGTGGTGGTCATCGGTTACGGTGTTGCACGTAAGACAGACCTGACCGGTTCAGTGACGGCCATCAAGCCCGACGAGAAGAACCACGGTCTGATTACCTCAGCCCAGGACATGATCCAGGGTAAGATTGCCGGTGTGAACGTCACCAATGGCGGTGGTACCCCTGGTGGTGGTGCTACCATCCGTATTCGTGGCGGTTCGTCACTGAACGCCTCTAACGACCCGCTGATCGTTATCGACGGTCTGGCTATGGACAATCAGGGTGTCAAGGGTGCTCCCAATGCCCTGAATATGGTGAACCCCAACGATATCGAGTCGTTCACCGTCCTGAAGGATGCCTCTGCTACCGCCATCTATGGTAGCCGTGGTTCTAATGGTGTCATCATCATCACAACCAAGAAAGGCCGTGTCAATCAGAAGCCGCACATCAGCTACAACGGTAACGTGTCGTACTCGATGAAGAAGAAGACTCTCGACGTGCTAAAAGGCGACGAGTATCGTAACTTCATCCGCAATTACTACGGTGCCGACTCTGAGGCTGCCGCCCTGCTGGGTGATGCCAATACCGACTGGCAGGACGAGATCTTCCAGGGTGCTATCGGTGTTGACCACAACGTCACCGTTGCCGGTGGCTTGAAGAACATGCCTTACCGTGTCAGCGCAGGCTATACGGAGCAGGAAGGTATCCTGAAGGGCTCCAGCTTCCAGCGTACCACAGCAAGCATCACGGTGAATCCCTCACTGCTGAAGGACCACCTGAAGTTCAACATCAACGGTAAGTTCATGCACTCGTTCAACCGCTATGCCAACGAGGCCGCCATTGGTGATGCTACCCGCATGGATCCCACACAGCCCATCTACTCCAGCGACCCCGCCTTCCAGAACTATGGCGGCTACTGGCAGTGGAGAGACAGCGGTTCGTCGCTGAACGACCCCTTCTATCCCACCATGTGGAACCGTAACACAGTGGCCAATCCCCTGTCACGTCTGGCCGAGAAGAACGACCGTGCCAACTCGTTTGACTACATGGGTAACATTGAGATGGACTATCAGGTTCACGGTTTCGAGGACCTGCGCATCCACATGAATGCCAGCGGCGACTGGGCCAACGGTAAGCAGAAGACGGATTATGATGCTTTTGGTCCCTCCAACTTCTATTATGGCAACTATGGCTACTCCTACGAGAAGAAGTATAACCTTACTTACTCTGCCTACGCACAGTATTATAAGGACTTCCTGAAGACCCAGCACTTCGACATCATGGCCGGTTACGAGTGGAGCCATACGAAGTATCAGGGTGACAGCCACTATGCAGGTCGCTACCCCCTGACCACCAATCAGGTGATTACCCACGACGACGGTACCACAGAAGCTGCTGCCGGCAAGCCCTACAAGGAGAGTACCAGCATCTGGAAGTCTGAGAGCTATCTCGTCAGCTTCTTCGGTCGTGCTTTCTACAACGCTTTCGACCGCTACATGGTAACCTTCACGCTGCGTCACGACGGTTCCAGCCGCTTCAAGGAACACTGGGCAACATTCCCGTCAGTAGCCCTTGGTTGGAAGATCAATGGTGAGTCGTTCCTGAAGGATGTCACCTGGATGGACGAGTTGAAAGCCCGTTTCGGCTGGGGTAAGACCGGTCAGCAGAACGGCATTGGCGACTACAACTACTTCGCCACCTATAATGTCAACACAACGAATGTCGACGGACGCTATCCTATCCTTGGCGTCAACGACGACGGTCTGCTCTATCGTCCCGATGCCTATAATCAGGACCTGAAGTGGGAGACTACCACGACCACCAACGTCGGTCTGGACTTCACCTTCTTCCACAACCGTTTTAGCGGTAGCTTCGACTACTACTATCGTAAGACCACCGACCTGATCAACGATGCTTCTGTATCGGCTGGCTCCAACTTCCGTAACATGGTACGCTCGAACATCGGTTCTTTGGAGAACAGAGGTTTCGAGGCTTCTCTGACCGTACGTCCCGTACAGACCGAGGACTGGCAGTGGGAGGTTACCGGTAACTTCAGCTACAACAAGAACAAGATTACGGAGCTCACGGGCGAGTCATCGCTGGTGATGACCGGTCGCATCTCTTCTGGTACTGGTAACGACTGTCAGGCTCACTCTGTAGGTTATCCACACAATTCCTTCTATGTCTACCAGCAGGTTTACGGTGAGAACGGACAGCCCCTTGAGGGTGTCTATGTCGACCGTAACGGCGACGGCCAGATCAACGACTCTGACCGCTACTTCTACAAGAGCCCTGATGCTCCCTATACTGCTGGCTTGAGCTCACGCATACAGTATAAGAACTGGGATTTAGGCTTCAACCTGCGTGCCAGCTTCGACAACTATGTCTATTGGGACAAGGAAGCCGGCTACTCGAATGTTTCGAAGCGCTATGACTCTTCCTTCGGCTATCTGCAGAACGTCATCCCCGGTGCCATCGAGCGCAACTGGTCGACTTACGACCACGCATTGTCTGACTATTTTGTCCACAACGCTTCATTCCTGAAGTGCGACAATATCACGCTGGGCTATTCGTTCAAGACTTGGGACGACTTCCTCAACGGCCGTGTCTATGTGAGTGCTACCAACGTGTTCACCATCACCAAGTACAAGGGTATCGATCCTGAGGTGTATGGCGGTATCGACAACAACATGTATCCGCGTCCCTTCACTGTGCAGATGGGTGTTAACCTCAACTTCTAAGAATTGACAATTGATATTGACAATTAATAAATAATAAGGAATAAAGTCATGAAAAGATTCATCAAAAATATAATCCCGGTGGCAGCAGCCACGCTGCTTCTCGGTATGACCTCCTGTACCAAGGACCTGGACGTGACACCTATCGACCCCAGTAAGACTATGGTACCCGACGAGGCAGCATTGTACACCAAGTGCTATGCTAACATGGCCCTGCAAGGTCAGGGCGGTCAGGGCGGTGACGTCGACATTGACGGTCTGGACGGTGGTACGGCAGGTTTCGTACGCCAGCTGTTCAATGCTAATGAGTTAACGACCGACGAGGGCATCTGTGCCTGGGGCGACCCTGGTATTCCCGCCTTCAACTTCAACCAGTGGGATGCTTCTCACCCCATGTTGCAAGGTTTCTACTATCGTCTGTACACGGGTATCGCCTACTGCAACCACTATCTTGAGGTTTGCGCCGGCGTTGATGCCACCCGCGAGGCCGAGGTCCGTTTCCTCCGTGCCCTGTACTACTACCACCTCATGGACTGCTTCGGCAATGTGCCTTTTGCTACCAAGCTGATGTCTACCTCTCCTGAGCAGATTCAGCGCGCCGAACTCTTCAAGTGGATTGAGAGCGAGCTGCTCGACGTTAAGGATAAGATGATGGCTCCTGCTGTCCGCAAGGACACCGATAGCGGCTACGGTCGTGCCGACCAGGATGCAGCCTATATGCTGCTGGCCCGTCTCTATCTGAATGCCGAGGTGTATACCGGCACAGCCAAGTGGGCTGAGGCCAAGCAGTATGCCGAGAAGATCATCAATGGTCCCCACAAGCTGTGGACACAAGGCATGAACGGCTTCAGCGCCTACCAGATGCTCTTCATGGGCGACAATGGTAGCAATGGCGCTTCACAGGAGGCTATCCTCCCCATTCTGCAGGATGGTGTCAAGACTACCGCATGGTGTACTTCTCTGTTCCTGATGGCTTCCACGTGGAAGGCTGACATGGATACTGAGCAGAACTACGGCACCAGCGAATTCTGGGCTGGTAACCGTGCTCGTAGCACCCTCGTTGCCAAGTTCTTCCCCAACAACAATGCTCCCACAGTCTCTATCAAGGATATGGCGACTGTAGCCGGTGACGACCGTGCCCTGTTCTTCGGCATCGACCGTGAGCTCTATGTAACCGTTCCCACCGAGTTTACTTCTGGCTATTCAGTAGGTAAGTACCGTAATACTTATGCAGGAAGCGGTTCTGCTCACAACTCTCAGTTCATCGACACTGACTTCTTCCTCATGCGCTCTGCTGAGGCTTACCTCATCGCTGCCGAAGCCGATGCCCGTATAAATGGAGGTACTACATCGGCTACCGGTGCAGGCTACATCAACGCCCTGCGCCAGCGTGCCAATACCACGACGCTGACCAGCTACTCACTGCAGCAGATTCTGGACGAGCGTTCACGTGAGCTCTACTTTGAGGGCTTCCGTCGTACCGACCTTATCCGCTACGGATACTTTGGCGGTAACGACAGTGGCAAGTATCTCTGGGAGTGGAAGGGTGGTTCACAGAACGGTGCAGCCCTGCCTGCTTATCGTAACCTGTTTGCCCTGCCTGCTGAGGATGTCAATGCCAACCCCAACCTGAAGCAGAACGAGGGATATTAATAATTGAGAATTGACAATTGAGAATTGACAATCGAAAATTAAGAATTGAGAATTATGAAGACATTATTCAAATCAACAATACTGATGGCTGCCGGACTGGTGCTCCTGGCCGGATGTAAGGACGACAACGAGTCGAACCCCACCATTGCGCAGCCCAGCCAGTTCGTGCTCAACGAACCGGCCGTCAAGGACAATGTCGACCTGCAGAAGTCATCTACCGTGTCGCTCACATGGTCGCAGCCCACTCCTTACAACAACTTCAATGCCCCCGTGGTGCCAACCTACACTGTTCAGGTGTCACCGTCAGGCAGCTTCAACCAGGCTTTCGATGCCGACCTTGAGGACAATACGGGTGCAGACTTCTTTGAACTGGCCGAGACCTATTCTAACGGTCAGAATGCCGAGATTAGCACCGAGACATTGAACCGCTCGCTGGAAGAGCTGTTGGGCTGGAAGGAAGAGTCTGCCGTACCTGCCAAGCAGCAGCTGGCCATCCGTGTCAAGTCTGCTATCCGCGACGCTTCCTTCAAGGAGTACAATGTCATCTACTCGAACGTCATCAATATGACCACCATTCCTTACTATGTCGAGCTGAAGCCCGCTGATCCCGAAATCTGGTGGCTCATCGGTGCCGACATCGCTGACGGCTCATGGGGCGGTGACCTGGGTAAGTGCGTCATTCCGATGCAGACCATTGAAGGTGCCGAGTACGACAAGAAGACTGGTCAGGGCGAAATCCGCTGGATTGGCTATCTCGCTGGCAGCGGCTTCAAGCTCCGTGGCTCTATGGACGACAACTGGGCTACCCAGTGGGGTCAGGGCGACAGCTTCGGTACATATGTGAAGAACGACGGCGGCTCAGGCAACATCACCGTACCTGCTGCCGGTCTCTACACCGTCACGCTGAATACCGCTGAGGACAAGCTCACCGTTGAGCCTTACGAGGGCAGTGCTCCCGTCTTCACTGGCATGGCCATCTCCGGTGACTTCAACGAGTGGAGCGATACTGACATGACCCCGTGCTCTACCGGTTGGGAGAACCACGACTGGTACATCTCACAGCACCTCGATGCCGGCGCACAGATCAAGATCAAACAGGCTGGTTCATGGGACTACAACAAGGGTGGTGCCTTCATTCCCTACTCTGCAGGCATGTATGTATACGGTGTGGGCAATGGCGACAATCTTGTTGTCGACGAAGCTGGCGACTACCTGATCATCTTCAACGACATCACTGGTTACATTCGTTTCATCAAACAATAACTATTAAGGAATAACGACTATGATCAAGAAAATATTATCATTGATAGCACTTGTAGCGTCGGTAGCAGCATGCACCGACGACTACAAGGACTGGGCAAACCCGCAGGTGGTGCCACAGCCCGACGCAGTCTCCTTCACCGACGGTAATGTTTCGGCAGTCGGTGTCATCAACTTTGCCGACTTCATGCCTGGACAGACCACCGTCAAGGTGTGCAACATCACTGCACCCACAGCATCACAGGAAACCTATGCCCCCGTCTATAGCATCCAGTTGGGTGATAACACCTATGAGCTGACTGCCGACGGTGCCATGAGAATTGGCGACCTCGAGGAGTACGTAGAGGGCACCTTTGGTAAGGCTCCCATAGAGCGCACCATCGACGCCACTGTCAGCATGTGGCTCGACAACAAGCTCACGTCTGTCAAGACCGGCACAGCGAAAGTTATCATCAAGGCCGTTCCCAATGCACCGTTCATTGACACCGGCTATTGGCTCACTGGTGACTTTGCAGGATGGAACAAGGAAGGTGCTCTGCCCTTCACACACCTGGGCGGTGGCGACGTCTACGACAATCCCGAGTTCCAGATTGTGTTCACCACGACTGCCGACAACCAGTATTGGAAGATCATTCCGCAGAACAACTACGACAATGACTTCTGGGCAGGCGGTGAGAAGGGTGTCGTTGGTACCGTCGTCGACGGTGACACCAGCATGGAAGGCATGCTCGTTACCGACAATCCTCAGGCTGGTAAGATTGAGGCTGCAGGTATCTACCGCATGACCATCAACATGATGAACTACACCTACAAGATTGAGAAGATGAACTTCTCGGAATTCATCTATGTACCTGGCAATGCCCAGAAGTACAACACCTCTGCTGCCGGAATGCCAGAATGGGGTTGGACGCCTGAACTCGCACCCGCACTGCGTTCTGCCAACTTCGACGGTGTCTATGTAGGTTTCGCTTACATGGACGGCGAATTCAAGTTCACCAAGGAGCGCAACTGGAGTGCCGAGTACAACTACGACAGCTTCAACACCTACGACCCCATCTTCACTGGTGAGGCTGGCAAGGGCGGCAACATCAACTGCACCGAGGCTGGTTACTACCGTCTTGTGGCCGATGTCGCTGGTGGTTCGCTGAAAGCTACCAAACTGACGTGGGGACTTGTCGGTCCTGCCACACCTGGCGGATGGGATGCCGGTGCTTACACCGTCATGACCTATAATATGGCCGACGACTGCTGGGAGATTACTACTGACCTGGCTGCCGACGAGTTCAAGTTCACCACTAATGGCTCGTGGGACATCAACCTCGGTGGCAAGCTCGACGACCTTTCAGAAGGTGGCGGAAACCTGCGCATCGACGAGGCCGGCAAATACACCATCAAGTTGTATCCCAGCCGTTCCCAGAGCGACAAGATGTACGCTACTATCGTGAAACAGTAAACACACCCAACCTTGTTTAACCCATACAGGCGGACAGCTACACGGCCAGTCCGCCTGTATGACTTAAAAGTTAAGAATTAAGAGTTAAGAATTAAGAGTTGTTGCCTGACGGCAATTAAGAATTAAGAGTTGAGAATTAAGAGTTGAGAACTATGAACAATAAACTAATAATTCTTATCATCGTCGCTGCCCTCTGCACTTCGTGCGGCAACGATGCAGCTGGAGAGACATCGGACACCGAGGTCAGCACATCAGCTGTTGACACCATCCCCATGCTTGTCACGCAGATTCAGAAATGTTCCCGACTCTACACCACTGAGTACCACATCCATAAGATTGTCACTCACAAGGATGTGCTGCGACTGAAAGGCAACCTGCTGAGCAAGGACATCGACATTCCCCTGCCCCTGGGTGAACGACAGATAGCCATCCCCATGGATGCCACGCTGAAGGCCTATATCGATTTCTCTCTGTTTACTGACAAGAATATCGAGCGCCACGGTCGAAAGATTACCATCTTGCTGCCCGATCCGCAGGTGCTGCTCACCTCGTCGAAAATCAACCGCAAGGAGATTCGTGAATACGTCGGACTGACCCGTTCGCGCTTCACCGACAAGGAACTGGCGTCATACGAACAACAAGGTCGTCAGGTCATCGTCAACAGCATTCCCCGCCTGGCTATTAAGGAACAAGCCCAGCAGAATGCCGCCCGTGTACTCGTACCCATGCTCACCCAGATGGGCTACCGTGAGGAGGACATCATCATTGCCTTCCGCCGTAATCTGAACATGATGGACATCATTAATTCAAGCCTGGAAAAGGGAAAAGTGAAGAGTGAAAAGTGAAGAATTTGCTTCCGCCCGCAATAACTGTGAACTATGAACTATAAAATCAAACTTGCCGCTATCGGTGCTATCATCGTCGCCGTCATCATTTTCAGCGTTTGGTTCTGCAGCGCCGTCCGCCAGACCGATCTGCACATCACCAAGAACCAGGGCATTGAGCTCACCCCCCAGCAGATTACCAGCATCAAGGCCATCGGTGAATGGGAGTTCCTGTCCGTTAGCAACGAGGAACTCGTCGATACCGTTCGCCGGGGCATTTTCAGCGATGACCATCTGGCACGCATCTACTACGGTACCATCCGCCTCGGCGTCAACATGCACCAGGTCAAGCCCGGATGGATTCAGACCTCAGGCGACAGCATTGAAGTCACATTGCCAAAAGTAGCACTCCTTGACCGCGACTTCATCGACGAGGCACGCACACAAAGCTTTGCCGAGAATGGACGCTGGAGCCATAAGGACCGTGACGCCCTCTATCGCAAGGCCTACCGTCAGATGCTTGCCCACTGCCTCACCCCAGCCAACCTTGCCATCGCCCGCCAGAACGGCGAGTCCCATTTCCGCAACATGATGCGCGCCATGGGCTTCGACCACGTGAGCATCAAGTGGGAGGAGTAGTTTTTTACTATATTTCCTCTAAAGAAAACTTAATTTCTTTATCTTATTGGTGTTTAAATCGAAATTTTTATGTAAGTTTGCACCAACAAACTATCCTTTTACTAAAACAAACGAATATGAAAGACTTAAAGATGTACATCAACGGCCAGTTCTGCGAGAGCTCGAACGGCCAGTGGATTGACGTGTTGAACCCCTCTACGGAGGAAGTAATCTCCCGCCAGCCGGAAGGAACCATTGAAGATGTGAACCGCGCCCTCGACGCTGCCCGTGCCGCCCAGAAGGCCTGGGGCAAGACGCCTGCCATCGAGCGTGCACAGTATCTGCTGAAGATGGCCGACGGTATCAAGAAGCGCGAGAAGGAGTTCACCGAGATCATCATGCGCGAGCAGGGCAAGACCCGCACCTGGGCTTCTATCGAGGTGGGTGCCACGATTGCCTATTTCGAGTACATGGCCTCCTTCGCCCGCCATATCGAGGGTGAGATTATTCCTTCAGACCGCCCCAACGAGACCATCCTGCTCACGAAGAAGCCCATTGGCGTCGTGGCTGGCATCCTGCCCTGGAACTTCCCCTTCTTCCTCATCGCCCGTAAGGCTGGTGCTGCGCTGATTGCCGGCTGTACTATCGTCATCAAGCCCTCACAGCTTACCCCTGAGAACTGTACGGAGTTTGCCAAGGTCGTCGCTGAGACAGGTCTGCCCGCAGGTGTCATCAATATTGTTACCGGCAAGGGAAGTGTCATTGGCAACGAGATGGCCGGCTCGCCGAAGATTGACATCGTTTCTGTCACTGGTTCTGTTGGTGCCGGTGAGAGCATCATGGCCGCCGCCTCGAAGAATATCACCAAGATCAGCCTCGAACTCGGCGGCAAGGCTCCTGCCATCGTCATGAAGGATGCTGACCTGGAGCGCGCTGCACAGTGGATTGTCGACAGCCGCATTGGCAACAACGGTCAGATTTGCAACAACGCAGAGCGCGTCTATGTGCAGAAGGAGGTCAAGGAGGCCTTCACCAAGATTCTGGTAGACAAGATGTCGAAGGTAAAGGTGGGCGATGTCTGCGCCGACGAGAGCGTCGACATGGGTCCATTGGTCGAGGCCCGTGCCTTGGAGAGTGTCACCGAGAAGGTGGAGCGTGCCATCAAGCAGGGTGCCAAGCTGCTCTGCGGCGGTCACCGCGTCGGCACGAAGGGTTACTTCTATGCTGCTACGGTGCTCGACAACTGCCGTCAGGACATGGACATCATCCACGAGGAGACCTTCGGACCTGTCATTCCGCTGGTGGAGTTCTCCGACATCGACGAGGCTATCAAGTATGCCAACGACTGTGAATACGGTCTGGCTTCCAGCATCTTCACCAAGGACCTGAACATCGCTGTGAAGGCCTGCCGTGAACTGGAGTTCGGCGAGACCTACATCAACCGCGAGCACTTCGAGGCCATTCAGGGCTTCCATGCCGGCGTGAAGAAGTCGGGTATCGGTGGTGCCGACGGCAAGCATGGCGTCGACGAGTATCTCGTCACCCACGTTACCTACCTTGATACCTACGAGGACATGTAACATATAATCACCAGCCCCATGACACAAAGGTGACACGGTATCGGTACCGTGTCACCTTGTTTCGTCACTCCCACAGTTCTTCAGTTACTCTTTCATAAACGGAAAAGTGAGTAGATTGTGATAAAAGATGTTAAACGACTGCAACTATGAACGATGAATGATGAACAATGAACAGGAAAATGTGTATATTTGCAATCTAAACTTATACTATAAATATTCATAACCGTGGAACAGACATCTAAAACAACTGAAAGAAAACGAACGCCATACGTGCTACTGACTGTACTGGCGGTGGCTATAGTGATTGCTGCCGTGAGTGGTTTTACTGCCTATCGGGCCCAGAAGGCAGTGAAGCACGTGCGCTATGTGGGCATGCTCGACGTGGCGTCGGAGAAGATTGCCAAGACCATTCGGGGCATGGAGATAAATGCCAGAAATGTGTTCGATGAAGTGGAAAAGCATCTGGACTCGCCGGAAGCGGTCATTGCGGCACTGGAGAGCAAGGTGAGCCTGAATCCTGAGGTGAGGGGCTACTTTGCGGCCTTCGAACCTAACTACTTCCCTAAGGAGGGACAGTGGTTCGAGCCTTATGTGCATCATGTGGACAGCAGCGCATTTGAAATGCGTCTGGTAGGTTCGGCACGTCACAACTACCATAAGTCCGACTGGTACGTACGTGCCAAGAAGTCCAATGAGAGTTTCTGGTCGGAACCGTATTACTACTACGACGGTACGAAGATCAGTGGTCACTACACGACGTTTGTCAAATCTGTGTTCGACAAAACGGGTCGGCTGGCGTGTGTGTGTGGTGCCGACATGACGTTCGAATGGCTCGCTAAGGAACTGCAGCGCATTGACGAGGGAAACAGGCACAATGAGTTGCTGGATGTCTTTATAGACAATGATGCTGACTATTTTACGGTGGTTATCAATAGCGACGGCAGCTGCATAGCCCATCCTGAAGGGAAGAGTGTGAAGATGACTCAGGAACAGGTGGGACGCAGTCTGGAGCTGAGGAAAAAGGGTGTGATTGACCTAGAGGTGAACGGTGTGCCGTCGAGGGTCTATTATGCGCCGATTGAGCATGTTGACTGGTCGGTGGCACTTGTGGTAAAGAAGTAAGAATTAAGAAGTAAGAATTAAGAGGTATCGGCTACGCCGAGTAAGAAGTAAAAAGTAAGAAGTAAGAGGTAAGAGTGTGCTGAGGCTGTCGAAAATAAACATTCCCCATACGTCGCTCAGGCTGAATATGCTGGTGGTCTGTGAGATGGTGTTGCTGCTGTTGCTGTCGTTGGCGGTGATGCAGTATTTCTCTCGTGAGATCCTGAAGGATGAAGCGAAGAAGAATGCCGAACAGATGCTGGATGCCACAGTGTTGCACATTGACAACATCATGATGAGCGTCGAGCAGACGACGTTTAATGTCTATCAGGATCTGCAGGGGCATCTTCGTCAGCCTGACCGTATGTTTACCTATAGCCGCAGGATTGTAGAGACGAATCCCTACATCGTAGGCTGTGCCATCGTCTTCAAGCCGGACTACTATCCCGGCCACCACCTGTATATGGCTTATATCCACTGCAAGGGCAGCGAAAACACTACGAACGAAAAGACGGAGCTGGAGACGTTGGACAAGTTTACCAACCGTCCTTACAACGAGCAGATATGGTACACGGAACCGATGAACGTGAAGCAGGCCTGCTGGGTGGGACCGCTAAAGAACGAGGACACCGAGCGGGAGGCGCTCATCACCTTCTGTCTTCCGATATACGACCAGGGCGAGTGTGTGGGTGTGGTGGCTTCCGACCTGTCCATTGAGGTGCTGACGGACATTATTCATGCCACCAAGCCTTTCTCGCGCGGCTATGCTGTGCTGCTGAACGACAAGGGGTCGTATGTGGTTCACCCTGACGAGGAGAAGCTGACGAGTAAGACGGTATTCGGAAAGACGCTCGTGAAAAGTCCGGAAGCTCAGGAGGCTGCCCGCGCCATGGTGGCCGGCGAGACGGGTAGCAAGGCGTTCCATATGGACAGGGAGGCGTGGTATGTGTTCTATAAGCCTTTCCTTCGTACCAAGGAGTATGGGATGCCGATGAAGCAGTTAGGATGGAGTGCCGGTGTGGTGTACCGTCAAGATGACATCCTCGGTGCGCATAACAGCCTGATTCTGATGGTGCTGGTCATTACTGTCGTAGGCGTAGCACTCTTCTTCGCTCTCTGTCACCTGCTTATCCGTCGGCGGATGAAACCCCTGCGCATGCTGACACGTTCGGCGGAGCGCATAGCAGAGGGACACTATGACGAGGCTGTGTCCAACGCTCAGCGCGACGACGAGATAGGACGGCTGCAGGACCACTTCCAGCAGATGCAACGGTCGTTGGCGGCAAAGTCGACGGAGCTGGAACAGCTGACAAAGCGGCTGACACAGCGAAGCGAGGAGTTGCGCAAGGCTCTGGGCAGTGCTCAGGGGTCGGACCGCATGAAGACGACCTTCCTCCACTATATGACGACGCAGATGACCGTGCCGTCTGACCTCATTGAGCGGAGTGTCATGAAACTCACGAACAACTATGAGACGCTCAGTACGCAGGAGGCCGGCTACGAGGTGGAGGTCATCAAGGAGCAGAGCGAGATAGTCCTCGACCTGCTTAACCACATGGTTGAGGCCTTGCAGATTGAGGCGGAAGAGGCTGAAAAGGAAGTAAAAGAAGGAAAGGAGGCGAGCCATGAGTAAGTTCAGCCGCAGTATATCCAAAGTCCTCAGCCTTGACATCATGCTCTTGGCCGTACCCCTCTTCGTGTTGTCGTTAGGTGCCTTCTACGTGCAGTCGCGATACCTGATTCGCCAACAGGCTATCCAGCGCACCAACAGCATTCTGAAAACGACGATTCAGCGCGTGAGAAACTATATGAACACCATAGAGACCTCGACCAACGCCAATGCCTGGCTGTTGGAGGAGCATTTCACGCCTGACTCATTAGAGTCTGTCTCAAAGCGCATGGTTCGCTTCAACCCCAATATCCTGAGTTGCTCCGTCAGTACCGTGCCGAATACCTTCCCGCAATACGGACGCTATTTCTCCATTTACACCGTCAACGAGGTCGACACCATCGTTTCCGTACGGGAAACGAACTATGCGTATTACGACAAGGACTGGTACCGCGTACCGCTCATGAAGGGCAGGGCAAGCTGGGTAGAGCCTTTCAGCGAACATACGGAAGGAACTATCAACCACAATGAGGCGGTAGCAACGTACAGCCGTCCGTTGCGTTCTGAAGAGGGACATGTCGTCGGGGTACTGTCCGCCGATTTCTCTTTCAGCCAGCTGGCAAAGGCTGTCCTTTCAACCAGTCAATCCTATTCGGATGCCTACTTCATGCTGATTGGCGGCGACGGACGCTACTTTGTCCATCCTGACAGCACGCAGCTGTTCCGCAAGACCATTTTTACGGACGCTGACCCTACCAAGAATGCTGACATTATTACGCTGGGATACCAGATGATAGAAGGTAAAATTGGTTATATGCACGTCGACCTGCACGGTGAGATTTGTCACGTATGCTACCATCCTGTGCCCGGCACCGACTGGAGCTTAGCCATGGTATGTCCCGACAAGGAAATCCTGTCGGGTTTCGACCGTCTCGGTTACGTCATCATCGCCCTTATCATCATCGGACTGTTGGCTATCATGTGGCTGAGCAACGTGGTTGTCAAGCAGACCATCCATCCCATCAACCAACTGTTGGGTATCACACAGCGTATTGCCAGCGGTGATTATAGCGAAGTGATTCCACGCTCTCGTCAGAATGACGATGTCGGACACTTGCAGAACGCCTTCGCCACCATGCAGCAGGCACTGCACGACCGTATGGGCAGCATCCGCCAGACCGCCGAGGAAATCAGGAAGCGCAACGAGCAGCGTGCCCACGACATGGACCTGGCAGAAGAGGCCGTCAGGAAGAAGACACTGTTCATCCAGAACTTGTCACACCAGATACGTACCCCGCTGAACATCATCGTTGGCTTTGCTAACGTGCTGTACGACAGCATCGTTTCGCGGTGCAAGAAAGATGCTGCTACAGGCTCCTTCGAGGAGGAGAATCTGAACGATATGATGGGTATGATGAAATATAACGCCATGCACTTGAAGCGCATGATACTGATGCTCTTCGACAGCTCGTCAACGACAGGTGCCGATGAACTGATGGGCAACCGCCACGACGAGGTGTCGTGCAACGATGTGGCCCGCGAGAGCATTGACTATACCCATGGGCACTTCCAGCGGGTGAATGTCAACTTCGAGAGCGAGCTGTCTGACGGTGTTTGCATACTGACAAACCGCCTCTATCTGATGAGGTCCATCCGTGAGTTGCTGTACAATGCTGCCAAGTTCTCTGACCACGAGCACATCCGGCTGCACGTCTCTGAAACCGATACTACCATCCGTTTCACCGTCGAGGACACTGGTCCCGGGTTGCCCGACAATTCTGACGAACTGATTTACAAGCCGTTCAGCAAGATTGACGACCTCTCTGAGGGTTTGGGACTCGGTCTCTCGCTCACCAAGCGGCATGCCCTGACTTTGGGTGGCGACCTCATCTACGATAAAGACTATCAGGACGGCTGCCGCTTTATTCTGGAAATGCCGAAATAAGTGAAGAGTGAAAGAGTGATGAAAAGATGTATTGTTTATATTATCGGACTGCTCTTCTCCTTGAAAGCGATGAGTCAGATTCCATATTATGCAGCCACCGTGGGTGACGGCAAGCTTTACGGCTATACGTCTGTCAAGGCCCGTCCAGGTATCAACCGCCAGGAGACCTACACCACTTTCCAGTATGGCCTGGGCAACCATGTAGCTACAGGCATCGACCTCTACACGGGTCCCAACTGCGCCTATTGGGGTGCTCTCGTCCGCTATGGCACCAGTTTCAGCCAGTGGTTCAACGTTGGTGCTGAAGTCACCCCATCGTTCAACGTCAACGACAGCTTCAAGTTCGCCTATCTCACCTCAGCCCTCTACCTCAATGGCACCATCACCTGCGACCAACGGCTTTTCTGGTGTACCAACACTTGGTGGGGTGTCAATAAAGGCGACGCCAACACATTCAGCAACTACGAATATCTGGGCTATAACATTCACTGCAGCGAAGGCCACACGCTGACTCCCATGGTCGGTGCCATCCATTCGTGGCTCTTCGACCAGGACGTCGCACCAGCCGCCGGCATCTACTACACCATGCACCACTGGACACTCTACCTCTGGTCCCACGACTTCCTGAAGTCTCATCCCCGTTTCGTCGTAGGCCTCGACTTCGCGCTGTAAGCAAACTTCATTCCTAATTCTTAACTCTTAATTGCGAAGCAACAACTCTTCCTTCTTCCCTCTTCCTTCTTCCTTCTTACTCGGCGCAGCCGATACCTCTTACTTCTTCCCTTTTCCCTCTTCCTTCTTACTTCTTACTCGACGCAGCCGATACCTCTTACTTCTTCCTTCTTCCCTCTTCCTTCTTATTATAATAAGGTGGAAATGTTAAAGTCGAAAAAAATCCGAAAAATCATTTGGATGTTATCGGGATTTTTTCATATCTTTGCAGCCCCAATATGAAAGGAATGATAATCTAACGCATTTCGCACAACAACGATAATGACGCCAACGCATGGCCCATAACGCCATGTGTATAGGCTTGCGCTCTCTAAACTCTCTCGTTCTTTGGGCCTTCGGCTCGCGCGTTCTTTGACATATTGATATACTCCCTATTCGGCATACAAACTCTTGTACGTCCCTGTTGTGTGAACAACGGGTGACGGATTCGTTAGAACACACAACGTTTTATCAAATGACATTTCAACATTTATGATTGAAAACAACAATCTTTTGATCAAATCCATGGAAATGAGCGTCGAAGGACAGTGCTTCATCATGAAAATGGAGACCGACAGGAAAAATTTGAAAGACCATGACTTTCGTTGCTGTATCTATGCCGACGACTACTTCTTGATGTGTACTGACGCTGATGAGAATGCCGCGAAAGTGCGGCATGGCACCGTGAGGCTCAAAATGCAGAGCCGCTTCCTGTGGTTGGCTGGCCATTACAAGCTCCATTTCACGCTGGGAGATTCACTCATGGGCGTGATGGAGGTTCAGGTGGATGAGCAACAGGCTGTCGAAATACAGGCCATCAATGCGTATGGCGTATTCGACCCTGACGATATCGCCATGTCCTTTCTAGCCAACGACACAGCCTGGGGCATACTGGCCACGCTGCCTGGTACCAAGAACCTGCGGCAGGCAACGGTCGACCTCAACCGCATGCGACTGTGGGCCGGTTGCCTGAACCTCAATGTCAAGGATTCGGTACGGCAACCGTCGGGCTATGTCTTTATCAACAAAGGCAAGGAGAACCCGCTGCCGGCCATCCGCTGCTTCTTCGACGAGCTGTACACCAAGTCATCGTTGGAACTGGTCGACAGCACGACACTCTACGACGCAACACTGCAAAACCCGATGGACGGATTCAATCGCCTGCTTAACGAAACGGAGGCAGGAAAGACCATCTGTCTTGATCATGTGGGAGCGCTGACAGGGACTGGAGGACGACTCATCGTCCAACATCTCTCTAATGCCGTTCGTAATAAACGCTACGGTCTCTGGCTTTCCGGTACCAGCCAGGAAGTCGAGGCACTCTTCAACATGTACCCCTCGCTTAGGGAATTCTTTCCCGAATCAAAACGGCTGACGCTGCTGCAGCCTACTCCTACGGAGATGGTACACAGCTTCTTCAGCGAACTGACGGCATGGGACCTTCATCCTTCAGAGGACGTTTCACGGCAGCTCGCTGCTGCCGTCCGAAAGGGATGCGACGACGGAACCATTGCCAACTGGACCAGAGCCGACATCAACCGCTTCTATCAGGAACACGTGATGAAGGCTTATCTGCACCGATTGGCCGATACGGCACGATCGTTTAACAAAGACGAACTCAAGGCTGACGACATCGACTTTACACAACTCTACGGTCAGCAGTCGGGCTATGAGGAAAGTCTGCAAGAGCTTAACCAGATGGTGGGGCTCGACAATATCAAGAAGAGCATTGCCACCATAGCCCATCAGGTCAGAATCTTTGCCGAGCGACGACAACAGGGACTGCCCACCGATACGAAGGACGTCTTCCATGCCATCTTTACTGGCAGCCCGGGTACTGGCAAGACCACCGTGGCAAAAATGCTGGGACGCATCTACCACCAGCTGGGCCTGCTCTCGAAAGGCGAAGTCATAGCCGTCGACAGAAGCCGCATCGTGGGACGATTTATCGGCGACACTGAGGACAACGTCAAGAACCTGCTCAGGGAGGCACAGGGCAACGTGCTCTTCATCGACGAGGCCTACACGCTATACAGCAGCGAAGGCAACAACGACTACGGACGGCGTGCCGTGGAAAGCCTCCTGACGTCGCTCTCAGAGAAGAATCCCGACATGCTCGTCATCTTTGCCGGTTACAAAGAAGAAATGGACCGCCTGATGACGATGAACCCCGGTCTTCACGACCGTTTTCCCTATAAGTTTCATTTTGCCGACTACACTGCGGCACAACTCATGCAGATTGCCGAGCACATCTTCCAGCAGGACCAGTACCTGCTGGCCAAGGATGCCCGTGACGAGTTGCAGCTTTCCATCGAGAAAGCCCTGCAACACCGCTCTTCTCACTTTGGAAACGCACGCTGGGTAGAACAATTCGTTCGCAACGGTATCATACCGGCACTGGCCGACCGTCTGGCTGACACCAAAAGCCACCGGCCACTTGTCCGTGAAGACTACCAGCACGTGCTGGTGTCCGACGTCAAGGCCGCCTACGAACTCTTCGCGCCCAGCCCCATCGAGCTGAAGCCCCGCCTCAGG
This sequence comes from Prevotella sp., assembly GCA_016286995.1. Taxonomy (GTDB): domain Bacteria; phylum Bacteroidota; class Bacteroidia; order Bacteroidales; family Bacteroidaceae; genus Prevotella. The sequence continues at coordinate 87,605 of JAEEVA010000006.1, forward strand.
GTCGTGGGCTTCGGCACCTGAAAAACAAACACAACATAGAAAGAATGATGAAACAAGAAAATCCTTTTGATGGTATGACCATGTTTACCCGACTATCTTTACTCAGCAAGAATCTTGTCTGGGGCTTTCTGGGCGCTCACGCCCACAAACCCCACGTATATGTCAGGAAAATAGAAGACTTCGTACCGTTTATTGCCGACAAACCGGCATACCTCTTTGCCACGGAAGAGGAGGCCATCATTGTCTGCATCGACATCATGCCCCCTCACACTGACGAACTGGCCGACGAGGAGCCCTTTGGCAGCCGCGAGCCCATGTACTTCACCGAAAAAAGCCACCGCATCAGCCCCGTCTACCGGCTGTCGCAGGCCATGTCGATGTTAAGCCAGAGCTTCGACTACTATGACGTCAAGGCACCTGCCATCAGGGGCGTGCTGCTGACCACCAGCCACTTTATTAACGAAGACCAGATGCGAGACCATTGGGACCAGATGGGTATCGCAGTGTTTGAGTCAATGCCCGAGTGTATCCGCCACAGCTTCACCGTTGAGACCCGCGACGACCTGCCTATGGCAAAGTGGTACCAGCTGTTCTACGACTACGCACAACGGCTGCCGTTTCCCGATATGATTCACGACTTCCGCCACATGAATGACGATGATGATGATGACTTTGATAATGCTGATGGCGACAATGACGATGATGATGACGATTGGCTGATGTCCGACGATGATGACGATACCCCTGACGACTTCACCAATGCTCTCGGAGAATTCATGATGTCGAAAAACAACAAGGTAAAGGTCGAAATCCTGAAACCCATCAACCAGCCCTTGCAGGAACTGGACAAGCTCGTGGGATGTGCCAACATCCGCAAGCAGATTGATGCCCTGTTGGCCCTCAACCGCTACAACCAGCTGATGCGCTGTCTGAACCCTCGTGGCAAGCAGCACGAGCTGGCTCTGCACGCCATCTTCTTCGGACGTCCTGGCACTGGCAAGACTACCGTCTGCAAAATCTATGGCTCCCTGTTACACGAGGCAGGCATGCTCAGCCAAGGACACGTCGTCTGCTGCAACCGCAGCACCTTCATCGGCAGCAACTGGGGCGACGAGGATACTGCCGTCCGCAACGTGGTGGAAATGGCACGGGGAGGCGTTCTGATGATTGACGAGGCCTATCTCCTCAACTCCAACCACCCCAACGACCCGGGCAAACTCGTCATTCCTCTGCTCATGGATATCCTGGCCAACGAGGACATGCGCGACATTGCCATCGTGCTCTGTGGTTACAAGGACGAGATGCTACGCCTGATTGACCTCAACCCCGGACTCGACTCGCGCTTTCCCAACCGTTTCGAGTTCCCCGACTTCACCATTGCCGATCTGCTCGAAATCACCCGCCGGCGCATCAGGGACTATGGCTATCACTTCACCCGTTCCGCATGGAACAAGTACAAGGATGCCATCTCCGCCGCCTATGAGTCACGCGACGCCAAGACCTGGGGCAACGCCCGTTTCGTGGCTAATCAGTTAGAGCATATCTACCTCTGCCACGCCCGCCGTTGCATCCGTCTGAAGAATCCCGACCGCCAGCACCTGCTCAGCATCACTACGGCCGACATCCAGCCCATCGCGCCTTCAAAGCCCAAGAAGCGCGTGGGCTTCTAACTTCTTTTGCCGAAAGTAAGGGGTATATCACTCATGTCCTAACTTCATAATCTTCACAAGATGGTCCTTTCCACCATAGAGGTGAGTGCAGTAGCTCGTATCACCCGTTTCACGGAAGCCGCACTTCTCCATAACGTGACCTGATGCAGGATTATCCACGAAGTAGTCACCCCAAATGGCGTGGAAGCCCTTCTTGTTGAAACAGTAATCGATGACCAACTTCAGCGCCTCGGTACAGATACCCTGGTTCCAATACGGCTTCGCCACCCAGTATCCCACCTCGGCATCGTTCTCACCAATGCAGATATTGCACTCCCCGGGTAGCAGATAGCCCACGCAACCGATAATCTCACCCGTCTCTTTCAGCTCTATCGCCCACGTTCGATCGTTACTGAAATACTTCTGGATAATCTCCCGGCTCTCCTCCGCACTCTGATGTGGTGCCCACCCTGCCCGTGGTCCCACGTCAGGGTCCGATGCATACTTGAAGAGATTCTCCGCATCCACCTCCCTCCACAACCGCAGTATGATTCGTTTTGATTCCATTAATCGTTAAGATGCTATATGTCAGTGATTATGATTAGTATAAAAAAAGTGAGAGGAGCTGAAGCTCCCCCCGTGGATCAACAACAATTATCCGCCATAGATAAGACTAAAGTCCAATCCAGATTGTCTTTCAATAGACTTGAGAAGGTCCCCAGAAACTTCGTCCTTCATACTATGCACGCTTACCGTAACCCGACCGGGCTTAGTAGGATGCGTGAATTGACGATGGCTAGTGCCTCTGCGTGGTACTTCTACCCAACCATCGCGCTTAAGGGCACGAATAATTTGTCTCACTGTATAAACACCCATGTGGAAATAACTAAAAGGGTTTGACAATAAAATGAATTCTCCTATAGATGCATTCTCCTATTATGCGTTTTGGACTAGGAAATCCGGATAAATCATCTTTCGTTTCTTACTCTTTTAATTAAAATCACTCTCTAAAAATGTTGTTTATTAAATTGTTTTTTAATTAGTATTCCCAAACATGGTCTTAATCGCTATTAATCCGTTTGCAAAAATAGTGATTAAGATTGAAATCCCAATATTTCATTCATCCATTTTAATTGATATTAAGTTTTTGTAGTCATAATTAAAACACAACGGCCAACAATAATCGTATACTATCGCTTTATAGGGGGATGATATCATGAGAACACGCACAAAAGTAAAGGGCTTGGAACCTCAGAGTTCCAAGCCCTTTACTTGTTTTTATGCTTTTGGCGTATTTATTGACATTATTTCACGCCAATCTTAAAATCCATCATGTTATTCTCCAACATGAATGTTGTCATACCTATCCAAACGATAGGCTTCTACAACTTCGCATCGAGTCTCTTCCCGGAACTACCCCAAAAGTTGTCATACCTATCCAAACGATAAGCTTCTACAACTCTATTCTAGCTTGCCGGGCAACACTTCAATGGTTGTCATACCTATCCAAACGATAAGCTTCTACAACAGCGTGTCGGGAGACCCGCTGATGGCAGCTGGAAGTTGTCATACCTATCCAAACGATAAGCTTCTACAACTAGAGGGAGCAAAGCGCTATAGCCCTGTACAAAGTTGTCATACCTATCCAAACGATAAGCTTCTACAACGGCGAGCGCTTCACCGAGGAGCTTAGAGACATGTTGTCATACCTATCCAAACGATAAGCTTCTACAACAGATGATGCGTATATTTATACGAATGTCAAAATTGTTGTCATACCTATCCAAACGATAAGCTTCTACAACGCCCATCGCTGTTACCAGCGGCGAGCAAAAAAAAAGTTGTCATACCTATCCAAACGATAAGCTTCTACAACTATCCTGTCTGAAGGAATTTGAAGAAGTCGCCTGACTGTAGGATGACGTTCCTTTAAACCCTAAAACACTGATTTCGCAAGACTTAGCAATCTCGCGGACATGATTTTCGCAATTACCATGTTCTTTCATACTCAAATGCAGGGTTTTATATCTCTGTTTTACAACTAACTTACTTATTCTCAATGGATTCCATACATTCAAAAAGTTCGCAAATAATTCGCTTGATTTCTCCTTATTGGATTCTTGCGAAAAAAGCTCTTTAAAATCCTGCATTTATCCGTGTGCAAATTTAGTCATTTTTCGCAAAACCACCAAAGAAATTGCAGGATATTTACCTTTTGCGAAGAAAACAGACAAGTCATATAATGTCTCAAAAACGTTATATTGCTCAAAATAAGGGCTTTAGCCATAAACCAGTTTTTCGCAAATGCTTTCGAATATAATTTGTTTCAAAATGTCAAAGAACGAACGCTAGATAGTCTTAAACAACAGCGATTTTCACAGGCTCCTTTTTCTTAATTTCCGGAATATACTGAATGCGGGCGTAACATTCTGTGCATAGTGGATAGCTTCTGTATCGTCACCCCATCAATACCACCCACAGAGCCTTTCTCCTTTACAATGTTCCATGCATTATAAAGGGAAAGCTCTGAACAGAGGGCGTTGAACTGGGTGGGCATAAGGTCTCGGATAATATTTATTGATGAGATGAGTGGCAAACTTCCTCTATTTGTTTGACATAATTACGGATTTTGCTAATGAGGAATGCTGCAACCTGCGATAGCTCCAACTGGATATTAGCATTCACTTGTTGCTCTTGTTCCAAGAGTTGTCTACACACTTCCCAGTTGGGGTAACTATTGTGGTCGAAAGCGTTGCGAATGGCCGTAATGAGTTGACGGTCATTTTCCTCAAACATGTTCATGACCTCTGGTGTGAGGCACTGAAGTATTTTTAGCAGTGAACTGAAATTGTTGCGTTTGGCATCGTTCTCCTTTGTTTGCTCATTATTCTTGTAGCGTCTACCACCTTGGTAGAAATCATTGTTTTCCGGATCAGTCAGGACTCTTTCGTGCTGAATGAAAGATTCCTGTTCCATCTGCTGGAATGATTTGAAGGCTGAAGAGCGAATGGTATTGTATTGTTTTAATTCTTCACTGATCTGGTCAAAGTCAATCAAAGGGGGATTGGTCAATATAGAATAAGACAAAAGCTGTACAGTACGCTCGTCATTAAGGAGTCGGAATAACTTGCCATAGTCTTTGATAGGCATGTCGTCTTTCTGTATGGTAATCTGTTGATTATTGCTCTTCACGCTAATTTGAGCCTTAACCCTCTGACTGAGGAAATTGTTTTCGCAAACATTCTCCAGTTTGAAAAGGTCTGCATTTTGATTGACAATATCGCCAAGCATACTCTTCGCCATCATGAAGAGAATACGGTCTTGAGTCTTGTAGCGACGAATTGCCCGCTCATTGTCTTGCATGTCCCTGACAGCCCTCTCCAGTTTTCTGCGCCTTCCTTCACGGGCTTCCTCAATGGTCTGATAATTCCCTTTGTCAGTCAGATTCTTAATATTTGCGTCTATTCTTCTTTCCTTATCCGCCAGACGGCGTTTAATTTCCGTTATAGGGAGATAAATATCCTTTCCACCATTCAATAATTTAAAATATTCATAGGCTCTGGAGTATTTATAAGGAGTAACTTTTCGGAGCTCGTCATTAAAGTGAGATGGCTCTGTCGTATCATAGAATGGCTGTGACTTCTCACACTTGTTCTCGAAATATCTACTGATGAGGAAGGCTGCGTTCGATTTGTCATCACAATTCTCCAAAGCAGAGGAATCACACTTTTCCAGCATTTTGACTATATATGGAGCAAACAGTCCATCGGGCAGTAACAGTGTAGCTCTGCCAGGTTCAGCCTTTCCTTCCTCTTTGATGTGGAGATAGCGGTCTGTCAGTTCTGCTATAGAACTTTGCTGCCAACGCTTGCGGTCATGGTGGAGGAAGGGGATGCCGCTCGCATCTTTCTTCAGCGTAATGGTCTCTTCTCCCGTCTTTGCATCTATTCCTACAGATATGTATTTCTTGATCTCTTTTATCTCACGCTTAAGGTATTCTGAATACAGCATCTCTATATCCGTCGGGTACTCATCAAAGACATATCCAATAAAGGGGTGGTCGTTTTTCTCATCTACATAAATATGTGCATCCGCTAATATCTGAAGTATATCTTCATCAGAGTATCTTGTACCAAACCCAGCGAGCGACGAGACTAATACGCGATAGTTGAGTCCCGTCAGTTTGTCCTTACCTTGCTTGGCATTCGGAGTCCAGTCCATAATAGACTCTGCAAGATAGCGTGCCAACTGGGCATAGCGGATGCTAATAAAATACTTAGAACCGTATTTCTTGTATTTCCTGTCATCCTCTTTGTCAGACTCCATCTTCTCCTTGTCCTTGTCAAAACAGCTTAACTTGGCCTCGGCTATGTGGAGTCGTCTCCTAAGTTCGGCTTTCGCAGATTTCTCAAAATCCTTCGCATTGTCAGGAGTCTTCTGTACGAGATGCCGATAGATTTTTTGGGGGATGCTCGCCTTAGAGAGACCATATTCCTTCAGTTTTTCCTGTAGAGCATCGTCGTTATCAAATGTTCCCATGTCCTTGACTTCAGTAAAGAATCGGACCATGTTCTCGTATTGTCTAATGATGATATCCTCGGCAGCAGGGAAATCGTTGGGCTCCAATTGGTGCTTCCTACGTAATTGCTCATAGAAAAGCAGGGCAGGCAGGTCGTAGGTACTGAGTGAACAGAGCGGTGCGGGCATGTCAATTGGGGCTTTCCGCTTATATCTGTTTGTCGTAGTGGGTGTATCAACGGCACTCAGCGGTGGCAGATAAAGACCTTTGCCAACAATTTGTCCTTGAGCGTTTATCTTATCTGTCAAATATGTCTCATCGTCAGTATTCCAAAACAGGCCGATACGATTCTGATAGAAATTATATTGTGCCAAGGTGTCTGTGATGTGAGCTGGATCACCCGCCTTTACAGGTACCAACTGTCGTAGGTTGACATAAGCATTTTCATCTTTCTGCCATACGGATTCGTCTCTCGACAGCTGGAACAGATGGCCATATTGCTCCTTACGCGCTTTTTCCATATCCTGTAATCGGCCATAACCATTGATTTCCTTATGGAGCTGACGAGGATGTTTTTTTCCATCTATACATATTTTATCATAGAAGCAGAAACGATAGCTGCCAAGTCGCACTTGGAAACGTATATTCTCGAATAAGCCTTGACTATCTATATAGTTTAAGGCAAGATGTGGAAAACGGTCTTTTGAGCGAATGCGCTTTGCAAGTTCTGGGGTCCTGTCGTTCTCGTGTTTAATATCATCTTCAAACTCTCGTTTGCCAGTAGCAGGAAGGACATTATAGAGTTCTATGGGACAGCGGCGCAGTTCATTAAGCATGTCAAGGGCAAGGGCCTGACTACTGCACTCGCTGTCAAGACGTTTGCCACGCGGGATGTGTATGGCATAGACGAACATCATATTGAGAATGATGTTGCTTTTCTTGTTATTGTCGTTATTATAAGGGCTATTCACAAATATTTGGGTTTCTGTGCACAACTGGACTGTCAGCTCTTTCGACAAGAATAAAGAACAAAAATAAAGCATTCCAAAAGCTGAAAGCCCATCACACACCTCTCCATTCGGAGTAAGATTAGGGTTTAATATTTGACGTATACCCCGAATGCGATAATAGAAATCTTCTCGTTCTATAAGTTTCGTTTCATATTCATGTACTGGTTTTCCATCCTCATACAACACCTCATAAATTGGTTTCCCATTTTCGTCACGCTTCTCTTTACCCTTATCATCTTTTGCCTTTACCTTCTTGTATATATAAATGGGATTTTTTTCTTTGTCTAATTTGGTTTCCCCCTTTTCATTTTTCTCTACTTTCCATTTTTTTTTGCCATTTTCATCAAGCACGAACACCTCTTGCATTCTACAATCATCTTGATGGCCAGTTAAGAAAGTCAGGTCGCTCTCAGAGTAACTATTGCGCTTTTTGGCTATTCGACGACTTGCTGCGAATGCTTTATCAAGGTTGCCGGCGATGATATTTTGCAGTTTAAACTGATCTTTTTGTTTTTCGATAGAGTTGTAGGGATTCATGTGCGTGTAGAAATTGCGGCAATCAGTTAGACATTGTGCGATGCTGTATAACTCTTTTAGGCAATCTGTCAACGAAGCATCATGCATGGCTTTATTTGACTCTTTCTGTTCGTTGACGTTCTTTTTGAATTGCATTGCAACGACATTTGCCATGATTGGTGCCAAAAGTGGAATGTGGCGGAAGAGCATTTTTCTAAAACGTTCCTCCTGTTCACCTTTTATAGTGAAAGTATTCCTGATCCTTGCTTTTTCTCCATTTGGCCCCTCATCCGTAAGAGGTGCTTTGAAAGCCTCCTTTCTGGCATTTTTTTCTCTTTCTGTCAGATTGGTATATTGTTTTACCTCGTTATTCCACCGATTGTCATAGCATTTCTTGATAACCTCATATACGGTATCTATCGATGCTTTTATTTCTTCTTCTAATGAAACTTTTGTCCCTTCGTCTTTTGTGCTTTCTCCTTTGCTAATCAGATAAAAAACCTTGATAACTTTGTCTAAATTGTCTTCCTTAAAATAAAGATCTCCTTTTTGTGTATAGCAGTCTATTCCAGAAATAGAGAAAATATGAAAAATAGTTTTGTAAAAATTGGCACGTGCAATATTCAGATAAGAACCGAATATGTGCCTTGCGGGTTCTTGAAAGTTTGCCATAATCTTATTTGTTTTTAGTTATTTTTATCGGATTTGTTATGCAAAAATAGGAAAAAAATGGGACATACACAAAATATCATGCAAAAAATTTGGATGCAATTTGTATTTTATGTAACTTTGCAACTGATTAATGGTGATTAATTTCCCATTTAATGCATGGAATTTGGCGTTTGCAAAGTCTTACAAAAATTTCATGAACATTATGGGAGCAATTAAAGTTCGAGACATCATTTGTGCGTTAGAGCAGAATGGTTGGGTTATGGTACGTTGTAGAGGTGATCATCGTCAGTTCCGTCGCGAAGGTAATCGTTATGTGATTACTGTGGCAGGACATTTAAACAAAACGATTGCTATTGGTACCTTAAAGAACATAGAGAGACTATCTGGGTTGCGTTTGCATTAATCTGGCTTAGTCACTCACTATTAATCAGAGGGCATTGCTTCGGCTTTGCCCTGTTTTTTGGCTTGTTGACGAAAAATCTATATAAAATTTTGAGCTATTTCAGAAAAAGTCGTATCTTTGCACCTGATTAATAGCGATTGATTCCATTGATGCAAAAGGTTTAGTTTGTGAAGAAGTAGTAACAACAAAAATCTTGAGCAATATGGAAAATATTAGAGTACGTGATGTTAAAAAGGCTTTGCGCCTTTGTGGTTGGGTCTTGGTTCGGGTTGTAGGTGACCATTCTGAATTTGTTCATCCTAACGTCCCTGAAAGTTTTATTATTTCTGGAAAGGGATACGACCTTGTACCTCCAGCTACTCTCCATAGCATGGAACGTCGAGTAGGATTATGCTTTGGCAGAGTCTTGCACTAATTTCAATCGTTAATCGGTGGGCAATTTCAAGGGTGAATCCTTGTTTTTGCCCACTTTTTACATCGTTTTTCGTTAAAGTATTAAAAATAATACTCAAAATGTTTGGTAGATAGTATTATTTTTACTACCTTTGCACCCAGAATTCAATAAATATTCTTTAAAACAATGCAAAAGGTTAGAGTAGAAGTAGAGTGGAGCAGTAAGAACTTTGCTGCCACTTTAGGAGGAAATGTTCCAGGATGTGTGCTTGTTACAGCCAAGACCTATTCCAAATTACAGAAGGAAGTACGTGAGGCCTTGGAGTTTCATGTCCAGGGAATGCTGGAGGACGGTGATGACGTACCACAATGGCTGGCCGACGGCGACTACGAGTTCAAATGGTGCCTGATGGATGCGGCAGCCCTGCTGCAGAGTCTGGAAGGAATGACCACCATTGCAGCCATAGCCCGTGCGACAGGTATTAACGAACGGCTGCTGAGCCACTATGCCAACGGCATTAAACGCCCCAGTGCCAAGCAGCGACAAAAGATTTTGGATGGTATCCATCTGATTGGTCGTACACTAACGCATATAGGAGGATGATATCATGGAAACACACACAGAAGAAAGGACTTGGAACCGCTTGTGTTCCAGGTCCTTTTATTAATAATCCCGACAACCTGACGTCAGATTGTCGGGATTGTTTTTCTTTCCTGACTAATAGTCAAGAAACGAGAAGTCCTCAGGTTGAGGAACGCCGTGCCAGTACTCGTTGAAGTCCTGCGAACAGGGTGGGAGGTCGTCGACCTGGCCCTCACGGAAGATGAGGGCCGTTTCCTGTTCCTTTCTGCACTCGCTCAGCATCTCCTCCCACTCTATATGCAGATTGGCCGGGTCCCAGTTGCTGTTGTACTTCTCGGCAAAGAGATAGTAGTAATGAGTGCCGAAGGTCTCGCTGGCAATATGCTCCCAACGACGGTCCCACCATGCATATTCGGGGAACCCTAATGCCCGCCACAGGTCGCTGCAACGGCGGACAAGCAGTTCACACTCCGTTTCCGAGATGACGTCGGTAAGGGAAACGCGACGGGGGTTGAACCACACGTACATCCAGTCGTCAATGTCCTTCTCTTCAATCAGCCAGGCTGTCAGCCTCCACACCTTCAGCGCCCACCAGAAATGTCCGGTTTCTGCGCACAGGTCACCAATGTACATGCCTTTCTGAAACTTTTGCTTGCAGCTGGCTGCACAACGGATAGGATGAATCTCGCGGTTTACCAGGTCTTTCAGCAGACGGGCTTCAAGATGAGTAACTACACCATTGGGCATGCATTGGCACACCCGATAGGGAATTCTGTGTCTCATAATTGTGCTTGAATTTTGTGTAACAATGTGAAAAAGAACGCCTAACCACCAGCCTTGCGAGCCGATGCTTTTGAGGTCCTGCGACCTCATTGTTACACTTGTGCTATCAGAAGCGGATTCTTAGCTATGTCATCGTGGTATTTCTGAAATCGGCTGCAAAAGTAAGCATTATTTTTCATTCCGCCAAAAGAAATTGCAAAAAAGAACGATGAATTGTGAACTATTTTGTATCTTTGCAGCACGATGACAAATATATCAGACAAAACCCTTTGAAGAGGAATAAACAACGAACAATATGAAAAAACTATTATTGCTTATCACGCTTGTCATGTGTCTTCTCAGCGTCCAGGCTCAGGAAGACAAGAAGTGGCCTGTACAAGGAGACTATCATGAAGGACTGGCTGCTGTGAGAGATTTCAACAGAAAGTATGGCTATATTGATACCGATAATCAGCTGGTCATTCCATGTCAATGGAAGTTCGCAGACGATTTTCATGAAAACAGGGCCAAGGTACTGAATGACGAAGACAAATTTGGGTTTATTGATCAGACAGGCCAGTTGATTAGCCCTTGCCAGTGGAAAACTGCGCACCCTTTTTCTGACGGAATGGCTGGTGTTACTGACTACAACTACAAATCAGGCTTTATCGACAAAACGGGGCAGTTGGTTATTCCATGTACGTGGAATGAAGTTGATAGCTTTGAGGATGGGTTAGCCAGGGTTCAGGACGACAACGAACTATGGGGCGTCATAGACAAGGAAGGCAAGATGGTCTGTCCCTGCAAGTGGGATTTTCTATGGCCCTACAAAGAGGATCTGGCCGTTGTCAGAGATGCCAATTGGAAATATGGCTTTATCGACAAAACCGGTCAGCTGGTCATTCCATGCCAATGGGATTTCGCAGATTCATTTGAAGATGGCTATGCTGTGGTAAGGGACAGCAACGATACCCTGCACTATATTGACAAGAACGGCAATGTGGTGGAATAACCGCCGGTGAATGACAAAGCCACCCTCACCAGTGAACGGTGAGGGTGGCTTCGTTTAGAGAGTAGATTTCCCTGATGTCTGTTGTTTAAGGTTCAGGTTCGTCGGCAGGCTTCATGACGTAGTAGAACTTTTCGAACTTTATTTCACGAAGTGCTGCCTTGATTTCTGCATCAGGGGTGAACACAAGGTGAACGTTCTTGATTTCCTTGCCGGCGTTGAACTCGCTGACGGTTTCGGCACCCTCAGAGTTGACACTCACTTTGATAAGGCCGAGGTGAGGGATACGAATGGGGTGACCATTGCATAACAGCTCTTCAATCTGCTTAGTGATGGCATCATCGATGACCCCAATCTTGGAACGCTCAACCTTGGAATCGGCTGCGATGTGATCTTCCAGGTCGCTGTCGACGATAGTCTGAGTGTGGAAGACACGGAAGTACCATTTGCCGTAGGCGGCACTCTTGGTGTTCTTGTTCTGATACGGTGTTGCAAATACTGTACCCATAATACAATTCTCCTTTTTACTTTTTAGGGTTAGACATTGTTGTTATTGTTCTCTTTTTCGAGGGCCATTTGTGCGGCCCATTCAGTCTTGTCGGTTTCGACCTTTACGGCACGGAGAGCGGCCTTGATGGTTTCACAGGGAGTGAAATGGATGAAGACCTTCTTCACCTGCTTGGTAGAGAGATACTTACGGATGTCGTCCTTACTGGGATCGAATTCAGGATGACGTTCGTGAACGTCCTCAGCCGAAACGCCCTCGGAACTGACACCCAGCTTGAACGTACCCAGGCCAGTGACCTTGATGGGGTGACCATTGAAGAGCAGTTCCTTGAGCTGCTTCATGACAGCATCAGAGACCATGGCAATCTCGCTCTCTTCAATACCTGAGTCCATGGCAGCGTGCTTGCACAGTGTTTCAGGCTCAATAGTAGAGTTCTGACGCACGCGACCATAATACTTGCCATAAGCGGCACTCTTGGTGTTTAAGATCTGATAGACCTCAATTGTTACTTTTGCCATAATACTTTTCCTTTCTTTGATTAATGTGTAAATAATAGAAATTAAAAATGATTAAACATTGTCCCAGAATGTATTCATTCCTGACTTTTCTTCCTTATTGAAGCGAGAGTAGTCATTAACCACCACAGGTTCTTCAACCATCAGTGTATTAATGCGAAAATCACACAAGGCGCTGGTCATCAGCATGAATTCCTTTTTGGAAAGCGGCATCGGCCAGCCCTCGTCAGAACAGAGATAGAGATTGACACCCATATCATTCCAGCACTTGGCCTTCAAAGGTTCAATCCACATAAACGTACGGCGTTTCAAAGAAATACGCGGGCAGTCCACCCACTGCTGGTAGTTCTGAAAACTAACAGGCAGCTCACCTGATGGAAGATGATGCATTCCTTGTCTGTCAATACGCAGATCGCTAAGCCAAATGCTCTTCCACGTTTTCACGCGGTTGCCGACCATCAGCATCAGCGTACCCTCCTCTACGTCCTCGTAGCGAGTAATCTCAATCAGCTTGAATACCTTATTATTAATATCCATTTTGCATCGTTGTTTTAAAGCATTTAACTTTGTTTTGACGATGCAAAATTACGAATTTTCAAAAACAACAAATCCACAAAACGCTGATATTCAGGCGTTTTGTGGAAAAGAAGGAAAATGTGGAAAGGTTGTGTAGAAAATGTGGAAAGACAGCAGCGTTTCTATCCCTTCAGTTTGCCGGTCTTCAGTTCCTGTGCCAGCTCCTCCGACAGCAAGCCGCAGAGTTCGGCCAACCGTTCGAAGCCGTCCATCGACTGTTTGTCCTCCATTCTTACGCGAAACACCTTGCGGTCCCACTTTTCGAAAGGCTCATCACCCAGATAACCTTTGTTGTAACGGCGCACCTCACCAGCCACACAGGGGTACGGTGCGTCTGGAAACCACAGGTTCATCTGCTCTGCAAACTTTGAAATCTTATTCATTCCACTTTCAAAGAGGTTCATATCGCGCAACACGCGATACAGGGCAAACCACTCGTAATTGGCATTCAGTCGGGGCAGGAACGACTGAGAAATCCAGCAGAACAGGGCTTCAATGTTCAGTGGCTTGCCGTCAACGAACTTCTTGAACACCAGATTCTCGTGCTCTTCTTCAGCGGTAGCCTCTACCACTTCTTCATGGTCGCCCTCTATCATAACCTGTGACTGAGCCGGTGATGCTACTGGCGTGTTGAAAAAGGAATTGACATAATCTATGTGCGTAACGTTCACCACCTTCGACTCTTCCAACTTGGCAATCGTATTCTTCAATTGTAGAATCTTCTTGTCCCGTTCGGCAATGATATGCTGCATCGACCTGTCCATCGCTATTACGATCGAGGTTTTATCCTCTTTTATCCTCGAAGCGCCAGCGGTTATCAGCTTCCATGTTCGCCAAGCACAGTCCCAGCAGATGGCCCAGCCTGCTAACATGTAAAATTCCATATAATATGGGAATGACGGTATAAAATTGTTCATGATGTTGATCTCCTATATCATTTAGTTTAACAATGTGTTGATTATCTCTAAAAAATGAAAAAACGGTATTAATTGACGGGATGCTGCAAATATATGACAATTGCGCGCTTGTTGTATCATTTTTTAGTTAATTATTCTAAATTGCCTCGTTTTTTGACATCAACAAGCGTGTCGGTAAGTCAAATTATGGGGAATGATGCGTCAAAGTGAGTGCGACGGTGCGTCAAAGTGAGTGCGACGGTGCGTCAAACCAAATGCGCGAAAGGTATTGGCGAGCCTATTTTGACGCACCGTCGCACTCATTTTGACGCACCAGTGAGCCTGTCGAAACTCAATAATCCATTAATCCCCGAATACCACAAGCCCTATTAACTCTTTCAAGGGAATTGCACCGCCAGCAGTGCAATTCCCTTATTTTAGCGTCACAAACAACAAAATCCCCCATGAACCGTCAAGGTGATATTGTACATGCGAGAAAAAAACAGCATCTTCACCACAACACTTACACTGACCC
>JAEEVA010000032.1 GCA_016286995.1 Prevotella sp.
CTTGTTATACGCAAGAAGCGCCGACGACTGCGTCATTTCGTTGAGCGTAAAATGCTCGGTAATCTTTTTTTGTTCCATACTCGAATGTTTTTTATTTTGACTTTGAAATCGATTTCGAAGGCAAAGTTAGGAACAAAAAAAAGGCGATGGAAATAATATTCCATCGCCGTAGAGTTTTCCGGAGTTTTTTACAGTTTTTTTTAGTTTATGTGCACAGAAGGGTCGGTTCCGCTGTGCACTTAGTCTATGATGAACTTGCGGCCGTTATAGAGGTAGACGCCCTTGGCGGTTGGTTTTTTCGCAAGACGGCGACCATCGAGGGTGAACCATGCGGGTGTCGTGGCAGTCGTATCGCTATGCACGCGAGCGATGCTTGTGGGTGGATTACCCGGCAATCCCAAAGTTTCTACATAAGCCTCCCATCCGCTTTTGTTTACAGCATAGTCAGAATGGAAATGGAAGGTAAGTGCGCCATCAGGGTTTGTGGCGCTCAGCATGCCGGGATTATTACCACCAGTAAAAACACCCACACGTGGTGCGTTAATTGTCGTGCCATCGTAGATATCGAGATAATCGCAGCCCTGCTCTGTGAGAAAGCTCTGGAACGTCACCATGATGATGCCATCGGCTGTTGCCGGATAGATGGTCAGGGTGACGTCTTGATTGTCGGAGTAGTTCGACTCCGGTCCGCCATCGTCGCAGAACAAGGCGTTGTTGACAGATACCGTACCCTCGTGCATTTTTAACGTATTCGTTACTTTGACATAGCCCTTCTTGGTTATGGTAGCGGTCTCGCCTTCTTCGTTGGTCACGGTGAGATGAACGTCATAGGTGCCAGGCTCGTTGTAAGTCACTGTGGGGTTCTGCTCGGTCGATGTATCGGGTGTGCCCCCCGTGAATGACCAATTCCAGCTAATTAACTGTCCGCCCCATGATTCGTCGGTGAAGTGCACCTCTTCTCCAAAGGCCAAGATCGTCTTGTCGGCCGTAAAGTCAGCGACAATCCCCTCCAGCGGCGTCAGTTCCACGTTGACGTCGACAGTTTCGTAGTCGGCCACGGTCACCTGCGTTTCATACGGCTCGTAGCCTCGCTTCGTGACTCTCAGGGTGTACGTGCCACCTTTCACGGGGCGGTGGAAGACGGCGTCATCAGAATATGTCGATACCGTAGAAGACTGGTCGTCGTGATTAACCAGCGTGATGGTTGCCCCCTCTAACAGGGAAGATGTAGTTGGGTCAATCACGGTGCCGTGGATACCGTATAGGCACTGGTTCATCAGGGCAAACAGGCTATTTTTGTTACGGTACCAGAAAATAGGCATCTGGCTCGGGCTGGGCAGTTTCGTGTTCGAACAATGTATGCTTATTGCCCTGCACTGGGCATAGCCGTTGAGGTAATCCTGCAGGCCGCCGCCTATCATGTACCACTGTGCACCATTGGTGACGCCGTTGTTGTAATCAGTCATGTAGCTGGGAGACTCTACGTGTGTCAGGTCGGCATATTCGTGGCTGATCAGCTGGAACCACGCATCGTCGGCATGCAGGGTGTAGGTGTTGTCCCAGGGATAGCGGATGACCTCGGCACCGCCATGGAAGATGGCCGCCATGGTGAAGTGTTGCTGTTGTGCAAGTGCCATCATCCACTCCGTCTCCGATGCGTATGGATTTCCGTCGGGATGCGGACCTTGGTGCGGGTCGGGATAGTTGCGGTCCATGTCTATGCCCTGGGCGTTTTCGCGTTGGGCACCATTGACGGTATTTTCGCCGCCACGGTAGGTACCGTCGGGATTTATGTTAGGGCAGAAGTAGAGGTCGAGATTGTCCATCACGGTCTGAACTTCCGGCTGTTCGGAATTCTCCAGAAGATAGTCGATGAGTCGCAGCAACAGCATCCAGCCCGTCGTCTCGTCGCCGTGAATAGTCGAGGCGTATAGGAACTTCGGCTTTCCAACGCCGGAACCGTTATTGAGGTGCGCTACCAACAGTTGTCTTCCGCTCGGCAGCGTGCCCAGCGTAATGATTTCACACTTGTCAGGGTGGTCGGTCGCAAAACCAAACATTATGCTTTCGTATTCCGAATAGGTGGGATACTGATCCCAGTCGGCCATCATGCGTCCACTGCCTATCAGCAGGAGCGCGGCCATCAGCAACAATCTCATTTCTTTCATGCCGTCGATGAATTTAGTTATTCCGATTACGGTGCAAAGTTACGGTTTTAGTTCGACATTTGCAAACATACAGCATAAAAATAGTTGTAGTTTTTAAATAAATTGCAATTTATTTGTGTATCTTTTTGTTAACAAGTTGTGAAATTTTCTTAACGATTTTGCAAAAATCGATTCGTTGCAAATAGGTGTACGCGCGGTATGCGCCTTGCGTGCGCGAGGAACGGCGAAAAAGTCGCTTGCATATATCAAAAATAGTTCCGAACTTTGCACCGTCGAAACAGCGTGCTTGGCACTAACTCCGAGAGTAAGGGGCGCAAACTTAAAGAGAGCAGGCTGGTCGCTCCGAGCCACCCTGCCGCAAGCACTAAGAATTAGACCAAAATTAACATTACGCGTATATGCATCACTCGCCAAGGATAAAGAAGCCAGAAATGATTGCTTTTGACGAATTTTTTGATAATTCGTGTGAAAAAGAAAAGAATTTCGCGGAAAATGCTTATCTTTGCATGCGAAAGGTAACTATGAGAAAAAAAATAGGTATATGGTACGGATGAGATATGGATTGCTTGCTGCTCTTGTTGTATGTGTGACGTCCTGGGGACTGGCGCAGGATAAAACCATCGTGTTTACACCGCAATGGACTGCTCAGGCGCAGTTTGCCGGCTACTATGTGGCTGAGGCAAAGGGATTCTACCGCGATGCTGGTGTGAAGGTCAGGATAGAACACCCTTCGGCCACCCAGCCCGCCATGACCCGACTGCGCAACAAACAGTGTCAGGCGACTACGCTACAACTTTGTCAGGCCTTGGAAACGGTGGACGAGGGCATCCATCTGGTCAATATCCTGCAGACGTCGATGAACAATGCGATGGTCATTGTCTCTGCACGTGGGAAAGACCCGCTGACGCAGCATGGTGCCCGCGTAGGCATCTGGAGTGCGGGCTTCGGACAGTTAGCTATCTGCATGAGTCTTAAGGACCATTTGAACTACGAATGGATTCGTTTCGCCCAGAATATCAACCTTTTCCTCTCTGGTGCGCTTGACGCCACATTGGCCATGAGCTACAACGAGTATTACCAGTTGGTGCAGGCTGGCATCGAGATGAATGACAAGACTGTGTACCGCTTCTGTGACCACGGCTACAACGTGCAGGAGGACGGCGTCTATATGACCCGTGAATACTACATGAAGCACCGCGACCAGGCGCAACGTTTTGCCCAGGCCAGCAGGAAAGGGTGGGAGTGGGCTGCCCAGCATCCTGACGAGGCACTGGACATCGTGATGCAGTATGTCGACAAGGAACATATCGCCACCAACCGTGTTCTGCAGAAGCTGATGCTCAAGGAGATATTGCGCCTGCAGGTGGACCGCGAGTCGAAGAAGCGTGAGTTCCGTCTGCGTCCTGACATGGTGCAGCAGGCCAGCCGTCTGATGTTTGACAACCAGATGCTGTCCCGAGAAATAACGTACGAGGAACTTGTAAGTAAGTTTTAATTTCTAATTTTCCAGTGAACTGTGAACTATGAATAACGTTTTCTCATATATCCACCGAAAATTGTCCGTCAGGGTGAGCCTGTGGGTGGTCATGTTTGCCGCCGTCATCTTCATAGCAGCCCTCAGTTTCCTGTTTTATCAGTCGCGTGAGGCCGTCCGTCAGGAGGCCATGAGTCATGCCATGCAAATTCTCGACAAGACGTCGCTGCGCGTAGAAGGCATCCTGAACCGTGTCGAGGTGGCTTCGCAAATGACCGAGTGGCTCGTTATGAGGCATCCGGAAGTGGCCGACTCGATGTTTGTCTATAGTCGCGGCATGCTGCTCAACAACCCCGACTTCTACAATTGTTCCATAGCCTTCGAGCCTTATTATTTCTCGGAACATCAGCGCTATTTCTCGGCCTACTCTAAGCACTCCGGTGACAGTATTCGTACCATACAGGGCGGCAGCGACAGCTACCAGTATTTCTTTATGGACTGGTACCTCATGGCTACGCTGCTCGACAAGCCGTGCTGGACGGAACCCTACATGGATCTCGATGTACCCACCAATACCAGTGAGATGGTGACAAGCTATTGCCAGCCCATCAAGGACCGGCGTGGCAGGAAGATTGGCGTCATCAATACCAGTCTGTCGCTGAACTGGCTTTCGCAGACCATTTCTGCAATCAAGCCCTATCCCAACTCGTACAGCATCATGATAGGTCGTGGCGGTACCTATTTCGTGCATCCTGACTCGATGAAGATTACCCGTCAGACCATCTTCACCCAGACGTTGGAGACACCCGATACAGCTATCACTGCCCTGGGTCATGCCATGCAGCGTGGTGAGGAGGGTATCAAGCACATGAACATCCATGGTGAGGACTGCTATGTGTTCTATAAACCCCTTGGCAAGACGGGTTGCTCGATGGCCATCGTCTGTCCAGAGAGTGACATCTTCGGCGGCTTCGACCGTCTGCGCCGTACGGTCTTGGCCATCGTTGCCGTCGGTCTGCTGCTGATGCTCTACTTCTTCATCCGTATCATCACCCGTGAACTGCAGCCCCTGCGCCGTCTGGCCAGCGAGGCCGAAACCATCGCCTCCGGACAGTTCGATGCCCAATTGCCCGATTACGGACGTACCGACGAGATTGGCCAGTTGAGTCATTCGTTCGGCAACATGCAGCAGTCGTTAGTGAGATACATTGACGAGCTGAAGAACACCACCGCACAAAAAGCATCGATAGAGAGCGAGCTGCAAGTGGCCAGCGACATACAGATGGGCATGCTGCCCTCTATGTCTTCGCAATCATATAGCTTATGCGACGATGTGCTGCTGTACGCCTCGCTGACCCCAGCCAAGGACGTTGGCGGCGACCTGTTCGACTTCTATATCCGCGATGAGAAACTCTTCTTCTGCATCGGCGACGTGTCAGGAAAGGGTGTGCCGGCATCGCTCTTCATGGCCGTCACACGTTCCGTATTCCGTACCGTGTCGGCCCGTGAGTCAATGCCCGACCACATCGTGTCAACCCTGAACGAGACGATGGCCGACATGAACGAGACCAATATGTTTGTCACGCTTTTCGTCGGTGTACTGGACTTGCCTACGGGACGTATGCGTTACTGTAATGCCGGTCACGACGCCCCGCTGCTCATCGGCAAGGGTGTCGGCGAGTTGCCTTGCGACTCGAATATTCCCGTCGGCTTCATGCCGTCGTGGAAATACTCGCTTCAGGAGACGCAGATTTTTACCGGCACCACGATCTTCCTTTTCACCGACGGGTTGACTGAGGCTGAGAATATTACCCATGGACAGTTCCAAATGGAGCGCATCACCGATGTTGCCTCCCAGGCATTGTCACTGCAACGACAGGAGCCTCAACTACTCATATCATTCATGACCGATGCCGTACACCAGTTTGTGGGTGAAGCCGAACAAAGTGACGACCTGACGATGATGGCCATCCAGTACGTGCGGCAGGAACGTGACATACGTTTCCGCAAGAGCATCGTACTGGCCAACGACACCGAGGATGTGCCGCGACTGGCAGCCTTTGTCGATGAGGTGTGTGAGACCGTAGGCTTCGATGCTGAGATAACCATGTCGCTGAACCTGGCCATCGAGGAAGCCGTCGTCAATGTCATGGAATACGCCTATCCGTCAGGCACCCACGGCGATATCACCGTTGAAGCCACGTCGGACGATGTACAGCTGACGTTCACCATCATCGACAGTGGTGTACACTTCGACCCAACTGTTCAGGCCGAAGCTGACACCACGCTCTCAGTTGAGGAGCGACCCATTGGCGGTCTGGGCATTTTCCTGGTGCGCCAAATCATGGACTCCATCAACTACGAGCGTGTTGACAACCTCAACGTACTGACGCTGAGAAAGAATATCGGAGACAAGTCCTAAAGACCTCTGGCCTTGAGCAGGCTGGAGACATCGGGCTGCGCCATGCCTGTAAAGTCGGTGAACATCTGCATGAGGTCGCCGGTATTGCCGCGACTCAGTATCTTATCACGGAAGTCCTGACCAGTTTCAGGTTTCAGGGCACCGCGCTTGGCAAAGACATCGGCAATATTGACGGCCAGCACCTCGGTCCACAGATAGCTGTAGTAGCCTGCGGCATAGCCACTGCCCCAGACGTGGTTGAAGTAGCTGGTGCTGTAGCGGGGAGGAATCTGGACATCCAACAGACCAATCTGACGGAGGGCTTCGGTCTCGAACTGTTGAGCCTGCTCAGCTGTGGGAATGTCCTTTGCAGGCAGCATGTGCCAGGCCAGGTCGAGACAGGTGGCTGCCAGATTCTCGCCAAGGGCGTAGGCCGACTGGAAGTTGATGCTCTCAAGCATGCGCTGCTTCAGTTCGACGGGCATGGCCTCGCCTGTTTTGTAGTGGCGTGCATAGTGGTCGAAGACCTCAGGAATGGTGGCAAACGACTCGTTGAACTGCGAGGGCATCTCCACGAAGTCGCGAGCTACATTGGTACCCGCCAGCTTGTTGTAGTTGACGTTGGAGAGCATGCTGTGCAGGGCGTGTCCGAATTCGTGGAACAGCGTCGTCACCTCGTCCCACGTCATGAGCGAGGGCTGTCCCTCTGGAGCTTTGGCGTTGTTGCAGACGTTGTAGACGACGGGCTTCAGGTTCCAATGGTGGCTCTGCTCGATGAAGTTGTCCATCCAGGCTCCGCCACGCTTCGTGGCACGGCGGTAGTAGTCGCCATAGAACAGCGCGAGGCTATTGCCGTCCTTGTCGATGACCTCGAAGACGCGCATGTCTGGGTGGTAGATGGGAATATCGGTACGCTCCTTGAAGGTCAGGCCGTAGACGCGGTTGGCGGCATAGAACACACCGTTCTGCAACACGCTGTCGACGGTGAAATAAGGCTTCACCTCGTCTTCCGAGATGTTCAACTGCTGCTTCTTCATCTTGGCAGAATAGTAGAAGCGGTCGTAGGGCTCCAACTGAGAGGTGGGGGGTAAGGGGTTAGAGGTGAGAGAAGTGTCATGAGCGAACGCATCGATGGCCTTTGTCTCAGCATCGGCCTTGGGACGGTAGGCCTTGATGAGGTTCTTCAGGAAGGCATAGACGTTGTCGGAGGTCTTAGCCATCGTATTCTCCAGCGAGTAGGCGGCATAGTTGGGATAGCCCATCAGCTCGGCCTGCTCGGCACGCAGCTTGGCAATCTCGGTCACGATGGCGAAGGTGTTGTGCTTGTTGGTACCGTCGGCACGATGGATGCTGGCCTCATACACACGCTTGCGCAGTTCGCGGTTGTCGAGACTGGCCAGAATAGGCTGCTGGGTGGTATTTACGATGACGATGGCATAGGGAGCCTTGCCGCCACGGCTCTCGGCATCCTTCTTGCATTGGGCAATGTCGGCCTCGCTCAGTCCGGCCAAGTCTTCCTCCTTATCAACCCACACCAAAGCGTCGTTGGTGGCAGCTTGCAGGGAGTCACCCCACTGCTGCTGCAGGTCAGAGATGCGCAGGTTGATTTCCTTCATGCGAGCCATCTTGTCGTCAGGCAACAAGGCACCTTTGCGTACGAATTCCTTGTAGGTCTCTTCCAGAAGCTTCTTGTCCTCGCCCTGCAGCGATTCATGCTCATTGTCGTAAACCTGCTTGATGCGCTCGAACAGCGGTTTGTTGAACGAGATGTCGTTTTCCAGCTCCGTCAGCTGGGGCTGAACCTTCTTCTCTATCTCGCTCAGTTCGTCCGTCTTGTCGGCTTCCACCAAGGCGAAGAACACATGGCTTACACGGTCCAGCTGGCGTCCGCTGTCCTCGTAGGCCACAATGGTATTCTCGAAAGTGGCCGAGTCCTCGTTTTCAACAATCTTCTGGATGTTCTCCCTCGTTTCTGCAATGGCGGCTTCAAAGGCCGGCAGATAGTCGGAAGTCTTGATTTTGCTGAAGTCAGGGGCCCCAAATGGCAGCTCACTCTCTGCCAGTAGGGGGTTCTCACGCTGGCCTTGCTGTTGACAGGCCGTGAATGGCATCATGGTAGCCGATGCAATTGCTAATGTCATAATGGTCTTTTTCATCTTATTATTTATATTAGTTACTATTTTTTGCATAATCGCTGCAAAAGTACGAAAAATTCTCTTATCTCTTGTCACTTTTATTTTTTTATTCTTTTATTTTTTTATTCTTTTATTTTTTTATTACCTTTGCACCCCGAAAGACAAGGGAATGGGGTGAGAATCCCCAACTGTCCCGCAGCTGTAAGCAGCCAGAGAAACGGAGTAAACACGTATGTCACTGATATTGTTGGGAAGACGTTTGCTATCCGGGCTGTAAGTCAGAAGACCTGTTGCAGACCAGCGTTACTCTGGGGTTAGGACGTTGGGAAAATAGAGAGACGAGATGAAGAAGGGTCTGACATCGTTGTGCTTGTGCATGTTGTCCGTAGGTGCTGTGGCTCAGACGGACACCATTACAAGTCGTACCCATGAGCTGGAGGGTGTGACCATTACGGAGACGCAGCGACAGCATGTGGTGACGAGTACGGCTCCGATGCGTCTGATGAACCGCGAGGACATGAAGGTGATGGGTGTGACGGACATGGCGGACGCCCTGCACCGCATGCCTGGCATCACGCTACGCGACTATGGCGGAGCCGGCGGCATGAAGACGGTGGCCGTGCGTGGCTTCGGAGCGAAACACACGGGTGTGTGCTACGACGGTGTGATGCTCTCGGAGTGTCAGAGCGGTGAGATTGACCTGAGCCGCTATTCGTTGGACAATGTGGACCGTCTCTCGCTGGTCATCGGCGACAATGACGACATCTTCATACCGGCTCGTCAGGCTTCGGTACCTGCGGTGCTGAATATCGTCTCGGCTGTGCCGAATGGCAATCCTTATGATTTGCGGGCACAACTGAAGGTGGGTTCGTTTGGGTTCGTCAGTCCCTTCGTGCGCTACGAACAGCAGGTGACGGACGCCGTGTCGCTATGGGCTGTGGGCGAATACACTTATGCCGAGAACGACTACCCGTATACCATCAAGAATGGGAACGAGACGGTGAGCGACCGTCGCAGCAACAGCCGCATGAACTGCGGTCACGGCGAGGTGAACTTCATGGCCAGGCTGAGTCCTTCGGACATGCTTACGGGCAAGGTGTACTACTACGACAATGATCGTCAGCTGCCTGGACAGGTACACTACTATACGACGCTGAGCGGTGAGACGTTGCACGACCGTAACTTCTTCGGACAGCTGATGTACCAAACTCGTCTGGGCGAGAATGTGTCGTTGCGCACGCATGCCAAGTTCAACTGGATGGAGTCGGTTTTCCGCGATCGTTTGTATCCTGATGGTGTCAACGATGCCAGCTACTGGCAACGTGAGGGCTATGTTTCGGCATCGCTGCTCTATGTGCCGCATCGTGACTGGGCGCTGGACTATGCTGCCGACTATGCGTACAACAATCTGAACGGTTCGTCGGCACGGACGGTAGTGGGACGCCCTTACCGCCATACCGTGTTACAGTCGGCCACGGCCAAGTACAGCACCCGTCGGCTGACCGTCATGGGACGCCTGTTGTGGTCGCTCTACCTGAACGATGCGAAGGAGGGCAATAGTGCCCGCAACATGCGGCGCCTGTCGCCGTCGCTCTCGCTGTCGTACCGTTTGCTGGCCGACTATGGTCTCTATGCCCGTGCTTCGTACAAGAATATTTTCCGTTCACCGACGTTCAACGAGAGCTATTACTACCACTATGGCAGTCCTGACCTGAAACCTGAGAGTACGGACCAGTGGAACGTTGGACTGACGTGGGAAGTAAGAAGTAAGACGGAAGATGGCAGACGTAGAGGTACTGAGGTGCAGACGACGCTTGACATATATTATAATAAGGTACGCGATATGATTGTGGCCGTGCCGAAGACGATGTTCGTGTGGTCGTGTGTCAATGTGGGCAAGGTGCAGGTGTTTGGTCTCGACGCCATGCTGCGTGGCGTGCAGCATTTTACTGACAGACAGCGACTGACGGTGACTGCCGGCTACAGCTACCAGCGTGTGCAGAACATGGTCAGCAGCGAGTCGCCGCACTACAAGAAACAGATAGCCTACATGCCCGAGCACTCGGCGTCGGCATCGGTGGGCTACGAGCATCCTTGGCTGAACGGCGCTGTGCATTGTGTGGCGGTCAGTGAGCGCTGGGCCAACAACGAACACTACGAAGGCACATGCATTGACGGCTACTACGACGTGGGTCTGACCTTGTGGCGAGAGTTCCGCATCGGCCGCAACCAGATAGAGGCCCGCTTCGACCTGAAGAATGTCTTCGACAGGCAATACGAGATAGTGTCGCACTATCCCATGCCAGGCAGAAGTTACCAGATATCAATTAATTATCAAATTTAAGAATTTAAGAATTTAAAAATTAAATAATTAAACATTTAAACATTAAAAATTATCGCAATGAAAAAACATCTTTTAAGTTTGGCAGTAATGATGGCAGGTGCAACCCTGTTTACTGCCTGTAATTCACACGACGAAGACAACAGTCTTGTTCCTGTGGCCGTGACCAATGGTTTCTATGTAGTATGCTCAGGCAATACCTCATCGGCTATCGACGGTAGCCTGACGTATTTCGACTATAACACAGGTGCGGCCACGCAGAATGCCTTCAAGGTAGCTAACGGCCGCAGTCTGGGTATGACCGTGAACGATGCCATTCGCTATGGTGACAAGCTGTACATTGTCGTTGACGGAGAGCACAAGGTGTTCGTTTGTAACATCAAAACCATGAAGCAGATTGGCGTCATCGACACGACTGACGGTACCATGCTGGGTGAGGAAGGCGGTGCCCATCCGCGTCGCTTGACGGCTGATGGCGGCAACATCTATGTATCGACATACGGCGGCTATGTGGCAGCCATCGATACCCTCAACTTCACGCTGAAGAAGAAGTACGAGGTAGGTTCGTATCCTGAGGGCATCGCCATCTACGATGGCTATCTGTATGTCTGCAACAGCGACTACGGTATGGGTCAGAAACCGTCAATCTCAAAGATTAACCTCGCTACCGGAGTTGACACTCCCATCAAGAACGAGAACATCCGTAATCCGCAGGAGATTGCCGTGGCTGGAACACGTGCGTACTATCTCGACTACGGTCAGTATGGTCCTGCTCCTGCCTACGCTCAAGAGAATGCCGGTGTGTACTGCATCAACAGTGCTGGGGAGATCTCGTGTGTAGTACCCAACGCTACGGCAATGGCTACGTCTGGCTATAACATCTATACTGTCAATGCACCCTACGGTTCTGGTCAGGTGTCTTACAACATCTACAACATCCAGAGCGGTTCGCTGACGACGATGACGCCTCCTGAGATTGAGAGTCCTGCCTGCATCGGCGTAGACCCCGTCAACAACTATATCTTCATTGCCAGCTACCACCTGACTACTTCCGAGTGGGGAACCTATGCCGACTATAGCAGCAACGGCTATGTCGTGGTATTCGACAGCACTGGAACCAACAAACTGGACAAGTTCGATTGTGGTGTAGGCCCCCAGCGTTTTGCCTTCAGCATTGGCGTGAAGTATGTGCCGTATACTTTCTAAAATACTCCTGACGATAGCAGTCGTGTGGCTATCCTCCTGCGGCGGTCAGATGAACCGTCTGCAGGAGGACGGCGATACGCTGCATTTGAAATACTCGACACTGCTCTCCATCGTACGCTACGACGGCTATACGGTGGCCGACATCAAGAATCCATGGAACGAGGGTAAGGTGCTGCATAGCTACATCCTCGTACCTCGTGATGCCGAGATGCCGAAGAATCTGCCTCATGGTTCCATCATCCGTACACCTGTGCAGCGTGCTGCCGTCTTCACCACCGTACACTGTTCGCTGCTCACATCGTTGGGACATGGCGATAATATCGTGGCTGTGGCCGACCTGAAGTATATCAAGGTGCCATACGTCCAGCAGCAGGCAACAGCAGGACGCATAGCCGATTGCGGCAATGGCTTGAATCCTGTGGTGGAGAAGATCATCGATGTCAAGCCTGAGGTCATCATGCTCTCGCCCTTCGAGAACAGCGGCGGCTATGGTAAACTGGAGGATATTGACATTCCTCTCGTCGAGTGTGCCGAATACATGGAGAACTCACCCCTGGCCCGTGCCGAATGGATGAAGTTCTATGGCATGCTCTATGGTGAGGAACAAAAGACTGACAGCCTCTTTGCCGTTGTCGACAGCAGCTATAACAAGTTGAAGGAGGATGTAAGAGGTAAGATGGAAGAGGTTAAGCCGTCAGTCATTCTCGATAAGATGGTGGGTAGCGTGTGGTATGTGCCTGGTGGACAAAGCACCATCGGACAGATGATACGTGATGCCGGCGGTGACTATCCTTGGGCTGACGACGAACATAGCGGCTCGCTGGCTCTGCCCTTCGAAGCCGTACTGGAAAAGGGTGGGGAAACCGACGTGTGGCTCTACCGCTACTCCAGCGACCACGAGACGAATGGTCGTGAGTTGTTGGCTGAACACAGGGGCTACGATCAGCTGAGGGCTTGGCAACAGCATGAGGTGTATGCCTGCAATGTGGAGCAGACGCTGTTCTACGAAGAGACCCCGTTCCGTCCAGACTACCTGTTGGCAGACTTTATCCGCATCATGTATCCTAATAAGTATAACGAGCCCTTGCGCTATTACCGTAAGCTAAATGAATAAAGGACTGATATACTGCATATTACTGACGTTGGCGGTTGTCGTGCTGTTTGCCGTTAACATCCTCGTAGGGTCGGTATTGATACCGGCTGGTGAGGTGTGGCGCGTACTCTTTACAGATGCCGCAGACGTCAAGCCGTCGTGGCAGTATATCATCCTGCAGGCTCGTCTGCCACAAGCCATTACAGCTATGTTCACAGGGGCTGCACTGGCTGTCAGCGGACTGATGCTGCAGACAGCATTCCGTAATCCGCTGGCAGGTCCCAGCATCTTCGGCATCAATAGTGGTGCTGGTTTGGGTGTGGCTCTGGTCATGTTGTTTTTCGGTGGCAGCCTGTCAGTAGGCTCTCTTTCCATGTCGGGCTTTGCGGCCGTGCTTTTGGCAGCCTTTATCGGTGCTATGCTGGTCATGGCGTGCATCTTCTTCTTCTCCACCATTGTCCGTAACCACGTCATGCTGCTGATTATCGGCATCATGATAGGCTACATCTCCAATTCAGTCATCTCACTGCTGAATTTCTTTGCTACCGACGAGGGTGTCCGTTCCTATATGGTATGGGGAATGGGGTCGTTTAGTGGTGTGTCACTCCAGGCGTTACCCCTCTTCACCGTCGTTATAGTCATCGGGCTGTTGGGTAGTGCGCTACTCATCAAACCCCTGAATGCCTTGCTGCTGGGCGACCGCTATGCCGAGAATCTGGGCATCAACATCATTCGCACGCGCAACTGGCTGCTCATAGTGACTGGTTTGCTAACGGCTATTACCACTGCTTTCTGCGGACCTGTTGCCTTCATCGGACTGGCTGTACCTCACATTGCCAGACTGTTGCTGACTACCGACAACCACCGTCTGCTGCTTCCTGCCACCATGCTGTGTGGATCCGTCGTTGCCCTGTTGTGCAACGTCCTCTGCTTCCTGCCTGGTGAAAATGGCGTAATACCCCTCAATGCCGTCACACCGCTCATCGGTGCTCCTGTCATCATTTACGTCATCATGAAGGGGCGTAAATGAATACCATGCAAGCCCAGTCTCCGTCGTAGCGCGTTTCTTGCAGGGTAAGTCCCAAAGAGGCGGCCTTCTGTTCCAACTGCTGACAGTCTGAGCGGTAGAAGCCGCTGAGGATGAGTGTGGCACCATCGTTCATGACACTGACGAAACGGGGCATGTCCTGTAGCAGGATGTTGCGGTTGATGTTGGCCATAACGAGATGAAACTTGGCGGCAATACCGTCAAGCACAGTAGCGTCACCATGCATGACGGTGAGCCTGTCGTCCACCAGATTGATGACAGCATTATGGCGGGTATTGTCGACGCTCCATTCATCGATGTCGTAAGCCGTACAATGAGTGGCTCCCAACTTCAGGGCACAAATGCTCAGAATGCCCGTTCCACAGCCGCAGTCGAGGACGTGAAAAATTGAAGAAGAATTGACAATTGATAATTGACAATTGATAATTGACAATTGAGAATTGAGGAGTGTAGCGCAAATCATCCGTGTAGTCTCGTGAGTGCCTGTGCCAAAGGCCAGATGAGCATCGATTTCAATCATGATGTCTGAGGGTTGAAGGCTGATGTCTGAAGGCAGATGGCGGCCGTCATGAATCACTAAGGTCTTACATCTTCCTGACGATTGGTACTCACCATCGGACGATTGGTACTCACTATCGTCTTCCATCTCACATCTTACCTCTATCGGTTCGAACCCCTCTTGTTCCCATTGTTCGTTCCAGTCCTTGTCCTCAGCCTCACGTATATGATATGTAATGTGAATATCGGGTAGGGGGAAACTGCTGATGACGGCATCGAGTGCAGGTTGGTCGAACAGTGCCTGCTGCACATAGCCCGTCATACCTTCCGTGGTTTCCTCGAACGTCTCGAAACCGGCCTCGCCGGCCATGGCTGACAAAATGTCACAGGCATCCTGTGAACAGGGCGAAATGGTGAATGCTACTTCGTAATACTTCATGACAATGTTAAAATTTGGGTACAAAATTACAAAAAATAGGGAAAAACCTATCTTTTCTTAGGGTTTTTCCTTACTTTTGCACTAAAATTAGTTGTAATTTTGCATCGTGAATCATTAAAACATAGGAGAAAATGAAGATGAAGAAGCTGTTAATGATCCTTACCCTGATGGGCGTCCTGCCTCTGAACATGCTGGCACAGGACGATGACATGTACTTTGTTCCGACTAAGGAGAACAAGGCCAAGGAGGCTGAGAGCTACGGACTGCCCACGCACACATACTATGCTGGCAGTGACAGGTCGGTCGACGAGTATAACCGTTATAACATGACGGGTGTCGTGGCTACGGACTCGGTGGGTAACGATATCATCGAGTTTTCTGCCGTACGTGGCGTCTATCCCGACTCAGTGGCTGCTGAGGGCGGTGACAACGACTACGAGCTGACACGTCGTATGACACGTTTCGACGACTATACGCCCAGTCAGGCCTATTGGGCCGGCTATCGTGACGGACGCTGGATGTCACCGTGGTACTATAATTCGTGGTATAGCTGGTACGACTACGATATGTGGTACTGGGACAATCCCTATTACTATTCGTCACTCTACGGTTGGTATAGTCCCTGGTATTACGGCTACTATGGCTATCGTCCGTGGTACTACTACGGCTACTACGGTTACTATGGCTACCGTCCGTGGAACTACAGCTATATAGGCTATTACTACGGTGGCGGCAGAGGTGGCAGTCATCATCGTGACGTACGTCCCAGAAACCATCGTACGGCCTTGCATGGTACCAACTACGGCGGCTATCGTGGCAATTCGACAAGAACCACGAATACAAACAGAGGCGCATCGTATGGCGGCTCACGCTCTAACTCTACAACTGGCGGTTCGTTCGGCGGTAGTCGTGGCGGTTCGTTCGGTGGCGGTGGCGGCTCCTTCGGAGGCGGCGGTCACAGTGGCGGTGGACGCTCGGCCAGCGGCGGACGCTCATTCGGCGGAAGAAAGTAGGAATTGATAATTGACAATTGATAATTGATAATTGACAATTGATAATTGAGAATTGAGAATTGAAGAATTGTAAAATTGAAGAATTGAAGAATGAAGAAGATAATATTGTTCGCTTTTAGGAGTATGATGGTTCTCACAGCATCAGCACAGGACCATATCAATCTGGATACCTACATCGGTGCCCAGCTGGCAACGGAAGACCTGAACGGAACAGCCCGCTATGTGGGTATGGGTGGTGCCATGGAGGCACTGGGTGCCGACCTGTCGACCATTGCTACCAATCCTGCCGGTATCGGTCTCTACCGTCGTAATCAGGTGACGGGGTCGCTGAGCCTGCTTGTTCAGGAAGGAGCCAAGTCGTTTCAGGATGGCAGCAAGACCAACGTGTCGTTCGACCAACTGGGTATCGTACTCTCGTCACGTACAGGTATGCACAGTTACTTGAATGTGGGCTTCAACTACCGTAAGAGTCGTAACTTCAACCAGATATTGTCAGCAGCCAACGCGGCCATCAATGGCTCGTCGCAGAATCGTCAGACAACTATCAAGGCTGTTCGCGGTGACCTGGATGCCTACTGGGGAGAGAGTCAGGTGGACAGACTGTATTACGGTCTGATTGAGGAAAAGGACGGCTCGATGTCGACCATCGATGCCACCGACTACGACTTCACCCGTGCCAATACAGGCTATATCGGTGAGTATGACATCAACCTGAGCGGTAACATCAACAACCAGGTGTATCTGGGTCTGACCGTAGGTATCAAGGATGTACACTACAATGCCTATAGCGAGTATTTCGAGCATTTGAACTCACCAACCATGCCTTCGCTGACCAGTGTGCTGATGAGTGATGACCACCGTATTACGGGACAGGGCTACGATGTGAAGGCCGGTATCATTGTGCGCCCCTTCGAGGCATCCCCCTTCCGCTTCGGAGTCAGCGTGTCGACGCCTACGTGGTACAAGCTGAGCACCAGTAATACTGCCCGTATCGGTAATGTTGAACAGATTGGCTACGATGCCGACTTCCGTTTCTATACGCCGTGGAAGTTTGGCGCGAGTCTCGGACATGTGATTGATAACATGGTGGCTGTGGGACTGAGCTACGAGTATGCTGACTATGGTTCATGCGATATGCGTGCCATCAATGACTATGGCTACGATTGGGACGGTTACTACCACGAGAGCAGTGCCAGCGACAGGGAGATGGAGCGTCTGACACAAAACACGCTGCGTGGCGTGTCGACTCTGAAGGTCGGTGCTGAGGTCAAGGCCGACGAACACATGTCATTCCGTGTGGGCTACAACTACGTATCGCCGATGTATAAGGAAGATGGCGTGCGCGACCAGAGTCTGAACTCACCTGGAACCTATATGGCTTCGACTACCGACTATACTAACTGGAAGGCTACCAATCGTCTGACGGCAGGTGTGGGCTTTACCTTGGACAAGTGGCGCATCGACGTGGCTTACCAGTATCAGATGCGCAAGGGTGACTTCTATCCCTTTATGCACCGCGATCCACAGAATGCCAACGAACCGTTCTCGGCCAAGTATTACAGTGAGTATGGCCTGCTGGAAGTGCTCAAAAACGAGTGCTCAGCAGTCAGCGTCAAGGATAACCGCCATCAGCTGATGTGCTCGGTGACGTACAGTTTCTGATTGTTACAGAATAAACTTTTAGGCAAACCGCAAAATAAATGGCATTTTATTTTGCGGTTTGCTGCTTTATTTGTAATTTTGCACGTCATAAGAGAAAGCTTATCAATGAAACGGTATTTGTGGGCGTTTTTCTGTCCGCTGTTGTTGCTGGCGTGTGGAGGCAACAAAACGGTTAACACCGAGGAGCCAGTCCCCGCAGACACTACTGTTGTGGCCGATTCGGCAGCTACCGATTCATTGGAGGAAGACATTCTTGCCAATATCCCTATGCCTAAGGCTGCTGACGAGTTGTTTGACGATTTCCTGTATAACTTTGCGGCGAACAAGAAGCTACAGATGGAGCGCATCCTGTTTCCTATCAAGAAAACCAATGGCGACAAGGTGGAAACGGTCGACAAGGCTCATTGGAAGATGGAGCGCTACTTCATGCGACAGCAATATTACACACTGCTCTTCGACAATGAGCGTCACATGGAAGTGGTGAAGGACACATCCATCAACCATGCTGTGGTCGAGATGATTTACTTCAATACGGGAGCTGTCATACAGCACATCTTCGACCGTCTGCGCGGCACCTGGATGCTGACTTCCATCCAGACCATTCCCATCAGTCAGTCGACGAACTCATCGTTCCTGACGTTCTACCATCAGTTTGCTTCCGATACGGAGTTCCAGACGGAAAGTCTCAATGAGAGCATTCAGTTTGAGGGCCCTGATCCCGACGACGACTTTGCACGCATGGAGGGTGAGATAACCCCCGATACGTGGGAGGCTTTTGCTCCGGAGTTGCCGAAGAAAATGATTTATAACATCATCTACGGACAACCGCGCAAAGAGGGAAACCGTAAATTGTTTGTTTTGCGAGGTATTGCCAACGGTTTGGAACTGGAAATGACGTTCATACGCAAGGATGGCAAGTGGAAACTCACAAAGCTCACGACGTAGGATGAAGGATTTTCGGAAATATAGTTTGCTTCCGCATAATACATTTGGCATTGATGCCAGGTGCAGTCGTTTTCTGGAGTATGAAAGCGACGACGAGGCGATTGCCGTAGCCGACGTGCTGCGTCGTTCGCAACAGCCCTTTATTATCATCGGTGCAGGTAGTAATCTGCTGCTGACCCAGGACTTCGATGGCATCGTGGTACGTTCCGGCATCAAGGGCTACCACTTCGATGGCAATCGGATGGTGTGTGGCAGTGGCGAGACCTTCGACGATATGGTGGCCGCGAGCATCCGTGCCGGCTACTACGGTATGGAGAACCTGTCGCTCATTCCTGGCGATGTGGGAGCCAGTGCCGTACAGAATATCGGTGCCTACGGTGTTGAGGCTAAGGATGTAATCGTCCGTGTCGATGCTGTCGAGATCGCTACTGGGAAGACTTGTGCCATTGACAATGCGTCATGCCAGTATGCTTACCGTCAGAGCCGTTTCAAGCAGGATTGGAAGAACAAATACCTCATTACCCGTGTGACGTACGGTCTGTCGCGTACCTTCATGCCCCATCTCGACTATGGCAATATCCGTGCCGAGCTGGAAAGAAAAGGTGTTGCGGAGCCAGATGCCCAGCAGTTGCGCGACGTCATCATCGACATTCGCAATGCCAAGTTGCCAGACCCCAAGGTGATGGGCAATGCCGGCAGTTTCTTTATGAACCCCATTGTAAGTCGCGAGCAGTACGAGTCGTTAGCTGCTCAGTATGAGGGCATGCCCCACTATGAGGTGGATGCTGCCCGCGTAAAAATTCCTGCCGGCTGGATGATAGACCAATGTGGCTGGAAAGGCAAGTCGATGGGGCGTGCCGGCGTGCATGACAAGCAGGCGCTGGTACTCGTCAACCGAGGTGGTGCCAAAGGGCAGGAGATTGTCGATCTCTGCAACGCCATCCGTAAGGATGTGAAGGAAACCTTTGACATCGACATTCACCCCGAGGTTATTATCATTTAGAGGTAAGAGGTAAGAAGTAAGAGGTGAGAGGTAAGAGGTAAGAGGTAAGAGGTGAGAGTAGAATTCGTTTAATTCGTTTTAATTCGTTGTTGCAAAATATTCGTGGTTTGATAATATGCGTGTGACATTTCTTGGAACGGGAACATCGTGTGGCGTGCCGACCATCGGCTGCCAGTGTTACACGTGTCGCAGCACTGACCCGCATGACAAGCGGCTGCGCTGTTCGGCACTCGTCGAGACCGACACCACGCGCCTGCTTATCGACTGCGGTCCAGACTTCCGTCAGCAAATCATGACGCAGCCGTTCCGTAAGATAGACGGCATACTCATCACCCACGCTCACTACGACCACATGGGTGGTATGGACGATATCCGGCCGTACTGCCAGTTTGGCGAAATCAACGTCTATGCCGACCCCATAGCCCGGCAGGGCATGCTCCAAATGCTGCCTTATTGTTTTGCCGAGCACCGCTATCCTGGTGTGCCTGCCATCCAGTTGCATGAGATTCATAAGCACGAGGCGTTCACCATTGGCGATCTCAACATCATGCCTGTTGAGGTGATGCACCACGACCTGCCTATCCTTGGCTATCGTATAAAAGATGTAAGATGTCAGATGTCTGAAGTAGGAGATGCTCCTTCAGCCCTCAGCCTTCAGCCTTCACTCGTCTACATCACGGACATGAAGACCATCGACGACGCTGAACTTTCTTATCTTGAGGGGACTGACGTGCTTGTTGTTAATGCCCTCCGTGAGAAGCCACACCACAGCCATCAGACCGTCAGCGACGCTGTTGCCTTTGCCCGTAGAGTAGGGGCCAGCCAGACCTGGCTCATCCATTCCAGTCACGACATTGGACGTCATGTCGAAGTCAATGCCCAGCTACCTCCTGACATTCAGTTGGCCTACGACGGTCAGGTGATTAGCCTGTAACCTCATGGTAGTTGCTCTCAAACGACAAACCAAATTCACTGAAATTGGTGACCAAATCAACTGAATTTGGTCAGCAAATTAACTGAAATTGGTGACCAAATTCACTGAATTTGCGTAGTGACTCATTAGCCCCAACACTTTAAAAGAAGGCGGGAATGAACGAAACTGCTCATCCCCGCCTTCTTATTTAGTGATGCGATGTTACATCATCTATCTTACATCAAACATCTTACATCATCCATCTTACATCATACCTCCCATGCCTGGTGCACCGCCCATCGGCATAGCGGGCTCCTTCTCGGGCTTGTCAACGATGAGGCACTCAGTGGTGAGGAACATGCCAGCGATACTGGCAGCATTCTCCAAAGCCACACGGGCTACCTTGGCAGGATCGATGACACCAGCCTCACGCAGGTCCTCGTATTTGTCGAGACGGGCATTGTAACCGAAGTCACCCTTGCCCTCGCGAACCTTCTGTACGACGACGGCACCCTCTTCGCCAGCATTGCTGACAATCTGACGCAGAGGCTCCTCAATGGCGCGGCAGATGATGTTGATACCTGTCTGCTCGTCGGCATTGTCACCCTTCAGGTTAGCCAGAGCCTCCTGGGCACGGATGTAGGTAGTACCGCCACCGGCGACAACACCTTCCTCAATGGCTGCACGGGTAGCACAGAGAGCATCGTCCACGCGGTCCTTCTTCTCCTTCATCTCCACCTCGCTGTTGGCACCGACGTAGAGCACTGCTACGCCACCAGCCAGCTTGGCCAGACGCTCCTGCAGCTTCTCCTTGTCGTAAGAAGAGGTGGTGAGCTCAATTTCCTTTTTAATCTGAGCGATGCGGTCCTTGATGGCCTGGCTGTCACCGGCACCGTTGACGATGGTGGTGTTGTCCTTCGACACTGTCACCTTGTCACAGGTTCCCAGCATTTCCAGGGTAGCCTGCTCCAGCTTCAGACCCTTCTCCTCGCTGACAACGACGCCACCTGTCAGGGTTGCGATGTCCTCGAGCATGGCCTTACGACGGTCGCCGAAGCCAGGAGCCTTGACAGCGCAAATCTTCAGACCGCCACGCAGACGGTTGACAACCAGTGTGGTCAGAGCCTCAGAGTCAACATCCTCGGCAATCACGAGCAGGGGACGGCCACTCTCGGCAGCGGGCTGCAGGATGGGCAGGAAGTCCTTGATGTTGCTAATCTTCTTATCATAGATGAGGATGTACGGATTCTCCATCACGCACTCCATCTTCTCAGAGTCTGTCACGAAGTAGCCAGACAGATAGCCACGGTCGAACTGCATACCCTCGACCACACCGATGTGGGTGTCGCGGCTCTTGCTCTCCTCGATGGTGATGACACCGTCCTTCGAAACCTTGCGCATGGCGTCGGCCAGCAGTTTACCAATCTCTTCGTCGTTGTTGGCACTGACGGTAGCCACCTGCTCAATCTTGTCGTAGTTGTCGTCAACCTTCTCGGCATTGTTCTTGATGAACTCCACAACAGCCTTCACGGCCTTGTCGACACCACGCTTCAGGTCCATAGGATTGGCACCTGCGGTGACGTTCTTCAGACCCTCGGTGATGATGGATTGTGCTAAGATGGTAGCGGTTGTCGTACCGTCACCGGCATCGTCGCCAGTCTTCGAGGCCACGCTCTTCACGAGCTGTGCACCAGTGTTCTCAAACTTGTCCTCCAACTCAATTTCCTTGGCTACAGTCACACCGTCCTTGGTAATCTGCGGAGCACCGAACTTCTTTTCAATCACGACGTTGCGTCCCTTCGGACCCAGTGTTACTTTAACTGCGTTTGCCAACTGGTCCACGCCATTCTTCAGCAGGTCGCGGGCCTCAATATTGAATTTAATATCCTTTGCCATAATCTTATTTAAGTGAAGAGTTAAGAGTGAAGAGTGAAGAATTTGCTACCGCGCTTCCTTGCACCTACACTTTTACGCCCTTCTTTTTTTTAAATTGTTTGTAAATAATTAATTCTCTTCTTTTGAAGAATTCAGATTGAAGATGAAGTCTTTGTATTTGCTCATGAGCGGCAGCAAATTCTTCACTCTTCACTCTTCACTCTTCACTTTTCAATGACTGCTAAGACGTCACTCTGACGCATCATCAGGAATTTTTCACCCTCGAACTCCAGCTCCGTGCCACTGTACTTGCCATACAGCACCTCGTCGCCAGCCTTCAGGATCATCTCTTCATCTTTTGTTCCCTGACCCACAGCCTTGATGGTGCCGTGCAGGGGCTTCTCCTTAGCGGTGTCTGGAATGATAATTCCACCAATCTTTTCTTCTGCCGGTGCAGGTACTACCAGCACGCGGTCTCCTAACGGTTTAATGTTCATAATACGAATGTTTTAATGTTTAATAATTGTTTAAATCTGACTTCTCGTCAGCGAAAAGCGTGCCAAAGATGACGAACTGACACTTTGGCAGAAAAATAATTCGTAAATTATTTGGCAAATTCGTCGATAATATTTACCTTTGCACAATCTAGTCATAGATAAAAGATGAGAAATAATAGATAAAAGATAAGATTATGAAAGAGTTTTTCAAGTATGTCTTGGCTACCATCACAGGTATCATCCTGTTGACAGTCATCATGGGAATCCTGTCCGCCATCTCCCTGGTAGGACTGGTGGCGTCGAGTGCTGCCACCGTGCAGGTTGAGGAAAATTCCGTTTTCACGCTGTCCCTGTCGGGCGTCATGGAGGAACGTACATTGGATAATCCGTTAAGCATGATTACAGGTGAAGTGTCTGCCAATCTGGGACTGGAGAACATCCTGAAAGCTATCAAGAAGGCCAAGGACAACGAAAACATCAAGGGCATCTACATCGAGGCAGGACTGTTCACGTCGGACACGCCGGCATCGACCCACGCCATCCGTGAGGCCTTGCTCGATTTCAAGAAGAGTGGCAAATGGATTGTGGCATACGCTGACTCATACGAGCAGTCTACCTATTATATATGTAGTGTGGCCGACAAGGTTTTCATGAACCCGCAGGGTATGGTGGATTGGCACGGACTGGCTTCGACTCCCTATTTCGTCAAGGATCTCCTGGCAAAGTTTGGCGTGAAGTACCAACTGTGCAAGGTGGGCAAGTATAAGAGTGCCCCTGAAATGATGACCGCCGACAAGATGAGCGACCCCAACCGTGAGCAGGTGACAGCCTACGTCACCGGCATCTGGAACGTGATGCTGAAGGAGGTTTCCGACAGTCGTAAGATTCCCGTTGACTCTCTGAATGCCTATGCTGACCGCTTTGTCACGCTGAGTGCTCCCGAAGACTTCGTGAAGCTGAAGCTCATCGACAAGCTGATTTATACCGACGAGGTGAAGACGGAAATCAAGAAGATGCTGAAGATAGACGCAGAGGAGAAGATTCCGCAGCTGACTCTGACTGATATGGAAGGTGTCAGAGGCAAGAAGGAGGAAGGTGAACAGATTGCTGTCTACTATGCCTTTGGCGACATTGTCGATTCAGCGCCTACCGACCTTTTAGAGCAAGGACACAGCATCGTGGCCAATACCGTGTGCAAGGATTTGGAGAAGCTGATGAACGACGATGACGTGAAAGCGGTCGTGCTGCGTGTCAACTCTCCTGGTGGTTCGGCCTACGCTTCAGAACAGATTTGGCGTGCCGTGACCCAGCTGAAGGCCAAGAAACCCGTAGTTGTCTCGATGGGTGGCTATGCTGCCAGTGGCGGCTACTACATCAGTTGTGCTGCCAACCACATCATTGCCGAGCCGACCACCATCACCGGCTCTATCGGCATCTTCGGCATGTTCCCCGACTTCAGCGAACTGCTGACCCAGAAGCTGGGCGTGAAGTTCGACGAGGTGAAGACCAACAAGTTTGCTGCCTTCGGCACCATGGCCCGTCCGTTCAATGCCGAGGAGATGGCTCTGCTCGAAAAATATATCGGTCGTGGCTATGAACTGTTCCGCAAGCGTGTGGCCGACGGTCGCAAGCAGTCGGTAGAGGCCATCGAAGAGATTGCCCAGGGTCGTGTATGGTTAGGCAACGACGCGCTGAAGATCAAGCTGGTCGACGAAATCGGTGGTCTTGACAAAGCCATTGCCAAGGCTGCTCAGCTGGCCAAGGTCGACGAGTATCATGCCACCAGCTATCCTGAGGAGCCTGCATGGTGGGTCAGCCTGCTCGATAATGGCAGCAAGGGCAGTTTCTTGGACGAGCAGATGCGTGCTGCTCTTGGCGAATACTATGAGCCGCTGCATTTCCTGAAGAGCATCAATCGTCAGAGTGCCATTCAGGCTCGTCTGCCGTATTACGTGAATATCAAGTAAGTAAGAAAGGACGTGGAGGGTGATTTCATAAAAATCAACAAGTGGCTGCTACCGTTCAGCTGGCTGTATGGACTCGGCATCAAGTTTCGAAACATGCTGTTCGAAATGGACATACTGAAGTCGAAGTCGTACAGCGTACCCGTCATCTCGGTGGGTAACATCACCGTGGGCGGTACGGGCAAGACGCCTCACGTAGAGTATCTGGCCGACCTCCTTCGTCACCAGTTCCATGTGGCTGTGTTGAGTCGTGGCTACAAGCGCAAGAGCAAGGGCTTTGTGAAAGCCGACGCCCAAAGCACCATGCCCGAGATTGGCGACGAGCCGTTCCAGATGAAGCAGAAGTTTCCTGATGTGACGGTGGCTGTCGACAAGAACCGCTGTCACGGTATCGAACAGCTGACAGACAATGATAAGCAGCTGGATGTCATTCTGCTTGACGATGCCTTCCAGCACCGCTACGTAAAGCCCGGCATCAATATCCTGCTGGTCGACTACCATCGGCTGATCATCTACGATACCCTGCTGCCTGCCGGCAGACTGCGTGAACCCCTGCAGGGCAAGGACCGTGCTGACGTGGTCATCATTACCAAGTGTCCCAAGGAACTGAAACCCATGGAGTTTCGTGTCATCATCAGGGCCATGAACCTCTATCCCTATCAGCAGATGTTTTTCACCACGTTGGAGTACGATGCCTTACGTCCCGTCTTCAAAGAGACCAAGGGTGATATTGACTTGCGACACTTGCAGAATACCAATGTCCTGCTGCTGACGGGCATCGGCTCGCCAGAGCAGTTGGAGCACGACCTCTCGCCACTGGCATCACACATCACACCGCTCGTCTTCAGTGACCATCATCAGTTCAAGCCAAAGGACATTGCACGCATCAACGACACCTTTGCTGCCATGCCTTCGCCCAAGTGCATCATTACGACGGAGAAGGATACCACACGCCTGCTGACCGTCGAAGGCCTGAGCGACGAAGTTCGGAAGAATATCTATTTACTGCCTGTCCGCATCATATTTATGCAGGATCAGGAAGATACGTTTAACAAATACATTATAGACTATGTACGCAAAAATTCAAGAAACAGCATCCTGGTTAAAAGAAAGGATGACAACAAGCCCGACAACGGCAATCATTCTGGGGACAGGCCTCGGACAATTAGCTTCCGAAATAACTGACAAACTCGAGTTCCCCTACAGTGAGATTCCCAACTTCCCCGTGTCGACCGTCGAGGGACACAGCGGTAAGCTTATCTTCGGCAAACTGGGTGGCATCGACATCATGGCCATGCAGGGACGTTTCCACTATTATGAGGGCTACAACATGAAGGAGGTCACCTTCCCCGTCCGTGTCATGTACGAGCTGGGCATCAAGACGCTCTTCGTCTCGAATGCCGCCGGTGGCATGAATCCCGCCTTCAAGATTGGCGACCTGATGGTCATTACCGACCACATCAACTTCTTCCCCGAGCATCCGCTGCGTGGCAAGAACTTCCCCACAGGTCCCCGTTTCCCGGATATGCACGAGGCTTACGACCACGAACTCATCAACCTGGCTACCAAGATAGCCAAGGAGAAGAAGATTCGTCTGGTTTACGGCGTGTACATCGGTGTTACAGGTCCTACCTTCGAAACGCCTGCCGAATACCGCATGTATCGCACGCTGGGTGGTGACACCGTCGGTATGTCTACCGTTCCCGAGGTCATCGTGGCTCACCACTGCGGCATCAAGACCTTCGGCATCAGCGTCGTCACCGACCTGGGTGGCTTCGACAATCCCGTGGAAGTCAGCCATGAAGAGGTACAGGAGGCTGCCGACAAGGCTCAGCCGCTGATGACGGAAATCATGCGTGAAATGATTAAACGCACTGCTTAAGAAATGGAAATAGCAACATTAGGAGAATTCGGGCTGATAGACCGTCTCACACAAGACATCCAGCCACAGAACCCATCAACCAAGTACGGCGTAGGCGATGACTGCGCCGTACTTCACTATCCCGACTCGGAGGTGCTCGTCACCACCGACATGCTGATGGAGGGCGTCCACTTCGACCTCACCTACATCGACCTGCAGCATCTTGGCTGGAAGTCAGCGATGGTCAACATCAGCGACATCTTTGCCATGAACGGCACACCCCGTCAGATGACCGTCTCGCTGGCCCTCTCGAAACGCTTCACCGTCGAGGACCTGGAGCAGTTCTACTCAGGACTGCGCCTGGCATGTGAAAAATGGGGCGTCGATATTGTTGGTGGCGATACTACGTCGAGTTACACTGGACTGGCCATCAGCATTACCTGCATCGGCGAGGCCCGCAAGGACGACATCGTCTATCGTAACGGCGCCCGCGAGACCGACCTCATCTGCGTCAGCGGCGACCTCGGTGCCGCCTACATGGGTCTCCAACTCTTGGAACGCGAAAAAGCCGTCTATTACGGACAATTGGATGAATTGCAGAAAAAGATGGCAAAAGCCAACGCTGCTGGAGATGAGAAACAACTCTCAATTCTCAATTCTCAATTCTCCATTCAGAAAAACTTCCAGCCCGACTTCAGTGGTAAGGAGTATCTCCTGCAGCGCCAGCTGAAGACCGAGGCCCGTGGTGACATCATTCAGCGTCTGCGCGAGGCCGGTATCCGTCCCACCGCTATGATGGACATCAGCGACGGCCTTTCCAGCGAACTCATGCACATCTGCAAGCAGAGTCATGTGGGCTGCCGCATCTTCGAGAAGCAGATACCTATTGACTATCAGACCGCTGTAATGGCTGAGGAACTCAACATGAACGTCACCACCTGTGCACTCAACGGCGGCGAGGACTACGAATTGCTGTTCACTGTACCCATCGGCGACCACGAGAAGGTGGAGGCCCTGGACGACGTCAAGCTCATCGGTCATATCACCAACCAGAGCCTCGGTCACGTCCTCGTTACCCGTGATGATCAGGAATTTGAACTCAAGGCCCAGGGCTGGAATCCACTGAGCAGCGAGAGCAATGCTAAGCTTGCTTAAGCATTGCCGAGTCGCGAAAGTGGATGACCAAGGGTCAACCCTTTGAATGGGTGACCAAAGGTCAATCCCATTCAAAGCGAGAGCAATGCTAAGCTTTAATCCCTAACCTTTCATGTACTGAATAGCTAGCATTGTCAGGTCGTCGCTCTGTTCAGCGTCCCCTACGAATGTATGTACGGCATTGGCCATCGCATCAATCATGTGCTTCGGCTGATGACGCTGTTCGTCCAGCA
This sequence comes from Prevotella sp., assembly GCA_016286995.1. Lineage (GTDB taxonomy): Bacteria > Bacteroidota > Bacteroidia > Bacteroidales > Bacteroidaceae > Prevotella. The sequence goes on from JAEEVA010000032.1 coordinate 27,925, forward strand.
ACAGCTTGGCAATATTCCAGATGCGCAAGTTGCCAAACTGTGCATGCTCATAGTTCTCAGCCTCGTTCAGTCCGTCGGTAAAGAGGAAGATGGTGGTGTTCGGGTCGATGCTCACTTCCTGCTGTGTGTATTCGTAGCCAGTCACTACACCAATAGGCAGATTGGGTTGACACGACAGGGCACCAACGTCGCGCCCTACGAGCAGCGGAGCGTCGTGACCAGCATTGCAGTAACGCAACAAACCAGTCTGCAGGTCGAGTACACCGATAAATACGGTGACGAACATATTCGTCTCGTTGCCTTCCGACATGGCATTGTTCAGCGTTCGCATAATCTCCGACGGAATCGCTACGTGAGCCGAGATGTTGCGGAACAGCGAACGCGTGACGGCCATAAACAGTGAGGCAGGAACACCCTTGCCTGACACGTCGCCAATACAGAAGATCAGCTTCTCGTCGCGGATGTAGAAATCAAAGAGGTCACCGCCGACACCCTTCGCAGGTTTCAGCGAACCGTAGATGTCGATATCGTGGCGCTCGGGGTAGGGTGGGAACGCCTTGGGCAGCATCGACATCTGGATGTCATGGGCAATTTTCAGCTCGCTTTCCATCGACGCCTTTTGTGCCGTGGTGGCACGCAGATCCTCCGTGTAGTTCACCAGCGAACGCTGCATGTTTCCGAACGAGTCGCGCAGACGGTGTATCTCGTCGTGGCTGTTGATGACGGGCAGCGCCGTCTGGAAGTTACCCTTCGCCACCTCGTCGGCCGATGCTGCCAACAGCGTGAGCGGCTTGACATTTTTCTTGATGGTCCGACGTCCGAAGAAATAGACCACCAGCATGCCTATCAAGATGCCTGCGATGGCGATGCCTGCGGCGAAATAACCAAAGACCCGGATATAGAACTTAGGTACTGCGAAAGAGATGGTCCAGCCAGTGTATTTCACATCCTGCGAACAGACAAGAACCTCTACACCGTCAAGTTCTATCTTGTCTTCCCGGCTATCGTAAATAGTTAGGTACCCCATATTGTCGTTGGGACTTTTGGTGATATAGGAATTAATATTTTTGTTGACGATGCGCTTGGCGTCCGGGTGTACTAAGATGGTACCTGCGCTGTCGGTCATGTAGTAGTAGATTTGTAGCGTTGCGTTCCATTCTTTGGAGTTTTCAAAATAATGTGTCTGCATAGGCTGAATCTTCTCGTTCAGCCACAAAAGCGAGAAGTCCACGCCCAGTACGGCCACCGTGCGCTTGTTCTTGTCGCGGATGGGTGTCAGGTAAGACACCAGTGGCGACCGTGCGCTGTCGTTATCAAAGAAAGGCTTTGTCCAGTAGCCCTTCTCGCTGGCAATGGCATTCTTGAACCATTCGTCTTTCACATAGTCATTGCCCTGGTCGCAGGCGTTCTGTGACTCCATGATGATGCTGTCGCGCCGCTGGGCGTAGGGAGCGAACAAGCGTCCCTTCTGAGGATAGTAGCCCTCGATGAAGTAGATGCCGCAGCTACGCATGTATGGGTTCAGCTTCACCATACGGTTCATGATGTCATACATGCGGTCGGGATTGCTCAGGTCGTCTTCTATAAACGCCGCCGTATTGGTGGACGCCATGTAGAGGTCAGACGCGATGCGCCGCACCTCCTCCTTCTCACCCTTCAATATACGATTACTGATTCCCAGGACACCTAAAGCCACAATGCTGTAGGTCAGCCAGAAGATCAGTAACACGGGGATGATCATGATGAGAATCATCCTAATCATGATGCGCCACGTCAGGCGTTTCGCAAACGAACGTGGGTAGCCAGTTATTGGTTTTTTCTTGAAAAAAGACAACATAACGATACGATTTTGCTTGCAAAGATACACTTTTTATCTTACCTTTCCAAGCAAAAACGGAAAAAAGCGTTTATTCTCTTCACAAATATGTCAGTTACTTGTCCCTGATGTCATCGGGAAAAAGTGATAGCAATCTCAGGGGAATGAACTTTTATCTCGGGAATAGCTAAGACTTCCGAGCCTCTTTTTCGTGTCTGGGGCGGCTGTAATTACCCCAGAGTACACAGCGGAACCGACCCGCTGTGCACTTAAGATTGCGTCCTGTGGATGAGGGAAGAAAAAGTGATTAGTAGAGTCCACGTGATTTAAAGAAAATCACAGATTAGTGAACTTTTTTCTCTTTTTCTTTTGTTGTTATACATTTATTTATTATATTTGCACCAAATTGAGATAATAGCAATGAAGATTTTGAGTGAAAAGGAATATAAGGACTATGAGGCCCGTGCAGAAAAGCTGATGCAGCGCGGTACGGAGTTGGGCGACATGGAACTGCTCACTGATGAGGAGAAGGCGGAATTTATGCGACTGAGCGAGGCTCTTGACGAATACGGCAACGCCCATCACCCTCTTCCTGGCCAGATGAGCTCGTTGCTTACCAATGCCATTCTCTCACAGGTAAAAGAAAAAGGACTTAAGCAGAAAGATGCTGCTCGTATGATAGGTATCAGTTCCACCATGTTCAGCGACCTGATTCATGGCCGTCGCTCGCTGAGCTTTGAGGTAGCTCGCAACATACATAAGGTGCTTGGCATTCCCGCTGAGGTGGTGCTGGCATAAAAGTACGGCAAGAGCGAACTCTCACTGAAAATAGGCAGAGAATTGAGCCGCCAACTGAACATCGACCCTGCTGTGGTGTTGAGAGTGTAAGAAGTGATCAGAATCCCATGATTCATAAAATGTTAATAGAATTATGAAGGTAAAGAATAAGAGATTTACGCCAGACCGAGTTGAAAGTCTGTCTCAATGTGAAATATTTGTATTTGGTAGCAACTTGGAAGGTCAGCACATGGGAGGTGCTGCGAGAATGGCCTATGAGAGATTTGGAGCAGAATGGGGTGTTGGCGATGGGCCTACTGGCAGATGCTATGCCATCCCTACAATGCACGGTGGGCTGAAAGACATTCGACCATACGCAGAGAAATTCATAGCATACGCAAAGGAACATCCGAGGAATCGATTCTTGTTGACACGAGTTGGTTGTGGTATCGCAGGCTTTAAAGATGAAGATATGGCTCAACTGTTTAAGGATGCGTTGGATGTTCCGAACATTACCTGTCCTCGTGAATGGTTGCCGTCGATGGCTATTGGCATTACGCAGGGTTTGAAGATTCCAAGAGGGAAAGAGACTGCACCACTTGTTGTCAGTGATGAAGTACTGAAGTCTCTTTGTGAAAAGCATTTTTATGAGATTGGAGCAGGCATCGATAACTTCCTGCCAGACATCAAGGCTCGCTATGTGGCCGAGAATAAAAAGTTCGGATATGCCTGGTTTGGCAATTTTTTCTTCTTAGGCGATGACTTCTATGTTTGGGAAACAGACGACAAGTTTGCCGAGGAGCATAATCAGGATGTCGTGGAAGCGGTCTTCGACGATGAATGCGAAGGACGCGGCTACGCTCGAAGAGTTATTTTTGCTGGAGTTCAAACAGAATTCAAGGATTGTAATGGAGACAGTATATTTACGGGTGACGTTATCAAAGTGGAGGAGAATCAATATAGCACAAAGTATTTGGCTGTAGGGGCTTGGAGCCAGGAAGGCGAGAATAATCATTATTGCTTTATTCTTGACAATCATTTCTGGACGTTGGCAGATTGCAACCAAAAGCATTATCGAATGACACGCGTAGGCACAGTGTTCTTCAAGTTGGATACAGACGATTGTATTGGAGTCAATCAGCGTACCATTGGGTTCAATGGATGGAGAGATACTGAAGAGGACAGGCAGAAGAAGGTTCTTATGGCGAAATATACTCCCAATTTCGATAAAGAAGAATGGAAATACAAGGGGCTTGAGGTGTTAGGAGTTGAATTTGATTGGAAATGACAAAACTTATATGTATGGAACATAAATTAGATATCGGACGCATCGGCGAAAAGGCTGCCGAGTTAGAGCTGCTGAAGCAAGGCATCGAAGTAATCAACCTGAATGATTTTCGTAACAACTATGAAAATGCAGACTTGATATGCATGAATCGTAAGACAGGCAAAAGCGTAATGATTCAGGTGAAGTTGGGCAAAACCCATAACATCTTAACAGGGCTCACATCTGAAATGGATGGGACAATACCTGATTTGGAGCATAAAGTCATCGGTCCTTGGATTTTCATCAAGACTGATGAAGAATTTAAATCAATGGATTTCTATATCCTGACAAGGGAGGAAACAATTGAACTCATTAAATCCAGCAACGACTGGTACGTGAACCAATGGAATAGACGGCTTACAAGTAAGCCAATGGTAGGAGTTGAGGTTTCTTGGCTAAAAGGTGAAATAACAGAAGCGTCAAAGCCTAATGCAAAGAAACAACATCCAGAATATCAGAGTACTTTGCAAGAAACAGCTCACAACAAATGGAGTAAGATAACAAAACTACTGGAGCTTTGAATAGAACAAATAAAAATACCAAATCCCAGCCCCCTTTACGCTTTAACGAAGCGATGAAGGATGAGTTGTATAGGAGATTAAAAAGATATGATGAGATAAAAAATCTGAGATGGTATAAAGATAAATCTTATCTTAGATTCTACATCTACGATAATTCTTATCAGATTGTTGTTTCTCCTCAATATAAGACCTTTGATCATCTTCCTGTTTCTTTCAACGGAAGATACGTTAAGATGACAGGAGGGACTGGTACCTGTCATATTATTTGCCTTGCCATTATTGTGGATGGTTTATTAATATGATTGCAAAAATACAAATATTATTTTGATACGCAAAACATTAACCTAAAAAATGATCACAAGCGCTCCGCTATGCCGCTTTGCTAAGCAAAGAACCGACCCCATGATACGAACTTATTCATCATCGATAATTTCTTAGACGGAAAAGTGATTAGTAGAACCGACCCCGTTGAATTCTCCATCCTCATCTCGTGGGACGTCGGCATGGGCTTGGGCATTCTCCTTGGTGGCATACTGGCCGAACTATACGGCTACGCCACTGCCTTTTGGACAGTGGCGATAGTCAATCTGACAGGCGTCCTGCTGTTCTTCCTGCGTTGCCGTCAGTTCTTCCTCGGCCGCCGCCTCTCTACCGACACCCGATAGCCCGCCTCAGCTTCGTCCGCAAAAATGAAAAATACTCCGAAAGTAATTTTAAATACTCCGAAAGTATTTTCAATTTCTCCAAAAGTAAATTCAAAGTTTAATCATAGGTTAACCACTAGAGAGGTGCCCCAATTAAGGACAAACCGCACGAATAGTCAGGCCAACACATCTGTCTTCCCACGTTCTATTGGCCTTTCCCCAAAAAGAATCGATACTATAACAGATGGCATGCTGATTGGCACCAAGGCTCATGTCTGTTGTCCAACAGTATATTTGATCTACCACATGAGTAGAACCAGCATGCGGGAAATAGATGCAGTTACCGTTAGGTCCCGTCGCCTTCATCACTTCACGGCCATTCAGCAGTACGTTTTCGAAAGTACAGTTGTCCACAAGTTCCTGAAACTCCTCAGGGGTAGGTATGTGCCAGTCGCCGCCCAGAAATGCGTGAGCTGCATCGTCATCCAGCTCGAGCCGCGACTTTCCATCCACCTCTCCCCATTGGCTGTCAGTAACGTATTTTGAGAACTTGCTGTAATCCCTGTTACCTTCGTACACTTCCTTGCACAACAGATAACTTTCCCACTCATAACGTCCTTCCTTGGGAGTCAGTTCACCCCACGCAATGTAATAGCCGTTTTCAGTCTTCGTGCGGGCTCCTAAGTTAGCCGATGCCCAGCGCACAGAAAGCCCGAGGTCTACAGCCTTGATGTCGCTGGCCTTGGGCAGGGGCTGCATGTCAACGATAGCCATTCGCAGAAAATGGGATGCATGGTCGATGGAATCCTGCAACTCTAAGTTCACCTTATTGATGAGAGGTACGTAGGTGTGTTCCTTCTGTCCGTCGTTCTCGACTACAAAGGCTCTCATAGCAACAGCACGCTGATGGTTCCTGTCAAGCGTCTGATAACTCGCTGTGCTGTATTCCTCGGGATTGATAGTGTTCAGCAACTTTTGGGCTTCGGCGATATTGCGATCAAGGACGTTTAGTTTCAGATACACGGTGTCAGACGCTGCCGTCCGTTCTTTTACAGGACGTATGGGCAGACCCTCACTTCTGTCAACAGTCCAAAAGGTCGAAACATCTATCTGGTCGATGGTGAATACTTTCAACGTCCTGCTTTTGGCACAATCCTTGCACCACATCTTGGTATCGTTATCCCAGGTTATCAGCTCGTTGCCCTGCATCCTTCCAGTGGACGGGAAGAAGACGGAGTTGCCATTGGAGCCTATCAACTGGTAGCCGTAAACGCCGTTGCTGACGGTGGGCCTCATCCTGCAACAATTGTCGTCGGTCGTATAGTTATCGGCAAGGAGATCCACCTCGTCAACTGTAGGCAGGCGCCATCCTTGGCCCAAGATAACCGTTGCGGCATCATCTTGGGGCAACAGAAGCTCGTCATCTTTATAGTATAATGTGGATACTCGCAACTTGTAAGTATCCCACGAATAGACCTCCTTGGGTTCTGTCTCGCCCCAGGCAAAGAAGTCGCCCGTGTCCTCGGGCCGCTTCGCGCCTAAATTCTTGGTGGCAATCATGAAATTGCCAACCCCCATGTCTACGTAGTCATCGTTCGTTTCATACTCAGCATACTTGACAACAATCGGTTGCGGCTCTGGCACCGGCTCTGGAGAAACATCATCATCCTTCTGGCATGATGCAAACATGCACATCATGAGAGAAATAAACACATAAAAAATCTTTTTCATATTGTCTACTTAAAACATACTTTCTTAACGGATACAAAATCATCTCATTTATTATCCGTATTCTGATGGGCCTGCTGCTCTGTGAATATTTTGTGAATCTCTTTTTCCAACTTGCCCTTCTCCTTTAGTTTCAGGTACTTGTCCAACAGCTCCACCTTGCCCGTCAACGAGCTATTGGGCTCATAGAACTGTAACAAGATGTCGAAGACGTCCATCAGTTGCGCTTCATTCAGGTCTTTCACGTTATCTCTCAAACAAACATAGCTATATGCAGCCATGAAGCCCACCAGATAAGGCATACTTTCCTTAGAGGCTGCCAACGAGCCGACTTCCTCACCAATAACAATATTCACATCACCGCTTGCTATGCTCCAAGCCATGATATACTGGGCAGCCTGCTCCATCTGGGGAGCGCGGATTGTATGTGTCAGGTAATACTGAATACATTTCAGGGCATCATCATTATGTTCATGACAGAGCTCAGCGCTTTTAAATTCTATCAACTCAGGCAGGTCTACGAATCCATC
>JAEEVA010000007.1 GCA_016286995.1 Prevotella sp.
GCAAATGAGCTGAAGATGAGCCATGTCACTGTTTCCATAATTTACATGGGATTACAATTGGCAGTTTCACTGGGATTCATATACCTTATTCCGAATACCATTGTGGCACATTGGATTTATCTAGTGACAGCTGCTTTGGTTTTGGCTGTAGCGTATGTGCTATTCAAGATGAAGTATTATCATTTGCATGTAGAATATTTGGCTTCGCTGAAGAAGTAATCTTAAATTTATAAATTGAGGGATATGAATATTACACAAACAGTACTTGATGAACTTACAGCTAAGGCAAAGGAATCGCCAAGGCTTCGCATGAATCTTGACCTGCGCGACTCTGCGGAGGATACTTCTCAGAGGATGCTGAATGCAATAGAGCCTGGTTCTCCATTACCTATTCACAGGCATCAGAATACTTCAGAAACAGTAATATGTTTGCGTGGCAGGCTGGTTGAAGAATTTTATGATGAGTTGGAGCGAATCTGTACGGATAGGATTGAGCTATCTCCTAACGGTCCCGTTGTGGCATTGAATATACCAGCTGGCCAGTGGCACACAGTACAGGCTTTAGAGAGTGGAACTGTGATTCTGGAAATGAAGAACGGCCCTTATGAACCAATCACCGAAGCAGATATACTTCGGTAATTACAAGTTCCTAGTTTCAAGTTGAACACGGATTGCACGGATATAATAAACGGATTCAAAGAGCTACGGAAACAAGGATTACCTGTTTGTTTAGGAACCGAACAAAAGATGGGAATGTGAGTTAGTGACTATCACAGGAAATAATATAGGAAAACAAAAATATATATAATAATGAGTGTATTTAAAGACAAAATCCTGTTGATAACAGGTGGTACCGGCTCGTTCGGCAATGCTGTGCTGAACAGATTTTTGAGAACAGACATCGGGGAGATTCGTATCTTCTCGCGTGATGAGAAGAAACAGGACGATATGCGTCATGATTTCCAGGCGCGTATGCCGGAGGTGGCTAATAAGATTAAATTTTACATTGGCGACGTGCGCAATAAGAGCACACTGAAGTATGCCATGAAGGGCGTGGACTATGTGTTCCATGCTGCAGCTCTGAAGCAGGTGCCCTCTTGTGAGTTCTTCCCAATGGAGGCAGTGAAAACTAACGTGATTGGTACGGATAACACGCTGGATGCTGCTATTGATGCAGGAGTTAAATGTGTGATTTGTTTGTCCACGGATAAGGCAGCATATCCCATCAACGCCATGGGCATCACCAAGGCCATTGAGGAGAAAATTGCGGTGGCTAAGAGCCGTCTGAGTGGCGATACCAAGATTTGCTGCACACGTTATGGTAACGTGATGTGCAGCCGTGGTTCGGTGATTCCTCTCTGGATTGATCAAATTCGTAAGGGCAATCCCATTACACTGACAGAGCCGAAGATGACACGATTTATCATGTCGCTCGAAGAAGCAGTAGATTTGGTACTGTTTGCATTCGAGCATGGAAAGAACGGTGACATCTTAGTTCAGAAGGCTCCTGCATGTACCATCCAGACTCAGGCAGAGGCTGTTTGTGAGTTGTTTGGTGGCAAGAAGGAAGAAATCAAAGTCATCGGTATTCGTCATGGTGAGAAGATGTACGAGACCCTCCTGACCAAGGAGGAGGCTGCCAAGGCCATCGATATGGGTAATTTCTATGCCGTGCCTGCTGATAACCGCGACTTGAACTACGATAAGTATTTCAAGGAGGGTGACACTAAGCGCGCTACTATCGAAGAGTTCAATAGTGATAACACCTATCGCCTGAACCTTGAAGAAACCAAGGCTAAGATTGCAGACTTGCAATACATCAAGAACGAACTTGCGGGTATTCCGAATCTTGTGTAACGAACACGGATCTAACGGATATACACAGATGTTTTTATATTGATGATAAGTTTTATTTTGCTTAAGTGTATTGAAAGCTGGCTTTCATAAGCACTTTAGAAAAACAAAACCTTTGTTCAGAACAAAGCAATCTTTCCTGAGATTGTCATCAAAATAAAAAGATAATCCGTTTAATCCGTGCAATCCGTGGTCAATTAATAAAAATGAAAGAAATTATGAGTGGTTTTAAAAACAACGGGAAATTAAAATTATTGATAATTGTTGGCACAAGGCCTGAGATTATCAGATTGGCAGCGGTGATTAACAAATGCCGTCAGTATTTTGACTGTTTGCTGGCGCATACAGGTCAGAATTATGACTACAACCTGAATGGGGTGTTCTTCAAAGACCTCAAGTTGGCTGACCCTGACATCTATATGGAGGCTGTGGGTGATGACCTCGGTGCAACGATGGGCAACATCATCGACAAGAGTTATAAGGTGATGGTAGAGACGAAGCCGGATGCTGTGCTGGTATTGGGTGATACCAATAGCTGCTTGTCAGTGATTGGCGCCAAGCGTCTGCACATCCCCATCTTCCACATGGAGGCAGGTAACAGATGTAAGGATGAGTGTCTGCCTGAAGAGACCAACCGCCGCATCGTGGACATCATCAGCGATGTGAATATGGCTTATAGTGAACATGCGCGTCGTTATCTCGCTGACTGCGGACTGCCCAAAGAGCGTACCTACGTAACAGGCTCACCAATGGCAGAGGTGCTGCATCAGAACTTAGCTGAGATTGAAGCATCGGACATACACGGACGACTCGGACTGGAAAAGGGTAAGTATATTCTGCTCTCTGCGCATAGAGAGGAGAATATTGATACGGAGAAGAACTTTATGAGTCTTTTCAATGCGATCAATAAAATGGCTGAAAAGTATGATATGCCGATTCTCTATAGTTGCCATCCACGTAGCCGCAAACGCCTGGAACAGTCGGGATTCAAACTCGATAAGCGCGTTATTCAGCATGAACCTCTGGGATTCCATGACTACAACTGTCTTCAGATGAATGCGTTTGCCGTGGTTTCGGATTCAGGTACGCTTCCTGAAGAGAGCAGTTTCTTTACTTCTGTCGGTCATCCATTCCCTGCCATCTGCATCCGTACATCGACGGAACGCCCAGAAGCCCTCGACAAGGCCTGTTTTTTCATCGCTGGTATTGATGAGCAGTCACTTCTTCAGGCAGTTGATACCGCAGTTACAATGAATCAAAACGGTGACTATGGTATTCCAGTCCCTGATTACGTAGAAGAGAATGTCTCGACGAAGGTGGTGAAGATTATTCAGAGCTACGTCGGAATCGTTAATAAAATGGTGTGGAGAAAGTTCTAATGTTGAGAACGGGGGGACGGACCCGTCCCGGTGGTTCCCTATCTTTGCACCGTAAAGAATAACTAAAATCAATGTAATATGGGAAAGTTTGAATTGATGGCATTACCGTATGCTCCAGATGCATTGGAGCCAGTGATTAGTAAGGAGACTATAGGTTTCCATCATGGGAAACATCTGCAGGCGTATGTAGATAATCTCAATAAGCTGCTTCCTGGCAGTGAATATGAGGGTATGACGCTGGAAGAGATTGTACGAAAGGCTCCGGCTGGGGCTGTATTCAACAATGCGGGACAGATACTGAACCATGAGATGTATTTCACGCAGTTTAAACCTGCCGGTGAGACTGCGCAGGAGCCTGAGGGTGCGCTAGCTTCACAGATTGAGAAACAGTGGGGTGGTCTTGATGCTTTCAAGGCTGAGTTCGAGGCTAAAGGTGTAGGTCTGTTTGGCTCTGGTTGGGTATGGCTATCGGCTGATGCTGATGGCTCATTGGTCATCACGCAAGAGCAAGGGGCATCGAATCCCGTTCAGAAGGGTTTGAAGCCGCTGTTGACCTTCGATGTTTGGGAGCATGCCTATTACCTGGATTACCAGAATCGCCGTGCAGCTCATCTTGCAGCACTTTGGCAGATTGTGGACTGGAGGGTGATAGAGAAGAGGTATGATGGCTGAAGGATGAAGCCTGAGGGAAAACATATAGATAAGTCGGTCATGGAACTATTGGTTTGAGAGAATTTCCAATGGTGATATGGCCGCTTGTCGGTTTTAAGAAATGGATATCAGATGAACTACAGCGATTTGTCATCCAAACTAACGCAAGTCATAGAGCAGATTCCAAAGGATGCGCTTTATGACTTTTGTTGTTCTTATGCGCAGGAGCATGAAGAACTGGCTATGGCATTGGTCAATGAGTTCTGGAGACCAGAGAAGGATGACTATCGCTCGATGGTGCAGCAATGCCTGATGCATCCAACGCCAGCTGGTATCAAGAATGGTGATGGGTATGATTGGGGGATTATTGCGATAGATCTTTCACGGATGATGAATCTGGCAGATGAGAAGGTGAAAGAAGGTAGTCTGCTTGATGCTGCTGAGATTGCCCGATATGTGATGACACTGACTTGTGCTGAATATGAGGCTGACCATCCGTATGGTGAGGCTTATGGCGAAGTGTGGTGGCTCAGAAGGAAAGTGGCCTGACAATTGCTGCCATACAACAGCAACTTAGTATTAAGTCGAAATCGACAGTCTATCGGCTTTTGCGTTTTGACGGTATTGAACCAGGCAGGAAATAGACTCTGAAGCGATTTTTCCGATGTGTAAAACGAAAAAATCACGTATTTGGGTTAAATATTAAATAAAATAGTGTTTAAAATTTGGTTTTTCGAGAACTTTTCGTTAAATTTGCGGCATAAAATGTAAGTAACAATTTAATTTCTGGATTTATGCTGTTAAGATTTGTATTTGAGAACGTTCTTTCCTTTAAGGAAGAAACAGACTTTAATCTGTTGCCAGCTAAGTCATTGAAGTCTCACAATGACCACCTTCTCACTGTGAATAATAGAATAGACGTGCTTAAAGGCGCGATTATCTATGGTGCCAATGGAGCTGGAAAATCAAATATGTTTAAGGCGGTTGACCAGTTTAAGCACTGTGTGCTGTCAGGTAAGATTCCATCGAAGCTGATGTATATTCGCAATCGTATGACGGAAGCAAGTAAACCTGTACAACAGAGTGTGGAGTTTAGTATCGGTGGCAGAGTCTATTCCTATGGCATGAGCTTTACTGAAGGTCTTTGCATAGAGGAATGGCTTTTTGACATTAGCACAGAGAAAGAAAAGAAAATCTTTGAGCGTGTCTATTCCAGTGAGAAGCATCGAGCAGAATTGAGTTTTGGAAAGGATTTTGACCAAAAGGATAAGAATCAATTACTAGTGAAGCTGCTAGAGGAGAATATCCTTAAGGACAATGAATTGCTTATAGCCCACAGGGAGATTATTAAACTGCCTGAGTTGGAAGATGTATATAATTGGTTTGATAAACATCTGGTTGTGATATTCCCAGAAATCAAGTCATCATCCATATTTGATGATATGTACTCAAATGAGCGATTCAAGACGTTTGCCGAAGATATTCTGCGTGGTCTTGATGTAGGAGTGGATGGCATAGAGTTTAAAAAGGAAACAATCAGTGAGTTCCTTACAGAGGCTCCGCTGGTAGAGGCAAGGCAGCTGGAAGAAATGAAGAAGAACATAGATGAGGATAAAGCCGGAATCCTGGACACTTCTCATTTTACTGCTTCATTGGCCAAGGAGAATGGGCAATATTACGTCAGGCGTATCATTACTAACCATGTAGCTGATGGAAAGAACTACACTTTTGAGTTGAAGGAAGAATCTGATGGTACACAAAGGCTGATGGACTTCATTCCAATGATAAAGGAACTCGATACGGCAGACTGTACTTTCTTTGTTGACGAGATAAACCGGAGCATTCATCCTAATACGATGTGGGACATGATGAGTAAGTTGATGAGTGGGAAATCAATAGGTCAACTCGTATGCTCTTCTCATGAATCAAACCTGCTCTCGTGTGATATCTTTAGAACTGATGAAATTTGGTTTGCAGAAAAGCGTCATGAAGACCAAAGTACAGTGATGTATCCTCTGAGCGATTTCAAGCCTCGTAACGATCTTGACATCCGCAAAGGATATCTGAAAGGACGATTTGGTGCGATTCCTTTCCTGTCGAAGACTGATGATTTAAAATGGGGGACTGAAGATGCCGTACAAGAGTAGAGGTATATACAAGGAAGAGGGAAAGGTTCGGGATTATAACCTTTTCGTCATAGTTGCCGAAGGTTCGAAGCGTGAGGTTGAATACCTTATGCCTTTTGATATCGTGGATAGGATTAAGGTTGTGAACATCCCTCAGACTACAGAAGAAAAGGGTTCTTCCCCTGACCATGTTCAGGCACGAATGGAGAGATATATCAATGATGAAGGCCTGTCAGAAGCGGATAATGATACCCTCTGGTGTGTAATAGATGTTGATCAGTGGCCCCAAGCAAATATCAACTCATTGGCTGATTTCTGCAAGAAACACCCATGCACTTCGTTGATTGTGAGCAATCCGTGCTTCGAGGCATGGCTGCTCTATCACAAATTGGATGACTTGTCAGGCATTGATTGCAGTAAGTCACAGAATTTGAAGAATGCTCTTGGCGCTCTGAATCCTGGAGGCTACAATTACCATGCGTACATCCCGCTGATTGAAACTGCGATAAAAAATGCAAGGACGCACGATAGTAATCCTTCGCCGATGAGTTATATGCCTGCAGTGGGTGGAACTAAGATGTATCTGCTGGCAGAATCGCTGATGAGTAACATTGGTGCTCCTCGATGGGAAAAGTTCATGAAAGAACTACCGCATATAGATGTGGTGTTTGATGAGAATGGTCTGGCAAGTATAAGAGTGAACAAATAAGTATCATGCATAGTAATAAGAATCGAAACAAAAAGTCTTCCTTCGGGTTGACTTTTTGTCGTTAGTATAAGGATTGTACTTAGATGTTTGGTGGAATAGGAATAAGATGGTATTTTTACCACAATAAAGATAATTAGTATGTTGAAACTTGTAAAAGCATTGGATTTGCAGCATTGGGCTGATACGAAAGAGAGCGAGGCTTTGATGCCAGAGTTGATGAGACGATTGGTTCATTCTTCATTGAAGGAAATTACTTATGTTTCTTTCCCGAATGAAGATAATGTATATTGTACAGGAATCAGTAAAAGCATGATTTATCGCATGTGATGAAACAGGAACCCGTCCCGGTGGTTCCCAAGGAGGGTAAGTGCGGGTGGTTCTTAGTATATAAATGCGGGGTGCGACATTGTGGTGTTAATGGTTAAAAAAGAAAAATAATTGTGGAATAATGCGATGGGAATGGGAATAAATCGCTATCTTTGCAGTTGCGAAACGGCCATTTCAGAAATGACGATTTCGGATATTAATGCAACGTAATATGAGATTCTACGATAGAGAACAAGAAATAGCCTTCCTGCGGAAGGAAAGGGTAGCTGCAGAGACGGTGGCCCGCTTTACGGTGGTCACAGGGCGCAGGCGCATCGGTAAGACCACTCTGATTACGACGGCATACGAGGACAGCCCTTTCGTATATTTCTTCGTGGCAAGAAAGGCAGAGGCAGACCTCTGCGAGGTTTACCTTGAGGAAATCAGCGAGAAGCTGGGTATCCCCACTCTGGGCAGCAGCCGTCATTTCAGTGACATCTTCCGCTACCTAATGCAGCTTTCGCAGACGCGGAGCTTTACGCTTGTGATAGACGAGTTCCAGGATTTCTATCGGGTGAACAAGGCCGTATTCAGCGAAATGCAGAATATCTGGGATGCCTACGAGAAGACTTCGCACATCAATCTCATCGTATGCGGAAGCATCTATTCAATGATGCAGAAGATTTTCAAGGACAAGAGGGAGCCGCTGTACGGACGAAATACGGGCGAGCTGCGGGTGAAGCCTTTCAGACCTTCGGTGCTTAAGCAGATAATGGTAGATGCAAAGCCTGGCTACAGTCATGAGGATCTGCTGGCGCTCTACACCTTCACGGGAGGTATAGCTAAGTACGTGAATCAGTTGGTGGACGCTGGTGCGCTGGACAGGGATGCCATGATCAAGCACATCGTGAATGCGAATTCGACCTTCTTAACCGAAGGGAAGAACAACCTGATAGAGGAGTTTGGCAAGGATTATGGCGTGTATTTCTCCATCCTGTCGTGTATTGCCCGTGGCAAGAACACTCGCAATGAGATAGAAAATGTGATAGGGAAGGAGGTGAGTGGCTATATGACTAATCTGGAAAAGGACTACGAGCTTATAGCCAAACGGCAACCTCTGTTTGAGAAGAGTGCTACCAAAAATGTGCGCTATGAAATGGGCGATGTGTTCTATTCGTTCTGGTTTAGGTTTATCTTCAAGTATGGCTATATTCTCGAAATAGAGAATTATGCGAAGTTGCAGGAGATTATTGGCCGTGACTACAATACATTCAGCGGTCTGATGCTGGAACGTTATTTCCACAGTGTGGCCATAGAGAGTGGGAAGTTTACCCGTATAGGCCGCTGGTGGGACCGAAAGGGCGAGAATGAGATTGACATGATTGCCGAGGACGAGCTGGCTGACAGCGTAACGTTCTATGAGATAAAACGGCAGAAAGACGAGATAAGTCTGGGTGTTCTGAGACAGAAGGCTGAAGTATTCCTGCAGGCGACTCACGAATTCAGAGAGTACGACATCTCGTACAAGGGGTTGTCGATGGAGGATATGTGAAACGTTATTATATGTAAGTATGAAATATTTATTATCTTTTTTGTTGCTATGGTCTTGTTGGAACAGCAGCTTTGCTGAGCCTGCCGACTCGACGATGTCTACTAAACCCCGCAAACACCCATGGCTGGCGGCAGGAGAGATTGTAGTGTTTAATGGAGGGCTTGTTGTCTATAACGCCATTCGTAACAGCGCGGAAGATTTCAGCCATATCACGATGAAAGATATCAGGCGCAATGTGACGCATGGCTACTGGTGGTGGGATTGCGATGGCTTTCGGGTGAATACCATTGAGCATCCTATTCATGGTGTCATCTATTATAATATCGCACGCCTCAATGGTATGTCTGTTGTAGAGTCGAGTCTCTATACGCTGGGCGGCAGCTGGATGTGGGAGATATTCTGCGAGTCGGAGCAGCCGTCCATCAACGATATGGTGTATACGACGTTTGGTGGTATTACCCTTGGTGAACCCATCTACCGAACGGGACGGCGCGTGTTTAACGACCTGTTCCGGCGTGGCAAGGTGCCTCGTGACACGACACCCTTTACGCTGTCACTATCTGCCGGCTACCGTGCTTTCTGGCCGAATCATCATCCTACAGTACGGACAGGGTACCTGACGCTGGAATCGTCATACGGTGATATGATGGATGATGAAAGTGGGCTTTTCGACTATTTCCAGATACGAGGCACGGCGGTGTTCGGTAGCAACCAGTTTATAGTGGGTGCTGCCAAGGTCACAGCACAGCTGTATAGCCAGCAGCTCGTAGATGAACCGCAGCGGAAAGTGGTATGGGGCATCTATAACCACTTTGACTATGATGCGGTTGCGCCTTATTATGATTTGCCAAAGAGTGAACGTGAGAAACATTACTATGGCTTTTCTGAGGTGGGCGTCTTTGGTCCTGGCATCGCCTATCGCTTGGGAGACAAGAACCGTGTTGAGCAGCAGCTGCATGTCACGGGTATTGCGATGGGTACGACGCCTACGACGACGCAGCATAAGAAGGATGGCCAGCGTGGCTACTCTTTCGGCAGCGGCTATGGTGCGAAGCTCATCACCAAGGCGAAGCTGGGGGATGTCCTCAGTGCCTCGGTGGATGCGGAGTTCTCGCAGCTCTTTACGTGGGATGGCTTCTACGATGATGATCCATCGCGCTATCGTCCCTCTATTCCTTCAATACAGGGTGAGGCGGGGAATGCGGTGACGCTCATTGTGACACCGTCAGTGACGGTCACACCGATACCTGCTCTGAGCCATCTGTCGTTGGAGGGGCGTGGAAGGTTCTTCCATTCGCACTTTAATTATAAGTATCATCCGCATAGCTCCACGCATGCGTGGGAGGTCATGGCGGGAGTGAAATATACTTTTTAGTCTCGCAGATTTAGAGGCCCCCGCCAAACGGGGGACGGCTATAATGCAGGGGGCTATTTAATGTCTCGCAGAAAGCGCAGAAAACGCAGAAAGAGACCTAAAGGTCTGAGCTAAAGGGCTCGGGAGAACACGGATGGAACGGATAGAACGGATGTTTAAAAATCCATAGATGTTACAGCCTCAAATTATCAAAAATGCACGATTTCACCGATATTTTTTTTATTTCTGTGATATCTGTGTGTCCTTTTAAAATTTTTGCGTCATCTGCGATATCTGCGAGACTTTAAAAAAAGATCCGTGAGATCTGTGTGACAATTCAAAAAAAAGCGAGACGAGAGTTGACCTCGTCTCGCTTTTCGTACCCAGACCCGGGCTCGAACCGGGATGGGTTGCCCCACTGGTGTTTGAGACCAGCGCGTCTACCGATTCCGCCATCTGGGCTTTTGCGGGTGCAAAATTACAAATAAAAATTAAGAAAGAAGAAAAAAGCATGAAGAATTTTTAAAAATATATCTTTTTTTTGCAAATCTGCAATTCTTTTCGTAACTTAGCACACCGTTTAAGCTTATCTACATACTTATGGAAGTCAACAACCAGAATTTTTGTATTATACTTGCTGGCGGAAAGGGACGCCGCCTATGGCCTTGCAGCCGCGAAAACCGTCCCAAGCAGTTCGTGGATTTCTTTGGTGTCGGACGTACGCAGCTTCAGCAGACGTTCGACCGTTTTGCAAAAATACTGCCCCAGGAGAATATCATGATATGCACCAATCGCGAATATGCCCCCATTGTGCGCGAACAGCTTCCTGACCTGCATGAGGAGAATCTGCTGGTGGAACCGGTCAATCGTGGTACGGCACCCAGCGTGGCCTGGGCCAATATGCGCGTCTGCCGTCGTAACCTGAAGGCCAATGTGGTCATCACGCCTTCCGACCAGTTTGTGCTTAACGAGGATGCCTTCTATGCGAATGTGGAGGAGGCTTTCCTTTTCGTGGCTAACAACAACAACCTGCTGACGATGGGTGTGGTGCCGACGCGTGCTGAGCCAGGCTATGGCTATATCCAGAAGGGTGAGCTCATCATACCCCGATGGTCTCCCGAACCGAAGATATACCATGTGCAGTCGTTTGCTGAGAAACCTGAGCGTAACTTTGCCCAGATGTTCATGGACTCTGGCGAGTTCCTGTGGAATACGGGTATCATCCTGTCGAGTGCCCAATTCCTTGATATCTGCTTCCGACGGCTGTTCCCGGATGTGCTCAACCGTTTCGACAGTCGTATGACGAAGTATACCATCGAACAGGAGATGCATTTTGTCAATGAATACTATCCGTCGTATCCCAATCTGAGTATCGACCAGGGTGTGCTGGAGCGCTGTGAGAACGTGTGTGTCATGCGCTGTGACTTCGGATGGGCCGATCTGGGTACGTGGCATGCCATCTATGAGTGTATGAGCAGGGCTGAGGGTGACAATGTCGTCGTGGACTCCACGGTGATGATGGAGGACTCGCACAACAATGTCATCAAGTTGCCTAAGGGACGCCTGGGTGTCATCAACGGCCTGGACGGCTATATCGTGGCCGAGGAGGATAATGTGCTGCTGATTTGTAAGAAGGGAGACTCGTCGGCACTGGTTCGCAAATATGTCAATGAGGTGCAGATGAAATATGGTGACGATTTCGTGTAACCGTCCTTATAAATATAATAAGGTACGCGCGTGGAGAATTGAGAATTGAGAATTGACAATTGAGAATTGAGAATTGAAGGATGATTGTTGGACTGGATGCAAAACGTATTGTACGTAATGGTACTGGACTGGGCAGCTATGGCCGTACGCTGGTCAATGACCTGATACGTCGGGGTGACAGCAGTCTGCAGTTGCGTCTCTATGCTCCTGACGAAGGACGCTCCACCCTGAGGTCACAAATCATTGAGGGAGCGACGTTCTGTTATCCGTCTGGCCGGCCTTCTAACCTGCGCAAGATGTGGTGGCGTTCTCATGGTGTGATCAGCGACCTGCAGCACGATGGGGTCGAGGTCTATCATGGCCTGTCGGGGGAGTTGCCCATCGGTCTGCGTAAGACTGGCATTCGCGGCATCGTCACCATTCATGACCTGATCTTCCTACGACATCCAGAATACTACCACTGGCTCGACACCAAGTTGTATGCATGGAAATTCCGTCAGACGCTCCACGAGGCTGACCATATCATAGCCATCAGTGAGCGTACCCGTCAGGATATCCTGGAATTGGGTGGTGAACAGTATGACGATCGTATCAGTGTTATCTACCAGAGCTTTTCACCCCGTTTCTCTGCCGATGTCAAGTCAGAGCGACGCCAGGAGGTGCGCCAGCGCTATCAGCTGCCCCAACGCTATATCCTCAGTGTGGGAACCATCGAGCAGCGTAAGAACCTGCTGCTGGCCTGTGAGGCTGTCGACCTCTTACCCCAGGAGGTTCATCTTGTCGCTGTTGGCCGTCAGACAGACTATGTCCGTCAGCTGCCACAGTCAGAACGTATCCATCTGCTCAGCGGCGTACCCGATGCCGACCTGGCTGCCCTCTATGCGATGGCCGAGGCTTTTGTCTATCCTTCCCGCTATGAAGGTTTCGGCATACCCATCATCGAAGCCATTGCCGCCGGACTGCCTGTCGTCGCCTGTACGGGGTCGTGTCTTGAGGAAGCGGGAGGTCCTGCCACCCTCTATGTCGCTCCGGACAATGTCATTGATATGGCCGAGGCCCTGAAGATGTCGCTTCGTGGTGCCAGGGGTAGGGAAGACCGCATCTGTCGAAGTCAGGAATACATCCGCCGTTTTCAGGGTACTGATGTCGCAGGTCAGGTGGCCGACCTATATATATAATAAGGTATAGTGAAAAAATCGTAATTTAGATGCAAGTGGCAACATTACTATTAAAAAAAACAAAAAAAGTCCCTAAAATTATGTCCGAAACGGTTCAAAAACGGAAAAAAGTGACTTTTTTCGGCACTTTTTTAAAAAAATGTGCAAAAATCCTTGCAAGTTATGGAATTAATGCCTATATTTGCACCCAAAAACGTGACTCATTGTGTGAGATGCGTCTAAAAAGTGTGAGAGAATAGAGAACAAATAACTTCTTTTTTATTAATTAATTTAATTTAAATCGTATGAACAAAAAGATTTTGAGTGCATTGCTCATGGGTGCTTTCTTCTTAGCTTCCACGAGTATGTTTGTGTCTTGTAAGGACTACGATGACGACATCAAGGACTTACAGGCTCAGATCGACAAGAACACATCTGCGATTAACACCATTCAGAATTTGATTCAGAATGGTTCTATTCTGCAGAGTGTTGATCCGATTGCTGGCGGTATCAGAGTTACCATCGATGGCAAGACTTACGACATTGTCAATGGTAAGGATGGCTCTGACGGCACTGACGGTAAAAACGGTACTGTTTGGACTATCGGTGACGACGGTTACTGGTACAAGGACGGCGTAAAGACCGATTACCCCGCTCAGGGTCCCAAGGGTGACAAGGGCGACAAGGGTGACAAGGGTGACAAGGGTGACAAGGGCGATACCGGTTCTACCGGCCCTGGTGGTGATCCCGGCCCATCTGCTGGTTCTGGCATCTACTACGTGCCCAACTCAACTACTGGTTGCTTCGACAAGTATCTGGATGGTGTATTCGTAGAGCACACCAGCATCAGCTTCCTGTCTGATCCTACTCAGACTCCCAGCGGTGTTATCACTGCCGTTAAGGAGAACGACTACCTGACTCTGTACGGTGTTCAGGGTGGCGCTGGCGAGCTCGGCGTTGTGTCTATCTCTCTGACCGGTACTCTGAAGAGCCTCGTATTCATTCCTCACTTCTATCTGGATGGTATCGAGACGATCGAGTATCCTTGGTTCGGTGACTCTACTCTGGTGAAGAGCAATCCTATTGCTGCTTACAATCAGGATGGTAACAACCGTTCTGGCATGATTCACCATGGCAAGCACATCCTGAGTGCTGGTTACAACTACCTGCCGGATAACCTGCAGCACAAGCCCCAGGGCCCGATTCCTACTCGTAAGGCTATCATCTACGGTCCTGTGATTGGTGTTGACTATGAGATCAATCCCTCTAACGCTAAGCTGGCTTGGGACGACAACGCTCCCAGCTACAAGGTGCTGACTCCTGAGGTTGTTTACACTAACTACACTCGCGCTGCTGCTAGCAAGCTGCAGGTTTCTTCTCCGAAGACCTACGGCCGCTTCACTAAGGACGCTGAGGTGTTTGCTATCAAGCAGGCTAATCAGACTAACGACAACTCTGCAGTTAACTTCCTGCAGGCTGGTATGCAGATTAAGAATCCTCAGTATCTGGAGCCCTATCCCACAGCTGACCTGATCAACGGTGGTTATCTGCCCGCTACTTTGGATGCTAGCTACAATCTGCCTTGGGGTACTTGGTACGGCTGGTATGCTGAAGATGGTACTCCTTACACTGACAAGGACAACACTGTTGCCCTGCAGCTGCACAACATCGACGATGCCGACGTTACTTCTGACTACGCTCTGCTGATCCCCTCTCGCCTGCGTCTTGAGGGTCTGATCTGGAGCACCAAGCCCATGTATGTTGAGCCTGGCTTCGGTCCCGCTGCTGGTGGTGTAACCGGTGATGAGAATGGCTGGTACAGCAGAAACTCTAAGATCTTCGTTTGGGACTCTCCCGAGGAGGCTCTCGACAACGATATGGGTGCTGCTCTCGAGCTCGCTGTTGACGATGACTTCATCGACCTGAAGAAGTATCTGGGTATCCAGATCCTGAAGGAGAATGTTATCACCCGTAAGGTTGGTGCTGTTAAGTGGCCTGCTAGCCAGTACACTTCTGACGCTAAGGATCCCGAGGGCGTTGCTAAGTACTATGGTGAGGAAGAGAACTACGACATGCACTATGAGTTCCAGCTGGTTGACTACGAGGTAGCTGACAACGTAACTCGTGACTCTCGTTATGCTACATTCACCGACACTGGTGACCTGAAGGACGCTGAGAATCAGACTACCAGCTACACTGGTCGCGTTCGTGCCCTGAGTGTTAACGAGATTAAGGAGACTATCGCACAGGGTAGCACTACTGCTGTAGACCGTGAGCCTCTGGTTCGCGTACTTGTTAAGACTAAGGCTGGTGATGTTATGCTCGATGGTTACATCCTGATCCACATCACTAACACCAAGGCTAACCTGGCTGTTGCTACATATCCTGAATTCGACCTGAAGTTCGACTTCTGCAACGGTGTTGTTGGTAAGACTGACTGGGCTCAGTTCTCTAAGCTGATCCTGCAGGATGCTATGAACAACTACGAGAAGCAGACCTTCGACTTCTTCTACTGGGCTGACTGTTACACCAAGGCTGGTTCTACAGACTATCTGCAGGATCTGGGCTTCGTGAACACTGAGGCTGAGAAGATTGCTTCGATTACCAATGCTCCTTACGATGGACACATCAACACTTACTCAATGAAGATCTTCAACTTCGGTAAGGATATCTATGGTACGCTCGATGCTACCCACAAGGATCCCACAGATCCCTCTATGGCAAAGGGTAACCACAATGGTAAGCTGGAGACCAGCAATGCCTTCGAGAACAAGGCTCTGGGTGTTGTTGAGTACTATCCTAACACCGATGGTCAGACCAACCACACTTGGAGATGGTATCTGACAGCTGATGAGGTTGAGTACCTGACTCACGATAAGGCTAACAATGATCCTGTATATGTTACACGTTGGATCCGCTTCCAGGCTAAGACCTTCCAGGAGGCTAATGCAGCTATGCCTGGTGGCGTAACTCAGTACACTCAGGACAACTACAATGCTCCTTATCCATTCATTTGGGTGAAGATGACCATGAAGCTCACTCGTGACGCTAAGACTGGTAAGTATGCAACTAAGATTCCTGAGTACTGGTACCACTACAACACTGGTGCTGACGAGGGTTGGTCTGGTATCCTCTTCGATATCGAGGCTCCTCGTGGCGGTACTGTCATGGGTTGCACTAACACTCAAGCTTCTATCAAGGACAAGAACTGGGATGGTACTCCTGCTTACAAGCTGGATGATAACGTAGTGAACGCTGCTAAGCTGGCTGCTCCTGCTGCAGGCTTCGGCACTGCTAAGAAGGGTCTGTACTACTTCGCTCCGAAGACGTACACCATCACTACTCAGAAGGGTAACACCTACACCATCACTCCGAAGCGTAAGTCTACTGATACTGATTGGGATCGCCTGTACTGCAAGTACGTGGTTAAGAACCAGCTGTTCACTAAGACTCCGACCGCTAACCAGGCTAAGGTTCTCGCTAACACCGACTACCACACTTGGAATGAGGCTCAGCTGAAGGATATCATGGCTAAGTGCGCTATCGACTACAACCGTGGTGCTCTGACCAACGATACTCTGTACGCAGTAAGCACAAGCGGTGTTTACACCCCGATTGCTTACATCATCCGTCAGGAGTTCGATTCTAGCAAGCCGCTTGCTCAGAATGTTGAGGCTGGCCGCATCCGCTTGGGTCACTGGCTGAATGGCAATAAGATCTCTGACACACCTGCTACTGAGAACGAGGTTTGCTACGAGGTTCTGAATGCTATCGGCTTCGCTGAGAACAATGCTAACATCGAGAAGCAGCTCCGCTCATGGCTCGGCTTCGTTGGTAACTATGGTTGCGACGTAGCTTACTATGTTGAGCAGGAACAGTATGATGGCAACAACGTTGCTACCTTCATGACCTCTTGGGAGCGTCCTATCAACTTGAACAACATCACTCCGGACGATGCTATCGATGCTAAGACTTTGGAGAACACGATCTACCTGATCGACTACATCAAGCTCTTCGACTGGCGTGGTGACAAGACTGGCTTCAGCAAGGTTTATGATGGTTACATGTACGACGATCACTTCTGGTTCTGGGGTAACTACAACATCAAGGCTATCACGGTTGACCTGCGCACTAGCGTTGTTGAGACCAGCCTCGGTGCTAACGTTAACTGGGTGAAGCTGAACACCGTTACTAACTACCTGCGTCTGTGGCCGTTGAATGCTTCAACAAGTGGTGTTGCAACTTACAACCTGCCTGACCTGACTGTTTACAACGATCCTTCACAGGAGGCCGCTCTCGAGCAGCTGATGGGTATCAATCCTGTTAACAATGCTAAGAAGGCTGTATTCGGTGGATTCTACTATGAGAACATCACCGGTAACGTAACAGAGTTCTGGCTGCGCTTCCCGATCACCATCCGCTATGAGTGGGGTGAGCTGACCGACTGGGTTGTATGGCACGTTGACAGAACTGGTGGTCACTAATTCGAAACTCAAGATTTTTGAATTACATATCAAGATTCTAAAGCTCTGACAGGAGAGTGCGTCTCGCAGAGAGCGGACGCACTCTCTTTTTCTCTTTAAATTTAGGAAAGACATATAATAATGAAGAAGTTACACTATATTTTGATAGCAGTTGCCGTTGTTTGTCTTGGCACTGCCTGTTCAAACAAGAATAAGACCCGCGAAGAGAAGGTCGAGGAGTTCCGTAGCATGTTGACAGCTTCGGATACCACACAGATGCTCCAGATTTGCGATAACGCCATGGAGCTGTTGAAAGGCAAGAAGATTGATCAGGTTTTATCATCACTCTACGAGTATAACGACAGTACAGAGGAGTTGACTCCGCTCTCTGATGACTTGAAGCAGCGCCTTCAGCGTCAGTTTAAGATGTTCCCTGTGCTTGATTATGAGCGGAAGTATTATTCGTTCATGCTGGAAGGCTGTAACGACGTGAAGTATCAGATTACGTTTGCTACGGCTGAACAGGTTGGTTCGGATAAGCCTGCTACTACCATGTTTATGTTCAATCCTGTCAAGGTCGACGGTGAGTGGAAGCTCTGCGTAAAGACCGCTGACAAGGAGATAGACGAAGGTAAGCAGTTGGAAGAGCATATAGACGTCAATAACTAAATATTTTCCGATATGAAGAAGATTTTACTGTTCCTTTTGTCATTTGTCTCTGTTTTGGCTTCAGCCCAGACACCACAAACGGCAACTTTCGACTTTTCTAATCCGCCATCGCTGAATCCGCCGATAGAAGCCGGAACTGAAAAGGGAGATTGGTGTAATGTTAGGGGTTACACTTTTACGAGTGGTGATGTGAGCATCTACTGTGGATCTAATACACAATTGGGTCTCATTGACATTTATACATCGCAGAATCCCGCAACACAAGAGCTTAATTACCATCTTGAATTGTGCCGTAACACCTATATTACGGTGTCTGTGCCCAGTGGTTCCTATATCACTGGCATTACCTTTACAGGTGCTGTTGCAGCGATACAGGCTGATACTGGTTCGTTAACTTCACAGGGAATATGGACCCCAGGTTCAACTAATCCCTCACAGGTTACGTTTACCAATTTGAATAACGACCCGACAGCCATTGAGACTATTACGGTGAATTATACGGCTCCATCAGCTATCCTGTATCCGTATTCAGTGAACATTATCGATAAGGACGGTAAGTCTTCTGCTTTTGAGAGTGGCATGGAGGTTGAATCCTTCAAGTCGTTGGCTCTTGATTTCGGCGGCTCTATGAGCGTGCTGAATGCATCAGGTGTTACGATGGTTCAGACCGACAATAATAATACCCCTGTCTCCGTGACAGTGACTACTCCTGCCGGCAAACCGACCATCTCTGTGGCTACGCCAATCACAACTGACGGTGCTTATGCTATTTCTGTAGCAGAACGTTCCTTCAGTAATGGTACCTATCAGAATGCCGCTCTGCCTGCCTATACCTTCATGGTCAGACAGAATCGCAAGACCCTGACCAAGGAGTCGGCTACCATCGACCCTGCCGAGGGTGAGGTCGAGTCATTGCCTAATCCTGTGAAGCTGACATTTGCTCAGCCGATTATGCTGAATACGGAAATCCCGACTGTCGATGTCCTGAAGGATGGTGAATTCTATATGACGGCCAATCTGGCGGTAACTGGAGATGATCAATCAACTCTGGAAATCTCCTATACTGGTACTATCTCTGCAATGGGTACGTATGTGTATCAGATTCCTGAAGGAGCGATTCATAATACGGCTTACGGAACACCCTCTGCTGCTGCTAACGACCGTTGGAATCCAGCTTTTGTACTGACCTATTCGGTTGTGACTCCTCCCGATCCCTTGGCAGAACTGAAGGCAGAAGCTGCTCAGCTGGCACAGAACATTGGCAAGGTAGGTTATCCTGATGCCGCAAGTGCCGGAGCCACTCAGATTGCTGCTGTGAACGCCAATCCTGATGCTACTCAGGAAGAGCTGGAGAATGCCATCAAGGCTTTCCTCGAAGAGACGGATGTTGTACTGCCTGCCAAGGATGGGTGGTATTTCATTGCTGGTGTGAACGATGCCAATCCTCAAGAGAAACTCTATCTGAAGTTCCTGGAAGAGGGAACAAAGGTGACTTTGACATCTTCTCAGCAGGAGGCTGCTGCCTTCCAGGTCTTTGAAGTCAATGCTGCTGCCAAGACCCTTGTCTTCAAGTCCAAGGACGGAAAGTACCTGCATGTGCCGCACACCCTACCCAACTATGAGGTTGATGGTGTGACGCTGACTGACGAACAGAGTGACATCAACACGCTGACCCTGAATAAGTTCCTGCTGGAAGGAAAAGCCAAGGAATTGCAGGGAACGTTTACCATCTATGGTGGTTTAGGCAAGAAGGGTAGTACCGATAAGTTCGCTTATCTGCTCTACCAGTATGATGGTTGGGAGATTTTGACAGACCCAGATCTGACAGAAGCTGACCTTATATTCACTGCTGTCAAGTCGAATGCCTATATCTTTGAAGAGACAACTGAACCCAGCAGTGAGGTTAATGTCGTGACACCAGAAGTGATGTTGAACCCGATAGTCTTGGCTAATGCCGGTGACTTGATGAGGTTATCTGTGTTGAATGTTAAGTCTGCCGTTGTCAAGGATGCTACCAAGCCATACTTTGTCAAGGATGGCGTGAAAGTCAACTTTAGCGGTACTATCCTGACACCTATTGAGAACAGTGAAACAGACTTCTATGTGAATACCAATGGCTTGGCTTCTGGTATTTATGGCCTGATGATGCCAGAGGGCACTTTCACCTTTGAGGCTATCGAGGAAGGCAAGACCGTTAAGGATATGGAGATGAAAGCTGACTTTACCATCACACATGGTGCTGAAGGTCAGGTGACTCCTCAGGCCGTCCTGTCACCACGCACTCTGAAGGCTGGCGAGGCTTTGACGCTGACCATCCTGAATGTGAAGTCTGCTACTATTAAGGATGCCAGCAAGCCCCGTTTCATCCAGAACGGTCAGCAGGTTGCTTTCTCTGGTACCATTCTTACCAAGACCGGTGACTGCACTTTCAGCGTGAATACTGCAGGTCTGGCTGCCGGCAGCTATGGTCTGTTATTGCCCTCAGGAACCTTTACGTTTGTTGCTGAGACTACAGGTCAGGTCGTATCTGACATTGCTATGACTACCGACTTCACCATTACCGACGAAGGTGGTGGCGGCGGTGGCGGCGGTGGTGGCGGCGACACCCATGATTTCAAAAAGGATTATGTGTTCTATCAGTATCCGGATTATCCCGCCGATCGTGCTATTCCTGCCGTAGACTTGAATTATTTTGGTATCTTTGTCTACTTAGGTGTCAATCATGCAGACCTGTGCGTTGACTCCAGCAAGAAGGTTAAGTTGGGTAAGTGGTATGATGCCAGTCAAACCATCCGTGAAGGTCATCTGGCGCTTGATACAGAGTATGGAAAGGGTAACCCCGCTATCAAGGCCTACAAGATTGTCTGGGAGCCTGCTGTGAAGCCTGAAGATGTTCCTTTTGAGACAGAGTGCAGCATCATCATTCCTGAAGCAACGTTTGGTGACGAGAAGTTTGGCCAGTGGCTGAACAATCATAGCAGTGTGGCAGAATCTGAATGTCACGTGAATGGTTATTATGCCCGTTTTGTCATTGTCGACAATAACGCTACCGGCATCACGAACATCAACCTTGACACCAAGTCTGCTGTCATCTTCGACCTCCAAGGTCGTCGTGTTCAGAACATGGACCAGAAGGGTGTGTATATCGTGAATGGCTGTAAGGTCGTAAAGAAATGATACGAATTCATCGAATAATAGAAAGTGGCGGGCTCCAATTGAGGGCCCGCCACTTTTCTTTGAGCCTTTATAAAGGCCTTTTAGGGGTGTTAAAGCGCTTTTTTAGGGTCTTTTTGGGGACTTTCATACACTTTTTAGTTAAAAATTTTGTTTTTTTAAAATTCTTTTCGTACTTTTGCACCCAAATAGCGTTAATAAACTTAATAGAAAGTAAGTATGAAAATGAAAATTGTTTTAGTAGCTGCAATGGCCTTGGTAGGTCTTACCGCTACGGCACAGCGCCAGGAAAAGGTCGTTGACCGTGTTGACCAGCGCACTGTACAAGAGTTCGATCATCAGGATGTGACGAAGAAGTTCAAGAGTCACATGTTCATTGACATCCAGGGTGGTGCTCAGTACACACTTGGTGAGGCAAAGTTCGGTGACCTGATTTCTCCCAACGTCCAGCTGGGTCTGGGTTATCAGTTCACTCCTTGGTTCGCAGCCCGTCTGCAGGCTAATGGCTGGCAGTCAAAGGGTGGTTGGAATACCATGCAGGTTACTAACTATTCTGCTGGTCAGCGTCTGGAGCTGAACTCAACCAAGTACAAGTGGAACTATGTTGCTCCCGGTATCGACTTTATTTTTAGTCTGACCGACCTGTTTGGTGGCTGGAATCCCGACCGTTTCTTCTCTGCTGCCATCTTCGTTGGTGGTGGTGTGAACATCGCTTGGAAGAATGACGATGCCATCAACATCGACCGTGTCGTGAAGAACAACGAGAATCTCTACAAGCTGGAGTATCTGTGGGATGGCACCAAGGTGAATCCTTTCGGACGTGGTGGTCTGCAGCTCGGTTTCCGTCTGAGCCCCGCTGTCAAGCTGCTGGTTGAGGGTAATGCCAACATCCTGACCGACAAGTACAACAGCAAGAAGGCTGGCAATGCCGACTGGTACTTCAATGCACTGGCTGGTCTGCGCATCAACCTGGGTAAGGCTGTTGAGACCGAGACCAAGGATGTCTATCGTGACGTTGTCGTTTACGACACCATCTACAAGTACGTGACTATTCCTGAGCCCGTCCAGAAGATTGAGCAGGTTCGTCGTGACGTATTCTTCGAGATCAACAAGTATGAGATTCTGGCTTCTGAGGCTGGCAAGATCAAGGAGATTGCTGAGTTCCTGAAGGAGAACCCCAATGCAAAGGTTCAGGTCACTGGTTATGCTGACGTTCAGACTGGTAACCCCCAGATCAACGACCGTCTGTCTCGCCAGCGTGCTGACGTTGTCGTGAAGGCTCTCATCGAGCAGTACGAGATTGCTGCTGACCGCATCAGCTATGATGCTAAGGGTGACCGCGTACAGCCGTTTGCTGAGAACGACAAGAACCGTGTGACTATCATGATTGCTGAGTAATCGCAAAGATAAGTTTTGAATTAGCAAAGGGCTGCCATGTGAGTGGCGGCCCTTGTTAGTTAAGGAAAGTAAGAAGGTAAGAAAGTTATGGAGTTAGGGGAGTTAAGGAAGATAAAGACCATCGTGTTGGCTGTGGTGTTAGGTATGACCGTTGTGATGCTGACTGGATGTCGCGACAAGGGGCGTTTGGTGAAGCCGAAAGACGGGCCTGCACATGTCCTCATGGAGCTGAGGGAGTTTCATTTCGGTACTGTGTATCAAAGCCAGAACACGGTGTCGCATGACTTTTTGCTCATCAACGATGGCAGTGAACTGCTTGTCATCAATAGTGTGGAGAATCTCTGTCATTGTACTCAGGTAGACTATTCCAAGGAACCCATCCGTCCGGGGCATGGCCGGAAACTGAAGGTTATTCTGAACCTGAACGAGCTGACGCCAGGCTTTTTCAGCCGTACCGTCGTGGTGCATACAAATGCCGGTGATGTGAGTATAGATGTCAAAGGAGAGCTCAAGTAGAGCTCTCCTTTGTATTTTTATAGTGACTATAGGTTATAGGGCATTGCTGATCTGGATGGCATAGCTGTCCATGGGGTCTATCTCCATGATTTTATCAATGTAGATGAGACAGCTGTCCTTGTCGTGCTTGCGGTAATAGTAGTAAGCCATGTATTTATAGCTTTCCATCAGCTGTGCCGACGTCTCACCCTTTGAGGTGATGATGTCGATGACCTTCATGTAATGAGGCTTGGCCAATCCCTTTTCCGTCTCCGGGTCGAGTGCCACATTGGTACGAGCACGCCAATACGGACCTAAATAGCTGTCAGGACGCATCTGCTCTACTTTCTCAAACTGTGCGTCAGCCTGACGGAGGGCCTCGATCTTCTCAGGCGTCAGGTCCTTGGTGTTTTTCTCGTTTGTACCCATGGCATAGTACATGCTGCCGATGTGATATTCCTCGAAGGGCGTCTTCTCCTCTTCGTCCAGCTTGTCGACATACTGGCGATAATAGGTGATGGCATGTTCGTAGTCACCGATTTTCTCGTAAGCCTCTGAGATGGCTCTGATGACGTCCTTACGGTCTTTGTTCAGTTCCAACACCTTGTTGAACTGTTCGATGGCCTGGTCAAAATGGCCTCGTCCATTCAGCGCATAGCCATAGTAGATGTAGTCCAGATATTGGTATTCAGCGTTGTCGCTGTGGTAGAACAGCTTGCTGGCTGCTGCCAGGGCATCGTCGTAACGCTTCAATTCCGTATTGTTGTAAAGCAGCATGCGGTTGAAGGCCGGATGGCGTGGAAAACGCTCAATGGCCTTACGGGTCACCACCAGGGCGCTGTCGAACTTCTGCTGGAAATAGTATGACAGGGCATAGCTGGTCAGCGCCTCTTTGCCCAGGCTGTCAACAGGCAGCGAGGCATAGGTGCGGGCAGCATCGTCGAAGCGGTTGCAGTCATAATAGACCTCGGCCATTTTCAGGTCGATGGCCGGTTCGCGGCGATAGAGGTGTAGCACCTTCAGTTTGTTGATGGCCTTCTCGGGGTCGTTTTTCGTATAGAGCTTCGCATATTTGAAGTACCCTGCAGGGTCGCGTTTGTCAAAGTATATGGCCCGCTCGTAGTAGTATTCTGCCTGTTGTCGGTCGTTTTTGGCCAAGGCAATGTCTCCGGCCAGATTGATAATCGTCGTCGAGATACGGTACATGTGGTAACCCTTGTCGTAGAAGTATTCCGCATCCTCCAAGCGATTGGCATGCAGGAATGCCGTACCGATGGCCGCTGCCAGGTCAGGATTCTTCTTGTCCTTCTTCAACAGTGCTTCTGCAAATTGCCTGGCATGAACGGAATCCTTGCTGATGGTTTGTTTCAGCAGGGTGATCTCCCTGTCGAAGTTATCTGCATGCAGTGTGCAGCAGATTCCCAGGATGGCTATGGTGATGATTATGATTCGTTTCATGACTTGCTATATGGTGTTCCTATTGGGTTCAGAAATGATACGATACGCCGAGATTGAATGTGTTCAGTGTCGCAATGCCCGATGCTACCAGTTGTTGGTTGTTATACACCTTGTGGTTGTCGAACAGCGAGAACAGGTAGGCGTTGTGGTTGTAGAACAGGCCCCAATGGCTGTCCAGCTTATATTCTGCCGTCACACCGAGATTCAGTCCGAGGCTCCAGCTCTTATCCATTGACGGACCGCCGAACACACCCACATTCCAGCGGCGTTGGTTGTCGTAGCCGTTGAACAGTGTGGTCAGGTCTAACTGGTAGTCCAGCGAGGTGAAGTGCAGTCCAATGTTATGGCTCTCTTCACCCACTACGTCATCGCCTAAAGAGGCGTATTCAAATTGGGCGCGTACCAGGTGATGCTCATTCAGCCTGTAGCCGGCAACAGCCAGTGCATTCAGGTTCATGCCACTATCAGTGTAGCGCCACTTGTTCAGGTTGAAGTTCCAGCCGCCACCACCGGCCACGAAGAATCGCGGCTCGTTGAAGATGCTGTTCTCGCTGCTCTTGCGCTTCTTGGGATTCTGTAGCAGCGTGGTCAGTCCGAAGCGGATGCTCATGGCTGTCTTGGCATCCAGCTTGTGGAAGCCAGGCTGTTCAACGGTCGTCACAAGACTGTTGGTGTCATCATCTACGAAGACGTTGTTTAAGAACAGATGCGTGTACATCGGTTCAATCTGGAAGCGCAGGTTGTCCTGAAGCTTGACCCATAGTTGCAAACCGGCACGCAGGCCATTGGTATTGTTACGGACCTGGCTCTTATTGCCCGCCAAGACAAGGACTCCTCTCTGGAAACCGGCCATCAGGTTGACGCCAAACTGCTGGTTCCAGTTGTAGTGGCTGCGGAATCCCAATGGATTGATCAGCAGGTCGGCAAACAGAGAGCCATTAACCACTGATGTGATGACGTCCGACACATTGCCATATTCGCTGGCTTTGACATTGACGGCACCACCTTTGGAGGCGTTGATGCCGAAGCGTGCTCCGATGCTGGGCAGCATCCACCATCCCATCGACATCTGCAGGGAATGTCCGAAAGTATCTCCTGTGTCGGCCGGCATTCCCGGGAACCATGCCAGTCCATAGCCGTAGTCCATGAAGAACGGGCTACGTTCTTGTATGAAGAGGTTGCTGATACCCTTTCCTGTAGCATGTGCAGCAGAGGCAATACTCTTTCCAGTGAAACGTGCAGCAGAGGCAACACCATTGGCAGCTCCTTTGGCAATACGCGTCGTGGGACCTACCAAGTCGTCGAAGACATACATCAGTCCGAAGTTCATGCTGCTGATGACCGTACCCAACTGGTTATAGAACTGGTCAGTGGTATAGAGACTATTGTCCATCCAGTAGATGCGATGCTGGTAGAATAGTGCCAGATGTCGCAAGAAGCGATATTCCAGTTGCAGTCCGAGGTTGACGCCGAAGTGTGTCTTGTCGCTGTTGAACGCCACAGTGGGTCCCAGCATGGTGCTGACCGTCCATCGTCTGTTGGGCTGGTAGCCCGTCAGGAAGTTTGAGAGGTTCAGCTGGTAGTCCACCGAGGTCATCCAGTTCTTCCATTTCTGCTCGTCGCCGTTCTCCAGTCTGATGCTCTCTGTCTGGTATTCCTCGTTCAACATTACGCCGCTATATTCGTTGAAGTGGTAGCCAGCCATCAGCATGGCATTCTTGAACATGCCGGCAGAATGGTCTGTATAGCGCCATTTCCTGACGGAATTGTTCCAGCCTCCACCAATGCCGATGTAGTAGCCGCTGGGCAGTACGCCCACAGCACTCTCCGGTCGGATGTCCTGTCGGTTGCCCATCAGCAGTTCCACACCCAGCTGGAAGGTCAGCTGGTCGTCACGTTTACGGTTGTCGTCACCCTGACGATGGATGAGGAAGGTATACATGGGTTCGAAGAACAGACGCGTGTCGTGACTGAGACGTACCCATGGCTGCATGGCCAAATGGTAGCCCATCACGATGCTGGTGCTGCGATAGTGTTGTGTGCTGATCATCTTCATCAGTCCTGTCTCATAGCCGGCAAGCAATGTCAGTCCGGCCTTCGACTCCCAGTCGTAATAGCGGGTAAAGCCAAAGGGATTCAACAGTGCATCGATGGCCACGCCGGCATAACCCATCATGTTGGTCTTGTCGCCTGTTTCCGACCATGCACCATTGGCCATGTTGAGTGTCGCACGCAGTCCAATGGCAGACGACAGCCAGCCACCGAAGCCAAAGCTGTGACTCGGACCGATGGTTTTGCCATAGCGCAGGTCTTCGAAGGTGTTGTAGGCGGCAACGCCTGTGGCGTAGTGGAAGAAGAACGGGCGGCGCTGTGCCTTGTCCTCGTCACTACCCTGTAGCCATCGCTGTCCCTCGCCAAAGTGGCGTTTGAAGTCGCCAGTCATCGACGGCGGTGTCAGCTGATTATTGAAATAGTAGATGTACGACAGGTTCAGACCGTACGACACGTTGTACTTATGCCAGTTCTTGCTTTGGTTGGCCAGGTCAATGTCGGCACTGTTTAGCTGAACGAACGGCTCTGCTGTCAGAGATGCGTGGGGACCGGCAAAAAACTTGAACTGTACGCCGGCATGCGCATTCATTGACGAGGCCTTCTCTTTCAGGTAGTAGGCCGTCTTCCTGTTGTTGCCTGCCCCGAGGAAGGCGTAGTTATAGCCAATGCCGATAAATGGCGATACGTCGAGTGCCCGTTCCGGTCTGTAGCCCAGCAGATAGGATGACATGCTGAACAGATAGTCTGCTTCGACACCAAAGGCACCATTCAGGGTCTGTGCTCCTTCACCTTCGAGGCCTGCGCGCATATAGCCGACACCCCCCGACAGTCCTATGCGGGCTGTATGTAGTGGACTGAATTGTCTGCCGAAGCGCAGATGTAGTGTCGTCAGTGGTTCGGTGGCATTCTGGTTGGCATGATACAGGGCCATATAGCCAGCACCGAAGTCAATGAAATTGTTGCCCTTGGACATGGCGTCACCCCTGTAGCGATGGAGCCTGTCCATCGAGAAGCGGATGGCGTTAAAGTCCCTGGGCTTCGGCATTTCGTATGATACCGAGTCTTCCTCCATCCTCTCAGGAATGGAGTCAGCCCGTGTACCTACGGCCAGCGTCAGCAGCAGTACCAGCAGACAATATCTTATCGCGTCAGTTCTCTTCATGTTCGTTCTTCCCGTCTTCCTCTTCCGTATCTTTCTTCTGGCCCTCCAGCATCAGGTCTTCGAACTTCTGACGATACTCCTGCGCCTTCTTCTTGTCGTAGGGGAACTTCTTCTTGATCTCATCGCTGATATTGGCATCAGAATTATAGTATTTGTTGTAATAAGTAGGATCCAAGTCAAAGCAGTGCTGCATGTAGGCAATGAACGACGGCGTCTGGTTCTCCTTCATCAGCAGGGCTTTCTCGGCACCATACTTAGCTGCGAGTTCCATGAAGTCGTCATCGGACGTCTCAGAACTGTTGGCAGCAATGACGCCCTTCATATACCACTTCTTGGGATTATCGTCAGGAAGGGCATCAATCAGGGGCTTCACGTCATCGTAGGTCTTGCCCAACTCTGGCGCTAACTCGAAGTTCAGTACGGCATTGTTGACGTCACCGGTCTGCATGGCATAGCGCAGGGCTTCCATGGCTCGGCGTTCCTCGTCAGGGGTCTTGTTCTGCTTGAAGAACAGTGTCTCCAGGTCAGTGAACATCTTGATGTCACGGAACTCGTCGGTATTCGGCAGCTTGTCCGCCAAGTGCGAGGCAGCTCCCAGCTTCATGGTCT
Source organism: Prevotella sp. (assembly GCA_016286995.1). Taxonomy (GTDB): domain Bacteria; phylum Bacteroidota; class Bacteroidia; order Bacteroidales; family Bacteroidaceae; genus Prevotella. Next base: position 28,276 of record JAEEVA010000007.1, read on the forward strand.
TGAAGTACATCACGGCCTGATTGGCCACCAGCTCACGGCGGTTGATGGTGTATTTGTATTCGTTGTCGAATGAGATCTGGCGCTGAGCCTCTAAGGCCGACTTCATGTCGATATACGGAGCCAGGATGGCCGTGTTGACTTCATCACGCTCGATGGCATAACACGCCATGCGATTGGCGATATAGGCTGCAAAGGGACTGTATTTCGATGTTGAGCGGTCCTTCATCTCATTATAGGCACGAATGGTCAGCTTATGCAGTTCTGTGCTATCCTTGATCTGGCGGAACAGGTGGTAGTAGTCACCATTCGAGAAACGGTTGTCGCCACCTTCGGCATACGACTTGTCATTATAATAGGCCCACAGTGCCTCTTCGGGGTCCATCACCTTGTTCTGGCGGATGGTGTATGAGCACTTCATCAGGCGCAGGTTCTGCAGGATCTGGGTCACAGCAGGTATTTCAGTCGTCATACGACGGATGCCCTGCAGGGCATTGCGGCTGATAAGCTCACGCATCTCCGTGGCTTCCATCTTCAGTCCGCGCTGGTCCAGAGAGTCGGCCACATCTTCCCAGGTATACACCTTCGGCGGTGCTATCTGCATGCCGGCAGTACCCACATACGGACTGATCATGCTCAGGGCATGCTGGGCACGCTTGTTGGCCAGTTCGGCATTGCGCTCGGCATTACCGTCAGGCGATGCTGTACCCTGAATCTTCACGTTCATCAACTGTCTGCCATAGCTGCGCAACTCCCGAATCAGGTGATTAATGGTCTGGGTATTGATGGAGTCGTCGGTGAGCTTGGCAGTACCAATCTCAAAGGTCAGCTGCAAATCACGCGCTGTCTCACGCAATTGGGCCTTGGCTTGTTCGTAGTAACGTTCATCGAGTTCGATGTCCTTGCGTGCAAAGCCTATATCAAGCATCTTCCACGGCTTGCGGCTGTTACAGGTACCCTCCTTGCTGTTGTCATCGTAATAGATGTGGGTGTAGTCTTCCAGCAGCAGGTCTGACACCCATTTGTAGCTCTTCTCAGGGTCAGGTTTGGGGAAGGTAGCCTCCCAAATGAACGAGAAAGGCTTTTCAGTCAGTAGCTGTGGCTGGTTATAGAGGGCCAGCGAGTCATTACGCTGGTAGTCGAAACTCTTGCGGCGAATCTGTGCCAAGTGGTACTTCTTGCCTTCGAAGACCAGTGGCTCCAGGTATTGCACAGTGTCTTCCGTCTGACAGTCGATGACGGCAGGCTGGAAAATCAGGCGTCCATGTTTGCTGCCATAATCGGCAGGAATGCCTACGGTGACGTTCCAGTGCAGGTTCGGACCATCGTCGACAGGCGGCAACTCACGCATCTGCATGCCACGGCGCTCACCGAAGACATCGGTATTCTTCAGCAGGATACCGTCAGCCGACTCACTCTTCAGCACGATATCGTATTTCAGTTGCTGCGTAATCTTGATGACTCGTGGACTACCCTCGTCGATGACCAGCAAGGCACCACCCATAGACACGTCAGCCTCGAAATGACCTTCGTAGTCAGGTGTCACCATATCATTGCTCTTGATGGTGGCATAGCCGCCCTGACGCATGGTCTGAGCACGGTATTCCTTGGCCTGGCGCTGGGCTTCGTTGATATTGTCGAAGACATAGACCGGTGTGCTGACGGGGGCATTCTGGTAACCGCCGTCCATGGTTTTCATGGCACGCTTGACACTACCCGTCACATGGACGACCTGAGCCAGGGCGTCAGAAGTAGAGAGAAGGAGAAACAGGCATACAAAGGACAACAGCTTTGCCATGAAACCGTGGCAAACGAGGTGTTGTCCTCTGTCTTCGCCGCTGAAAAGCGGCATATCTTCCTTTATCTTCCTATATTTTCTTAACACGCGAAGCTTGAATTATCTTAAAATATACGATAGTGAAATGCCCAGTTTGGTGGGGAGAATCATACTGCCTGTACCCTTCTCGTTCTCATGGTAGAACATCAGGCCGACGCCGGCGTGGAAATCGATGTTCAAGCGTTCAGACAGGGGCAGCACATAACCGAACGACATGCCAGCTCCAATGGCATCGCCATGGTGATTTTCGTCCTTCCACTCGAAATCGTAGTTGACAAACAACAGGTTGACGCCAAAGAAGTGGTACATCATGGGACGGCCGCTGATATAGTAACGCCATTCTGGCTGTGTTCCCACTAAGCGCATGTCCTTATGAACCCAAGGATGATAATTGCCCAACACACTCAGTCCCACCGTGCTGCGTTGACTGACCGTCAGTTCAACGGCAGCATTGTAGGTCTGCGTAGCCAGCAAGGCAGCATTCGTGCTGACTGCCATCAGCTGCGCACGGCCTTTGATGGGCATCAGCACCAGGAGTGCCACTATCATCATCTGTTGCCACTTATTCATCTTTGTTTTTTTGTTTCAGTGTATCTGCCAGGGCTGCCTGTCGTTTCACCTGCATCAGGGAGTCGCTGATATATTTCTTCTCCAGTTCCAGACGCTGTTTCTCGAAACGCTTCTCATAGTCGGCCTTATCCAAGGAGTCACGGCGGATGGCTTTCTGCTCGGCATGGGCCTGACGTGTGGAGTCACGTCGGATCTCCATCTCGTTCAGATGCAGACGGTAGCGTTCGTCAATGGCGATGCGACGCTTGTAACGATTGGCCACCGAAGGGCCGAAATGGTACACCAGACTGACGCGCAGCACATCGTTGGCAGCGATGTAGGGCAGCATGTCGAACGACAGTTTGAACTTCTCACCCTGTGTCACTGTGACATAGCTGTCATCCTCGCGACGGTACTCATCGTGTTTGGCAAACATCACACCGCCACTCAGCGCCACCTCCAGGTCCAGACTGGCACCGTTGCGATAGCTGTAAAGCGGTGCAATGGTACCTACCGAGAGACCAGCTGCCAGATGGGTACCTTTGAAACCTGTAGGGCTCAACTTGACGTTATGGCTGCCGTAAGTACCGTAAATACCCAGGAAAAACGAACGTCGTGAACCACGTCCATGCTGATAGCGACGCAAGTCAAGACGGACATCCGTCAGGTCGTAGACATTGTATGAGGTGCCTAAGGTCTTGGTTGATGGGTTCCACCTTCCGCCGATTCCCAGTGTCCACCGGTTCCAGTTCATGTTCCCCAGTGTCAGCTCCAGTCCGATGTTGGGTGTGAGCGCTATCCAGTCTATCATGTTGGTACGTAGGCTGATACGTTCGCTGAACGACAGCGTGTCCAGTTTGTTGTCATAGAGATGCCGATTTGGCACAGGTCGTCTGGATGTGTGTCCGCCGGCTGCTATACTGAACAAAAATAGCCCTAATGTTCCAATAATAATATGTCGTCTGTAATCCTTCAAAACAATAATTTGACTGCAAAGGTACAACATATTTTTGAACGGGCAAAACATTTATATGTTTTTTTTCGATTGTTATACCTCTGGAAATGGCAATTCGAAGTGCATTTCTTGATGAGTGACAGGATGCAGGAAGCTGATCTCGGCGGCATGAAGCATCAGGCGGGTGGCTGTAGCGTGTTGAGTTGAGGAAACAGTAGTACCCCCGAAACCGTAAAGCTCATCGCCTTGGATGGGGCGTCCCAAACCGTCGGGATGGGCACAGTGGATGCGCAGCTGGTGGGTACGGCCTGTATGTGGGTAGAGAGCTACGAGATTGTTGGTAATAAATTCGTAATCTGTGACAGCCCGTTTTCCGTGTTCTAAGTCTACCACTTGGCGAGGACGATTCATGGGGTCAGGTCTCATTGGCAGTGAAATCGTTCCCTTCTTTCCTATGGACGACAGTGGATTGTTATGGATAGTCCGTGTTAGTCCGCGTAAGTCCGCTGCTTCTAACAAAGCAAGGTATTTTTTCTTTACTTCGTGGCGAACGAATTGCTGCTGCAGGGTTTTGAAGATTTCTACGTTCTTGGCCACGATGAGCAGGCCACTGGTTCCCATGTCAAGTCGGTGGGCGACAAGACAATCGGGGTAACGCTGTTGCATGACGGTTTGTACCGAATAAGTCTCTATACGGCCTGGTATGGAAAGCAGTCCGCTGGGTTTGTTGACTACCAGCAAGTAGTCATCCTCGTAGACGATGGGGATATCCTTATGGTCGAATCCCAGTGTCTCAGGGTCTGGGTCGACGTCCAGTCCTTGGAGCATCCATGTCAGGATGGGCTTGCATTTGCCTCGGCAGGCTGGGTAGTAGTTTAAATGCTGCCGTAGCTCCGTCTTGGTGGTGGCTCCCCACCAGAATTCAGCCATACAGACAGGATGTAACCCCTGCTGGTAGGCATGTTGCAGTAGTTTCGGGGCACAGCAGTCACCTGTGCCGCCAGGGGGTAGGGGGTATTTGCGCTGCAGTTTGGGCTTGTTATAGTATTCCTGCCAGATGTCTACCAGGTCTTTCACTTCACCGCGAGCATTCAGCAACTGGTACTGGTGGAAGAGCCATAGTTGCAGGTCTTGGGACATTTGCTTGGGGCTTGTGGCGGTGGTGGTTTTTATAGTGGCTATAGTGCCTATAGTTTCTATAGTGGCTATAGTTTGGGAGATTTCGCGCTCCTTCGTCTTGAAGTAGCCGTCGGGCTGTTGGGCATCGTAGACGGGTGGCACAAAGTAGTCCCAGTCGTTGCGGCCTGCTAATAGACCGCTGTAGGCAGCCAGAAAACCGTAGCGCCCCAGCGTGTCCGACGGTTTTCCTGTTGGAAAGCCATCACGCCCCAGTGTGTCCGACGGTTTTGCCGTCGGATTCTCCACCACCAGTACGCCGAACATCTTGCCTCGGTCGGCATCTTCGCGGATGTCGGCGTGGGTGGCGATATACTGCTGTACCTCGTGGGCAGCCAGCTGACAGAGCGGGTGTGGCTCGTAGGCAAAGGGGTAGGTGAAGCGCTGTGGCTTCTCAATATCTGTATGTAATAGATGCAGATGCGTCATAATGAGTGCAAAATTACACAAAAAACGTCTATTCTAAAACTCTATTGATGAAAATAATGCTAAACATGACAAAAAAACTCTTTTTCTTGGCCGTGACCTTGGGGTGCTTTCAGATGCTATCCGCTCAGCGCATAGACTTCAGCTTCAGCAATGCACAGGAAGCCCAGACCCACGAGCCGGACTACATTGAATGGAAAATTCCCCACAGTGCCTCTTCTGTGCTTGTGCTTGACAACGGCATGGAGTTTACCGTGGCTGCGGCAGGTAATGCCGACATCCTGCGAGACCAGTGGAACAAGAATACCTGTAATGCAGGTCGTGACGGCCAGACCGGACTGCGCCTGTTGGGAGACGGTGTGGTGGCCTTCATTGCCGATGGCAACGAAACCCCTGTACTCCATGATACGCCGACGTCTATCGAGATCAGCATCAAGGGACTGACTGCCGGTAGCCACACTGTAATGGCCTATCATGTCTGGAAGGATGCCAAGAATGGTGAGATGCCTAAGATTCAGGTGGAGGTGAAGGTCAACGACGGTACCTATGCAGTCAAACAGACCGGTGTGGAATATGTCAATGTCAAGAATCCTGCCACCGACCTCAAGATGGCTGACGCAACCTTCAGTTATGTTGACTTCGACATTGCCGAGGGTGACGTGGTATATCTGAAATACAGTACCATCGTAGAGTCTGGCAAGACCTATCAGACCACCAACATCATGCTGAATGGTCTGCTGCTCGATACCTCTCCCTTTGTGGCTCAGGATCCCATACCTAATAGCCGCGACTATCATGTCGATGCTGACAACGGCTCCTGTACGCTGCAGTGGGCGGCAGGACCTACTGCCACGAAACACAGACTGTTCTTTGGCAGCGATGAGGCCGAGGTGGCCGATGCCACGTCATATCAGTACGAGGGTACTGCCACAGAGTATACTGTCAGCAGTCTGAACTCGTGGACACGTTACTACTGGCGTGTTGACGAGGTCGATGGCGACGGTACTGTCCACAAGGGTAACGTGTGGTCGTTCCAACCCCGTCAGCTGGCATTCCCGGAGGCTGAGGGCTATGGCCGTTATGCCCGTGGTGGTCGTGGTGGCATCGTCTATCATGTCACGACGCTCAGCGGTGGCATGGAGGAAGGTTCGCTGCTCTATGGTCTGGTACAACTCAACGAACCCCGCTATATTGTGTTCGATGTCAGCGGCATCATCGAGCTTGACTTCAGTTCCTATTTCACCAAGCCCTACGCCACCATTGCCGGACAGACTGCTCCTGGTAAGGGCATCTGTATCAAGGCATCGAACATCAACATTGGCTCTGACGTCATCTGCCGCCACATGCGCTTCAAGCGTGGACTGGGCGTCTATGGCGAGAATACCGGTAACGCCATGGGTATGAGCGGTGCTGACCATGCCATTGTCGACCATTGTACGGCAGCATGGGGTACTGACGAAACTGTCAGTGGACGTGGTGCGCTGAATGTGTCATTCCAATACAGTGGTATCTTTGAGGCCCTCGGTATTACCGGGCATAAGAATTACAGCGACGGTACTAATCACGGTTATGCCGCTACCATTGACGGACGTATCGGTTCATGGCACCATAACCTGCTGTTGAACTGCGAGGGCCGTAACTGGTCGATGGGTGGTGGCATGGATGCCAACAACATCCCTATTGGTGGCCTCGACTTATTTAATAATGTGTGCTACAACTGGCACAAGCGTACCACCGACGGCAACTGCCACATGGTGAACTTTGTGGGCAACTACTATAAGATGGGGGCCGACACGAGCAAGAAAGTTCTCTTTACTCAGGACTTTGAAAGTGCCATCAATCCCTTGGGTACCGACCAAGCCTATGTCTCTGGAAATATCCGTGAGAATAAGGATCACTCGAAGGCTACGTCGGGTCTGAATAATGCCACTGGCAATATTCCCACAACCTACGACTATCTGGTTAGCAGTCCGCTCTTTGAAAGCTATGCTACCATTCACGGTGCTGAAGATGCTATGAAGATTGTCACCAGCTATGCCGGTGCCACCATGCCCCAACGTGACGAACAGCATCTGCGTGTGGTCAAGGAGACACTGGACGGTACGTGGACGTACAAAGGCTCGAAGTCGAATATTAAAGGCGAGATAGACAACGAGGCCGATATCACTGGTGCCGCCAATGGTGGTTGGGAAGAATGGCCCGAGGAACACCGTGCTGCCGACTATGATACCGATCAGGACGGCATGCCCGACTGGTGGGAGCAGGTTACGGGCAGCAATCCTGCTGTGGCTAACCAGAACGACGACCCTGATGGTGATGGCTGGACACTGCTTGAAGACTATCTGGAATTCATGGCCCATCCGTATCTCATTCTGGCTCCTGGCGAAACAAAGACACTCGACTTAAAGCCCCATTTCATCGGCTTTTATGGACAAAACAAGAATGCTGTTACGCCCAGCTATACGGTCGATGGTTCTGGTGTAGCCCAGGTGTCTGTCAATGGCGACGTGTTTACGGCAAAGGCTGGCAATACGGCTGGTCTGCAGGATGTCAGCGTCACCGTCAACGACGGTTCGACCACGTTCACCCAACGTATTGGTGTGGCAGTGACAGGTCAGGCTACAGCCATCCGGCCTGCCATCAGCGATGACATGACTGAGGTGGTGAGCCGCGAGTTCCTGACCACTGACGGCCGCCATGTGACACAGATGCAGCTGGGTGGTGTCTACCTGATGCGTGAGACCGATGCCAATGGTCATGTCCGAATAGTGAAAATCATTCATAACGACAAATAAAGATAGTTTATGCGACGACTTCTCTCCCTGTTTCTCATCCTTTCGACAGCCCTTTCTGTAGTGGCTGTCGAAAACCGTCAGTATGCTGCCCGTCAGCGGGCCATGCAAGTATTAGGTGTTCCCGTAGAACTGGTGGCACAGGGGGCAGGTAGTCAGCCCACCTATTTTGTCTATAATACCCAACAGGCTCAGGCCGGCTTTGTCGTAGTGGCCGACGATGGCAATGAAACCCGTGTGATAGGCCACAGTACGACAGGCAGTTACGACGTTGACGACGTACCGCCGGCTCTGCGTCTGTGGCTGGCCCGTATGGATGAAGAGCTCACCATGCTGCGTGAAGGCCGTGCAGAACCTTTCCGTGCTACGGAGGTACATGAGGCCGTTGACCCTCTGATGACTACCAAATGGAACCAGCAGGCACCGTATAACCTTGATACTCCTGAATATGAGAGTGGCCAGCATTCGGCTACAGGCTGTCTGGCTACTGCGATGGCGCAAATCATGAAATACTATGCCCATGATGCCGGTTCTACAGCTATTCCCAGCTATACTTCGGCAGATCTGGACCTCCTGATGCCTGAACTGCCAGCCACCACTTTCGACTATGCCCTGATGCATGACAGCTACAGCAGTGGCAACCAGAGTGCGTCGGCCAGGGAAGTCGCGCGACTCATGAAATACTGTGGGCAGGCAGTTGAGACGAACTACGGCCCATCGTCGGGTGCTGAGCCTATGGTGAGTGCCTTTGCCAACTATTTCGACTATAACCCCTTTGCCTACTTTGCCGAGCGCTATCAGTATCCGGCATGGGCGTGGGACAGATTGATTTACAACCAACTGAGTGATGGCCATCCTGTGCTGATGACGGGCTATACCTTCTCCGAAGTGGGCTATGAGGGTCATGCCTTCATCTGTCATGGTTACGATGGCAACGGTCTCTACTATTTCAACTGGGGCTGGGGAGGCCGTTATGACGGCTGGTATGCCTTGTCGCTCTGCAATCCCTTGGGACAAGGTACGGGTGGCAGTCATGGTCTGGACGGCTTTAACATCTATCAGGGTGCCATGATCAATGTGTTCCCAGGCGTCATGCCGAATACTAACGTCCGTATGACAGCCAGTGCGCTGACTGTCGACGAGCATGTTGTCACACGAAGCAGTGTGTCGGAGGGATTTATCTTCATGACTTCGGTATTGATTTATAATATGACGGCAGCCGCCCACTCTTTTGACCTGGGACTGGGACTGTATGACACCAATGACCAACTACTCGGCACATGGACTCATGCGCGAGAAATGCTTTGCATGCCTTATACTGGGCTGAACCTCCACAAGTTGCTGAACTTCGCCGAGGACATGAGCAGTGGCACCTATATCATGCGCTGTATCTGTCGCGACAGCAATACCAGTCAGTGGCTGTGGGACTACAATGGTGACGTCTATCTGATACTTAACGTTGATGGTAATACGCTGACTATCAGTGAGCCAGAACCAGACTTGGTGGTGAACAGCGTCAGTTTTGAGGGCAGTCTGCAACCACGCAGCAAGGCGGTGATGCATGTCAGTCTGAGCAATGTCGGACCGACGCTTTACAACAATCTCTACCTCTTTGTCAACGACCAGCAGGCCTCGGGTGTCGGATTGTTTGTCGACCAAGGTGAGACCGATGACGTCGTGCTCCATTTCGTTGTGCCAGACGGTGACGTACAGCTGAAACTCTATACCGATGCCGTACTTGTCGACAGGGATACGCACACCTACCAGCCTGGTGGTAAGCTGATATGGTCGGGCGGACTGGAAGGCTTCACTGGTATTGCAGCCCCCATGGTTACGCCTGCTAAGGGTGGTGTAGTGGGTAGCGATGGCATCGCTACATACGGAACGGCGCCACTCTTCGACCTGCAGGGTCGCCGTGTGCAGCAGCCAATCCAGAAAGGCGTCTACATACAGCAAGGACGCAAATATGTGGTAAAATAAATGTCATATCTTTTGGAAGTTTCAAAATAAATGCTTATCTTTGCAGTCCATATAAAAAACAAACAACAAAACAATATTAACAAATCAATTTATTTACTAACCCTTTAAAAACAAACGCTTATGAATGAAGAAAGGATGCCTCGTTGGAAAGAGCGGCTGGATACATTCAGTGCAGCATTAGCCAGATTAGCCGATGTTGTGGCACTTCAATATGAGCGTAAGTTGAACGAATACGAATGTGATAGCTTGATAAAGCGCTTTGAATTCTCCTATGAGATGGCTTGGAAATTGATGATGAGTTTTGAGAAGGAGAACGGAATTGAAGGCATTTTGGGTTCAAAAGATGTGGTAAGACATGCTCAGGCTATGCAGTTGATAGATAATGGTGAAGCTTGGATGGATATGATTGATGCCCGTAACAAGACGTCACATGTTTATGATGAGCAGATGGCAAACGATGTTGCTGACGATATAATTAAGACCTACTATCCTCTTTTACAAGAGTTACAGGACAAAATGACAAGTGTATGTACGGATTAAGTGAACGTTCTTATAAAGAACTGATACAGATTCTGGACTCAGTGCCAGAGGTAGAGGAGGCTTTGATTTACGGCTCCCGTGCCAGAGGCGACTTTGATCATGCCTCTGACATAGACCTCTCGCTCAGTGGCAGGAACCTGACCAAACGCTCACTTCGTGTGTTAAACGACAAACTGTATGATTCGCACATTCCGTTTTTTTTCGACACCCATATCTTTGAAAATATTCGGAATCCCAAATTCAAGGCCAATGTGCTGCGTGATGGACAACTGCTCTATAAAAGAGGCACAGAGTGAAGACTTAAATAAAACAACAAACAATATTAACAAATCAATTTATTTACTAACCCTTTAAAAACAAACGCTTATGAAGAAAAAACTATCTTTGTTAATGGTAGCTCTCATTGCGATTGCAGCCTTTGCGGCGCAACAGGCATTAAGAGCTTATTCTGGAGGAAGTCCGTACGAATACACTTTCTCTACAACAGAAAAGACATTTACTTCTGATGGTACAAAAGAGTTGAATGGTGTTGATTGGACGTTGGCCGTCACATGGAAAGACCCAACTCTGACGGACTACAACAGAGACGACCCCGGAGGCATGAAGATTGGCTCTAATAACAAAGCTGTTAATGCAATGTCTTTGACGTCAGCAGCTGATGGATTTGGTAACAATTATATTACTTCCGTTAAAGTCACTACGGCAGCACGCTCTGGTGCAAATCCTAAACTGTCAGTTAAAGTTGGCACATCCGATTTTAAGTATCTTGATGGAGAACAGAAGCTTAGTTCTGCAACTGTAGGTACTGATAAGACAAAAGTCTATGAGTTCATAGGAGTAGGTCAAGGTGCTATAGATATATATTGGGATAGTAACGCTAGCTCTTCAAAGGGTGCTATTTATGTTGCCAAAATTGAAGTAGCATTCCAAGCTGATGCACCCGCAGTCTCATCTGTAGCAGAACCGTCTTTTAGTCTTGATGCAGGTACTTATGTAGGGACTCAGAGTGTAGAGATTACTTGTGCTACCGAAGGTGCAACTATTTACTATACCACCAATGGCGAAGTGCCTACATCGGCATCAACTCAATACACCGAGGCTTTAAGTATATCGGAAACGACAACAATTAAAGCCATTGCTATTAAGGGAGATGATGTTAGTGATGTAGCTACAGCTTCATATACTATTTTGGAGAAAATCAATGGAGGTTCATTAGAGGCGCCTCTTACTGTTGCAGATGCTTTAGCTCTCATTAATGAAAACTCAACGACGGTTTTGAGCCATCCAGATAACAGGGTGTATGTAAAGGCTCTTGCTGTAGTTGAGGAATCAGCAGCAGTTGATACGTATGGTCAGTTGTCATATAAACTGCAAGATGGAACTGACGTTTTGGATGTTTATCAAGGCAAGTATTTGGATAATGTATCGTTTACAGCTGAAACAAAGGATGCTATTGCAGGTAAGGTTGTCACTGTTTATGGTAATGTTAAGAAATACAATGATACTCCTGAATTTGATAGAGGAAACTACATTGTGGCCATTGAAGAATCTACCCCCGATATGTCAGGTGCTGAGGAGTGGACAGTGGCTGCAGGTCAGTACAAAACTATTTTGGCTTCTGAATGGGCAGATCTTCCGACGACTGTTCCGGCTTTGGTGAAGTTTGATGGTACTGCTGTGGCTATGCAGATGACGGTTTCTGGTATCACTGTTACGCTTGTAGGAACATTAGATGAAGCAAGCAATACCGTGACGTTCCCCATGAACCAGACTGCTACGTATGGTGGTACAACGCTCTATCTGGTAGGAACCAATGGATCAGAGGCTTCTGATGTTGTTTTTGCTTATGACCCGACTGCAAACAAGTTGACGCAGGTTACAGCTCTTATTTTAGCCAGCACGGTTCCAAGTAATATTACAGCAGCCTTGGCACAGATACAGAACGTTGTGCTTCAGGGACCACTTCCTGAGCCCGAAGATATCGTGATTTCTCCAGCAACCGGTACAGATATCTTTACTGAGTTGACTGCTGCCGAGGAGGGTAAGGTTGTTGGTAACATCACGATTAACCTGGCTGAGAACGGTGCATATACTGTCAGTGGATCTATTGTTGCTCCCATGAACGTGATGATCAATGGTAACGGTGCAACTGTTGATGCTAGCGGATTGACCGGCAACATGGTAGAATATGCTGAGATTACAGAACCTACTGAGTGGACGGAAGCAAACGTAGTTATTACTGGTCTGAAGGTAACAGGCCTGAATAAGGCCCTGTTCTACAGTAAGTGTAAGAATTATTACGGTGCATTGACAGTTGACAATTGTTTCGTTGAACAGGCTGGTGATGCTACGACCATTGACTACACAAAGGGTAGTACTGCACACACTATGACAGTGACGAATTCAACGTTCTATGCTCTGACAGCTACCACGAAGGCATTCTACAGCTCACAGGGTGGCCAAAAGGTTACAGAGTGGAATGCTGAGGCTATACAGACCTTCTTCTTCCATAACAACACGATGTACAACTTGGCTAAGGGCAAGAACTTCTTCTCTCATCGTCAGAGCAACCAGGCGTGGTTGACCTATAATGTTCAGAACAACGTATTTGTGAACTGTGGTAAGAGCGGCCAGACCATCAAGGGTATGAATGGTGGTCAGAGTGGTGCCAATCCGACTTGGACCATCGGTGGTAATGTCTTCAACTTCGAAGGTGCCGACACGAGTGCTAACGAGTCTACTGGTGATGAGGCTGAACCCGTACAGAACAGCGTTGCTGGTATCATTGCCTTCACAAGTGTTGTTGATCCTGTTGACTTCGGTGGTTCGTTCACTATGGTTGATGTTACTACAGCTCCTAATCCATTCCCCGGCGACCCACGCTGGACAGTGACCCCTGTTACTGGCTATGCCGTCACGATTGCCGATGGTATTGAGAACGGTACTGTAACGGCTAATCCTACTCTCGCTGCTGAGGGTACAACAGTGACTGTTACTGCTACGCCTGCTACTGGTTACGAGCTGGAGACTATTACTGTGACATGTGTCACCTCCAACGAGGCTGTTCTGGTTACTGATGGACAGTTCACTATGCCTGCCGATGCAGTTGTGGTCAGTGCAACCTTTACTAAGGCTCCTGTTAACATTGAAATCGCAGATGCCGACATCACCGACGGTAACATCTCTGCTGCCGTAGCTGGTAAGATTGCTGCCATCGCAGAGGGTGACAAGTTAGGTGATATCACCATTACTCTGGATGGTGAGAAGTCGTACACAGTGACAGATCCTATTGTTGCTCCCAGGAACGTGACGATTAATGGTAACGGTGCAACTGTTGATGCCAGCGGATTGACCGGCAACATGGTAGAATATGCTGAGATTACAGATCCTACTGAGTGGACGGAAGCAAACGTAGTTATTACTGGTCTGAAGGTAACAGGTCTGAATAAGGCCCTGTTCTACAGTAAGTGTAAGAATTATTACGGTACGTTGACTGTTGACAACTGTTTCGTTGAACAGGCTGGTGATGCTACGACGATTGACTATACAAAGGGTAGTACTGCCACAACGTTGACAGTGACGAATTCAACGTTCTATGCTCTGACAGCTACCACGAAGTCGTTCTATAGTTCACAGGGTGGCCAAAAGGTTACAGAGTGGAATGCTGAGGCTATACAGACCTTCTTCTTCCATAACAACACGATGTACAACCTGGCAAAGGGCAAGAACTTCTTCTCTCATCGTCAGAGCAACCAGGCGTGGTTGACCTATGATGTTCAGAACAACGTATTCGTGAACTGTGGTAAGAGCGGCCAGACCATCAAGGGTATGAATGGTGGTCAGAGTGGTGCCAATCCGACTTGGATAATTGATGGTAATGCTTTCAACTTCGAGGATGCCGACACGAGTGCTAACGAGTCTACTGGTGATGAGGCTGAGCCCGTTCAGAACAGCGTTGCTGGTGTGATGGCCTTCACAAGTGTTGTTGATCCTGTTGATTTCGGTGGTGTGTTCACTTTGGCAGTGGGTGCTACTGCTCCTGAGACGCTGGGTGATCCTCGCTGGACCATTACCTACGAAAACGCTCCTGAGATTGCTAAGTTCTACATGATTGGTGATATGAACGAATGGAGTCGTACGGCTATGACCGAGATGCCCTTCAATGCAGAGACTCAAGCTTATGAGTGCGAGATTAATAATACAAAAACATTGTACTTTGCATTCTCTGACAAGCAGTTGACTGAGGAAGAGGAATCTGCTGATCCTAACTGGGAGGACTTCAATACTAACCACCGCTACGCTATTGGCCAGGGTGATCAGTATGTCACGCTCAATGAAGCCATGCCACTGACGAAGGTTGAGGGTACCATCGTGCTGAAGCCTGTCAAGGAGGGTACTTCCTATAAGATTAGCGTTGCTGCAGACTTCTCGACAGTGACCATTACTGGCGAGGCAGCTCCTGAGCCCACTGAGGATACCTATGTTGTCGCTGGTTGTATTGGCGAGAAGGGTGGTGGTGACCCAGACGAACTGTTTGGCACTGCTTGGAATCCTACAGCTGAGGCTAACCAGATGACAAAGAACGAAGAGACCGGACTTTATGAGAAGGTCTACACGGGTGTTGTCTTTGAGGCTCAAACGGGTATCTTGTATAAGATTGTGAAGAATGGTACCCAGTGGATGCCAGATGTAGACAATCTGTCTGTGGAGATTCCTGCAGCTGGTACCTATACCATCACGTTCACCTATAATGCTGAAACAGGTGACATTACTGGCGTGGCTGTTCCTGGCGCTGACGGCATCCAGATGGTCAACGCTGACAAGTACGGCGAAGGCAAGTGGTACACCACCAGCGGTGTGGAGGTTCAGAAGCCTACCACGAAGGGTCTGTACATCCACAATGGCAAGACGGTCGTCGTGAAGTAAGCGTGTTGTGTTTACTGCGATATTATCGCAGTTTACAGGACAGATAACAAAAAAAAGTGGCAACTCCTTGTGGGGTTGCCACTTTTTTTGTACCTTTGGCGGCATGAAGAAAGGATTATTGCTATTGGGGATGGTATTGCTGAGGCTGGCGGCGCTGGCTCAAGAGCCCCTTATTATTAATAATGTACCCGTGGGTACGGGTTATCGCATTGAGGTGGATGGCCATGTGGTGGCATTTAGCGACGAAGGCTGGCTTGGCGAAAGGGTGGGTTGCGATTCTGTCGTAACAAACGGAACCGTTGTCGTCACTGCCGATGCCCTGCCGCCGGTGATGCAGGAGTGGCTTGGCCAGATGACGTACGAAGCTAAAATGTTGTGTGAGGGTAGGGCACAGGCTCATCGTACACCACGTCGTGCGGAGTATATTGCCCCTATGGTGACTACCCGCTGGGGACAGCGACTGCCCTTCAACCTAATGGCACCAGAGTATGATGAGGGGGCGCATTGCGCTACGGGCTGTGTAGCTACAGCGATGGCGCAGATACTGAAATACTGGTCGGCACCTATCGAGACTGCCGAGGTTCCCGGATATACCACCGAGACGCTGGGCTTGCAACTGGAAGCTTTGCCACCCACCATGTTCGACTATGACATGATGCATGATGACTATGAGGACATCTTCGACCATAGCGAGTCGGCATACGCCGTAGCGAAGCTGATGCGTTACTGCGGGCAGGCTGCTGAGATGGACTACGACATCAATTCGGGAGCCTACACCATTGGACGCTATCTGGCGCAGTATTTCGGGTTCAGCAGCGACTACGAGGACAAGGACCATATCACGCATCTCATCGACTGGGACGAGCTGATATACGACGAGCTGGCTGCCGGACGACCTGTACTCTATTCTGGTAAGAAACTAACGGGTAGCGGTCATGTCTTTGTGGTTGACGGTTATCAGGACGGCTACTTCCACATTAACTGGGGCTGGAATGGCAATAGCAACGGGTTCTTCAAACTGACGCTGGCTAACCCCGATGATCCTGACAGTGCCTACCTATGGGAGGGCTACCGTTGGGCGCAACGAGCTGTCATCGGACTGCAGCCTGGTCCTAATGCCACAGGTGTAACAGAAAAGAGGGAAGAGCAATTAGGAATGAGAAATGAGGTGTGGCATGACTTGCAGGGACGCCGTGTGAAACAGCCCTCTGCTCCAGGCATGTATATCCGCAATGGCCGTATCGTCGTCGTGAAGTAAGCGTTGTGTTTGCTGCGATAAAATCGCAGCCTACGGGACAAAGTACAAAAAAAGTGGAAACTCCTTGCATGGTTTCCACTTTTTTTGTACTTTTGCAGGCAGAATGGAAAAAGTGATAGAAATAAGACGAATGGAAGGACTGAAGGGACTCAAGGAGTTCGTACAGTTCCAATATGATTTATATCGTGACTGCCCACACGCAGTACCGTTCCTGTTCTCTGATGAGATGAACACCCTGCGCAGCGATAAGAATGCTGCCTTCGATTTTTGCGAGGCCGAATACTTTATGGCCTACCGCGACGGCCAGGCCGTAGGACGTGTGGCTGCCATCATCAACCGTCGTGCTAACGAGCGGTGGGATAAGAAGCAGGTACGCTTCGGCTGGTTCGACTTCGTGGACGACGTTGAGGTTTCGAAGAAGCTGCTGGAAACAGTAGAGCAGTGGGGCCTTGAGCGTGGCATGACGGAAATTGCCGGTCCGTTGGGCTTCACCGATATGGATCGCGAGGGTCTGCTCATCGAAGGCTACGACTGCGACACCACGATGTATGTCAACTATAACTATCCCTATTACGTCACCCATATCGAGACATTAGGCTTCGAGAAAGACAACGACTACGTAGAGTGCAGGGTGAAGGTGCCCGAGCGAGTGCCCGACAAGTTCCATAAGATTGCTGCCATGATTGGCAAGCGCTATAATCTGCAGGTGAAGAAGTTTACCCGTAAGGAACTGCTGAGTGGCGGTAAGGGTCGTGAGGTGTTTGATATCATCAATGCTACCTATAAAGATTTGTACGGCTATTCGCAGTTGAGCGACCGTCAGATTAACCAGCTGGTAAACCAATATATCAAGATTGCCGACCTAAATTTGGTGACTGCCGTTGAGGACTGGAATACACCGGAGCACAAGATGGTGGGCTTTGGCATTACCTTCCCGTCGTTCACCTCGGCATTACGCAAGACGCGTGACGGTCGTCTGCTACCCTTCGGCTGGTGGCACTTGTTGCGTACGCTGAAGTGGCACAAGACCGACGTCGTCGACTTGTTGCTGATAGGCGTGCTGCCCGAATACCGTGCGAAGGGTGCTAACTCGATCATCTTCGACGACTTGATACAATGGTTTCAACGTTATAATTTCGAATGGGCAGAAACGGGACCACAGATGGAGAGCAACGAGGGTGTGCTGTCGCAGTGGCAATATCTGGATGCCCATATTAACCGCAAACACAGATGCTATAGGAAAGCTTTGTGAACTTTTAATTCTTCCTGTCTTCTGCAATCAGCTGCAGTAGGCGGTCGACGGCTTCTTCCTCGGGGATGTTCTTTTCCACACAGACCTTCTGCTTATAGAGGGAGATTTTGCCGCGTCCGGCACCCACGTAGCCGTAGTCGGCATCGGCCATCTCGCCAGGACCATTCACGATGCAGCCCATGATACCAATCTTCAGGCCTACCAGGTGACTGGTGGCTGCTTTAATGCGGGCGATGGTGTCCTGAAGGTTGTAGAGCGTGCGGCCACAGCCAGGACAGGAAATGTATTCCGTCTTGGTGAACTTGATGCGGGCGGCCTGAAGGATGGCGTCGGACAAAGATTGAACATTGAACATTGAAGATTGAACATTGGGCTGCGCTGCAGGCATCGGAGCCAGGCGGATAACGAGGTTGGTGGCTTTCTTGTCGATGAGCAGGGCGCCGACGGCCATGGCAGCGGTGAGCTGGAGCGTTTCCCAGTCTTCACGGGAGAACTGCGAAACACTTGATAAATCAAGGGTGATGGTGTCGTCGTGGATGGAGGCTTCAGCTTCAGCACGGAGACGGGTGCAGAGGGGAATGAGGTCTACGAGCTTACGGGCAACGGGGATTTCGCATTCGGGCTCTTCGGAGAGCGAAACGCGGATGGTGTCACCAATGCCCTCGGTAAGCAGGGCGCCAATGCCTACGGCACTCTTGATGCGGCCGTCCTCACCCTCGCCGGCTTCTGTGACGCCGAGGTGCAGGGGGTAGTGCATGTCTTCCTGGTCCATGGTCTTCACCAACAGGCGGACGGTGGTGACCATCACGACGGTGTTCGAGGCCTTGATGCTGATGACTACATCGTCGAAATGTTCGCGGCGGCAGATGCGCAGGAATTCCATGCAGCTTTCGACAATACCCTCGGGGGTATCACCATAGCGCGACATGATGCGATCGCTGAGTGAGCCGTGGTTCACGCCTATGCGGATGGCGGTATGGTGCTCCTTGCAGATATTCAGGAAAGGCACGAGCTTCGCCTCAATCTTCTTCAGTTCCTCGGCATACTCCTCGTCGGTGTATTCCAAGTGCTTGAAGGTGCGGCCCGGGTCGACGTAGTTGCCTGGATTGATGCGTACCTTCTCGCAGTATTGTGCGGCCACGTCGGCGGTATGTGCCGTGAAGTGGACGTCGGCCACGAGGGGTGTTGTATAGCCATCGGCCTTCAGACGGGCCGAGATATTCTTCATGTTCTCGGCTTCGCGGGTACCTTGCGTGGTGAAACGCACCAGTTCGCCGCCAGCATCGATGATGCGCTTGGCCTGGGCCACACTGCCTTCGGTGTCGTTGGTGTCGGTCGTCGCCATCGACTGGATGCGGATGGGATTGTCACCGCCAATGGCGATGTTGCCGACGTGGACAACGCTGCTAATTCGTCTTGTACTCATATTTCACTTCTGCTAAATCCTTATTGGCCTTTTCAATCTTGGCACGCAGGCTTTCCTTGTAACTGCTTAGACGTATGGCAATGGCCTCGTCGCTGAGGGCCAGCATTTCGACGGCAAGAATGGCAGCATTCATGGCACCGTTGACGCCAACGGTGGCTACGGGGATGCCCGGCGGCATCTGGATGATGCTCAGCATGGCGTCGAGACCGTCGAGCATGCCCTTGATGGGTACGCCGATGACGGGCAGTGTGGTGTTGGCGGCAATGACGCCAGGCAGTGCTGCAGCCATACCAGCAGCAGCAATGATGACGCGGATGCCACGCTGACTGGCATTCTTGGCAAACTGCTCTACCTCGGTTGGTGTACGGTGTGCCGAGAGGGCGTTGACTTCAAACGGTACCTGCATGTCGTTCAACAGTTGGCAGGCTTTCTCCATGACGGGCAGGTCAGAGGTGCTGCCCATGATGATGCTAACGATTGGTTTCATTGTTTCTTTTCTTCGTTATATCATAATAATGTGATGACGGCAATTAAATGAATAAGATGGCGACGGCGGCGCAGACGAAGCCGACGCAGAAGCCGCCAACGACTTGCGAGAGGGAGTGCTGGCGCAGAATCATGCGGCTGGTGCCTACCATGCCGGCAACGATGATGACCAGACAAAGCCACCAGATGGGGTTGAAGCCCAGATAATAGGCAAAGGCAAAGAGTGCGCCGGCCACTCCGCCAATGGCTGCCGTATGGGTGGAAATCTTCCACCATACGTTGATGAGTGCGCAGAAGATCTGTACGGCCAGTGCTGCCACGATGATGGAACCCATGAAGTGCGGCATGTGCAGCTGTTCCATGACGTAGACGCAGGTGAAGTAGCTGACGATGGAGAGGATGTATGGTATCATACGCTTCTCGCGGTGTCCCAGTTCAATGAGGTTCCAGCCCTGATAGCGGCGGTAGAGGTGGATGAGCAACGAGGGCAGGAGGATGGTGAACAGGTAGACCAGTACCAGCACCTGGATTTTGTACGACCAGGGAAACATGTTCAGGTAGCTGAACAGGAAGAGCAGGGCGATGCCGACAATGGGCAGGTAGAACGGCGTGAACAGCATGCTCAGCAGTCGAGCGGTGAGGATTATTTGCTTTTGTCTTTTCATTGTTTATTATTTGCGGAGGCGGGCAACGGGCAGGCCGAGCTGCTCGCGGTATTTGGCAACGGTGCGGCGGGCGATGGGGTAGCCCAATTCTGCCAGACGGTTCATCAGGGCCTCGTCGGAGAGCGGCTTGCGCTTGTCTTCGTGTTCGATGAGGTCGCGCAGGGCGACCTTGATTTCACGCGTCGACAGCTCCTCGCCGTCTTCTGTCACATAGCTGTCGCTGAAGAAGTAGCGCAGGGGGAATGTACCCCAGCGCGTCTGTACATATTTCGATTTCGACACACGCGAGATGGTGCTCAGGTCGTAGCCTGTGCGCTCGGCAATGTCTTTCAGTATCATGGGACGCAGCGAAGCCTCATCACCGTCCTCGAAGAAACGGTGTTGCCACTGGATGATGGCCTTCATGGTGTTGGTCAGCGTCTGATGGCGGGTGCGGATGGCGTCGATGAAACTTGCCGCAGCCTCCAGCTTACGTTTGGTGTATACCATCGCCTCCTTCATCTGCATGGTCTGCGGCTGTTTGCCCGACTGGTAGTCCTTCAGAGCCTCGACAAATGACGGTGAAATGGCCAATTCTGGCACGTCGCCCGTATTCAGCGAGAAGGTTACGGTACCGTCGCTATGGGTATCTACGATGAAATCGGGGGTAATCTGTTGCAAGGAGCGTCCTACGGTCTCGCTGATGCTGGCCCCTGGCTTGGGGTTCAGCTTGCGCAGTTCGGCGATGAGCACTTCTGTCTGCAAGTCGTTCAGCTTCAGTCCCTGCTGCAGGGCTTTCCAGTGTTTTTTGGTGAAGCGGTCGAAGTAGAGTTTCAGCGCTTTCTCCATGAGCGTCTTAAGCTGTGACGGCTCGCGGCGCTCCACCTGTAGCAGCAGGCATTCCTGCAGGGTGCGTGCACCGATGCCTGCCGGGTCGAACTGTTGCAGCTCGTGCAGCACGTGTTCCACCTCTTTGGCTGTGACGTCGATGTTGTGGTAGATGGCCAGCTCATCGCTGATGGTGTCAAGCGGTTTTCGTAGCAGTCCGTCGTCGTCGAGTGAGCCAATCAGGTATTCCATCACGTCACGTTCACGCTCTGTCAGGTTGGCCATGTTCATCTGTTCCGTTAGCAGGTCGATGAAGGAGATGGTCTGGCCGTACACAATCTCCTCGCGTTCCTCCTGTGACGACTGGCCGCTGTGGTATACTGGCAGGTCCTCGTCGTCGCGACCCAGCGACTCCAGGGCGGCATCGAGAGCCGACTGGCGCTCTTCTTTTTCGAAGGTGTCGGTAGTGTCAGGATTGTCCTGACTGTCAGAATTGTCGAGAGGGTCTAAAGAATCGAGGTTGTCTATGGGGTCGTCGGACGATATTTCCAGGGCAGGGTTGTCATCCATCTCGGCATTGATGCGTTCTTGCAGCTGGGCAATGGGCAGTTCGGTCAGCACCGCCTGCAACAACTGCTGGTGGGTGATGGTCTGGGTCAGCTTCTGTTGCTGCTCCAACCGTTGTTCCTGCGTGAATTTCTGCTCCTGTGCCATAATTCACTGCAAAGGTACGAATAAGTGCGCAAAAAGCAAAAGGAAAACCCGTTTTTCTTTTCTTTTTCTTTTAACTTGAAAAAAAACGTCGAAAAACTTGCATTTCCGCCATTTTTTTTGTAACTTTGCACTATGGCTTTCGAGATTATTTCGTGTCTCGACATTCTATATTTTCCTATGCAGACCCTTCGCTCCGTATATGACGAACGCCCGTACTACAATTGTGGTTCGGGCGCTCTGCATTTGTGGAGCGGACGCTCTGCATGAGTTTGCACCGTGCAAACACATCGTTTCCTTTATCCTTTCTATGCGTTTGCTCCGTGCAGACGAGCCACCTGCTTACTTCAAGTGCCGCGTCTGATGGTTTCAGACGCGGCACTTGAAGCTTTTAGACGGGATGGAAAGATGAATCTATTCCGTTATTTGTTAAACTTAACGGTCGTGACGGGGCGGAGAGCATTGCCTAACGTGTAACTACGATTCATTGTGCCAGCTGAGCCAGGTAAGCCACATTTGATAGCATCCCCATCCCTATAATAGTAGTTATGGTTGGCAATAGCATCATAACCAGATATAGTTTTTAATATCTGATTCACTGGCCCCATTGAAATACTTATTAGTTCGTCTCCAGTCGGCAATCGCCAGTTAGTAATACCATAGGTGTCATTTGCGTTGAATTCAGCAAGCGCATCTGAAATGACGGTCTTAAATTCTTCTTCATTTGGGAATGCCTCTCCTGAGATATCGACTTCTGTTTTGTTCAGTAGTGTTACATAGGTATATATTGCGTCGTCAGTAGAATTAAGAACGTATGCACCTTTGTAAACAGTACCAACCTCAGGTGCCGCACCTTCTTCTACCCCCTCTTCCTGGGTGCCTTGATTGCCGCCACCGTTGTCATTACCTGTGTCAACGGTTGTGCTGCCGTTGCTGCTGAAGGTGAACTCGATGGTGGTGGTGCCGTCCCAGGTTGCACCTGTGATGGTGCCGGTGAGGATGAGCTCGTCCTCGAAGGTGCCAGTGATGCGAATGTGCTTGTTGGCCTCAAGGGGTTGAGGACAGGAGTAGGAATAGCTGGTGGTGCTCTGGCCCGTGGTGAACTTCACCGTGATGGTGGCATTGTCGGCTGCGGGCAGCATGTAGAGGTCGTCGTCGGTAATCTGCCACGTGGTGCCGTCGGCCTGTTCAGTGAGCGCGACGCCATATTCGCCGCTTGTCGTGGTGTAGCTGCCGTTCAGCAGCAGGTTGTCGTAGAGGGGCGTGAAGGTAACGGCAACGGCATCTACCGTTGTCGGTACGTTGTTGATGACGAGGTTCTGCAGGTGCATTACCTTTCTTATCATGGTGAGCGTCAGTGTGTTAGACTCGTTCTCAGACAACGTGATGGTGTTGCTGGCCGTCATCAGGTCACCGTGACGGGCCTCGCTGTTGAGCGTGATGACTGATGTTGCCACAGCGTTCTCCAGCGTGGGCAGGGTGTAGTCGCCGTCAGTAGCTCCGCCGACGGCATAGATGTGATAGGTGGCGGGGTCCAGATTGAACGACAACTCGTCGTTGTCGGATAGCAGTTGTTGGCGTCGCACACATTGTCCGTCGCTGTTCATGGCATAGACGGTGACGGGATAGCTCACCTTGGCGCTGTTTGCGTCAGCACGCGTCTGGACGGTCAGCTTGCTATTGCCTTCGGCGGCACCAGCCACTTCCATACTTTTCTCGCACGATGATAACAGTAAGGCAGCAATCAATGTGCAGCCAAAAATCGTCAGTTTCATTGTTTTCATACTTATAGTAATCGTTTTTAGTTATTCCCAGTAGGCGATGGTGCGGCGTTGCAGGACGGTGACCTGTTGTGTCTTCGCGTCCTTTTCCCAGTAGTTCAGCGTCATTGAGTTGCTGGTCCAGTTGCCGTTATCGTCACGGGTGATATAGTTATTGGTCATATTGATAGTCATGATGCATTCACCATCCTTGTTGTACACCTTCTGGAACTGCGTCAGCGGCTCGTCCTCACTATTGTATGTGTAGTCGTTGATGTAGCTGATGCCGGCTGCCGCGTTGACCAGCGTGCGGCGGACAAGACGGAACTGCTGGTCGTAGTCGTAGGTGATGGTGCTGAAGCCGTCCTTCTCCTTCATGCGGGCACTGATGAGATAGCCGTAGCGGTTGTACATGCGGTCCACGAGGTCGGGATTGTCTATCATGCCGTTTTGGTTGAAGTGTAAGAACTGATCCTCAGCGACAGCATTCTCCGTTACCACCTCCTCTACGTCGGCGTGCAGGCCCATCGTGAGGGCATCCTTATAGAACGGTACGGTGTTAAGGAAGAGGATGCGGATGTCGCGCGAGCCGTTGTCGTTGTCGACCACCGACATCTTGATGCTGCCGAAGTCGTCGATATAGAACCACGTGTCGTCACGCTCCGACAGATGGCCGTAGTCCTGTTCCATCTTGTAACGGAAATACTGTAGGTTTCTCTCCAGCATCTCGTTGGTGCTGTACGGTCCGATGGTGACGTATGCCGAGTTGACGAGCTTCGTCTCTGGTGTGATGCTAACCATGAGTTTGGCGCGGATGCCATAGAAGTTGCCGCGGAAGTAGTAGTCCTCGCCGTCGTCGGACTGTCCCCATTCCGCAAATTCCGCTTCCGTCAGCGCCTGGCGCAGCGAGTCTATAGGCCCCTCAATGGGAATGCCGTTCAGGCGGATACTACGTGGATCTGTCAACGTCTGAGCACTTACTGTCAGCGCAAAAAGCAGCGCGAGATATGTCAAAATCTTCTTCATTGCGCTGCAAAGATACAAAATAATTGATAATTGACAATTGATAATTGGTAATTATTTTGTAATTTTGCCGTCAAAAAGTCGCGGTCATGAAGATATTTGCAGTAGGAATGAATTATATCCAGCACAATAAAGAGCTGGATGGCGCGTTATATAAACCAGAGAAGCCCGTCATTTTCACCAAAGCCGACTCGGCGCTGTTGAAGGACCACAAGCCCTTCTTCATCCCCGACTGGAGCGAACAGGTGGACTACGAGACGGAGCTGGTGGTACGGATCTGCCGGTTGGGCAAGAGCATCCCCGAACGCTTTGCCCACCGTTACTATGACGCTGTCACCGTGGGCATCGACTTCACCGCCCGTGACCTGCAGCGCGAGGCCCGCAAGCAGGGACTCCCCTGGGAGATCTGCAAGGGTTTCGACGGTTCGGCAATCATAGGTGACTGGATAGAGAAAGACAAATTCCTCGATGTGCAGGCGTTGCACTTCCATCTGGACATCAACGGCCAGACGGTGCAGGAAGGCTGTTCGAGCGACATGCTCTACAAGATTGACGAGCTCATCAGCTATATCTCGCAGTATTTCACGCTGAAGACCGGCGACCTGCTCTATACAGGCACTCCGGTGGGCGTGGGGCCCGTGAAGATCAACGACCACTTGGAAGGGTGGCTCGAAGACAGAAAAGTATTGGAATTCAATTGCAAGTGAAGAGATATATAATAATAGGTATAGTATTGCTGCTGAGCGTGATGGTACACGCACAGCGCTTTTTCAACCTGACTGCCGAACAAGTCAGGATTGATTCGCTGTTGCCGATGTTCACGCATAAGATACCATTGGGCAGTGGCTATGCCGACTCCACTTACACCATTACCATCGAATATCCCGAATTCATCGCCATGAGCGAGGCCGACGTGGAGCGTTACCATCGCATCACCCAGGCTCCGTTGCCCCCAATGCCCGAGGTGTCGCAGTTGCTGAGTATCGACCGCAAGCGCGGTGAGTTGACCGTGTCCTTCATGCCCTTGGTATTCCGTGACGGCCAGTATCAGAAATTGGTGAGCTTTATGCTGGATGTCAGGAGTAAGAAGGCTGCTGTCAGCAGTAAGAGGGTAGAGGGCAGAGGGCAGAGGGCTGAGGGAAGCCGATATGCTGAACACTCCGTGCTGGCCAGTGGCCGCTGGGTGAAAATCAGCGTGCCGTCGACGGGCGTCTATCAGTTAAGCAGTGAACTGGTGCGCCAGGCTGGCTTTAATGATATTAATAAGGTGAAGATTTACGGCTATGGCGGTGCCATGCAGCCTGAGCAGTTGAATGCCGACTATCTGGTAGCGACCGACGACCTGAAAGAGGTGCCGACGTGCGAGGTGAACGGCAAACGGCTGTTTTATGCCGTGGGTCCTGTGACGTGGAACAGCAATAACCGCCGCGTGCGTAATCCTTATTCTACTGTGGGCTGCTATTTCCTGACAGAGAACGACGAGGCACCGCAGACCATCGGCAGCGAGGAGTTCCTGGCATCGTTCTATCCTGCTGCCGACGACTATAACGCCCTCTATGAGGTCGATGACTATGCATGGTTCCACGGTGGTCGTAACCTCTACGACGCTACAGCCATCACTGCCGGCAATAGCCATACTTTCAATGTGCCGGCTAAAGTAGCTGCCGACAAGGCTGTGATGACCATCAACGTGACTTCCGATGTGGCTGCGCAGGTGTTTGTCAGCGTGAACGATGTCCCTGTCGACACGATCTCGATACCTTCCTCAGGCAGTTACGACCACATGCGACAGATGGAGTCTGTGAAGACCATCACCAACGTGCAGACGATGAACAAGGTGACACTGTCGACCACATCCACGACGGCGGTTCGTCTGGATTATGTGGCCATCCATACCGATGAGGCTGCTGCAGCCCCTGACCTCAGTGCCGGAACGTTCCCCGTTCCAGAATATGTCTATGGCATTACCAATCAGGATCATCATGCCGATGGTCCCGTCGATATGGTCATCATCATACCCACTACCCAGAAGCTGCTGGCGGAGGCAGAGCGCCTGAAGACCCTGCACGAACAGCAGGATAGCATGAGGGTACGCATCGTGCCTGCCGACGAACTGTTCAACGAGTTCTCAAGCGGTACACCCGATGCCAATGCCTATCGTCGGTATCTGAAGATGCTCTACGACCGTGCAGCGACCGATGCCGACCTGCCGCGCTATCTGTTGCTGATGGGCGATGCGGCGTGGGACAACCGCATGTTGAGCAGCAGTTGGAAAGACTGTTCGCCTGACGACTTCCTGCTGTGTTACGAAAGTGAGAACTCATACAATGCCACGCAATGCTTCGTCAGCGACGACTACTTCTGTCTGCTCGACGATGGTGAAGGCAATAACGTGCTGGTTGGCAAACCCGATGTCGCCGTGGGCCGTATCTCGGCAAGAACAGCCGAAGATGCGGAAATCGTTGTCGACAAGATAACGAACTATACCAAGAATAGTAATGCCGGCTCCTGGCAGAACGTGCTTTTCTTCATGGGTGACGACGGCAACCAGAATGCCCACATGCATGATGCCGATAGTGTCGCCAAACAAGTGGAGAACCTCTATCCGAACTACCAAGTGAAGCGCGTCATGTGGGATGCCTATACTCGCGTCAGTTCGTCGACAGGCAACAGCTACCCCGATGTTACCCGACTCATCAAACAGCAGATGCAGCAAGGAGCCTTGATGATGAACTATTCTGGTCATGGCGGTCCCACAGCCATCTCTCATGAATATGTGCTGAAACTTGCTGACTTTGAGAATACCTCACCCCGTCTGCCATTGTGGATGACAGCCTCGTGCGACATCATGCCCTTCGACGGACAGGAAGAAAATATCGGTGAAACGGCCATGTTTAATAAGAAAGGCGGAGCCATCGCCTTCTACGGCACCACGCGTACCGTCTATCAGCCGCAGAACTTCTTGATGAACATCGCATTCACCCGACATCTGCTGAGCAAGGACGCCACAGGTCGTACGATGCCCATTGGTGAGGCCGTACGACTGACGAAGAATGAACTGGTGGGCACGGGTGTGTTCTCGGGCTACGATGCTTCTGGGAAACCAGTTTATACTACGGACCGTTCGGTGAACCGTATGCAATATTCACTGTTGGGCGATCCTGCCATGCGACTGGCTGCCCCGTCGTTAGGCATTGAGGTCGACTCCATCAACGGTGTCGCCATGAAAAGCGGTGTCACGCTGACGCTGGCTGCCGGTACGACGGCAACGGTCAGCGGACATGTCGTGGCTCTCAACGGCCAACGTGACAACGGATTTAACGGGACGGTAACGGCCATCGTGCGTGATGCCCGCGAGAAAATCGTCTGTAAGATGAACAATACCTCCGAGACGGAAGTGCCGTTCGTGTACTACGACCGTCCTAACGTCATCTTCAACGGTAGCGACCAGATCAAGGACGGCCGTTTCTCGTTTACCTTCGCTGTACCTAAGGATATCAGCTACTCGACAGAAACGGGACTCATCAACCTCTATGCCGTGAATGATGAGCGCACAGAGATAGCCAGCGGCATCTGCAGTCAGCTGGTGATGGGCAGTGGTAGTGGAGGCAGTACCAGCGAGATGGGCCCTAGCATCTACTGCTATCTCAACAGTCCGTCGTTCAACAATGGCGACAAGGTGAATCCCACACCCTATTTCGTGGCAGAGCTGACCGACGAGGACGGCATCAATGCAACGGGTAGCAGCATCGGACATGACCTGCAGCTCATCATCGATGGAGAGATGGCCAAGACATATTCGCTGAACGAATACTTCCAGTACGACTTCGGCAGCTATACGAAAGGAACGGTGGGCTTCAGTATTCCCACACTGTCGTATGGAGAACATAAACTGCTGTTCCGTGCTTGGGACGTCCTGAACAATTCGTCGACAGCCGAACTGACATTCAACGTGGTAAAGGGCCTGGAACCCAGCGTGTTCGATGTGAACTGCCTGAAGAATCCTGCCACGACGAATACCTCTTTCATCATACAGCACGACCGAGTGGGCAGCCAGATGGATGTCATCCTCGATATCTTCGACATCAGCGGGCGCCACCTGTGGTCGCATTCCGACAGTGGCGTGTCGACGGATACGACATACAGTTTGACATGGGATTTGTCCGTCGATGGTGGCCGTCGCCTGCAGACGGGTGTCTACCTCTATCGCGTACGCCTTAGTTGCGATGGCAGCAATTACGTGTCGAAAGCAAAGAAACTAATCATTCTTACACATAAATAAAGAAATATGAAGACAAACATGAAGATAATTGTAATGGCCGTGTGCCTGATGGTAGCACAGACAATGTGGGGTCAGGATACGAAGAGCGACTTCAACCCCATTGAGCATGCCGTCATCTCGCAGACCATTGCCCCCGATGCCCGTGCAGCCGGTATGGGTGACGTGGGTGCTGCCACCGATCCTGACGTCAACTCGCAGTATTGGAATCTGGCTAAGTATCCGTTCTGTATCAGTCGTGCAGGTATAGCCCTGAACTATACCCCGTGGCTGCGTCAGTTGGTGAATGATATCGACCTGGCGTACGTCGCCGGCTACTACCGTTTGGGAGACTATGCCTCGCTCAGTGCGTCGCTGCGCTACTTCTCATTAGGTGAGGTGATGACGTCGTGGGAGGAGAATGCCATGACCGTCAAACCCTATGAGATGTCGCTTGACGTGGGTGCTGCCCTGATGCTGACGGAAAAGTTCTCGTTAGGTGTTGCCCTGCGCTGGCTGTACAGTGACTTGCGCTATGACTATACCGAGGATGCATCGCCAGCTTCGGCCTTTGCTGCTGATATTCATACGTATTATAACACGTACCTGAACATCGGTCAGCGTGAGTGTCAACTGGGTCTTGGTCTTGTCGTGCAGAATGTGGGTTCGAAGATTACCTATTTTGGTGACGACCGCTCGAACTTCCTGCCAGCGAACCTGCGCCTGGGTACGTCGCTGATGGTGCCTGTCGACGAGTATAACCGCTTCTCTATCGCTTTTGATGCCAATAAGTTGCTGGTGCCTACCGTTCCCAAGCAGAACGACGGTGAGAGTAAGGAAGACTACGAACAGCGTGTCATCGAGGAATATAACGATGTCAGCTCAATCTCGGGTATCTTTAAGAGCTTTAGCGATGCCCCTGGCGGTTTCAAGGAGGAGCTGCAGGAGATTCAGTGGAGTGTCGGTGCTGAGTATGTCTATCACGACCAGTTCTCGCTGCGTGCCGGTTATCACCATGAGAGTGAAAACAAGGGTAACCGTAAGTATTTCACCGTCGGTGGTGGCTTCCGCATGAGTGTCTTCTCGCTCGATGTGGGCTATGTCATCTCGACGGCTAAGAGCAATCCCCTCGACCAGACACTGCGCTTCACGCTAGCTTTCGATATGGATGGCATCAAGGACCTCTTTAAGAAGTAGAAAGTGAAGAGTGAAAAGTGAAGAGTGAGTAATTTGCTGTCGCTATGATGAGAGTCGGAATGGGATATGATGTTCACCGCTTGGTGGAAGGCCGTGAACTATGGATAGGAGGTATAAAGTTAGACTATGAACTGGGTTTGTTGGGCCACAGTGACGCTGATGTACTGATACATGCCATCTGCGATGCTATACTGGGTGCCGCTAATATGCGTGACATCGGCTATCACTTCCCTGATACGTCAGCAGAGACGGAGGGAATGGACAGCAAGGTGATATTGAAGAAAACCATAGAGCTGATAGCCACCAAGGGCTATCGGCTGGTGAATATCGATGCTACCATCTGTGCCGAGCGCCCCAAGATGAATCCGCACATTCCTGCCATGCAGCAGTGTATGGCTGAGGTCATTGGTTGTGATCCAGACCAAGTAAGTATCAAGGCCACAACGACCGAGCGTCTGGGCTTCACCGGACGTCAGGAGGGTATCAGTGCCTATGCAGTGGCGTTGATAGAAAAGTAAGAAAGTAAGCTGATAGAAAAGTAAGGCAAGTAAGAAGGTAAGAAGAAAAACGCCACTACTCATCAGCGAGCAGTGGCGTCCAAAAAAGCCTATGTTTAACTAAAAATCCTTTTTCTTTTAGAATTCCAGCCTTTCGGCTGGAGGTCTGCCTTTCGGCAGCATATCTTAAGTATACTAACGTGTTCCTTAGAAAAGAAAGTTATGAGCGTCTCGCGACGATCACTGTTATCCTAACACATTTAAAACTTTCTTCTTACCAATAACTAAAAACCTAAAACTATAAATATTACTACTAACCTAAAACAATCTATTAACCATGCTTGACTTCACTTAGTCAGCGTTTGTCTTTGTTTGACGATGCAAAGTTACGAACTTTTTCCAAACCTGCAAAGGATTTCTGCTTTTTTTCTTCAAAAAAGGGTGTATTCTTGACATAAATCAAGTCGAGGGCCTCAAAAAGAGCGTATTTTTACACTTGTTAGCAATTTAAAGCCTCGATATTTGTGAGTATCGTTTTTTTTATTTATCTTTGCACAAGCATGCGAATACTGATAGTCAATACGAGTGAACGAACGGGGGGAGCAGCTGTCGCTGCGAACCGTTTGATGGAGGCGCTGAACAACAATGGCGTGAAGACCAAAATGCTGGTGCGTGATAAGTTGAGCGACCATTTGACGGTCTGTCCGCTACCTCGTTCGTGGCGTCTGCAATGGCATTTTCTGTGGGAGCGACTTTGTATTTGGCTGCATCTCCACTTGAAATGTGAACATCTGTTTGAAATAGATATTGCCAATTGCGGTACCGACATCACCAATCTACAGGAATTTAAGGAAGCCGACATCATTCATCTGCACTGGGTGAATCAGGGCATGTTGTCTCTGAAGGATATTCGTAAGATTCTCGATAGTGGTAAACCTGTTGTATGGACCATGCACGACATCTGGCCAGCTACGGCTATTTGTCACCTGACGCTGGACTGCCGTCAGTTTGAGACAGGTTGTCACCACTGCCGGCTATTGCCTGGTGGCGGTTCTGCTCACGACCTTGCGGCCCGTACATGGGAACGTAAGCAACGCATGTTGGATAATCGTAAGATATCTTTCGTGACGTGCAGCCAGTGGCTGTGCAGTGAAGCCCGCAAAAGTGCTCTGCTTCGTGGACAGCGTATAGAAACCATTCCCAATCCTATTGATACACGACTTTATCGTCTCGGCTCCCAACAGCACGCCCGTCAGCAGTTAGGATTGCCACGCGAAGGACGCATCATCCTCTTTGTGTCGCAGCGTGCTACTAATCCCAACAAGGGGATGCAGTATCTGGTAGAGGCTTGCCAGCAGCTCGGTAAGGAACATCCTGACTGGAGTGACACGGTATCGGTAGCCATTTTGGGCGGACATGCCGATGAGGTGGCCAGTCAGTTGCCATTCACTACCTATCCGTTAGGTTATGTCAACGACGAACATCGTATTGTCAGCGTATATCAGGCTGCTGACGTCTTTGTGTTACCCTCGTTGTCAGAGAATCTTCCTAACACCATCATGGAAGCAATGGCTTGTGGTGTGCCGTGTGTTGGTTTCCGTGTGGGAGGTATCCCTGAGGAGATAGACCACAAGGATACTGGTTATGTGGCCGAGTACCGTGATGCAGCCGACTTGGCTCGCGGTTTGTACTATGTTTTGGTTGAGGCCGACTATGCCGCCTTGCAGCACAACTGCATACAGAAAGTTGCCCGTTGCTGGTCGCAGCAGAGCGTGGCAAGGCAATACATTAATCTTTATGAGCAACAATGATACGATTTACAGTCATTACCATCACGTACAATGCTGAGGCTGTCTTACAGCGCACGCTGGACAGCGTGCTCCACCAGACATACGAAGGTGTGGAACACTTGATAGTTGACGGGGCATCGAAAGACCAGACGGTGACGATGGTTGAACAATATAAGCAATTGAGTGATGCATCAGACAACGGTCATAAAGTCATCATCCAGTCGGAACCAGACCACGGCATCTATGATGCTATGAACAAAGGACTGACACAGGTCTCTGGTGACTATGTGGTGTATATGAATGCTGGCGACTTCTTTCCTCAGATTGACACATTGGAACAGATTGTGCATCATTGCCGATTAAACGAATATCCTGCTGCCGAGCGTCCTGGTGTGCTTTATGGCAACACAGACATTGTCGATGGCGAGGGCCGTTTTCTGCATCACCGTCGTTTGCAGCCTCCTGCCCAACTGACCTGGCGTTCGTTTCGTCAGGGCATGCTGGTGTGCCATCAGGCTTTCTATGCACGTACGGATATCGCGAAGAATCTGCAATATGACACACGTTATCGTTTCTCAGCCGATGTCGACTGGTGTATCCGTGTGATGCGTGAGACGGAACGTATGGGCTTGCCACTGTTGAATACACAGATGGTGGTAGCCAACTACACCGAAGAAGGCGCCACGACGAAACATCATCGGGCATCCCTCATAGAACGTTTCCGTGTGATGGCCAGTCACTATGGTTGGGTGCAAACCTTCCTGCTACACTGCTGGTTTATAGTGAGAAGTGTCATTAATCAAGATAGCGTTAAATCGGATTAACGTTATAACGAGGAAATAAAAAAAGTAGTGACCCTATCGGATCACTACTTTCTTATGATTAATAATGTAAATACCCTTCGTCGGACGTTCTACTTGTTGGCCGCTCAGATTATAAATCTTTCCTGGCTGGCTATCGTCTGTTGCAAATACGGACTCTATACCCGCATAGCTGCCTGTGACGTCATCAACCAGATGTTTACCGTCACTATTCTTATTAGCGGAAATCTCAAAGAACTTATCCGTTGTGATATTGTTGACGTCGACTGTCTGCGGTGAACCCGTGCCAGTGCTGAACACGAAGTTGACGAAGTCGTCATCGCCATTAATGGTGAACTGCTTGTAATACCATTGCTTACCCTTGATGGTCGTCTTGGCAGTTATCTTGTCACCTGGCCACTGGGAATTATTTGGAGCATGGGTGTCGTCACCGCCCCAGGTCCAGTAGTTGACACTGGTCCAGCCGACGTTATCGGTATTGACATAGACTGTGATGGTTGTCGGTTGTACGGGAACAGGCTTGCTGTAGGTACGGGTGACAATGCCGCTGACCGTGCTGCCGATAAGCAGACCCACCTTCAGTGTCATGTCACCATCGATGGTAATCTTGGTGCCACTGGCCACTTTCGTGCTTGTCGCTTTGGGGTCGCTGCCATCGGTAGTATATACCAGTTGTGCACCATTATTGGTGCTTACAGCAGTCAGCGTAGCCTGTTGGGCATTGTCATATTCACCAGAGGGCAGGTCGACCCATGCCGTTTCCATCGACTTCTTCATATAGTAGGCATAATGATAGCCTGACAGTACCTTGACAAAATTGGCGTTAGGCTCGTACGAACTGGCATTCTTTCCTACCACAGCCATCATTTGGTCCTTGCTACCTGTCGTCAAGACGGCATAGTAGCCTGTTTGGGAGGCAGCATTGATATATGAACTCTCATTGTGGATGCCCACGGCATTGCGTACGTCAATCATGGCCTTAATGTCGCTCTTGTAAGCTATCCAGTGTTTCAAGAAGACACAAGGTGTGCCGGGCATGGCCAGCAAAAAAGCATTGGCAGCCAGTGTGTCCTTTCTTAACGGTCCGTTGCTGCTACCGTCTGGGCGTACTTCGGTGTCGTGGTTCTCTACGAAGGTCACGGCATAGCGACGATATGAACCGCTGTTAAAGTTGCTACTGACCAGTGGCCAACTGTTGTCGTTCTGCTTGCCCAGATAAGTCCAGTTGTTATTGTCTACAGCATTACGGACAACATATTTGAACTGAAAGTCGAAGGCTGCACTCGTCTTGCTGGTAGCGTCTATCCAACTCTTGATGGTGTTGGTGTTGTCCCAGCATTCACCCACGCTGAACTGAGGCTTGGCATATTCGTTATACAGCTTGGTATACGAGCCGCTATAGCCTTTCACCATGTCATACCGGAAACCTATGTAACCCATGTCGTTGAGTAGCATGTTCAGATAAGCTTTCACATTCTTCTGCACATTCTCACTCTTATGATCCAGGTCGCGCATGCCGTCCCAGCCCTCACCAGTATCGTTGTTCGACGACAACTGATAGCCGTTCTGGGTTGCCCACGTATAGGCGGCACCACCATCGTCATCCTTGCAGATGTCCGTTGACATGAGCTGATAGGTCACGCCTTGATAAGTCTCTTTGGGGAAATCCACCCAATTTGACACGTTCCTGCGGTGGTTGATGACCACATCGCCAATGGTACCAATACCTTTCTGAGAGAAGGTGCTGATCAATGAGCGCAACTCTGCTTCTGTTCCAAATGAGCTGTTGTAATGACCAGGAAACCAGTAGAGGTCGTCATAACCCATAGAAGTACCGCCACAGTCGGCACTCTGAGGAATCCATACCAGTTTGAAATACTGAGAGAGCTCGTCAGCCTGACGCTCTAATTTAACCCACTGCGACTGCGAAAACGAGTCCCAATAGAATCCTTGCAGCATAACGCCCTGATACTCTGAAGGCCAACCCTGTGCCAATAGGGGCAGGGTGCCAATCAACGTGATGATGGAAAGTACAAGTCTTTTCATTGTCGTTTAGTTATTGAATTACTGGTGCAAAGGTAAGAAAAAAAGTTCATAGTTCATAGTTCATAGTTCATAGTTACTGTCATTGGCCTGTGCAAACGGTTGCACGAGCTCTATGCTTTAGTAAATCCGAACGTCAGTACGCTGATGCGGATGCCCTCCACATGTCGGATGGCTTCAGCACAAGCGATAAGCGTGGCACCTGTAGTGCAGATGTCATCAATGAGCAGTATGTGGCGACCTCTCAGTTGACTGTCGTCACGCAATTCAAACATGTCGGCTACATTCTCCTGACGTTCATGGCGACTTAGCTGTGTCTGGCTCTTGACGAAGTGCTTACGGCTTACAGCCTTCGTTACGACGGGCAGACGGGTGATGTCGCTGATGCCTTGTGCCAGCATTTCGCTCTGGTTGTAGCCGCGTTGTCGCATACGCTTCCGACTTAGTGGCACAGGCAGCAGCACGTCGACGCCATCGAAGTAGTGGGCTATCTGCATCTCGTTGGCCATCAGCCGTCCCATGTCCTCGCCAACATCCGGACGATCATTGTATTTCATGTCATAGACAATCTGCGCTATTTCCGCATGGGGCTCATAGAAGATGAGTGCCGCTGCCCGTTCAATGGGTGTCAGATGCCAGAAGAGTTGTGCCATCGGATTGTCGTTGGGTGTAAACTGGTAGGTCGTACGAGGCAGATGTAGCATGCAGATGCTACACAGACTACGCTCAGTAGGAGCTAGCCGCCTTCCACACACGACGCATAGTCGGGGGGAGATGAAGTCGAGTATGCGGGTTATCCAGTTCATTCTTCACTCCTTCGCTTTTTCACTCCTCACAATCAATGTCCAGACATTGTCTGATGATGTCGAACGTAAAACCCCGTCCTACTGCAAAGCGCATCAGTTTCTGGTTCAGTTCATAGTCACTATTGGCCTTGATGCTTTTCCGCTTTTGTTTCAGTAGCGGACGTAACACGGCAAGGTACTCTTCGTCGTCTACTTCGTCGAGCACACGTTGGCGGATGTCCTCGTCAATGTGTTTTTGCCATAGTGCTTGTTCCACCTTGCGACGGCCCCACTTGTTGTAGCGTACCTTGTCCTTCACGAAGGCACGGGCATAGCGCTCATCGTCGACGTAGCGCTCCTTCGTCAACCGCTGTATGATACGAGCCTGAGCCGACTCATCCACTTCCCATCGGCGCATTTTTTCTGTCATTTCCCACTGGCAGTGTTCGGCCTGCGCACATAGTGAAGCCAGCGTCAGGAATGCTTCGTTTTCACTTTTCATGTTCACATCTTAATTCCTTTAATCATTCTTTGTTTGCCGTATTGGTCGGCTTTTATTTCGATGCCGTGGTACGACATCGTACGTAGCAGACTGTAGAGGGTGTCGGCATAGAGTGGATTGAATTCAAAATAAAGGCTACCGCCAGGCTTCAGTGCTGTCTGGGCATAGGTGGCGATGGCACGATAGAACAGTAACGGGTCGTCGTCGGGCACGAACAGGGCCGTGTGTGGTTCGTATTCCAGTACATTGGCTTCCATCATCGCGCGTTCCTTATTACATATATAAGGTGGATTGCTGACGATGAGGTCAAAGGAATCACGGGGACAGGTTGTGTGATTCAGGCTTGCTGCCGAATCATGAACCTGTCCCCATGATTCTAAGATGTCAACCTGTTCGAAGGTGACATCAGCTCCCAGTGCCTTGGCGTTTCCCTTAGCGATGTTCAGGGCCTCTTTACTGATGTCCCAAGCGGTCAACTGGGCCTGTGGAATATCTAACGCAAGTGTACATGCAATACAGCCACTACCCGTGCCGATGTCGAGAATATGGACAGCGGACGACAGCAGACTATTTCGGACTGTCCGTGTTTGTCTGTGTAAGTCCGCTGCTATTATCCAGTGGCAGAGCTCTTCGGTTTCTGGACGGGGAATAAGGACACCAGGCTCTACATGGAAGGTACGGCCGCAAAAGGTGGTTTCTCCTAAAACATACTGCACTGGTTCCTGTTGCAGTAGCCGTTGGGTTATTGCTTCCAGTTCGTCTTCAGGTATGCCAGCTTCCTTGCCCAGCAAGAGGTCTGACAGCGAGAGTCCATAGCGTACCTCAAACACCATGCGGGCTATGGCCTTCGCCTCGCCCTCGTCATAAACCGTTGTCAGTTGTCTGATCAGCTTTTGGTACGTCATAACTCTTCCTCAACAGGTTACACTGTGTGATGTTAACGTGGTAGCCATTGACGAAGAGTCCATGCTCTTTGAGTTCAGTTGCATCATTGGCTGTCAGAACGATACGGTAGTGTGTCGATTGTTTTCCCACTAATGCACAGCCCCACGAGTTCAGCTCAGTATCATTGCCTTCGAGCGTCTTGTCTGTACCGTTATAAATAGTCTTAAATTGCCAATAGGACAGTGTAATGTCATCTTGATCCGTCTCATACACAAACTCCAGTTTGTCGCCTTCCAGAGCATCGTAGAATTTCTCTGGTTCAATGGTGACACCATTTTCCCAGTTGCCAAACTGACAGAGACCTTCCCAAATCGTCGTTGGAGTCCATGTGGCACCACCAGGAGTCAAATAGATTTTCTTTACATATATTGTTGTAGTATCAGCAGCTTGCAGGGCCACTTCACCAATATTCTTGACATTTTGCCCGTCGAAGTAGGCTGTCAACGATGTGATGCCTGGTTTGCCACCTACCGTCAGGCCATCAGATACCCATATCTGGGTCAGCACCTTTGTTGGCTGTGCAAATTCGAAATGGATAGACTCATAGCCAGACCAGTCGACAGGCATGTTACGTTCTTTGAACGATGCAGCCAGTCCACCGTATGGCTGAGCTTTATAGACGATGACACCGTCGCTATTTCTCGAAATTGTTTCGTGGATATTCCATGTGAATTTAAATCTCGAGGTCAGTGTCAGACTGTCTTCCTCGTCAGCCCCCAGTCCGCAGCCGTACAGTAGGACCAATGTCGCAAATATGAGTAGTTTCTCTTTCATTGTTTTTTGTTTTGGGTTTTATTCGTAATTTGCCTGCAAATATACAAAAAAATCTTCATTTGATGATAGTGGAAGCAAATTTTTCTCTTTTCACGATTCACTTTTCACTTTTATTCGTACCTTTGCAACATGATGAACGACGAATTATATATGCGACGCTGCTTGCAGCTGGCTGCCAATGGCATTTTAGGAGCACGGCCAAACCCTATGGTAGGTGCCGTGATAGTAGTCACTGCTCCAGATGGAGAAAAAAGGATTATCGGTGAAGGTTATCACGTTCGTTGTGGTGAAGGTCATGCTGAGGTCAATGCCTTTGCCAGCATATGCCCTGAGGACGAGGCACTGTTGAAGGATGCAACCATCTATGTCTCTTTAGAGCCTTGTTCACATTATGGTAAGACACCGCCCTGTGCCGACCTCATTATCCGCAAAGGTGTGCGTCGAGTGGTGGTGGGTTGCATCGATCCCTTTGCTGAAGTGCAGGGGCGTGGGATTCAGAAGTTGCGTGATGCAGGCATAGACGTCACTGTAGGGGTGTTGGAGGAGGAATGCCGTTGGTTGAACCGTCGCTTCTTTACCTATCATTCAAAACATCGTCCTTATATCATCTTGAAATGGGCGCAAACAGCCAATGGTTTCATTGACGACCATGGTCATGCTTTGCAAATCAGCAACGAGCAAACCCAGATGCTGAACCATCAGCTACGTGCCGAGGAGGATGCTATCCTCGTGGGGCATACTACTGATGTCCGCGAACATCCGCAACTAACGGTACGCCACTGGTATGGTCCCCAACCCAAGCGAGTGGTGCTCACCCACCAGCGTCCGCTACCTCGACTCCTTGACGACCTCTACCAACATCAGGTGCAGTCGCTTATTGTCGAGGGTGGCCGCCAAACGCTTGAAAGCTTCATCGATGCTGGTCTATGGGACGAGATACGCGTTGAGACTGCTCCCATTACCGTTGCAAAAGGAACCCCTGCCCCCCACCTGCCTTCTCAGGCCTATATATATAATAAGGTGGAGTGCAGGGGTAATACCTTAGCCTATTTTATACCAGCTTCGAGAGGTCAGGCTCCTCAATATAGTGCAGTTTGTTGTCGATGATGACTTTTTCGGCCTCTTCGGCATTCTCTGTACGGAACACCATGATGCCCTTACCGCGAAGCAGGAAGGTGTACATGTAAGCAATAGAGATGCCTGCCTGTGAGAAGGTTTCGACGGCATCTGCAGCACGGCCAGGCTCGTCGTCGAGCTCAAGGGCAAAGACATTACTGAGAGCAACGGCGACACCGCCGTTCTTCAGTTCCTCATAGGCACGAAGGGGTTCGCTACAGATGAGGCGATAAATTCCGTACTCTGCCGTGTCGGCAATGGTGGAGGCTACAATCTGGATATTGGCCTGCTTGAGAATCTTCAGTACCTTGATGAGCGTACCTGAACGGTTCTCGATGAAAATGGATAACTGATGAATAGTCATAGTATTTAATTATTTAATTTTTCAATTTTTCAATTTTGTTACTGGTAAACCTTTCTCTTGTCGACAACGCGGACGGCCTTGCCTTCGCTGACAGGCAGGCTACCCTTGGATACGAGACGAACACGGGGCTTCAGCAGAATCTCATCGCCTAACTGGTGGCGGATCTCGCCTGCCAGGGTTTGCAACTTGCTGTAGTCGTCGGTACCCTCGTTGACCTCGACCTCGACGGTCATCTGGTCGTTGTTGTCTTCGGTAGTCAGTGTGATGAGGTAGTTGGTACCTACCTCGGGGAACTTCATGAGAATCTTCTCAATCTGGATGGGGAAGATATTTACGCCGCGTAGCACGATCATGTCATCGCTGCGGCCACGCATACGGTCGAGGCGGATGTGGTTACGGCCACAGGGACATGAACGTCCCAGCACGCGTGTCAAGTCACGGGTGCGGTAGCGTAGCAGCGGCATAGCCTCACGGCACAGCGTGGTGAGTACCAGTTCGCCAATCTCGCCGTCGGGTACGGGTTCTAATGTCTCGGGATCGACAATCTCGACGATGTAGTAGTCCTCCCAGAAGTGCAGACCGTTCTGCTCTGGACACTCAAAGCCGACGCCGGGACCGCACATCTCCGACATGCCAAAGGAGTTGTAGGCTTTGACGCCCATCATCTCCTCGATGCGCTTGCGCTGTTCCTCGCTGTGAGGCTCGGCACCAATGGCGAGCACCTTTAACTTAGTGTCGCGACGAGGGTCGACGCCCTCCTGCTGCATCACTTCGTAAAGACGTGTTACGTAAGAGGGAATGGCGTGGATGGCCGTCGTGCCAAAGTCCTTGATGAACTTAATCTGACGCAAGGAGTTACCGGCGGCGGCAGGCACGGTGAGCATGCCTAACTTCTCGGCACCGTA
Source organism: Prevotella sp. (assembly GCA_016286995.1). Taxonomy (GTDB): domain Bacteria; phylum Bacteroidota; class Bacteroidia; order Bacteroidales; family Bacteroidaceae; genus Prevotella. Next base: position 68,839 of record JAEEVA010000007.1, read on the forward strand.
TTGGAATCCCAGACCGCCAGTGAACATGCCATAGCCGCTGGAGTTCTGGAAGACGTCGTCAGGACGCAGACCTACCATCCATAGGTTGCGAGCCACCTGGTTGGCCCACTCGTCAAGATCCTTCTTGGTATGCAGGATGACAGTGGGATTACCCGTGGTACCGCTGCTGGAGTGCAGACGTACGCAGTCCTTCAGAGGTACGCACGACATACCGAAGGGATAGGTCTCGCGCAGATCCTGCTTGGTAGTGAAGGGTAGTTTACGAACGTCGGCCAGCGTCTTGATGTCGTCAGGCGTGATGCCGGCCTCCTTGAATTTTTTCTGATAGAACTCGTTGTTCATGCAGTGACGAACAGTTTTCTGCAGGCGCTCCAACTGGAGAGCCCCAATCTGTTCGCGACTCATGGTCTCGAATTCGGGATTAAAGAATTTAGATTGTTCCATAGTTGTATATTACAGTTTGCGATTGTCTATAACATGGGCGCTCTTACCCTGACTGCGCTCGATGGTGCCAGGAGCTTTCAGCTGTACCTTGGCTGAGATGCTGAGCACACTCTTGAGCTTCGAAGCGAGTTTCTTCTCTAAGGCGTCGATGGCAGCTGGTGTATCGAAGGTGCCGGTGAAGTACTCCTGACGGATTTCCACTTGTACCAGCAGCGTGTCGAGGTTCTTGACACGGTCGACGACGAGCATGTAGCGTGGAGCGAACTCAGGCATTGAGAGTACGACGCTCTCGACCTGTGACGGGAAGACGTTGATGCCTCGGATGATGAGCATGTCATCGCTACGCCCCTCGATACGTCCCATGCGGATGTTGGTGCGGCCGCAGTCACAAGGTCCGTCGATGAGATGACACAGGTCACGGGTACGGTAGCGCAGTACGGGCATGCCTTCCTTGGTCAGCGTGGTGAACACCAGTTCGCCCGTCTGGCCGTTGGGCAACGGCTCCAGTGTCGTGGGATTGATAATCTCGGGGTAGAAGTGGTCTTCGTTGATGTGCGATCCATTTTGCATCTGGCATTCATAGCTGACTGAGGGACCCATCACCTCGGAAAGTCCGTAGATGTTGTAGCCCTTCAGACCTAAGCGCTCTTGAATCTCCTGACGCATCTTCTCTGTCCAGGGTTCAGCACCGAAGGCACCGATACGCAGCTTGATTTGTTCTTTCGTGATGCCCAGCTTCTCCATGGTCTCTGCTAAGTAGAGGGCGTACGACGGAGTACAGGCAATACCCGTGATGCCGAGGTCGCGAATCAGCTTCAGGTGCTTCTCCGTGTTACCCGTTCCAGCGGGAATGACGGCAGCGCCAAGGTGCTCCACACCGTAGTGGGCACCCAAACCACCGGTAAAGAGGCCGTAGCCGTAGGCTACAGAAAAGATGTCGTCGCGGGTGACGCCAAACGATGTCAGGCAACGGGCCATACACTCGCTCCATACACCAATGTCTTTACGGGTATAGCCCACAATGGTGGGTTTTCCCGTCGTGCCGCTGGAGGCGTGGATACGGATTATCTCACTTGGCGGGGCAGCCTGCAAACCGAACGGATAGTTGTCGCGCAGGTCCTGCTTGGTGGTGAATGGGAGCTTGTGGATGTCCTCGATGGTCTGTATGTCATCGGGTCGGATATCCAGCTCTTGCATCTTATGGCGGTAGAATGGCACATGGTGATAGACGTACTCCACTATCTTGTGCAGGCGTTTGCCTTGCAGCGCGCTCATCTCGTCGCGGCTCATGCATTCTTTATTGGGATTCCAAATCATGGTTGTTGTCTTTTTTGTTATGATGTAATAACGTGATTACGTTGTTATTTATAGCATTGGAAGATATTGTTGACTCTATCGCGGTTCATCTTCGGCGAGAGCAGGCTGACAATCCAGACGACAGGGAATCCTCCGACCATCGCGATGGCACCGCAGTTGATGGGGTTGATAGGGTTGCCAAGCAGCATGTTGACAACGGTGAGGCCTACACCCCATATGAAACATGCCCAAACGCTGGCTGTAGTGACACCGCGCCAATAGAGTCCCAGCATGAACGGAGCCAGAAAGGCACCGGCCAAGGCACCCCATGAGATACCCATGAGCTGGGCGATGAATGTGGGTGGATTGAGGGCTATCATCAGGGATATGACGATGAAGAACACGATGAGTACACGCATGATGACCACTTTACGACGTTCCACTTTCTCGGAAACCACGTCGTCGATGGTTCCTTCCTCTACCTCACCGGGTAGCGACTTCTTGTCGCGATAGATAAGGTCGAGGGTCATTGTTGAACTGGACGTCAGTACCAGCGAGGCCAGTGTCGACATCGAAGCACTTAATACGAGTAGCACCACGAGGGCGATGAGTACGTCAGGCAATGTGACAAGCATGGCCGGCACGATGCTGTCGAAGGCTATCTTGCCTGTTGCTTCATTAATCACAGGGTCGTACAGACGTCCAAAACCGCCAAGGAAGTAGCAGCCTCCTGCCACGATGAATGCGAAGATGGTCGAGATGACGGTGCCGCGCTTGATGGCACTCTCGTCGGTGATAGAATAGAACTTACCCACCATCTGGGGTAGACCCATAGTACCTAACGATGTCAGGATGACCACGCCGAGCAGTCCCCACGGGTCTGGTCCGAACCACGATGCAAAGCCGCCGTTCACGGCAGAGTCAGCATCGGAAGGCAGTGCAGCCAACTTGTCGACGGCTGCCGTCAGTCCGCCCTGTGCGTTCAATACGGCAGCAATGACGGCAACGATACCGAATAGCATGATGATGCCTTGTATGAAGTCGTTCATAGCCGTTGCCTTGTAACCGCCAAGTATGACGTATACGGCTGTGAGGATGGACATGATGACTACGCAGTATTCATAGGGAATGTTAAAGCCCATCTCGAAGAGTCGTGAGATGCCGCTATAAACACCTGCCGTATAAGGGATGAGGAATACGAAGGCAATGATAGATGCCACCACGCGCAGTCCCTGGCTGTCGAAGCGTGTGCCGAAGAAATCGGGCATGGTGCGCGACTCGATATGCTGTGTCATCAGTTTGGTGCGACGACCAAGGATGAGCCAGGCCAGAAGAGAACCGATGACGGCGTTGCCGATACCTATCCATGCTGAGGACAGACCGTATTTCCATCCGAACTGTCCGGCATAGCCCACAAAGACCACGGCAGAGAAATAACTGGTACCGAAAGCGAAAGCTGTGAGCCAAGGTCCCACGGCACGTCCGCCGAGTACGAAACCATCGACGCTGCTGGCCTGTTTACGGCTGTAGAGTCCTACGCCCAGCATGACGACGAAGAAAATAATGGTTAAAAGAACTTTGATGATCATATTGTCGTTATCTCATTATTACGTTATTTCAAAATGGTTAGAAGGCTACTTGCACCTGGGCCTGCAGCCAGTTGTAGTCCTTGCCAAGGTTATCGCCACAGAAACAACGGGTGTACTGCAGCTGTACGCGACACTTCTTGTAATACCAGTACTGCAAGCCAACGGTGAGATTGGTCTGGTCCCAGCCATCCACCTTCGTATTGCGGTCGTAGGTCTCGCCAGAGGCTACGATATCAAGGGCATCGACTACGGGGATGCACACGGTGGCATAGCCGCCACGGCTGTTTACGTCGCCATCCTTACCACCCAGCCATTCAGCACGGATGCTGGCAGGACGGGCTTCCTTGTACAGTCCTTCTGAGTAGGGGTGAGTCTTGTATTCTGCACCCACAGAGTAACGGTTGCGCTTGTAATTATCACCAACTTTGATGTCGGGATTCCATGCAGCTGTATTTACGGCATTACCTGTGCCGAGATAACCGGAGCCGACTACACGGAAGCCGTCGAAGGGACGTACCTCCAGCTTGGCGATGAAGTCTTTCTGATTGTTCAGGTCCCTGCGGTTGATACCCTGACCGCTCATCAGGGCCAGCTCGTAGTGGAACATGTTGTCCAATAGGTCGCCGAATACCATGAGTCCCTGGTCACGGCCGTAGTTGACACCGTTCAGAGGATCAGGACCCTCGCCGGCCAGATAGAGTACGGCCTGCGAATAGACGTCGATGAGTTCCAGTTGGGTGGGAGAGAGTGGATTCTCCATGGTATAGGAGTGTTTGAACTGTCCTAAGCGGACGGTGAGCGCATTGTCCTTGGTGATACGGAAGTCGGTATAGAACTCCTGGACTACGCTGCTGAAGTCGTGCATGAAAAGGAACGACCAGCGGTCGGTAATGCGGGCCTTGGCCCATAGAAGCGTACGCTTGAGGTTGTACGAGTTAGTCTTTTTGTCGTTGGCATCCTGATACGACCACCCTCCTTGTGCGTAGCCGTTCAGCGTGATGCGGCTGGTGAGTTCCTTCATCCAGTCACTATCCTTCTTTTTTTGCCCCATGGCAGCCGTGCTGCTGAACATTGCCAGCAGTAGTGCTGCACTCATTAGAATGATTCTTTGTCTCATGGTTGTGTTGTTGTGTTGGTGTTAATTGTTAGCTTCAAAGATAGTCATGCGTTCGTCGAGTTGGGCGTACTGGTGGTCTTCTATGAAAGAGGTACACACGCGCAAACCTTCCTGATGCGAGCCAGTGGTGATAAGGCAAATGGCCGATACACCGTAGTACATCAATTCTCGAGCCAGCTGGCCACTGGTCATTCCCTTATAGCCTATGGTAAAATAAAAACCATCGGCAACAGGCTGGTCCAGGTCCTTGTCGTAGACAATATGGAAACCGTGACGTACAAAGATTTCCTTCAACTTGTGGGCGCGGTCGCCATACACTTTCACTTCATTGCGGAAATTGTAGGTCCCGTCGCAGGCAGCTTTCAGCATAGCGGCCATGGCGTACTGGGCTGAGTGGCTCGTACCCGACGACAAAGCATAGAGCATACGCGTGGAGAATACCAGTCCGAATGGCAGACCCTCGTAACGAGCACTGAGGTCATCGAAATGACGGTGGAACAGTTTGTCCGAGATGCACGTCACACCAATACGCTCACCGGCATAGCTGAACGCCTTGGAACCTGAGATGAGCAGGATGTAATTGTCTGTATAATGTGCTACGGTGGGCTGGAAGGGTGCCTCAAAGGGCTTGCTCAGGTCCTGACGGAAGTCCATGGCGAAGTAGGCGAGGTCTTCCATCACGATGGTGTCGTACTTCGTTGCCAGTTCACCGATAGTCTTCAACTCCTCTTCGGTCATGCATATCCACGCCGGATTGTTGGGATTTGAATAAACGATGGCACAGACGTTGCCGACCTTGAGGTAACCCTCCAGTTTGGCACGGAGCTTCTCACCGCGGAAATCATAGACGTCGAAGGTCTCGTATTTTACGCCCTGCACCTGTAGCTGCATCTTCTGCACGGGGAAGCCCGGGTCGATAAACAGTACGGTATCCTTCGCCTTATTGGCCTGCGAACAGGTGAGGAACGAGGCAAAGGTGCCTTGCATGGAGCCGCAGACGGGCACGCACCCCTCTGGGGCAATGTCGACATTGATGAATGCCTTGACAAAGCGCGAGGCCTGCTTCTTCAGTTCGGGATAGCCCTGAATGTCGGGATACGAGTGGGCGATGCCGTCCTGGAGGGACTTCACTTGCGCATCGACACCCACCTGTGCGGCAGGTAGTCCAGGGATACCCATCTCCATCTTGATGAACTCAACGCCACTCTCTTTTTCGGCCATGGCAGCTACCTGCTTCACTTCGCGGATAGTGGCCTTGGCAAAGTCCTGAATGCCTAGCTTGGCAATCAGACCGTCTACAATCTCTTTCTTAATAGGAGTATTCATTGCGGTAGCAAATTATTCACTATTCACTATTCACTGATCACTTCTGAGCCTCGCGGCCAATAGCCAATGCCTTGATATTTGCCTCGACGATGGCTTCGCCCTTGCGTCCAAAGACACGGCGGATGGCATCCTCCAGCTTCTTGTACTCAATACCCAGCGCCTTTTGGGCAGCACCCAGCAGGATGACGTTGGCTGAACGGGGTACCCCGGCATCCTTCGCCTTCTGCTCAATGTCGAGCATGATGACATGAGGCAACTGTGCGAGGTCATTTTTGATGACCTCGATATCAGGATAATTCGGAATATTGACAAACGGCGTGCTTGACGTGATGATCCAGCCGTCCTTTGAGAGGTACGGTAGGTAGCGCAGGGCTTCCATGGGTTCCATGGAGATGATAACGTCGGCGCCACCCTTGGCAATCAGGTCGCTGGCAATGGGTTCACTCGAGATGCGCAAGTTCGACTGTACGTCACCGCCACGCTGGCTCATGCCGTGTACTTCAGCCTGCTTGATGTAAAGGTTTTCGTTCATGGCGGCCTCGCCAATGATGGTAGCGATAGAAAGGATGCCTTGTCCTCCTACTCCGCAAAGTATGATATCTGTCTTCATATTCTTTGACTTTGAACTTTATGATAATATGAGAGCGGAAGCAAATTTTTCACTTTTCACTCTTCACTTTTCACTTCTGAGCCTTCTTCTGTTTCAAATGACGCTGAAGGGTCTGCATGCACTCACGGCGCGGAATGATAACGCTGGTGCCGTGGTAATTAATCTCGTCACGGATAGTCTGTGTAATCTCAGGCATGTTCTTGGGCAGGGGAACCACCACTTTCAGGTGTTCGTCGCTTAGGCCCAGTCCGCGGCAGATGGCTTCAAACTTATTGGTACCTGCCGAGTCCTGTCCACCGGTCATACCCGTCGTCAGGTTGTCGGAGATAATAACGGTGATGTCGGCATTCTCGTTGATGGCATCCAGCAGGCCTGTCATGCCTGAATGGGTAAACGTGGAGTCACCGATGATAGCTACTGCGGGCCATTGACCAGCGTCGGCAGCACCCTTGGCCATGGTGATTGATGCACCCATGTCGACGCACGAATGGATAGCACGGAAAGGAGGCAGGAAACCTAAGGTATAACAGCCGATATCGCCGAATACGCGTGGATTGTCGTACTCCTTCAGCACCTCGTTGAGGGCAGCATAGACGTCGCGATGACCACAGCCCTGACAGAGTGCAGGGGGACGTGGCACGACGTCTTCGCATGGGGCGAAGCCGTCATTAATTGATAATTGATAATTGATAATTGATAATTGGGCTAACGCCTTCTTTACATGGTCGGGGTTCAGCTCGCCTGTACGTGGCAGCGTGCCGTCAAGTTTGCCGTGAATGTTTTTCAGGTCGGCCACACCACGAACCATGTCCTCGATGAAGGGCTGTCCCTCCTCGACGATAAGCACCTGCTGGCACTCGTCCATGAGGCGGCGCACCAGTTTCTTCGGCAACGGATACTGTGAAATCTTCAGGATGGGGAAGGGACTTCCGCCAGGGAAGCACTCGTTGACATAGTTGAAGCCGATGCCGCTGGCCAAGATACCCAACGACTTGTCGTGACCTTCTATATATATATTATAGGTGGAGTTGGCTGCGTCTTCCTCTAATTGTGCCTGCTGAGCCGTCACCACATCGTTGCGACGACGGGCATTGGCGGGTAGCAGTACCCAGTTGGCAGCTACGGCATCGTAGTTCAGCTCGTTCTGCTGACGTGGCTCGTCAGCACATTCTACCACGGCACGGCTGTGGGCCATGCGGGTGGTGACACGCATCAGTACGGGTAGCTTGATGCTCTCGCTATAGGCAAAGGCCACGGCCATCATGTCGTATGCCTCCTGCTGATTGGAGGGCTCGAAGGTTGGTATCATGGCAAACTTGCCATAGAAGCGCGAATCCTGTTCGTCCTGTGAGGAGTGCATTGAGGGGTCGTCGGCCACGAGTACGATGACACCGCCGTTGACGCCCGTCATGCCACTGTTTACAAACGGGTCGGCACAGACATTCAGTCCGACGTGTTTCATACATACCAAGGCACGCTTCCCCATGAACGACATACCTAAGGCAGCCTCCATAGCCGTTTTCTCGTTGGTGCTCCACCGACTGTGGATGCCACGCTCCTTGGCCAGTATATTACCTTGAATAAACTCCGTGATTTCCGTCGACGGCGTGCCAGGATAGGCATACACGCCAGACAGTCCGGCATGGATGGCTCCCAGTGCTATGGCCTCGTCGCCCAATAACAGTTTTTTTGTCATATATTGTCTTTTTGTTAGTATTTTAACCCTATTGGCTTGCAAAAGTACACTTTTTTATCCAATTAGACAAATGAAAGGCGATAAAATTTGGCTTTTTGGTGACTTCTTTGTACCTTTGTGCCCTGAAAAGTGTATAAATATCGAAAAAGAATGGATACAATCAAACATCTTTTTGCACAAAAGCTGATGGACATCAAGGCCATCAAGTTGCAACCGAACGACCCCTTTACGTGGGCCAGCGGATGGAAATCGCCCATCTATACCGACAACCGTAAGACATTGGGCTTCCCTGATGTGCGTTCGTTTGTGAAGTTGGAACTCTGTCACGCCATTCAGGAGCACTTCCCTGAAGCTGAGGCTGTGGCTGGTGTGGCAACGGGAGCTATTGCACAAGGAGCCTTGGTGGCCGACGAGTTGGGACTGCCTTATGCCTATGTTCGTCCGAAGCCGAAGGATCATGGCATGGGCAATCAGGTGGAAGGTGAACTCTCCAAGGGTGCCAAGGTCATCGTCGTCGAGGACCTCATCTCTACTGGCGGCTCGTCGTTGAAGGCCGTCGCTGCTCTGCGTGAATACGGTGTGGAGGTTATTGGCATGGTGGCTTCGTTCACCTATGGCTTCCCCGTGGCTGAAGAGGCTTTCCGCGAGGCTGGCGTGAAGCTGATTACCCTGAGCGACTACAATGCCGTGCTAGAGCAGGCCGCTAATACGGGCTACATCAAGCCCGAAGACCTCGAGGTCTTGAAAGAGTGGCGCAAAAATCCCAGCATTTGGGGAATTTAATTATTTTAGCAAGGACTACAGGACTTAATGACTATTCCCCACAATAAAACAGTCTTGTAGTCCTGTAGTCCCTGCAAAAAAAGAATAAGGAAATATGACGAAGTTTGAAAGTAGCGTTAAGCAGATAGCCTATCCCGTAGAGGATGTCTATCGTAATATCAGTGACCTCAGCAATCTGGAGCGTGTTCGCGACCGTGTTCCTGAGGACAAGTTGCAGGACTTCCAGTTCGACCACGACAGCGTGCAGGTCAATGTGGCTCCCGTGGGGCTGTTGAAGTTGCGTATCGTGGAGCGTGAGGAGAACAAGTGTGTGAAATTCGAGACTGAGCAGTCGCCGCTGCCCTTCAACCTGTGGATTCAGGTGCTACCCGTGACAGCTACTGAGAGCAAGATGCGTGTTACCGTCAAGGCCGATATCCCCTTCATGTTGAAGGGTATGGTCGCCGGTCCCCTGCAGGATGGTGTTGAGAAAATCGCTGACGCTCTCTCGCAGATTCCGTACGTATAATATTTAGCAAGGACTACAGGACTTAATGACTTTCTTAACATTATAAAAAACAAAAAAAGTCCTGTCAGTCCTGTAGTCCTTGCAAAAGATAAAAGATATGGCAAACAAACTTTGGGAGAAGAACTTCGAGGTGAATGCTGAGATTGAACGCTTCACCGTGGGTCGTGACCGCGAGATGGACCTCTATCTGGCCAAATACGACGTGCTGGGGTCTATGGCCCATATCACCATGCTGGAGTCAATTGGCTTGATAGGTCATGATGAATTGCCCCAGCTCTTGGCTGAGTTGAAAAACATCTATGCCATCTGTGAACGTGGTGAGTTCGTCATTGAAGACGGCGTCGAAGACGTCCATTCGCAGGTGGAGCTGATGCTGACGCGCAAGCTCGGTGATATGGGCAAGAAGATTCACTCGGGGCGTTCGCGTAACGATCAGGTGCTGGTGGACCTGAAGCTGTTCACCCGTCACGAACTGATGGCGGTGGCCGAGAGCGTCAAGGTGCTGTTTGACGAACTCATCCAGAAGAGTGAGCAGTATAAAGGCGTGCTGATGCCGGGCTATACACACCTGCAGGTGGCTATGCCCTCGAGCTTTGGCCTCTGGTTCGGCGCGTATGCTGAGAGTCTGACGGACGATATGCTGTTCCTGCAGGCCGCCTATAAGATGACCAACCGCAATCCTTTAGGCTCTGCAGCAGGCTACGGCAGTTCGTTCCCCCTGAACCGTCAGATGACTACTGACTTGTTAGGTTTCGATACGATGGACTTCAATGTGGTGTATGCCCAGATGGGGCGAGGAAAAACAGAGCGTAATGTTGGTTTTGCACTCGCCACCATCGCTGGCACGCTGGCAAAGATGGCTTTTGACGCTTGCCTGTTCAACTCGCAGAACTTCTCGTTTGTGAAGTTGCCCAAGGAGTGTACGACGGGTTCGAGCATCATGCCGCATAAGAAAAATCCCGATGTCTTCGAGCTGATTCGCGCGAAGTGCAACAAACTGCAGGCTCTGCCCCAGCAGGTGACGCTCATCATGAACAACCTGCCCGTGGGCTATTTCCGCGATCTGCAGATTATCAAGGAAATCTTCCTGCCTGCCTTCGACGAGCTGAAGGACTGTCTCCAGATGGCCGCCTATATTATTAATAAAATAGAGGTACGCGCGGACATCCTCGACAATCCCATGTATGACCCCATGTTTAGCGTGGAGGAGGTGAACCGCCTCGCATCCGACGGTATGCCTTTCCGCGACGCCTACAAGAAGGTCGGCCTCGATATCGAAGCCGGCACCTTCCGTCCTAACAAGCATATCCATCACACCCACGAGGGTTCCATCGGCAACCTGTGCAACGACCGTATCAATGCCCTGATGGCCAATGTGCTCGAAGGTTTCGCCTTCGAGCGAGTCCGCCATGCAGAAGAGAAACTTTTAAGTGAATAATGTCAATGAATATTTCTGGAAAGATGCGTCATGGATTGCTGCTGTGCGTAGCATTCTTCACTCTTCACTCTTCACTCTTCACTCTCACATCCTGCCAGGCTGACAGCGAGTACAGCACGTGGCCGTGTCGTTTTGCCTACAATAATAGCGTCTATCTCGACCCCACATTAGCATCAGCTATGACTGCTGACTCTCGCGGCACGTTCTGTAAGATTTCGGAGTCTGTTTGGGGTGGGGTGAAGTATCTGGACTTTCAGAGTAACCAGGGACAGACTTCCCAGCAGACGGAAACGGCTATGGAGGAGCAGGCTAACTATATCATAGGTTTGAACAACGGCATCATTGTTGGTTTCCAAGTGATGAACACAACGCCTAACGGAGGTTTTATCGCCTACGACGTTCAATGTCCTAACTGCGTGCGTAGCGAGAACAACACCATTAGTCCCAACTATCCCGTCAGCATGGCTTCTACGGGTATTGCCACTTGTAAGAAATGCGGCAAGAAGTACGACCTCAACAATGGCGGTATCATTCAGAACGGCGAAGATGGCGATGTGGGCCTCCAGAAATATTTGGCCAGTACCACCGGCCCCTATGGCTACATCTCTGTCGGTACTAAGAGGTGAGTGCTAAGAGCTATGAGCTAAGAAGTGTGTGCTAAGAGCTAAGAGCTATGAGCTAAGAGCTAAGAAGTAAGATGTATGAAACAAGTCAGACCGAAGAAAAACCTGGGTCAGCACTTCCTGACCGACCTGACAATAGCCCGTCGGATAGCCGATACGGTAGATGAACCCTATGCTGACCTGCCAGTATTGGAGGTTGGACCAGGCATGGGCGTGATGACGCAGTATTTAGTGGAGAAGCCACGACCGGTGAAGGTGGTGGAGATTGACCGTGAGTCAGTAGCGTACCTGAAAAACACGCTGTTCAAAGACTCAGCCATCAGCCCTCAATCCTCAGCCATCATTGAAGGAGACTTTCTGCGCATGGAACTGAAGGACGTCTTTGGCGGTCAGCAGTTTGTACTGACTGGTAACTATCCCTACGATATCTCGTCGCAGATATTCTTCAAGGTCATTGATAACCGCGACCTCATTCCCTGTTGTACGGGTATGATTCAGCATGAGGTGGCGTTGCGTATGGCGTCGAAGCCAGGCACGAAAGCTTATGGTATTCTGTCGGTACTCATCCAGGCCTGGTATGACGTGGAATACCTGTTCATGGTCGACGAGACGGTGTTCAATCCGCCACCTAAGGTAAAGAGTGCCGTCATCCGCATGACGCGCAATCAGACTGACCATTTAGATTGCGACGAACAATTGTTCAAGCGTGTGGTGAAGACCGTGTTCAACCAGCGCCGTAAGATGCTGCGCGTCTCGTTGCGCCAACTATTGCCCGCTATCGGCCATCAGCCATCAATTATCAGCAATCATCCCTTCATGACCATGCGTCCCGAACAGCTTTCCATCGAACAGTTTGTGGAGCTGACAAATATGGTAGAGGAGGAACTCAGAAAGGAAGGATAAAAGTGTGTGTGCGCGGCCACAAAATACATGTGTTCGCACACAAACAATTGATTTGCATCAAGAATTAGCCCCTTTTTAGCAAAAACTTGATGATTTATGATGGTGCATTGTGAAATAGTTCGTACCTTTGCACCGTCTTCAATAAGTTATTAGAATTAAGGTAAAAGATTTCAGGTTTGATTCTTCGATAGGATTAGAACGATTAAGGTAAGTAAAGAAAGATTGGATAAAGGATAACACCGACGTCGTGAGACGCACTTTTTTAAAGAAATAGGTTTTTAGTTATTGATAGTAGTTAAATGCAGCACGCAGGACTTTTTGCCTACGTGCTGCATTTTTATTATCTGAGAAGGGTAAAGCTACGAATGTCTTTCTGACGGCATTATTGAATGGTTTTCACATTGTTTTCTTCACTTCTTTGCCCACTTGCCTCTTACCAGACGGGCGAGGAAGATGAGGCCGCGGAAGGTGAGTTCGATGGCCATGGCCGTCCAGACACCTGGGAGACCGTAGGTAGTGGCGAGCAGGGCAGCGAGGGTCAGACGGACGCCCCACATGGATAGCAGGCTCATGATGGCCGGACACAACGTATCGCCCATGCCGACGAAGACACCGTTGCAGACGATGGCTGCGGCAAACATGGGTTCGGCAAAGGCCTCGATGCGCAGACAGTCGGTGCCCACGCTGATGATGTCGCTGACGGGCGTCATGAGCGTCATCAGTTCGGGGGCGAAGACAAACATCAGACCCCCCATGGCGGTCATGACGAGCATGCCCAGAATGACGGACATGTAGGCAAAGGAGCGTGTGAGCAACTGTTTGCCGGCACCATAGCTCTGGCCGACGAGTGTGGTGGCAGCCTCGGCAATGCCGAAGCCAGGCATGTAGCACAAGCTTTCGACGGTGATGCCCAGCGAGTGGGCGGCAATGGCAATGGTTCCCAATGGTGCTACGATGGCCGTGCTGATAATCTGTGCACCACCCATCAGCATGTGCTGCAGTCCCATGGGTGCACCAATCTTGAAGGCAGTATTCACCACGTCGGCACGTGGCTTGAAGTGGTCCCAGGTAAGGGGAACGTGGGGAGTGGCTGGTGATGAGTGAGAAGTGGTCAGTGAGAGGTCGGAGCGGAAGAGGAGGAACCAGAGCATAAGGATGGCGGTGATGAACATAGCCAGGCCTGTACCTACGGCGGCTCCCACGACACCCATGTTGAAGATGTAGATGAACAGGTAGTTGAAGACGACGTCCATGGCGCACATAAGGATGTTGAGCATGGACGGCACCTTCATGTTGCCGGCACACTTCAGCATGGAACCCGCCAGACCCTCCATCTGGAAGAAGATGCCGCAGACGCCGAAAATGGCAAAGTAGAGCGTGGCATCGTGGCAGACGTCGTCGGCGCCGCCCAGCCAGTGGGGCAGGGGACCGCTGATGGCGAGGCTGATCATCATGATGGCAAGTGCCCAGATGAGGCTGCACACCAGCGACTGGCGTAGGATGCGACGGGCACGCTTGAAATCGTTGGCTCCGATGGCATGTGCCACCTGTACGCTGAATCCCATGTTGACAGCTGATGACAGACCACCCATGAGCCACCCCGTGGTCTCAACCAGTCCGATGGCTGCCGAGGCCTGGGCGCCCAGGTGTCCCACCATGGAGGCGTCGATGAAGAACATGACGGTAGCAGAGATCTGTGCGAGTATAGAAGGAATACTCAGGCCGATAATGAGCCTGAGTTTCTCGCCTTGCGTCATCTCGCGTCCCTCGCGGATGAAGGCCAACAGTTTCTTGCTATTTGTAACCTTCACTATTCTCTCTTTCTCTCCTTCAGAATGTGGCAATGAGAGCACTCATCATTTCTACTGGTAGTTCCTTATGCGGACGTCAATACCCGTACCGCTGAGCATTACGCGGATCTTGCTGACGGGTGTGTCGTTGTAGTGGTAGGGAAAGAGTACCTTGGGCTTAATGATCTTTGCAGCACGGATAAGCTGGTCGACGGTCATGGTGTATGGCTGGTTGCAGGGCAGGAAAGCAACATCGATAGGGCCGAGGTCGCTCATCTCTGGGATGTCCTCCGTATCACCGGCCACGTAGATGCGTAGACCGTCGATGGTCAGGATATAGCCGTTGTCGCGTCCCTTGGGATGGAACTGCTCGTGACCCTTGGTGGTGTTATAGGCCGGTACAGCCTTCAGCGTCAGGTCGGTGCCAATGGTGACGCTGTCGCCATTGTGCATTACACGGCTGTTGCGGTACATCTGGCCTACGGCAGGGTTGCTGTAGACAACAGTATTCGTGGTGACGAGCTGTGCGAGGGCCATGCGGTCGAAATGGTCGGCATGCTCATGAGTGATGAAGATGATGTTGGGCTTGGGCATGCTGGTATAGTCCGTTTCGGGTTTGAGCATGGTGACGGGGTCGAAATAGTAGACGCGTCCGTCGTATTCCATCATGATACTGGCATGCTTGATGCACGTCATCTTCACTTCCTTTCCCGACTGTGTCTTGAAGGTGTCGGTCTGTCGCTGCTGCGCAGAGGCATTGAAAGGTAAAAAGGCTAAAAGGTACAAAAGAAATTGACAGATTTTCATACGTTTATTTGATTAGTTGTCCTTAGAGTTATCGTTAGGGTTATCGTTAGGGCTATTGTTCTTGACTTTGACGAAATACCTATGGTAGTAGGTGATAAGCAGGGTGGTCATAGGCAGGGCGATAATCATACCCATGATGCCTAACAGTGAACCCCAGATGGAGAGCGACAGCAGGATGATGGCCGAGTTCAGACCCGTGACATGACCCATAATCTTCGGTACGAGAATGGTGTCCTGGATGGATTGTACGACGGCAAAGACGATAAGTGCCAGCAACATAATCATCCAGAAGTTCTGACCGGTATCAGCGGCCTTGATGACAGCCAGCAGGATGGTGGGTACAAAGCCTACCAGTTGCAGATAGGGTACCATGTTGAGCAGGCCGATGAACATGCCGAGACCAATGGCCATGGGGAAGTCAATGATGAGGAACCCAATGCTGAACAGGACTCCGACACAGAGGGCTACTAAGCCCTGACCGCGGAAATAGAGGTTCATACCCTGTCCGACGTCGGCCACTAATTTGGTGGCAAAGGGACGGTAGCGCTCAGGCAGCAGGTAGACCCATCTTTTGCTAAAGTCCTCATAGTCTATTAATATAAATAAGGTATAGAGGAACACCATGGTCAGCGAGAAGACGCTGGACACGATGCTGATGGACTGTGCTATGACTGCCCAAACCTTAGGTACAGTCTGTTTGATACTGTCGATGAAGCCTTCCTGTGTGATGAGGGTCTTGACATCCTTCACGGAGACATTGTCATGGATGAAGTCCTCTATCATTTCAGGAATGTTGTTCATGTTGGCCTTGTTGGAAACGTACATCACCAGCAGGTCCTTCACGCGCAGTCCTTCATCAATCATGGGCGGAATCATGAGCCAGCCAAGACCAGTGAGCAGCAGCCCGACGGTGATGAAAGTACACAGGATGCCCACGATGCGGTACTTCATGCGGCACTTGTACTGGAAGAACTTCACTACCGGGAACAGCAGATAGGCAATGAGCCAGGCCAGAAAGAAGGGTAGAAGTACGGAACTGAGCCTGTTGAGCAGCATCACAATACCTGTGATAATGGCAACGGCAATGGCGCCACGAATGAATCTGTCGAAAGTAATCTCTTTTCTCGGTCCCATATATATGATGTAAGAATTAAGAGTTAAGAATTACTGGCCTGACGTGCCTGCCGGTTGTGTTGCAGGAAACGGAGACGCTCAATGGCCTGACGGCGCGAGCGGTAAATCTGGAAGCGGTAGACGCAGAATGCCAGCAGGAAATAGCACAGGGCCTGGAGCCACAGAATGCGGTACTCCGTCGTGACGTCGCTGAGAGACGCTCCCATAGTGTTCAGACGGACGAAAGCCCGTGCCCCGAAGGTACTGGGGAAGAGCCACGAGACACCCTGCCACATGCCGGGGATGTTGTTCTGAGGCCATGAGATGCCCATCATGAACAACAGGGGAATGGACACGAACACCACGAGCAGCATGACATTCTCACGGTATTTGACCATACACGAGACGACCATGCCGAAGAAGATGCATGCCAGTACGTAGGGCGTCATGATGGTGAGCAGCGTCTGCCAGGTGGCCAGTTGCGGGAAGTGGAACAGCCGTGGTACGGCAGCGGCGAGCCACGTACCCATGACGGCATAGATCATGACGTAACACATGGCCTTACCCAAAATGATGGGCAGGGTATTGTTGTAGCGGGAGTCGCCCACAGGAATGAGGTTACGGTAGGGATTCTCGTCACGTGCCGTACCGGCAGAGAGTCCGATACCTAACACAAGTGTCTGCTGAAGAATGAGCATCAGTACGGCAGGCAGTATGCTGGAGCCGTAGCCGGCGGAGGGGTTGAACACAGGTACTTCGTCGTAGTCTAACGGACGGGTGGCAATAACTTCCTCGCGACGGGTATAGTAGCCGCCTAAATGCTGCTTCAGCTGGGTTCCCATCTCCATCGTCACTGTCTGAGCCGTCTGGAAGATGGCCTTGTAAGTGAGCATGAGGCTCATGTCACAATAGACGCTGACGGTGCTTTGCTCCATACGAAGCACGTTACTCTCGAAGTTGGAAGGTATCAGGTAGACGCCCTTTACCAGCTGGCGGCTGACGAGTGACTTGGCTTCGTCGAGGTCCTGGGCATAATACTTCACGTGGACATCGGGCGAGGCGTCGCACATGCGGATGAACTGTCGCGAAAGACTGGAGTGTGACTGGTCGACGACGCATACGGGAACCTCGTGGACGGCCTCATTATTGTAAATCCACGAATAAAGTAACGGATAGACAATAGGCACGACGATGAAGAAGATGAGCACACCCTCGTCCTTGAACACCTGCTGCATCTCTTTACGCCAGATGAAACAGGCATTTTGTAGTCCTATATAGATATTATGGAATATAGACATAGGTGAGCATTGCATTCTTGATTTTACCAATAACTAACCACGGCAGCAGCATGAAGCCGGCCAGGGCGGCAAAGTGGAACCACGACTCGATGAGTGGGAAACCATTGAAGATACACGTCTGGTATATCATCCAGTAGTGGCGTAAAGGGAACAGCCATGACAGCGACTGCAGGGGGGCGTCCATGCCCATGACGGGGAAGGCAGAGCCTGCCATTGAGATGCTGAGTACAGCCCATAGCGACGAAATACTCATCGACATACGCAGCGAGGGCATCAGTCCGAAGGCGAAGATGCCAAAGCCCTGTGAGGCCAGCACCTGTATGAGTCCTAATAGTATAAGCATCCACGGACCACCCAGATGGGGGAACCCGAGGTGATAGAAAACATACCATTCATAGCCGTAGACCAGAGCCAGCCAGATGAGAGCCTGGGGTAGGAACTTGCCCAGCAATGCCACAAACATGCGGTTGTCGGCCATCTCCAACCATTTCTTCGAGGAGTTGAACTTCAACTCCGTACCGAGGGAGTAGGTGGAAATAAGGAAGATGAACAGCATGATGATGCCAGGTACCATGACGGTGGTGAGGTAGATGTTGTAGCTGCTCCACGGGTTGGCAATCTGGTGCAGGTCAACGGTGATAGGCTGCAGCAGCGTCTGAATCTGCTTGTCAGTGAGTCCCTTGGCACGCATGGTAGCCTGTCCCACGGCTGCCGAGCCAAGTGTGGAGACGGTCTTCAGGTCCTTCATGACCATGGAACCGGCAGCCAGCGTGGTATTGGAATAGTAAAACGATATCTTGGGCTGGCGACTGGCCAGCAGATTGGACGTGGTACCCTTGGGAAAATAGAGGAAACCGTAGATGTCGCCCTGCTGAACGGCCTTGCGGGCCTCGCTGACGCTGGGGTAGTGAGCTGCGACATGCGACATCTGCATGCCATCGAGACGGCGTGTCAGTGCCCGTGTCGTCGATGTGTTATCGAGGTCGACGACACCTACAGGCAAACTGGTAGGTACACCGTCGTCCAGCATCGAGGTGAAGAAAAACACCACGAAGATAGGAAATAGCACCATACAGAAGCGGTAGATGTGATTCTGGCGTAGAATCAACAACTCACGCAGCATGATGTCCCATATTTGCCTAAGCGTCTTCACTATTTACTTCACAATAAGTGACATGCCCGGACGAAGCCCCTCCATCTTTTCTGTCGGACGAGCCTTGACCTCGAAGGTCTTTAGGTCGTACTGCCCATTAGCCTTGGTGGCCTTCCAAACGGCATACGAGCCCTGGTCCTTCATGTAATAGACCTTCATCTCAATCTCCTTATTGAAGGCAGGAACGAATGCCTTGAAGGTCTTGCCAATCTCCATGCCGTTCAACTGGTCTTCGCGGACATTGAATGTTCCCCACATATCGTGCATCATCGAGATGGTCATGATGGGACTACCCGTACCGACCAGTTCACCCACTTTGGGATAAATGTCGCTAACCTCGCCCTCCATCTGGGCTACCTGTACAGTTTCATGGATATAGCTGTTCACTTCCTGTACGGCACCGCGTGCACGGCCTACCTGAGCGGCTGCGGCCATCTTGTCCTCACGGCGGGCACCGTTGACAGCCATCTGATACTGGCTCTCGGCAGCCTTGCACTGCGCTTCCATGGCCTTGTAACTGGCATAGACCTCATCACGCTTCTGCGCACTGACGACGCCTTCGTCGAACAGACGTTGGATGCGCTGATACGACTTCTCGGCAATCTCCAGGCCGGCCTTGGCCTGCTGCCACAGCTGGTAGGCCCCCTGAATCTGCTCCTGACGGGCACCGTTCTGGGCTTTCAACTCCAAGGCAGCTGCGGCATTCTCGGCACTCTGAGCCTGTTCCATCTTGGCGCGCACCTCAGGAGCATCCAGAATGGCCAGCGTATCGCCAACCTTGACATAGTCACCCTCCTTGACGCGAATCTCCAGAATACGTCCAGGCACCTTGCTCGATACACGGTATTCACTGGCTTCTACCTGACCTTGTATCAGTTCAGGGTCACGGCCCAGTGCAAAGAACCCTATCAGGGCAACGATAATCACGACTGCTGCAAATCCTACGATTGCAAGCAAAATGTTGTTATGCTGTGTTTTTGCTGACATAATATCAATTATCAATTATCAATTTTCAATTATCTATTACTGTAAAGTTCCCAGTGCTTTCTGCAGGTTCACCTGGCTGAGCTTGACATCAATCTCGGCATCAATCTTTTCCGACTGTGCCTGCAACCAAGCCGTCTGGGCTTCCATGACGGTGGTCGATGAAATGACACCCTCGCTGAATCCAAGGTTTGCCATACGCAGGTTCTCGTCAGCCTTCTTGGTGTTAGCTTTGGTCATCTCCAGCTTTTTGTTAGCTTCCTTCACCCGGAAATTGCTCTGGTTGACCTGTAACTCAATCTTCTCGCGAGCATCTTCCAGTTCCAGTCGGGCAATGGCCGTGGCACCCTTCGACGCACGGACTTTATACATCACGTCGCCCCAGTTCCATAAAGGAATGCGCAGCATGACGCCGACATTCCACACACCGGCAAACTTACGCTGGAAACCATTAAAGACGTTGGGGTTCGACACCAAGTAGCCGCCCGTCAGCATCATCTGGGGCAGATTGCCTGCCTTCAGGATGTTAGTGAGCTGACGGCTCATATCTACCATATTCTGCAACTGGCGCAGCTCTGGACGATTCTCAGCCACCTGCTGCATATCCACCTGTTGTATCTGCTGCACGACGTCAAGACTTTCTACCTCTTCCTCAGCCAGCGTCACCTGCTCTGATATGGGCAGGCCGCACAACTGGCAGAGCAGCATCTTTGAGAGAACCAGACCGTCGTTAACCTTGGTGAGCATCATCTCGGCTTCATTCACCTTGACGGCCACGCTCAAACCTTCGCTGCGCGTGGCTACGCCCTCCTCAATCATCTTCTGTACGTCACCATCGAACTTCTGGACCAAATCGAGATAGGCCTGTGCCAGTTTCTGCTTATGACGCAGTGACACCACCTGCCAGTAGGTCTGGTCGATGTTATACAAGGTCGCCTGCAGTTTGGCATCCGCAGAATTGGCAGCCAGCTGCTCACCAATGTCAGCCATTTTGTTCATGGCAATGATGGCGCCACCCATGAAGATGGGCTGCGTCAACATGATGGAGCCGGCAAACATATTGCGGGTGTCAGTGTGGAACGCATCGACAATACGGTTTCCGATGCCGTTCAACCCCGTTTGCACTTCTCCCAGACCGGCGCTCAGCGACGACTGGAGACTTTCGGGCGTAATACCCATTAATCCCAGTGCAGCCCATGTGGAAGGCGAAATCTGCCCCATGGTGTTGGTGGCACTCTCACCAACCTTCTGTGCCACACCGTCGCCGAGGTGCGACAGTGCTGCCTTCTGATCGTCACTCAACAGCGAAATCTCCTTGCTGGTCCACTCGTAGCCTCCCAAGGCACTGATGTGGGGCAGGTATTTCGTCCGCGCCGACTTTCGTAGGTTTGTGGCTACCTGCTGCTTGACCCTCGAAACGCTAAGCTGCTTATTGTTGCGTAGTGCCATCGCCCGACAACTGTCAAGCGTCAGCAATTGCTGTGCAGTCGCATTGAAAGGTAAAAAAGCAAGAAGGTAAAAAAACAACTTTCTATTCATGAACCTATATTCTTACTTTTTAATTCTTAACTTCCTAATTCTAAATTCTTACATCTTAATCGGCGTAGCCGACACCTCTTAATTCTAAATTCTTACTTCTTACTTCTAATTCTTACTTCTCAAAGTTGAAGTTCCTTGACCCTATGGCCTGACCGTCGCAGAAGATGCTGACGTTATACTGGCCGGCTCCCAGATACTCGTTGACAGTCCAATACAGCGTCAAAGTCGTTTCCTGACCAGTATATTCCACATCCTTCTTCATCGACCATGCCAGTTGCTTGCCGCTATATTCGAACGTGCCGCCACCATTGAGTACCTCGCCTTCAGGCGTCATGATGCGGACGTAGAAGGTACGAACACCATTCGAAGCCGTCACATTCTTGGTGACAATAAACGATACACCCACCGTCTTGGCGTCCTTCATGTGCTTGGCAGTCTTGCCGTTCTTCTTCAACGGCGTCAGCTGGATATTGGTAGCGTCGAGCTGGGCAGCAATGGCCACCTTCTCCGACAGCGAAGCCTTCTCTGACGACAGCGCCTGGTTCTGCTGGTTGCTCTGTTCCAGTTCAGAGCGCACCCGGTCGTTCTCGTCCATCAGATTCTGGTTCAGCCTGTTCAGCGAGTCTATCTGCAGCACGTACGAGCGCAACACGGCACGCACCGTAGCCAGTTCCTTCTTCAGACGGGTAATCTCAGCGGCATCGTTGGCCTTCGTCCGTTTCAGCTCCTCCAGGAGTTTCTGCGTACGGGCCTGTTCTGCCGTCAGCTCAGCAATGATGGAGTCGTTCTTGATGTATGTCTTCATCTCGCTATACTGTGCGGCGAAGTTCTGGTATTCCTTCTCCATCTCCTGCTTGTCGAGGGCAGCGAGCTCCTCCATATCCTTGTTGGCCTGTCGCTGCTGCATCAGGTCATAGCCTAACCAACCCATGCCCGCTAAGAGCAAAACGATGATGCCAACTAACACTTTTTTGTTCATAAATGCTACTATTTTCTAAAAATAATGTGCAAAGATAGCCTTTTTCGATGAAAACAGCAAAAAAATGTTGGCCGTTTTGAATTTATTTACTATATTTGCATCATTATTAACGATAAAAGGACCAAAGGGGATGAACAAGAAAAGCTTCCTGTACCGTGTCTTCGACCTCTACTACGATGGCTTCCGCCACATGCGGCTGGGCAAGACGTTGTGGGCCATCATCCTGATAAAGCTTTTTGTCATTTTCGTCATCCTGAAGCTCTTCTTCTTTCCGAACTTCATCAAGCAACATGCCGATGAAGGCCATGAAGCAGACTTCGTGGCGACGCAAGTGCTACATGATAATTGAGAATTGAAACTTGAAACTTGAAACTTGAAACTATAAAATAATAGCTTATGACAACAAACTTGTTTCTAACCATCGACGCCAGTGCGGTAGACTGGGCAAGGGCACAATTTGCGCTCACAGCCATCTACCATTGGCTGTTTGTGCCGCTAACCCTCGGTCTGGCGGTCATCATGGGTGTTGTGGAGACGTGCTACTATCGCACGAAAGACCAGTTTTGGAAGAATGCTGCCCAATTCTGGCAGAAACTTTTCGGCATCAACTTCGCCATGGGTGTCGCCACAGGTATCATCCTCGAGTTCGAGTTTGGTACCAACTGGTCGAACTACTCCTGGTTCGTAGGTGATATCTTCGGCGCACCATTAGCCGTCGAGGGCATTCTGGCCTTCTTCATGGAGTCTACCTTCGTCGCCGTCATGTACTTCGGATGGAAGAAGGTGTCGCCAGGATTCCATCTGGCATCGACGTGGCTCACAGGCTTGGGTGCTACCATCTCTGCCTGGTGGATTCTCGTAGCTAACGCCTGGATGCAGTATCCCGTGGGCTGTGAGTTCAATCCTGACACGATGCGCAACGAGATGGTGTCGTTCCTCGACGTCGCCCTGTCACCCTTTGCCATCGACAAGTTCTGCCACACAGTCATCTCGGCCTGGATCATCGGTGCTATCTTCGTAGTGGCCGTTTCTTGCTGGTATCTCATGCAGAAACGTGAGACGAAACTGGCCATTGAGAGCATCAAGATTGCTGTCATCGTAGGTCTTGTCGCCTCTGTGGGCGCAGCTATGACCGGCCACAAGTCGGCACAGAGCGTTGCCGAGGTGCAGCCCATGAAGCTGGCAGCCATGGAGGCGTTGTACAATGGCGGTACCGACATCGGACTGACGGCCATTGCCTGGGTGAATCCCATTTGCCAGCCCGACTACCAGAAAGAGGAATCGGCACCGCTGAAGATTGAGATGCCCTATGCCCTGTCGTTCATGGCTACCAACGACATCCACGGCTATGTGCCTGGCATCAACGACATCCTGAATGGCTACACGAAACCCGACGGCACCCGTGAACCGTCTGTCGACGAGAAGATGGCCCGTGGCAAACAGGCCATCGCAGCCCTTGCAGCCTATCGCAAGGCCAAGGCCGAAGGTGCCAGCGACTCAATTCTCAATTCTCAATTGTCAATTATCAATTCCAATATGCCTTACTTCGGCTACGGCTATGTGAAGGACAAGCACGACGTGGTGCCGCCCATTGGCGTTAACTTCTGGGCATTCCGCATCATGGTCGGACTGGGCTGTGTGTTCATCGTCTACTT
Source organism: Prevotella sp. (assembly GCA_016286995.1). Taxonomy (GTDB): domain Bacteria; phylum Bacteroidota; class Bacteroidia; order Bacteroidales; family Bacteroidaceae; genus Prevotella. The sequence goes on from JAEEVA010000007.1 coordinate 92,490, forward strand.
TGCCATTCTCCTGTTGCTGACATTCCGCATTCCCTGGCTGTCAGCCATCACACGTCGTCTGCTGACCATCGTCTGCCTGCTGCCTGAGACGGAAGCCGACGACCGCTGCACCATTGCCAACCTGCCTGCCTGGCACTATTGGGTGGCCATCATCCTCGTGCCGCTGGCCTATATCGCCTCCGAGAGCGGCTGGCTGGTAGCCGAGTTCGGCCGTCAGCCCTGGACCATTCAGGACATGCTGCCTACATGGGTCGGCGTCAGCGACATCGGTACCTGTGCCGTTGCCCTGACGTTCATTCTCTTCCTCGTACTCTTCACCACCATGCTGGCTGTCGAGATCAGCATCCTTCTGAAGCAAATCAAGAAAGGTCCCTCTGCCCCCTAAGTGAGGGGGTTGGGGGTCTGAACAGACTCCATATATCAACATTATAGCATTAACTTGGGGCGAAGGACGCTTGTTCAGACCCCCATCCCCCCTAACTTAGGGGGCATAAAACTCAAAAACTATGTCATACACATTCTTACAGCACTACTGGTGCTTCCTAGTATCACTCCTTGGTGCGCTGCTCGTTTTCCTGTTGTTTGTACAAGGAGCCAATTCCATGGTACGTTCCCTGGGTTATACGGAAGAGGGACGACGCCTCATCATCAACTCCACAGGCCGTAAGTGGGAGTTCACATTCACCACGTTGGTCACCTTTGGCGGCGCCTTCTTCGCCTCGTTCCCTCTGTTCTATTCCACCAGCTTCGGCGGAGCCTATTGGCTGTGGATGATCATCCTCTTCACCTTTGTCGTACAGGCCGTCAGCTACGAGTTCCAGAACAAGCTGGGCAACTTCCTGGGTCCGAAGACTTTCCAGATGTGCCTCGTCATCAACGGACTCTTAGGTCCGCTGCTGCTTGGCGGTGCCGTAGCCACCTTCTTCGAGGGGTCGAACTTCATCGTCGCCAAGGAGAACTTGGTCGACACAGGTGTACTGACACCGGTTATTTCTCGCTGGGCCAACGCCTCGCACGGTCTCGACGCCCTGCTCAATCCCTGGGTACTGGTATTCGGACTGGCCGTCATGTTCCTGGCACGTGTATTGGGCATCCTCTATATTATAAATAATGTGGACGACGAGGACATCCGCAGTCGCGCCAGTGTCCGGCTGATAGGTGCTGCCGTACCCTTCCTCGTGCTCTTTGTGGCCTACCTCGTCCATCTGCTGCTGAAGGACGGCTATGCCTACGATGAGGCCGGCATCATCAGTATTGTGCCGTACAAGTACCTCGACAACTTCCTGACGCTGTGGCCGCTCACCATCCTCTTCCTCGTGGGTGTCGTGCTGGTGCTTTGGGGTATTGCCACGGAAATATTGCGCGGAAGCAAATTCTTCACTCTTCACTCTTCACTTTTCCCTTTCAGTGGTATTTGGCCTGCAGGCATTGGCGTCGTACTCGTCGTGCTGCCTCTGCTGCTCATGTCAGCATGGAACGGCACTGCCTACTATCCCTCCACTGCCGACCTGCAGTCGTCGCTGACCATCGTCAACTCGTGCAGCAGTGAGTTTACCTTGCGCACCATGTTCTACGTCAGCCTTATCATCCCCTTTGTCCTGGCCTACATCGTCTATGCCTGGTGGGCCATCGACAAGAAAAAGCTGACCAAGGACGAAATAGCCGACGGACACAGCTATTAGTTGCGGATAGGATAAAAAGTGAAAACAGATTGCTCACGCTACGGCGTGAGCTTTTTTATTAATAATACCCCTATCGCAGACAAGATACTTAGATAATTATTGAAACTTTCGATCAAGCATTTTAGAAAGCAAAAAGGGTGTGTCAAAACTATAAGCGATAACAGTCCGAACTGTTCGGACTGTGAGTCCGATCTGGTTGAACTGTGAGTCCGAACGGTTCGGACTAAAATGAAACTCCGTTTTGACATACCCACATTGGTCACCAAATTCACTTATGGGCTGAGAGATTTAGACATAGTAACTCGTAAGACATAATAACACAATAACAATTTTTCCGCAATTCCTTTGGGAGTTGCGGATTTTTTCGTATCTTTGCCGACGAGAAATAAAACATTGTTACGAGATGCCTGAAATTTGCAAATTCTTCGGAATCATCATCAGTCTCTACTGGCGTGATCATAATCCACCGCACATTCATTTTACCTATGGTGAATATGAATGTAGTATCAGCGTGTTAGATCGTGTTGTGGACGGTAAAGCTCCGTCAAAGGTTATTGTCAAGGTCAATGAATGGATGGATTTGCATGAAAAAGAAATTCTCACCCTTTGGGAAAAGGCACAAAAGGGCGAGAAGTTAGGACGTATTGAGCCACTTAAATAAAGAAAGGAGAACATTATGCTGAAGATAACAGATGCTGATTACGTGAAGGATTATGAGCTACTGCTCACCTTCAATGACGGAGCAAGGAAACTGGCCGACCTGAAGCCATACTTAACAGGGGAGGTATTCGGCGAGTTGCTCGATCTTGCCAAGTTTACGCAATATGGTCTGACAGGCTACACCATAGAGTGGGCCAATGGCGCCGATCTCGCACCAGAGTTCCTGTACGATATCGGTCACGCTGCATAACAACGAATGTATAACCCTCTAAAACTGATGATGCCTATGGGCTGAGAAATTTAGACAAAGGAACATAAAGAAATAAGGATGTCATCGACCTTAGGGGCGCTTTGCACCTTTAGGTCAAAGGACATCTCCGCTTTTAGATTCTTGAATTCTGATATAACTAACTAAAACAACTTTAGATTATGGAAAGAATTACAAAACGATTATCAGTAGCCGACACAAGGCTGTCGCTTCTGTTGTTATTTTTGGCCTTGCTGCCGAACATGGCCAGTGCCCAGTGTCCTGACAACAACCACCCCCACATGATAGATCTCGGCCTGCCCAGCGGCACGAAGTGGGCATGCTGCAACGTAGGAGCCACTACGCCCGAGGGCTACGGCGACTACTTTGCATGGGGCGAGACGCAGCCGAAGGAGGTGTATAATTGGGATACTTATCAGTATGGCTACTACAATTATGATGGTGATTATAGCCACTTAGTAGATATCGGCTCCGACATCGCCGGCACTCAGTACGATGCAGCTACTGCCAACTGGGGGGCTCCTTGGCGTTTGCCGACGCTGGCTCAGCGCCAGGAACTCCGCAACAATTGCACTTCCGAGTGGACAACTCAGAACGGCATAAACGGCCGTACGTTCACGGGGCCGAACGGCGGCACCATATTCCTTCCCGCCGCAGGCTGTCGCTATAATTCGTCTATCGACTACGACGGATCGAGCGGTCTCTACTGGTCGTCTGCGCTCTGCGAGAGTTCCCCGGTCGATGCCTACATATTGTGTTACTTCGATTCCGGGGACGTGATTTGGAGCAACAGCGGCCGTATCTCCGGTCAAAGTATTCGCCCCGTCGCAGCACCTTCTTCTGACAACATTATCTTTGCTGACGAAAATGTGAAGGGAATTTGTGTAGCCAACTGGGATACCAATGGTGACGGCGAACTGAGTTACGACGAGGCGGCGGCTGTCACAGACCTCGGAGAGGTGTTTTTCAACAATCAAGACATAATTAGTTTTGATGAACTTCAATATTTCACAGGAGTGACAGAATTAAGTGAAGCGGCTTTTGCATGTTCTTCTAATTTACAATCCATCATCATTCCAAAATCTGTTACAAATATCGGAAGATTGCTTCTTATTGATTGTAAAAATATGAAATCAATCAGAGTTGATGAAGAGAATCCTTCTTATGACTCGCGAGACAATTGCAATGCAATCATTGAAACAGCTTCAAACAGATTAATATCTGGTTGTATGAATACGAATATTCCCAACTCCGTAGAAAGCATTGGTGACTGCTCGTTTGAAGGCCATTCAGAATTACTTTCCATGACTATACCCAATTCTGTAAAAGCAATCGAATTTGGTGCATTTAATAGTTGCAGAGGACTATCATCTATTACAATACCTAAGTCTGTTACATATATAGGAATCTCTGCATTTGCGAATTGCAGCGGGCTTAGAACAATTCAAGTAGAGAATGGTAATTCTGCATATGATTCTCGAAATAATTGTAATGCCATTATATTGACTAATGAAAATGGTCTTATTGCAGGATGTATGAGTACAGTTATACCTAATACCGTCACATCTATAGAATCCTTTGCCTTTTGTGGTTGTACAGGCCTCACTTCATTAGATATTCCCAACTCAGTAACAAGCATTGGCTATCTGGCATTTAGTAGTTGCAGCAATTTGTCTTTTGTAATAATCCCTAATTCTGTTACAACTATTGGTGATGCAGCATTCCAAGGCTGCTCCAGTTTAACTTCTCTTGAAATACCCAATTCTGTGACGACAATTGGAAGTAGTGCCTTTACTTGCTGCACAAGCTTGTCTTCTATCACAATTCCTGAGAGTGTAACAAATATTGGTGATGGAGCTTTTTCATGTTGCGAAAGCATGGAAAAAGTGTTTTCATATATTAAAGAACCGTTCGAAATCGCCTCAGATGCATTTAGTACAGATTGGGAGAAAAATACTGCAACACTCTATGTTCCCGTGGGGTGTAAGGGAAAATACGAAAATACAGCAGGTTGGGACACGTTTGCAAACATCGTGGAGATGGATGTCCCTGTTGTCGAAGACGGGGAGTCTATTGACTTTAGCGAAGACATTGACGGTGATACGGATTTAGACGGAAACGTTATTGGCAACATCTATTACAACATCAGCGCAGGCGACGGAGGATATAATGCTACTGAGGGCTGCATTGTGGTGACGACGCCGACGGACGACTCTGCTATAGACGGACAGGACATCTTCGGCGAGGACTTCAAGGACAACTATACTGGCATAGTATTCAAGGTTCCTGCCGGCAAGGGTTCGATAAAGTTAGAGGCTCAGACCACGGGTAACATGATGATTAAAGTGAAGGTTGGCAATAATGATCCGTTTGAAATGATGCTGCAAGGCAAGACGAAAATCTCCATTCCCTATAACGTCACAGAGCCTACGTACGTATATATATACGGTGGCTCGTATTCATCAGCTCCTGGCATGATGGGCTCATCATCAACCAGTGGTGAGCTGAGGCTCTACAGCATTGAGGTAGCAGCAGATGAAACGGGAATTGTTCCAATTGATAATGGAGAATTGAGAATTGATTATTACTACACGCTGGATGGTCAGAAGCTAAATGGCACTCCCACGAAGAAGGGTGTGTACATCGTCAATGGCCGCAAGGTCGTGATTAAGTAGAAGAAATTTGCCCAATACACTCAGCGAACTGAACAGGAACCAGAGTAACTAACGAGTATCATATCGACAGCAGGCACTTCTCGGTTGAAGGGGTGCCTGCTGTCGTCTATGGAGGACGGTTCGGACGGGTTAGGAAGACCGTGCGGACGAGGTGAGATGACCGAGCAAACGGGGAGGGAGGACCAGGCAAACAGGGAGAGAGTGGCGTGCGCGCTGACCCCTCGGCGCCCGCCGAGGATTCGCACGGCGGGCGGCGAGGCTTTCCGCGGCGGGCGCCGTGCGAAGGCACGGCGGGCGCCGTGTACCTTTTTTTGATGGTTGGTAATGTCCTTTGTGATGCAATTCCAGGTGGGGTACAATTTGTACCCCTGTTGAAATGATTGCTGCTGATGGCATAAAAAAGATTGTAAGAACGCTTGCAGATTCAGAAATTATTCGTAAATTTGCACCAAGAAAGAGATAACTGCCTATGAGTACACAAACCATGCAAGAACGGATAGCCGACTATTTCAAGACTCAGCCTGTCTTGAAAGCATGGCTGTTTGGCTCATATTCAAGAGGAGAGCAGAAACCTTGGAGTGATGTTGATATTCTTGTGGAATTGGACAGAGATCATCCTATCGGATTGCTGAAATATGCTGGTATTATCTGTGATTTGGAAGATATTACAGGACAAAAGATAGACCTTGTAGAAGAAGGTACTTTGAAACCATTTGCTGTTGAAAGCGTAAACCGCGATAAAAGGTTGATTTATGAGAGAACGGAAAAGAGATAAGTGATTGCTTATGTCGAAACTGAAGAAATGCCTTTATCTGATTAACCTGTTGGAGCGCAAGGGGGCTTTGACGCTGAAGGAGATTAATGACTATTACCAATACTCGTCGCTCTATGAGGGTGAAGAGATACTGCCACGTACATTCCTGAGATACAGGGAGTATATTGAAGAGACGTTCCCTTGTTATATCGATTTCAATCAACGTACGGGTAAGTATGAGTTGCACCGTCATCAGAAACTGTATGGTGAGGATGATTCACTTTACGACTATCTATTGTCAGCCTATCACATTGAGGGTATGACAGAACTGGCGGCGTACTTGGAGCACAGAAAGAAGAAGCCGGAGTCCCGCCGATAAGCCCATCTGACTCGAATTTCTCAGCAAAGATACGAGGGGCGCGCTAATGTGCTAATAATGCTTTTATTTGGCGGCGAATTGGGTTAATGCCCATTTCGCCGCTATATAAAATAATGTTTTGAAACTCGGTTATTTACTTTACCCAATCCACCAAATCTTTCTTCGTTTCTCGATTCAGCAAATTGCCTTCCTTCCAGTTTACATCAGGATAAGCGGCTTCCAGGTCTTCGCAGGTTTTCTTGCTGCTGCTGCCGCAAAGGTACAATAGCCAAATGAAGCCTTTTTTCGTAGCAAAGAAAAAGGCTCATTTCAAATGAAAAAACTTCTCGGAGTAGTTTTTGGCCCCCAAAATTACACTTTTCAATAACTTTTTGCCTCCAAAAACTACACTTTTCAATAACTTTTTGCCTCCAAAAACTACACTTTTCAATGATAAATGTCAAAACTACAGTTTCAAAATGCAGTGTTATTATGTAAAATATCGTATTCTGAAGCCACGTTTTTATGTAAAATATCGCGTTTTACATATTTTCTTCGTATCTTTGGACGCGAATTGGTATGAAAGTCATTCACGTGGATATGGACCAGTTTTTCGCGGCTGTAGAGCAGCGCGACAATCCTGAGCTTCGTGGCAAGCCGATAGCGGTGGGGCACGATGCCGAACGGGGTGTGGTGTCGACAGCCAGCTACGAAGCACGGCGGTTTGGCGTGCATTCGGCACAGTCCATTCAGGTTGCCAAGCGTCTGTGTCCGCAACTGATCATCGTGGAGCCGCACTTCCAAAAGTATAAGGAGGTTTCAGCACAGTTACATGAGATATTCCACGACTATACCGACCTGATAGAGCCTATATCCCTCGACGAAGCCTTCCTCGATGTGACGGAGAATAAGAAGGGAATTGAGTTGGGCGTGGATATTGCGCGAGAAATCAAGCAGCGTATCCGTGAGACGACGGGACTGACGGCATCGGCAGGCGTGAGCTACTGCAAGTTCCTGGCAAAGATTGCCTCCGATTGGCGCAAACCCGACGGGCTGACAGTGATTCACCCTGACAGGGCTTTGGACTTCATCGCACAACTGAAGATAGAGAAGATTTGGGGTGTAGGTCAGAAGACCGCTGAGAAAATGCACCGAATGGGAATTTTCACGGGACTTGACCTGAGAAACATGTCACTGAGCCGACTGACTCAGGAGTTCGGCAAGATGGGGCAAGTGTTCTATGATTTCTCACGAGGTATCGACAACCGGCCTGTCATCAGC
>JAEEVA010000033.1 GCA_016286995.1 Prevotella sp.
GGGTATAGTTCACAGTGACGGGAGCGTCAGCGGCCAATACGTTTTCCATCTCAAATTGGAACAGCGGGAAGGTGGTCTCGGCCAGATAGGTGCTGGTGTGTTCCTTGCCCCGTGGTGCCTTGGCCCACACGTAGAAGGAGCGCGAGGCGCTGAGTCCGCTTTCCGTTGTGGCCGTCACGGTAACCTTGCCGGAGGTTTCGCCCAAGTACATCAGGTCATTGATGGGCTCGTTGGTAAACGGGTCGTAATCAAAATGTGCCGTGGCGCCGTTCTCATTCGTGATGCTGTACGTCACGTTGTTGGCGTCGGTGGCGTTGGCCGGATAGCAGGAAACGGTCAAAGGCACTTTCATATTGTCGACGTGCGTCATTTCCTGATCGCCAATGAAATAACTGTAAGAACCCAGTGCAACGATGCTACCCTCAGCGGGCAGGCTTTCGAAGGTCAGCGACTGGGCTGGAACGGCGGCAGCCTGTGTGGAACCGACGTTGACGGTGAAGAAGCAGTCGGGATTGATAATGGGATCAATACCCATATATAAATCCATCAGTTTGCTGTACAACCCCACCTCGACGGTGCCGGCCTCGGTAGGGGCGTTGAAGCTGCAGGTGAGAAGACCAGTCGCTTCGTCGAAGGTGGAACGACACGGCACAGAGGTTGCGCCGTCGTCGAAGCTCACACCGAACGACTTCATGAAGAATTCGCGCTGTGCACGCTTCACAAACTGCCAGTTGTCCATCTTGGCGGTGATGGTCAGGACCTCGCCGCTATTGACGGACGTCTTGTCGATGCTGGCATTGGAGAAGTGGGGTGTGAAGCTGCTTCTGCGGCCATATACCATGAAATTGGAATTCAACTCAGGCAGGTCGTTGCGCGAGAAGAACATATATTGCACGGCTCCCTCGGCAGGGTTGGCCACCTCTATCGGGCCTACCTCGCGGATGGGATAGACGATGCGCTTGTCCTCATCAATCTTGTTGTTGTATACGTCGTCGTTATAGGAATGCAGGTATTCGTCCTCTGAGGGCTTGTAGAGATACCACAGCTCGTCGCACACGGAGCCGGCGTTGATGGGCGTCAGCGACACCTCGCGTATCTTCGACATGCCGTAGTCGTCGGCATCGGGTGAAAGACCTTCGTGGTTGGTATAGCGGACATCCATCACCAAGCGGCTGTTCGCGGTCACCTTCACCTCTGTGGACATCTTGAAGCGAATCAGGTAATACTCGCCGTAACGACTAATCTGAGCGTAGGCACGGTCAAAGCCTTGCAGATTCTGAAGACATTCCAGATGTGTCTCGAAGGTACACGCTCTCGGAGCGGCGGCACCCGTGCGGTTCGTCTTCAGAATCAGTACCTGATATTTGCTTTCGGCACACGAGGTGTGGCTGATTGTGTAGATAGTAGGTACATAGCCGCTCCAGGCGCCTGAGTTTCCTGCACCAGGATCTTGTTCTATCGTCTGACTCAGTGGTACCGTCTTCTCGGTTTCGCCGGCCTCGAATTCCACAAGAATTTCCCCCTGCATAACGGGGTCCTTCAGCGTGATGGAAGCCTTATGCGCAGGGTTGGTACGTCGGAGAGTGACCGTAAAAACTTCATCGAAATTAGACCAGTCGTAGGTCTCCGGATTATAAGTGGGGGCAGGAAAGTCTCCCACATTAATCACATAGATGTCGGAGTTGTTTGGGTCTTGCTCTCCACCCGTAAACGTGATGATGTCGCGGTCGTTGTCGGCGCTGACATTGAGGCTTGCACCGAACAGCAGCAGTACAGCCATCAGGCACAGTTGCATCAACCACCCACTTGGAAGGCGATGTGCATTGGTCGTTAGTTTTGTTGTTGTCATATAATTAATGGTTTTAAGTTGTTGACAGAAATACCCTGCAAAGATACAAAAAAATCCCCGAACCGCCAAACGATTCGGGGAATATTTTTTTGATTTCTTTATTCCGGTTCCTGCTCAGTTTCTAATTCCTCTGCTGGCGCATCCATTGCAGGAGCTGAGGCGGACTTGTTCAGGATAATGTTCACGATACCCACGGCATCGGTGATGGAGATGCCGCTATCGCGATTGACGTTGGCCGCCTTGAACTTGAAGTTGTTCGACGGATTGCCTAAGATGTAGTTCACCACAGCCACGGCGTCGGTGATGGTCACCTTCTTGTCGCCATTGGCGTCGCCTAACAGATACTGACCCGCGAGTTTCACCGGCAGCACGTTGTTCGACGGACGGACATCGCTAACCATTGACCATTGACCATTGACCATTGTCTGCGGCGTGGTGCGCAGGTAGACGGTCTGGCCAAAGTCGGGAACTGTGGCGGTCAGCGTGACTAACTTCACCTTATTGGACTTGGTGCTGGCATCGTAGAGGTCGCTGTTGCTGACGGTCACTTCTGTCGAACCAGCAATCTTCTCGGTGGACAGCGGCGAATTGTAGAGTCCAACCTTCACGGCGACATCGCTGGAGAGCGGCAGCAGCGAGGCATTGTTCACCTCGGCAATGATGGTGACCTGGTCGTTGTCGATACGCTTGCTGACTATCTTGGCAGCCATGTCCACCTGGCGGATATCGGTCTGTGTGCCGCTCTGGGAGATGCGGCGTGGACGTGCGGCAGCCTTGCGGCGCACTTTCAGCGAGTTGCTGTTGGCAATGGTGAAGGTTGCAGCTACGTCGTAGCTGATGGTGCCGTCGAAGTCGTCGGGTACAGGATAGTCCACTGTCACGTCGGTCGTTTCCTGAGGCATGAGGCTTGTGTAGAAGCGGTAGTTGTCTCCGCCCATGGTGACGTCGATGCGCTCGATGGGTTCGAAGCCGTTGTTGGCGACGGTGATAGTGACGGGAATCAGCTGGTTGTCAGTTACCTCGTATGGGTTGAAGCTGACCTTGTGGTCGATGGCGTTGGTAAACACCACTGGCGTTTCCAGCACGGCAGCACCTTCGTTCTCGTTGGCCACGCAGTAGACTACCTTCATGTTGAGCTCGCTCAGATAGCCGTCCATCGACACGAGGGTCACATCGTCGGGCATGGTAGCCACCTCGACTGGCGTCGAGAAGTAGAGCTTCTTGTCGTGGCTGCACAGTTTCGAGGCATAGATACGGTTCTTATAGGTGACGGTGGTCGTGCCGTCGGTGTTGGGCGTCTGCACCTCGTCACTCTGGCTCCACAGCAGGGCGACGTCGGTGAGGTCCGTTGCCCCTCTGTCAAGAATGAGTCGGAAGTCGTTCACCATGCGATTGGTCATGCCCAAGTGACTGGAGATCTTGCCTGCCGGCTCACCCTTCATGTTCACCGTGCGCAGCTCGATGTCGCGACCGTCCTCGTTCTGCTTGAGGTAGCCTACGAGGTTGATGCCGTCGACGTGAACCATCTGCGGCTTCGAGCCTTCCACCTGTGTGTAGCGCTCACGTACCTTGTCGTCGGGGGTCACGCTGACGAAGACCACCGACGCGCCCTTATCCGTATTGTTCACGTCCTGCTTCAGCGTCATCATCACCAGAATGCTGTCGCCGTCCTGATGGTCGCTCTTCATCACCATCTGGTAGTCGGCGGGCACGCTGCGGCGGTTCAGACGCTTGATTTCAATAGGCTCGCACCATTTGTCGTCTCTGTTGTAGCGTGACAGCATGAGGCTGCCGTCGATGTAGCGGTCGCCTTCGTCGTTGAACTTGGGAGTGCCCTGCTGCCAGATGGCGGCGGCATGGCTCTTCTGGTCGTTATTAGCCATCTGGTATGTCCCCGGTTCCAGCCAATCGTTTGTCGCTGCCACCACAGGATTCACACAGGCGAATCTGTTTGAGCCGAGGGTTTGGGTTTGCCAGTCATCCCAGTGGTCGTCATCATCGTAAATGTGGTTTTGTCTGAAAGCCACCCTTACCTCGCTGTTATTGGTGACAGTCTTGGTCTGTTCCTGCTCAGACATGGCATCCAGCTTGGCCTTGTCGATGGCCTGGCCCAACTGTTCAAAGGCCACGGCCTCTATCATTTGGTTGCCGTCTGTGCTGAAGTCATACATCGGGGCATTGATGTCCGTGCTGACGAGGTCGTTCTTGTCGCCGTTGGCATACACCTGCAGACGGTCGTCGTTGTAGTCGTCGGCATCCTTCAGGTTGTTGAACAGCAGCGACTGGCCTCCCATCATGTAGGTAGGTCTGGCCATACCGCTTACATTATTTATAATAGGTGTACCCAGGTCGGCTATCACCTTCCGCTTCAGCTTCTTGTAGCCTTTCGTCACGTTACGCTGGCTCACCTCGAAGATGGGCTCGTCGAACGATGGATGGAAGGGGTTCGACGGGTCGTTGGGCGTCAGCCATTCCTTCCTGGCATCTAAGATCTTCCAACTCTTCTTTTTCTTGAAGAACAGGAAACGTACCTCGGCGTAGGCCTCCATAGCTGCCCGGAGACTGAACTTTGCTCCGAAGGCATTGCTGCCACCGCTGTAGAAGGGTACCACGCTGCGGTTCATGATGTCGATGCTTGCACCGCCACGAACGCCTGCTGCAGCCTTGGCTATCCAGATGTCGATGCCGGCCTCTGCCCAGGCACATACCTTCAGGTGGAACTGGTTGTCGAGCATGAAGTCAATCTTCGGCAGTCCGCCCACTTCTCCCAGTGCCGCAGCATGGTTGACGAGTGCCATCGTCATGGCAATCTTCGCATCGACAGACATGCCGAACGAGCCGATGCCGAAGCTGACGCTGGCCCGTGCCGATGCCGACGCCTCGAAGGTGACGCCACCGTCGTAGAAGTTGATTTCGAGCTTGCCGGTATCATGGTTGATGGTACCTATGCCGGAGAGGAAGCCCTTGATGCCGACGAAGGCTGACGGCCAGCGTGGTATGTCGTTGAAGAAGTCGTCGTCCATGGGCTTTGCCGAGTTGACGGCATCCATGCATGCCTGGTACTGTTCGTCGAAGTATTTCAGGTTGTCGAGCTTGTCGAGGGCATTCATGATGGGACCGCTCGGCAGGAAGTTCACCTCACAGACGGCCCTGACGAGGAAGTAGTCGCCATTGCGCTCTATGTTCACCGTAAAGGGCAGGATGGGCGGCACCTGGAAGTTGAACTTGTCGAAGGCCTTGCCCGTGTCCTTCATGTTAACACCCTGGGCACTGGCCTGGTTGTCCACGTCCTTCACGTCTGTCGTGTTGAACGGCATCTGGATGTTGTTCTCCTCGTTGAGCACAGCCAGGTCGATGGTGTGGTTGTGCAGAGCGGGCAGCTCTGCCAGCGTCTCGGTGCCGTTCTTCAGCACGGGCTGGGCGGTGGCGTCGGCAGCAATCTGATCCGTCAGGTCGAAGTCGAAGAAACAGTAGTTGTTGGCGAAGGTGGTGAAATCGGACTTGCTGATGAGTTTGCTGACGGGCGCTCCGGCATCCACACCCTCCAACGTCAGCTGGCTGGCATCGAAGTTGTCACCACAGGTGATGAAGCCCGTGAGGTGGGCATACTTCGTGCCGCTCCACCCTTCGTCGCCGAATTTGGCATCGCTCATCTTCTTGATGGCCGTCTCGTAGTCGGCGGTCTGCGAGTAGTCCAGCTTCTGGCTGGGATCCATCATCAGCAGGTCGTCGGCATTGATGGAAGCCACCATCACGTTGTTCACCATGTTGCCACTGCGCTTAGGCGTCTCAAGTGTCAGACTCTTCAGCTGGTCTTCGTTCTGGTGGAGTACGATGGTGTGTCGGCGCACCTTGCCACTATTCTCACGACTGGTGTAGTCATAGTTCCACAGATACATGGTGGTGAGCATGGGCTGATAGCCAGGAGCCACCACTTCTATGAGCTGTGCAAACTGCTTCGAGTCGGTGTTGATCTGATAGGCATCTATGCCGGTGTCGAAGGTCGCCGTCCCGGCATCGTCCTGTATGGTCATTGTGTTGTCCACACAAGCATAGTGGAGCTCGGCATTGTCGACGGTCTGTCCCTGGCTGTCGACTACCGTGACCTGCGTGACGTTGCTGGTCATCTCGTCCCAGTACAACAGATTCGTCCAGTTGGTGTGGAATTTGTTCATGAACTTCGTGTCGAAGCTGAAAAGCGGATCGTGGTTGTACATGATGAGTTCTGCGGGAGCCTTGAACTCGATGGGTATCAGGAAGTCCTCGGCTTTCATGCGTATGCTCGTCTTCTTCACGTTTCCGGTAGCAGGAATGTCACGGAGCATGAAGTCGTGGGGGTTCTCTGCGTAGAGGAAGCCCTTGATTTTGCCATAGCAGGCGGACGAAGCATACTGATATTTACCACTATTGTACTGGATGTTCCTGTTCTCATCGCCATCGGCATAAAGCAGTTCTACATTCCTGCTGACAGCACTATATGGTCCTGTCATCAACGGGTAGAAGCGTGAGACGTAGGATTTGATGACATAGAGCTTGTCGAGCTTACCACTGACAAAGGTGTTTTTGTAGCGCTTGTTGAATCCCGGGAAGTAGACCTCCACCTCGTAGGTCCGTCCGTCGGAAGGCGGTATGAAGCTGAAGCGTCCGGTGTAGTGCGTCAGCGTCTGGATGGTGTCGCCGTCGCATGTCAGCACCACCTCGGCACCGTCGAAGGCCAAGTCGTTCAGCTCAAACGTGGCGTGAGTCTGGCGGAGCAGGTTAAAGAGCTGGTCATACACATCAGCAGGGTAGTCACTCGTAGAGTTATTAAACGACATGTTTTCAGACCAAAGGACGCCCGCCGTCTGCATCTGACTGGTGAACTCCGACAGCCCCTGCTGGTTGTCGAATATGAGGTCGCCCGGCACGTCATCGTCGTTGACACGATAGACGATGAAGTCCTTGGCGTCGGCGTATGTCAGGTTGGCCATACAGGTCAGTTCGCGCATCATCACCTCGTCGGGATTGTAGCTGCGCTGCGCCAGGGTGTATAGCGTGTATCGAGTGATGGTGGGGTCGGGAGTCGGATGAACCTTGATGTAGGCCGTACAGTAGTATGCGTCCTCCTGCAGCTCCAACCAGTCGGGAATGGGTTCGCCACTCTTGTTGTTATAGGTCTCAAGGATGCCCAGTTCCGGAATCTCATAACCCACGGTGAAACCCTTGAGAGGCAGGTACATCACCTCCGACGTGAGGGTGACGGGACAGGCCTCGTTATGGTATGCCGTCATCTCGCTATAGTCGCCGAACGACGGCTTCTTCAGGTCGGACGTCAGGGTGGCCATACACTGAATGTTTTCTTTCGTTCCATCGGTGGTCGGCACGCTGAGAAGGACTTGGGCGGTGACGACGGTCTGGCCTATCTGGTCGTCGGTGCTGGCATCGGGATGCTCTTCGTTGAAGCTGAAGGGCAGGTTGTAGCACACGGTACCCCTGTCAGTCTGCTCGCTCTTCAGATTCTTCAGGCTGTATATCTCCGTCCACTGGAGACCATTGACGGTGGTGTAGTTGACGGTGACTTCGTCATCCAAGGGCCAGTTGTCGGGATTCTTCAGCTCAAACTGGAACAGCGGGAAGGTAGTACCCATGTAGTAACTGTTCGTATGGTTCATCGGTTCGGGCATCGCCAATTCCTCTTCATCATAATTTCCCCACTTTATTCTAAAGGTACGCGAGATGGAAAAGCCGCTTGGCAGGGTGGCCGTCACGGTGACTGTTCCTTCATATTTACCAGTGTACAGCAAATTGCCGCCATATCCGTCACCCATCAAAAGGGCCTGGGCATCGTCGGAATTGGTGATGGTAAGGGTAACGGGATCGCTGTTGGTAGCATCAATGGGCAGGCAGGTCACATAAAAGGGAAACTCCTTAATTTGAACATCGTCCCATTGGTAAGGCCAAGAAACAACCACCTTATGCTTCAGCACGACGACGCTGCCTTCGGCGGGCAGGCCCACAAAGTCCATCTGCGTGACGGGTTTGGGAGCGGCCTGCTCAGGTGAGACGGTCACCTTAAACCAGCCTTTGCTGTCGGTACGCACCTCACTGTAATATCCTGTCATATTGTCTGAAACGGGACGCACCACAGGACCGAAGTCCACATAGAGCGTTGTCGGTTCGGTCACCGTCGGTGCCGTAATGTAGTACGTCACCAGCCCCGTCTCCTCATCGAAGGTGTAGTGGCGCGGCACTACCGTCTTGTTGTCGTCGAGCGTGGCACCGAAGGACATTCTGAATTCGTTGGCTTGTCCGCGTTTCACAAACTTCCAGTTGTCCATCGTGGCGGTGATAATGATTGTCTCGCCGCTCTTGAACGAGGTCTTGTTGATTTGGATGTTCGAGAACTTCGCCATGAGACGGTCGTGCTGCATATAGATGGGAAAGTTGGAGTTGGCAGAGTTCTCGGGCAGGTCGGAGCGCGAGTAGAAGATGTACTTCACGGCATCCTCCGTAGGATTGGCCACCTCGAAGGGTCCCACTTCAAGGATGGGATAGACCACTCCCCTGCTCGAATATTCAGGATCATTACCAGGCATCGAATGCAGGTATTCATCCACATTGGGGCGGTACAGACACCATACCTGATCGCAGATGGAACCCGCATTGATGGGGTGCAGCTCCACCTCGTGCGACTGTGCCAAGCCGTAGTCGTCGGCATCGATATCCAGATTGGTGTGGTCGGTGAACCGTGCATTGATGACGTAGCGGCTGTCGTTGGCAATCTTCACATCCGTCGACAGGTAGAAGCGGAACAGCATGTACTCGCCCCATCGCTGCGGAGCGTAATAGGCACGGTCGTTGCCATAGGTGTCTTGAAGCACCTCCAGCTTTGTGGCATAAGAGCTCTCTCTCGGTGCGTCGGCCCCAGTGCGGTTGATACGCAGCATCAGCAGCTCGTACGCCGCATCGGCATGGGACGTGCTTTCCACAGAGTACAGCACCGGAATGTTGCCGCTCCAGGTGTATATATCCACCCAGTCGTCGTTCTCGTCCATGTAGCCGTCTGTGGGGTCGATGGGGAGAGTCAGCTGCACGGTCTTCGTCATCTCGCCGGGTTCGAAGGTTACCTTGACCAGTTCCGCCTCGTCGTAATACATATTCTTCAGCGAGATGCTGGCCGCACGGGTAGCCGACGCTCCCTGAGGACGGCTGAGGGTGACGGTAATGACGTCAGGGATGTCGTAGCCCTCATCGTCCTTTTGGGGATGGGCTGGCAAGTCGCCCACATCAATCACATACACTCCCGGATATTCCGTACTCTCCGTACCACCGGTGAAGGTGATGACGTCTTGCTGACTCTGCGCCAGCATGGACACAGACACCATGAACAGCAGCATCAGCACACATAGCCAACGGCTCAGGCGTAGCTGTCGCCAATCCACGCAAACGGGGACAAAATGCTCGTTTTCTTTCATTTTAACAGTTATCAGTTTATTAGTTTCGTTATTTCGCTGCAAAGTTACGAATAAGTGAGTAGAATACCAAAAGAAAATATCTTTTTTTTGTATTCTCGAACGATAGTAACTTCTCGCAGGGCGAAAAGTTACGAATAAGTGAGCAGAATACCAAAGGAAATCACAATTTTTTTGTATTTAAACTGGTTTTGGAAACGAATGAGAATAATGAGAATAATTCATTCACGAATGGGAATAATAATTCGTTATAATTCGTTCAAATTATTCTCATTCGTTTCCTTAAAACAATACACAATAGGTTACAAGGCACTGGAAGGGGCTTGTAGTGCCAGTAGACGTGGTTGTTGCAGGCAGCAGGCATGGTTGTTGCAGCAAGCAGACCAGGTCAAAGCAGCAAGCAGACAGGGACTTTGCACGTAGCAAGCTACCGTTTGCGTACGCCCGAATAACCGTTTGCGTACGCCCAAACGACCGTGCGCCTATACCCAAAAGCTGCGACCTTACTTTTTCAAGGCAATCGATTGGGGTATACCAGGGGTATATGAGGGGTATATGATTTTAGGGGTAAATCTAATGATAACGCGCTGTATTACAATAACTTATCTTTTGTGGGGTACTTGGGGTATAGTTTTTTTTGTTTTTCTGCTGTATAGATAACCATATGATGCAGACGTTTAATGTCCTTAAGAGCCTGCTATAACTTATTTCAGATCCTCGTAAAGTGCAACCGGACCTAAATGCCAGTATTTTGTTTCTTCTTTCTCCAAATGACGATAAGTGTCAGATGCATATATTTCCTTAACAGCTTCAGCTATACTGACATGCTTGTCCTCAGAAAGCATGTCTGCCAACCAACTAATTTTAGAAGGAAGGAATAGGTATAGATTGTCTTGCGTTACATTTAGATTCATAACATCACCTCCTTTGCCTCAATAAACGTCAAATATTGTAAAGATGACGGTGTATGGAAAAGATACTGATCAACCAATTTGTAGGTTTTCAATTCACGAATCAGTTCCTGCTTACTCAATACACCTCCTTCGAAAAGAGCAAAAGCAGCTCTCCTTTTGACCCAATCTTCTGCCTGATCTTGAGATGTGGTTGCGTAGAATCCTTTACCATAATCCAGTGTGTGGTCTGATTCACGAATTTCAGGTTTATCGACCTGCTCTAAACTTCCATGATATAGTTTCATGCCACTTCTCCTTTCCTTAAACTGATAAACTCATCGATGTCTTCTAAAATCCATTGGTGACTCTGCGAGTGAAGTGGCTAAAAGTGTTCTTCGAGATATTCCAGCACACCATATCGGTCAAAAATCCTTGCAGCTTCAGCTCCAGACAAATGTTTGGCCTTTTTGTATTGCTCAATACAAAAGGACAAGAAATAGCCGATGTCTAAGTTCTTTTTGTTCATTCCAGCTGCAAAGATAAACATTTATTATCAAACGACATATAATGTTAGCCGTATTTTTTGCATACTTAATTTTTTGTTCTCGATTTCAGACGCTTTAACATTGTTTATTCAGGTCATAGGTTACCCTACGAGTCAGAATATGATTTCACCAGAATAAGAGATGTGTTCGCGCTGAATGGCCTGGACATCAATCTGCGCGCTACCGTTGTCAAAGACGTCAATAATATAGAGGTAGGTGTCTTCCTCGTTCTTTACGTCTATTTCAATATGCCGGTGGTCTTTCTTTACCTGTGTCTCCCGATAGTTACCTATGCGCTCTGAGAAATCCAGTCCCTTGCCGCCACCGTAAGGCACTTGATAAGCACGGCCGAAATAGGGTAGATAGGAGAACAGCGAATCGTTCCTCACCTCCACTGAATAGTTAAACGACACATTCTTCGGCGTTCCCCTCATCGGATACATGCGGTCTATACCTATTTTATATTTTCTCTCCGTCAGCGCGACATTCACCCTTTCAGCAACCTCAGCAGCCTTTGCTGCTCTCTCAGCTGTCGTCGCACATCCTTCCAGGACAACTACTGTCAGGAGTGCAAATCCCCATGTCAGCACTACCGTGAGGACTCTGTTAAGTCTTTTAGTCATGAATCGTTTCATTGTTCTTATATTTTCGTTTATATCTTTGTTATTTCAAATTAATTTTGTATTTTTGCAGCCAGAAACCAAAGAAGTTAAGATTATGACAGCATTAGCACAGAGAATCAAGGAGACACCGATGGCTCCATATATGGCGCTGCTGAAGGGTATGACCCGTGAACAAAAGCAGATAGTGGTGACGTTCATCACAGAATCGATGGAGGAACCTGCGTCCAAGAGACAGGTGCCCGCAGAATTTAAACGTTTGCGCGGCATGGTGAACATCACCGAGGACGAAATGGCACAGGATGAACACTTAGCACATATCATGGAGCGATGAAACGGATATTTCTTGACACCAATATATTGATTGACTACATTGACAACCGTGCGGGGGCGGATGACGCTGAGCAGATTTTTGCCTGTGGATTCTCGGGTGAGGTGATGTTGTTCGCATCGGCGCTTACCTTCGCTAATATTGCGTACATTATCAAGGGACACACCCAAGAGGAAAAGTACGATGCGCTGAGCCAGATGGCTAACGTGGTAGAGATTGTCGACCTGCGTAAGCAAGAGGTAATGGCAGCCATCGCTCAGCCGGTGAAAGACTTCGAGGACATGCTGCAATATCAGTGCGCCAAGGCTGCGGAATGCGACTACATAATAACTAACGACCGTCGGCATTACGATTTCTCTGACATCACGCACTTTACGTCGGCTGACTTTGTTGCGCATTTGGATGAACTTATAAAGTAAACATATTTTATTAAGCGACAATGACCATTCCCCTCGCCAAGCACTGGCGAGGGACTTTTCTTTTATGGTCATTGATGATTTCATAGTTCTTTTATTTGGTAATTATGATCTTCATTTAGAAATTGGTCTATAGTTATCAGACGGTGGTTAATCTGCTGCAAAGATACGAAAAAAATCCTTTCCTGCAAAAAAAAAGATAAAAATAATGCTCACGATGAACGTTGTTTGAAAATAAATGCTTATCTTTGGGCCATGTTAAAGGAAATGATCATTATGAAGTACAGATTATGCATCATCGGCTTGCTGCTGATGTGCTGCGCAACCCTGTGTGCACAGACCATTCGTAATAGTAACAATTCTGTTGTGGCCAGAATAGAAAACGACGGTACGGTGAGGAATAGCAACAACTCCGTCATTGGCCGCATCAGCAGCAATGGCGACATCCGCAACAGCAACAACTCGCTGTTGGGTAAGATTGAGAGTAACGGCACGGTACGCAACAGTAACAACTCGACGCTGGGCAAGGTGGAGAGTAACGGCACGGTGCGCAACAGCAACAACTCGACGCTGGGCAAGGTGGAGAGCGATGGTACGGTGCGCGACAGCAACAACCACACCATCGGCTATGCACGAGGTGTCCCCATGCAGTATGCTGCCGTCTTTTTCTTCTTCCAATTTTTCTGATTTTCCCTTAACGGCTGGCTCACTCCTGAATGATGACGGATGGAGGACATTTGTACATGACCTTAGCATGGTTGGTACGGATGAGATGACTGGCGACACGTTGGCCTGTTATGGGGTCGATGACGTCGCGATAGACTTGACCGTTGCGGTAGACCACACCGTCTTCACGTGAAAAATATTCGTTTTCAGCGTGAATGTGGAAGGTGTGAGACTGTTGTTCCGTAGCCCGTAGTTCTCCGCACAGATATTCGTCGTCCACCCAAAGCCTGAGCTGATAGGTGTTGGTGGTGTCGTTCCTGAAACGGTAGTCGATGTAGTTGTATGAGATGCTGGTGCCTGTGCCGAAAGGAATCTGCCTGCCGAAGTCAGGAAATAGGTCCAGTCCGTCGTGATGGTGATGTTCCGTAATGGTCAGCTCGCTGTGCAATATCAGCCAGTGAATCAGGTTCGACAGCTGGCACATGCCGCCTCCGATGCCGTGTGACGGCTGTCCCTTCGCAATGGTCAGGCCTTCTTTATAGCCCTTCCGTGCTGATGTTCTTCCAATCAACTTCCATGCTGAAAACGTCTCGCCAGGCCGAATCAGCAGTCCGTCAATATGGGTCACCGCCAAGGCGAGATTGGTGGCCTTGTTCTCCTGCAGCTGCATGTCGACGTTGCCCAGACGGCGGCGGATGAGTGAATTGTGACGATAGACGACCACCGGCAATGATGTCTCCGTCCTTTTCTTGGCAAAACGCGTCTTACTGAAACAGTCCTTCAGATGACGTTTCATAATCTCTTTCTCCATCGACAGGCGATAGGTAAAGGGCGATATCTCACAAAATAGTTTCCGTTCCATTCAAGAGTGCAAAATTACGATTATTTCAGTTCATAGTTCATAGCTCATAGTTCATATTTGCATCCGTTTAACATCTTTTATCACAACCGGCATAAAAATAACTGTGAACAATGAACAATGAACAATGAACTTTTTGTACCTTTGCAGCCGGTAAACACTAAACATTAAACAATAAACGTGAAAACAATGAAGAAAGTAATGTTGTTCAGTATGATGCTGATGGTGGCTCTTGTAGCCAATGCACAGTTGAAGGTGACTCCGAAATTGACCAAGGGTCTGGAGAAACAGTATGTATCGGAAATGACGATGTCTATTCCCGGACAGGGTGATATTAAGATGTCGGTTGACGACACATACAAGGTGGCTGATGAGACTGCCGACGGCTATGTGATTGAGCTGACGACAAACTCGGTGAATGTTGAGGCTGATGCCAACAATATTGTTGGTAAGCTGATGGGGATGACGCAGGAGATGATGAAGGGTATCAAGGTGCTTATTGCCACTGACAAGGACGGCAAGGTGCTGCGTATCACGAACTTTGAGGAACTGAAGCCGAAGATGGAGCAGTGTGCTAATAAGCTGGTTGAGGATGCCATCAAAGACCTGCCTCAGCTGGAAAGCATGAAGGACATGCTGAAGACTCAGACCTTGAGTGCCATTGACGAGGAGAAACTGCAGTCGAACATTCTGGAGGCAACGAGTGTGCTAGTGCTGAACGGCAAGACGCTGATGACCGGTGCTCAGGAAGATTTTGTTAACGGCGAAGGCCTGAAGATGAAGCGCATGTACTTCGTCAACGGTAAGTCGATTACCACCAATTCGACCATGAATATGTCGAAGGAGGATATGAAGGAGTTGATTATCAAGCAGGTGGAGGCTAGCGCTCCCGAACAGGCTGCAATGGTTAAAGAGAACATCGACCAACTGTTAGAGGGTGGCATGCTGAAGATTGAAATGAAGGAGAAGGCCACCTACGAGCTGGATGATGACGGTTGGGTGAAGTCACTGAAGACTGAGGCGTCGACAGACAGCATGGGTCAGAGCGTGACGACAGTAACAACGGTGAGAGTTAAGAATTAAGAGTTAAGAATTAAGAGTTAAGAATTAAGAGGTGTCGGCTACGCCGAGTAAGAATTAAGAGTTAAGAATTAAGGTCTAAGGACTAAGGACTAAGGACGAAGTTTTTAGCTCGGAAGAAAAAAGGCTGCTACGATTCTGTAGCAGCCTTTAATATTTCGCTCAGGGTGGGGTGGATGTGTACCATGTCGCGCAACTGACTGACGGTGGTGTCGCGGCACATGAGTACGGACACTTCCTGAATGATGTCGGCAGCGTGCGCTCCATAGGCGTGACAGCCCAGGATGGTTCCTGTCGGTTCGGCAGAGAACAGCTTCAGCATGCCTTCGGTTTCGCCCATCGCCGTCGCTTTGCCGTTAGCACGCCAGAAGGCCTTGTGACACTGGTAGGCAATGCCGTCAGCCTTCTCTGACCGTTGGTCAGAGTGTGGCGTTGCAATCAGCTGGTCTTCCGTAGGACCGACACTGGCAGCCTCGGGGGCGGTGAAGATGGCGGCTGGCATGATGTCGAAACGGATGCTATCCTGTTTACCGAGGATGTGGTTCACGGCACGCATGGCTTGCATCTCAGCAGCATGGGCCAGCATCTGACGGCCATTGACATCGCCGATGGCGTAGAGACCGTTTAATTGAGAATTGACAATTGATAATTGAGAATTGACAATTGATAATTGATAATTGTCGTCGACGGGGATGGCTCCCTGTGGGGTGAGGGTGATGTCTGTGGCTTCGAGGTTCAGCCCCTCGGTACGGGGCTTGCGGCCTGTAGCCATGAGGATAACGTCGGCATCGATGTCGTTCAAATTCTGCACAGCGGTCTTCATCTTAAAGGTGATGCCGCGCTTCTCCAGCGTCTTGCGCAGACGCTTGGCAATGTCGCTGTCGAGAGCGGGCAGGCATTCCTTGAGGTACTCAATGACTGTCACCTCGGAGCCAAAGCGGTTGAAGACGCTGGCGAACTCCATGCCGATGACACCGGCACCGATGATGCAAAGCTTCTTTGGAAGCGTGTCGAGCTGTAACAGCCCCGTAGAGTCGACCACGCGAGGGTCTGTACCAACACCCTCAATAGGGAGCCATTTGGTCTGGGAACCGGTGGCGATGATGATGTTAGGGGCGGTGTAGGTTTCGGTTGTTGCGTTGGTAGCGCAACATACTGAACGGGCATCGATGAAGGATGCCTTGCCACGAACCAGCGTGATGTTGGGGTGGGAGAGGATGCTTTCGACACCAGCACGAAGCTGGGGGACGACGGTGGCCATGCGCTCGCGAGCCTCCTCGAAGGTGGTACTATGGACATAGGTCTTGGTGGGTATGCAGCCCACATTGAGACAGGTGCCGCCGACGTTGTCATTCTCGAAGATGATGACCTTCAGCCCCTGCTTGGCGGCATATTCTGCCGCCTTGTAGCCTCCAGGACCGGCACCGATGATGAGCAAATCAGCCTTTTTCATAATTGACAATTGATAATTGATAATTGACAATTAAACTTCTGCCTTCATTTGGCGGTACGTCGTAACTGGATGCTTGGCAGCCAGAACGTCGTCGACACGTCCGATGGGTGTGGTGTGAGGTGCAGACTTCACTAAGTCAGGGTCGTTCTTGGCCTCGTCGGCTATCTGGCGCATCACGGCGATAAAACCATCGAGTGTCTCCTTCGACTCGTTTTCCGTGGGCTCAATCATGAGCGATTCATGGAAAAGCAGTGGGAAGTAGATGGTGGGCGCATGATAGCCGTAGTCGAGCAGACGCTTGGCGACGTCCATCGTGGTGACTCCCGTACTCTTATCCTTCAGGCCGTCGAACACGAATTCGTGGCAGCAGGTGGTGTCGATGGGCAGCTCATAGACATCCTTCAGGCTCTCCTTGATATAGTTGGCATTGAGCGTAGCCAATGGACCCACCAGTTTGACATATTCGCGTCCTAGCGAGAGGATATAGGCATAGGCACGCATCATGACGCCGAAGTTGCCGTGATAGGGAGAAACAACAGGGAAGAACTGCTGCAAGCCCTCACGGACTCCCACAGGACCAGAGCCTGGTCCACCACCGCCATGAGGCGTTGAGAATGTCTTGTGCAGGTTGATGTGCATGACGTCGAATCCCATGTCGCCAGGACGGCAAGCACCCAGCATGGGATTCAGGTTGGCGCCGTCGTAGTACATCAAACCGCCACAATCGTGGATGAGTTTGGCGATGGCCGGAATGTTGGTTTCGAAGAGACCGAGGGTATTGGGATTGGTCATCATCATGGCAGCGATGTTGGGACCCTCCAGATTTACCAGACGTTCCAGATCAACCAGATCAACCAGGCCATTCGCATCCGATTTCACCTCGATGATATCCAGTCCGCAGACGGCAGCTGAGGCAGGGTTGGTGCCATGAGCCGAGTCGGGCACGATGACCTTCTTACGCTGCATGTCGCCACGTGAACGGTGGTAGTTGTCGATGACCATAAGACCTGTCAACTCACCGTGAGCACCGGCGTATGGCTTAAAGGTGAAGTGAGCCAAACCCGTCAGCTCGCAGAGCGACTGTTCCAAGAGTGTTTCCAGTGCCAAGGCACCCTTCACGGTATTGCCTGGCTGCAACGGGTGCAGATTCTGGAACTGTGGCAGGGCAGCCATTTCCTCGTTGATTTTAGGGTTGTACTTCATCGTACATGAACCTAAAGGATAAAAGCCCGTATCGACACCGAAGTTATTGTTCGAGAGATTCGTATAATGGCGCACTACTGTCAGTTCGTCGCACTCTGGCAACTGCGCATCTTCAGCACGCCGCATCGCAGCAGGTATCTCGTAATCACCAAAATGATTTTTTGGCAGGCTATAGCCTTTTCGGCCCTCCTTTGAGAGCTCAAAGATCAGATTTCCATATAGTCGGTTGTTCATAGGGCAGCAAGTTTTACGAGGTTATCAATTTCTTCTTTAGTACGCTTCTCAGTAACGGCAAACATGAGGCCGTCCTCCAGTCTGACACCGCCTAAGAATCCTGCATCGACGAAACGCTGGTAAAGGGCCTCTACATCGCCATCGTACTTCACATAAAACTCATTGAAGAAAGGCTGATTGTAAACCAACTGGAAACGTCCCGTCTTCTTGAGCTCGTCCCAGAGATAATGGGCACCAGCGTAAGAGAGCTCTGCTGCCTCCTTCAAGCCTTGCTTGCCCATCAACGACATGTAGATTGTCACCCATAAAGCCATCAACGACTGATTGCTGCAAATGTTTGAGGTGGCCTTTTGACGACGGATGTGCTGTTCACGAGCCTGCAGGGTCAGCACGAAGGCACGCTGGTCGCGGTTATCCTTCGTCATGCCGACAATGCGGCCAGGCATCTTGCGGATAAGTTTTTCCGTGCAACACATATAGCCGACATAGGGACCGCCCCACTGCATGGGAATGCCCAGCGACTGTCCGTCGCCGACGGCAATGTCGGCACCCCATTCGCCAGGTGTCTTCAGCACGGCCAGGTCGGCAGCAACGCTATCCATGATGAAGAGCGCCTTCTGTTCATGACATGCATCGGCAAAACCTTCGTAGTCCTCGACGATGCCATAGACATTAGGCTGCTGGACGATGATGCCCGCAACGCCCCCCTCGGCTAACAGTGCCTCAAGGTCTTGCCTAGAGGTAACACCCTCCTTTGCCGGAATAGTCACCAGGCCAATACCATGATGCAGGGCGTAGGTGTCGAGCACTTCGCGTGTCTTGCCATTAACGGTCTCAGATATGAGGACCGTGTTCTGCTTCTTGCCGGCAGCCACAGCCATCATCATCGCTTCGGCAGTGGCTGTGGTACCGTCGTACATCGAAGCATTGGAGATGTCCATGCCTGTGAGTTCGGCCATCATCGACTGGTATTCGAAGATGTAGTGCAACGTGCCTTGAGAGATTTCTGCCTGATAGGGTGTGTAACAGGTAAGGAACTCAGAACGTTGCACTATCTGAGGAATGACGCTGGGGGTGTAGTGGTCGTAGACACCATGGCCGGCAAAACACATCAGCTGCTTGTTTTGAGAACCGAGACGTTCGAAGAGCTGACGTACCTCTTGTTCGCTCATGGCTGCAGGCAGGCCGTAGTCACCACGGAAACGGATGCTCTCCGGAATTTGGGCGTATAAAGCATCGAGAGAATCGATGCCCACCTTTTCGAGCATTGCCTGCAGGTCGTCCTCGGTATGGGGAAAATACTTGTACATTGAGAATTGATAATTGATAATTGACAATTTATGATGTTTATCTGCCCGTTTTGGGGTTGGGGCCATATTGGTTAGTCATAGGCTCGCTGTCCATGAAATAGAATACCAGCAAGGTGATGGGACCTGCTATGCCCAGTAATAAACCAATGATGGGAATAATCATGAGAATACCTGTCAGTGACAGCAGAATCCACCAAAAGCTCCTGCCGGTGTCGTGCAGACGGCGTGAGGCTACTGCCAAACCAGGTATCAGAGCAGCGAGCATGAAGACTGTACTGACGATATAGGTGGCTATGGCCATCGTGGGCAGAGCTATCAGTAAACCTGCTCCGCTGTCGTCGAGCATGAGCATGACGATGAATACCAGCAGGGAAGTGAAAATGGAAATGCCCAGTGCGATGAGTAGGTTGAAAAGGGCAAAACTCCAGAATTCAGTGCGGCGTGCACGACCAGAGAACGTAGCGTAGTTGCTCCAGCATTTCTTGTAGTAGCCCCATAAGCTGAGTTGTTCGGGCGCAATGAACTGGGCTCCTGGCTGCTGGTAAGCCTGGTTGTAGCCCTGCTGAGTCTGGTAGCCGTTATTCTGCTGTGCCTGATAGCTCTGATGTTGTTGGGACTGAAAGCTGTTAACCTGTTGAGGCTGATAGGAACTACCGTAGTTGGGCAGCACCTGGGAGATAGTCCCCCAGTTTCTCATACCCTGACACCAGATGGGGGTGCTCGGTGACAAATTCATGCCACGCAGCGTGGCTTCATCATACGGCCCACGCTGAACACCGTTCAGATGAATGTAGTAGACTCTCATAGTCACAGAAATGTGTTATTTTTCGCAGAAAGCAGTGTAGGCCTTAGCATCCATCAGGTTGTCGAGCTCACTCTTGTCTGAGAGCGATACCTTGATAATCCAGTTCTCGTAAGCATCGCTGTTCACCAGTTCGGGCTGGTCGTCGAGTGCCTCGTTGACCTCAACGACGACACCTGTGACGGGCGACATCAGGTCGCTGGCAGCCTTGACACTCTCAACAGCACCAAATTCCTCACCGGCAGATACCTCGTCGTCGACGTCGGGCATGTCGACATACACCACGTTGCCCAGTGCGTTCTGGGCATAATCTGTGATACCAATGTAACCGAAGTCACCTTCAACACGTACATACTCGTGCGACTCACTGTAATAGAGTCCTTCCAATACTTTTGCCATACTGTTTATTTTTTATAGTTTTTGTTATAAAATTGTTTCTTAACGACTTTGCCAGGGAAAACCTTTTTGCGAATCTGTATCTCTACCTCTGTGTCGAGCTTAGCATACTGGCTGTCGATGAGTGCCATGC
This sequence comes from Prevotella sp., assembly GCA_016286995.1. Lineage (GTDB taxonomy): Bacteria > Bacteroidota > Bacteroidia > Bacteroidales > Bacteroidaceae > Prevotella. The sequence goes on from JAEEVA010000033.1 coordinate 20,242, forward strand.
AGACGCTCTTGTCCGTCGAGATGGTATGATAGCCAGTGGTTACCTCGCCAATGGGCTGTCCATCCTTTAGTACGGTATAGCCATGACGTGGAATAGCCTTGTCGGCCAGTTCAATGCCCACCACCTTTTTGGCAGGACCTTCCGCTTTCTGTCGAGCTAATGCCTCCTTGCCGATGAACTCCTCCTTATCGAGCTTGACAAACATGCTCAGACCGGCCATAACGGGGGTAATGTCTGCCGACAGCTCGTCGCCATAGAGTGGCAGACCAACTTCAAAGCGTAGGGTGTCGCGACAGCCCAGACCACAGGGTTTGCAGCGTCCGCTGGCCATCAGCTTGTCCCAGCACTCATTAATATAATAAGGTGTAGCATATATTTCAAATCCGTCCTCACCCGTATAGCCGGTACGGCTGACGATGACGTCGCCAATGACCTTAAAGGTATAGAATGTCAGTTCGGCACAGTCAATTCCCAGTACCTCCTGCATGACCTGCTCGGCTTGGGGACCCTGTACTGCCAGTTCGCCATACTGTTCGCTTTGGTGCTCCAATGTGATATCGTAGCCTTTGGCCTGATCTTGAATCCATGCCCAGTCCTTGTCAATATTGGCAGCATTGATGACGAGAAAGAAACGGTCGTCGGCCATCTTGTATACCAACAGGTCGTCGACGGTGCCACCATTCTCATAGCACATCATGCCATAGAGTATTTTTCCTATGGGAATGCCTCTCACGTCGTTGGTGAAGATATGGTTGACGTAACGCTCGGCATCGCTGCCGCTAATGAGCACTTCGCCCATGTGGCTGACGTCAAAGACACCGCAGGCCTGACGTACAGCCTGATGTTCGTCGACGATGCCTGAATATTGGATGGGCATGTCAAAACCGCCGAAGGGCGACATCAATGCACTCAGGCCAACGTGTTTGTCATAAAGACAGGTTCGTTTTATTGCTTGTTCCATAGTTGTTATGATTAATGTATGAATTCTTCCTGCAGATACTGTTGTTCCAATTGCTCGATGGCAGCGACATCATCGCCAGTCAGCATGCGTTCCTCTTGACACAAGGTCTGTCGGATGCAGTTTTTCACTTCGTCAAGGCTTAACGATACATAATCCTTTAACAGAGTGACACGTTGACGGACACTCTGGATGCCTTTCGACTGTAACTTTTCCGGACTGGGTGTGATGGCTTTCGTGATATATTCGAAGTTGGTGTCGTAAAGCAGTGTGCTATGGACAATGCTCCTGTCGGGCATGTGGTAGAATGCAGTACCACTCACCTTACGGTCGCCAATCATGACGTCGTTATGGCTGGTACTTGTTGCCTCAATGCCCATCTTGCGTAACACCAGCAGAATCATCTGTATGAATTGATTGAAGACAACACCCACCTGATTGTCGGCAGTGACATAGGAGAGCATGATGTTGTTCATGTCGGCATACACACAGCCACCGCCACTCTTGCGACGATACACCTGAATGTGATGCTCATGACAGAAATCTGCGTCAATCTCGTTTTCTATCACTTGGTTGCGACCGATAATGACCGTAGGCTCCACCTGCCACATAAAGAAATAGTCATCAGGCGGCAATGTCCTGGCAATATATTCTTCCATAGCGAGAAAGAATGAAAGACGTCGCGTCGGATGGGGCGGAAGAGTAATATAAATCATCGGTCTTTTCAGTTTTACACCGCAAAGATATGAAGAAAATATGCAAACTCCAAAAAAAGTATGATTTTATTTTGCTTTTTGCTCACTTATTCGTACTTTTCACCCTTGGTGAAGGTACTTTTGTTCGAAAAAACTCAAATTTCCTTTTGCGTTTTGCTCACTTATTCGTACCTTTCACCATTGGTGAAGATACTCTCGTTCGAAAAAACTCAAATTTTATTTGGCTTTTTGCTCACTTATTCGTACCTTTGCCAACAAAATCGGAAATACTGTGGAATTATTAAAGAAAATAATATATCCAGAGGACCTGCGGAAACTGACTGTTGACGAGTTGCCGGAACTATGTAGGGAACTGCGCGAGGACATCGTAAAAGAGCTGTCGGTGAATCCAGGACATCTGGCCTCCAGTTTGGGAGCCATTGAGATTACGGTGGCTTTGCATTATGTCTACGACACCCCTCATGACCGTATTGTGTGGGATGTGGGCCATCAGGCTTATGGACACAAGATACTGACTGGCAGGCGTGAACAGTTCTGTACCAACCGTAAATTGGGTGGACTGCGCCCATTCCCGTGTCCGACTGAGAGCGAATACGATACGTTTATGTGTGGTCATGCTTCCAACTCCATTTCAGCGGCGTTGGGTATGGCTGTGGCTGCTGCCAAAGAAGAACGGTCTGAGGGACAGCCCGAGCGCAAGGTTGTGGCTGTCATAGGCGATGGTGCTATGTCGGGTGGACTGGCTTACGAGGGTCTGAACAATGTATCGTCGAGTGACAATGATATTCTGATAGTATTGAACGACAACAATATGTCTATCGACCGGGCCGTGGGTGGCATGCAGGAGTATCTGCTGTCGCTCAACACCAACGAAACCTATAATGCCCTGCGTTTTAAGCTGACACGCTGGTTACATAGGATTGGCTTGTTGGAAGACGACCGCCGTCGTGGACTTATCCGTCTAACCAATGCCTTAAAGTCGGCCATCTCCCATCAGCAGAACGTCTTCGAGGGTATGGATATACGTTACTTCGGTCCCTTTAACGGCCATGATGTCAAGGAACTGGTACGCATTCTGCGTCAGCTCAAGGAAATGAAAGGCCCTAAGCTGCTGCATCTGCATACTCAGAAAGGGCATGGCTATGCTCCGGCAGAGAAGGATGTCACCGTATGGCATGCACCAGGCAGGTTTGATGCAGAGACCGGACAGCGTCTGGTCAAGGACACGGAGAATATACCGCCCCGATTCCAGGATGTGTTTGGTGAGACGCTGTTGGAACTGGCCCAGCAGAATCCCAAGATTATTGGTGTTACCCCTGCTATGCCGACAGGTTGTTCAATGAATATCATGATGAAGGAGATGCCCGATCGTACCTTCGACGTCGGCATTGCCGAGGGACATGCCGTGACCTTCTCTGGAGGTATGGCCAAGGAGGGCTTGCTGCCTTTCTGTAATATCTATAGTGCCTTTGCCCAGCGGGCATACGACAACATCATTCACGATGTAGCCATATTGAAGCTGAACGTAGTGCTTTGTCTGGATCGTGCAGGCTTAGTGGGAGAAGACGGACCGACGCATCATGGTGCCTTTGATATGGCAGCACTGCGTCCGATTCCTAATCTGACCATCGCCTCACCTATGGACGAACGTGAATTGCGCCGGCTGATGTATACGGCTCAATTGCCGGATAAGGGACCGTTTGTCATCCGATATCCTCGAGGACGTGGCTCACAAGTCGACTGGCATTGTCCGTTTGAAGAGATCCCCATTGGCAAGGGCCGCTGTCTGCGTCAAGGTGATGACGTGGCAGTCATTTCTATCGGCCCCGTCGGTGCCTCGGTTGCAGCGGCTATCGATGAACTTAGCACTTCTCACCCCTCACCTATAGTGAGTGTCGCCCACTATGACCTCCGTTTTTTGAAGCCATTGGACGAAGAATTGTTACATGAGATAGGCCGTAAGTTCAAGAAAATTGTGACCGTTGAGGACGGCGTACGCAATGGCGGCATGGGCTCTGCTGTATTGGAATGGATGAGCGAACACGGTTATCAGCCTGTTGTCCGTCGTCTGGGACTGCCTGATGTTTTTGTCGAACATGGCAAGGTGAAAGAGCTGCAGACCATTGTGGGCATTGACCAAGAAAGCATCCAAAAAGCCATCTTAACAATATGAAAATCATTATTGCCGGTGCAGGCGCCGTAGGTACTCACCTGTCAAAACTGCTGTCACGCGACCATCAGGACTGCGTGCTCATCGACGAAGATCCCGCTCGTTTGGGTGATTTGGACAGCAAGTATGATATCATGACCCTCCAGGGGCGTACCACCAGCATCAATACGATGAAGGAGGCTGGTGTAGAGCATGCCGATCTCTTTGTTGGCGTTACTCCTGACGAGAGTCGTAATATGAATGCTTGTATGATAGCCCATGCCTTAGGCGCTAAGAAGACAGTGGCCCGCATCGACAATTTTGAATACCTTGACCCCACCCGCAAGGAACTCTTCGAGAAGATGGGCATTGACTCACTGATTTTCCCCGAGGTGCTGGCAGCCATCGATATTACCAATGGCTTGAAGATGTCATGGGTCCGTCAGCGTTGGGACGTCAATGGTGGTGATCTTGTCTTATTGGGTGTCAAACTCCGTCAGACGTGTCAGATATTGAACCGTCCGTTGCGAGAGCTTTGCGGTCCTGATGACCCTTATCATATTGTTGTTATCAAACGTGATGGCGAAGCACTTATTCCTGGCGGTAACGATGAGTTGCACGTCAACGACCTGGCCTATTTTATGACGACCCGTGAGTATATTCCTTATGTCAGACAGATTGCCGGTAAGGAACATTATGCTGATGTAAAGAATGTCATCGTCATGGGTGGTGGCAGAACGGCAGTCCGTTTGGCCAAGATGCTCCCAGACTATATGAGCATGAAAATCATTGAACAGGATGAGTCGCGTTGTGAGAAACTTAATGAGAAACTTGCTGATAATGACGTCATGGTGATTCATGGCGACGGACGAGACCTGGGATTACTACAGGAAGAGGGCATCCAGAATACACAGGCTTTTGTAGCTTTGGCAGGTAATGCCGAAACCAATATTCTGGCTTGTCTTACAGCCAAACGACTGGGTGTCCGTAAGACGGTGGCCATGGTGGAGAATCTGGACTATGTGGATATGGCCGAGAGTCTGGACATTGGAACCATCATCAATAAGAAAACGCTTGCAGCCAGTCATATATATCAGATGATGCTTGACGCTGATGTGTCAAATGTACGTAGTCTGATGTTGGTTGATTCCGATGTGGCAGAGTTTTCTGCTGCCAAGGGTTCCAAAGTCACCAAACGTGTTGTGAAGGAACTTGGCATGCCATCGGGAGTCACTATCGGTGGATTGGTTCGCAATGGTCAGGGTATTCTGGTCAATGGTAACACACAGATACAAGAGGGTGACCTGGTCATGGTGTTCTGTCACGAACATAACTTGAAGAAAGTAGAGAAGTATTTCAAGGCCAACATGTTATGGTAAATTACTCTCTGGTCTATAAGATAATCGGATCGCTGCTATTCCTCTTGGGGTCGCTGCTGGGCATTTGTGCCGGTATCTCTGCGTACTATGCCGAGGATGACCTGATGCCTTTTGTTATCTCTGCCGTTCTTACTATTTGTGCTGGTTTTATATTGAAATATTTCGGTCGTTCGGCTAATAATAACCTGAATCGTCGCGACAGCTATCTGCTGGTAACAGCCACTTGGGTCATCTTTTCTTTCTTCGGCATGCTACCGTTTCTTATTGGTGGTTATATTCCTAATATTACTAATGCCTACTTTGAAACGATGTCGGGCTTTACTACTACGGGAGCCACTATTCTCGACGATGTGGAATGGCTGCCGCATGGTATTCTTTTCTGGCGTACTCAAACCCAGTGGATAGGTGGTTTGGGAATCGTCTTCTTCACTATTGCCATTCTGCCGTCAATGGTGGGTAACGGTAGCGTGAAAGTTTTCGCAGCAGAGGCTACAGGTCCTATCCGCTCGAAGATGCATCCGCGTCTGTCGACAATGGCCAAGTGGATTTGGACCATCTATCTTGGTTTAACGATTACTTGTGTCATGTCGTTCTATCTCTGTGGCATGCCTTGGTTCGACAGTATCAACTACGCCATGACCACCACGGCTACAGGCGGTTTTACTACTCATAACGATTCGACGGTCTATTTTCAGTCGGCTGCCGTTGATTATGTTTCCGCGCTCTTTCAGTTCTTGGCAGGTATTAACTTTGCCATGCTCTACTTCGCTATCTTCAAGTTGAGAATAGGTGCATTGTTCAAAAGCTCGGAGTTTAAGTTGTATGTGTTTGTCGTCACAGCCTGCACCTTGTTCATCATGTATCTGCTGATGACGCGTAACGGCTATGGTATGGAACGGGCCTTCCGTTCGGCATTGTTCCAGGTAGTATCGTTCATGACAACTACTGGCTTGTTCAACGATGACGCGGCCATGTGGCCACAAATCACATGGGTCATCATGGGGTGTCTCATGTTTATGGGTGCCTGTTCAGGTTCGACGACGGGTGGTTTTAAGTGCATCCGCTGTGTGATGGTGTTGAAGGTGCTACGCAACGAGTTCCGCAAGATAGTGCACCCCAATGCCGTTTTGCCTGTTAAAATTAACGGTCAGACCATATCGCAGCAAAGACTGTCTACATTGCTGGCATTTTTCGCCATCTATACTATAATGGTAATGATTTGTACCACTATTATGATAGTGGCAGGTATTGACAATACCAATGCTATTGCCATTGCTTTTGGATGTTTGAGCAATGTCGGACCGTCTTTGAGTACGCGTATCGGTCCAGAGATGTCATGGAGTGAGCTCCCCGAATATATCAAGTGGATCTGTTCGTTTCTGATGCTTGTCGGTCGTTTGGAAATTATGTCGGTACTGGTGCTTTTCACCAGAGGATTCTGGCGAGACAACTGAGGAACAATAAAACAATAAAACAATAAAAAAATAAAGCATTAAATTACAAAACAAAACAATAAAACACTAATGACACATTATTATAAATTCATACCACTGCCAAGGACGCTGATATGGGGTACCGAGATTTGGCAGATTAGTGGTGTTAAAGACTATGAGACGAAAGTGGAGGGTGATTCCGAATCGCTGTCCATTAACGATATTGTCCGTAGTCAAAAAGCTGCACTGCTTGGTGAGGCCAACTACCAGCGTTTTGGTGATGAGTTCCCCCTGCTCATCAAATTCATCGATGCCCGTCAGGAATTGAGCATACAGGTTCATCCCTCTGACGAGGTAGCCCGCCGACAAGGCAAGCCACGTGGAAAGACGGAGATGTGGTATGTGATGGAATCGGCCCCCACGGCAACGCTCTACAGTGGTCTTAAACAAAAGATTACACCTGAGGAATATGAGGCATTGGTGGATAATGACACCATTTGCGATGCGCTGGCTAAATATGATGTGAAGGAGGGTGACTGCTTCTTTATTCCTGCCGGACGTATTCATGCCATAGGAACGGGTTGCTACTTGACTGAAATTCAGCAGACAAGTGACATTACTTACCGTATCTATGACTACAAGCGTCGTGACAAGGATGGTAACTTCCGCCAACTACATACCAAGGAGGCTGCCGAGAGCATTGACTATACCGTATTGCCAAACTATCGTCAGCAGTACACACCTGTCAAGAACCAAAGCCAGTTGCTGGTAGAGTGTCCCTATTTCAATACGGCCGTCTATGACCTTGACGAGCCCATGCAGATAGATTATTCTGAGCTTGATTCCTTTGTCGTCCTGATAGGTTTAAAGGGAGAAGGAACGCTGACCATTGATGGCGAAACCATTTCCTTCTGTGGTGGAGAAACCATTTTGTTGCCTGCTACCTGCAAGGAGGTTTGTACTCAGGGAACCCTGAAGTTCCTTGAAACTTACGTTATTTCGTAGTTTTTATCGCGTTAGCGAGAATTTCATGGAGAGTCCGAAGTCGCGTGTCGTCGTCGGATACGAACTGCTGGACAACAGTGGCGTGTTGGTTTGGCGGTCGTAGTAGAACGATAGGGTAAGCAGGCGCGACAGGGTGTAGTCTGCCAGGAACGAAATCTTCAGGGCTGAATTGCCACTACTTGCTGCCGACGTTCTGCTGGCAATGTCGCGGGTAATAGCCGCCTGGTCACGCAGCGTCAGGTCGAGGCGTAGGTTCAGGTCATGGTTGACGCCGCCCTTGCCTCGTGTAGAACCTTGCGCATTTTGGTCGTTTTGATTGCTCTTCGATCCTTTTTGCGACTTCTTGATCTTTCGTGACATGCCGCTATTGAACAAACGGAAGTCACTGATTTTATAGCCCAAACCTATTACCCAGTCGTTTGAACGGTTCTCGTTGATTTGTATGCTGGTGGTTGAGAGTGTCAAGGCACGCGTCCGACGGAACTCTGCCTTGACAGTGAGATTGTTGTTGAGCGTAGCGTCCATACCCAGCAACGGGGCAAAACTCTCCTGAATGGTAACTGTCGGTACGCTCCAACCCAACATTGATGCCGTTGCCGTACCACTCGTGTAGCTGCCTACTGCGTAGACACTCTTGTAAGAGTGGTTGATGTTCACCGACTTGAAATGATCACTGAGCCACGGCAACTTAGACAGTCCTCCATAGCGAAGTGTCCAGTTAGGCAGCAGGCGTGTCAGGGCAGGGAAGAAGTCGAGTGAACCGCCACCACTGCTGGTATAGGTGTTGAGGAATGCCGGTATCATCACGGCAGCACTGTATTGGTCTACTTCCTGGCCATAGTGGGCTGCAGCCTTGGCCTGATAGTCGGGTAAGGCATTGCAGAAACGGTCGAAGACCTTTGAGGGATAGCCGTTGTTGGCATCACCCATCGACTCGAATGCCGACGATATGGAAAGTGTCGTCATGGTGAAGGTACCACTCTGGGTCGTCGGCATACCGTCGTACATATACTGGATAGAACGGGCTTTTGACTCTGTTCTTGATGCATTCAGGTCTATCTTCAAGTCACGTACAGGTTCCAGCGTGGCCCGCAACTGCAAGTCGATGGTCTGGTTGGTGGCAGCCGGTGATGTCAGACTGTCTGAGAGCCATCCATTATCACGTGCCTTGCCGATGAAACTGTCATCGGTCATTCCGAAAGCAAAAGCCAGACCAGGTGCCATCACGTTGCCACTGGTGTTTTGTCCGAAGGCGTCACCGGCCATCGGCATGAAGCCAGGAAGTGACATGGAATACTGGTTGCGGTAGCTGATGCCGATGGTACGGGCCATCATCAGTACACGGGCTACAGATTGTGTCGGTTTATACCACCAGTCGTTCTCCAGCGACGGCTTGGGCGTCACTGTCACACTGATAGCAACCGAGTCCTTGTTCTTGATGCGTATCTTGTTTTCGTCGATGACCTTGTATTTGACAGGATAGCTCTTGCCGTCCTTGGTTTTAGCGGTCACGATCAGCCGCTTGCTTTTCTTGTTATGGGTGATAGTGAAGGTGGTGTCGGGCTTCAGCGTCAGTTCCTGCTGGTAGGAATTCTTGTTCTTGGGCAGATTCTTATCGTCGTTTTTACCTTTGGAATTTTTACCGGCAGGAGATTTTCCATCCTTGCCATCCTTGCTATCCTTGCCATCTTTCCCTTCTTTTCCGTCTTTGCCATCTTTTCCATCCTTGCCATTCTTGTTGCCTTTTGAATTCTTCGGCTTATTGGTGGTGGCTGCCTTCTTGAAACGCTCGTTGGTCTTTTTCAGGAAGGGGAAGTGGTTGTAGAGTGTCTCGAGGTTCAGATTGCCGTTGATGTTCAGCTGTCGGTTGTTCGAGATGGTATTTCCCAGCGATTTGCCGTCTTCCAACCTCATGCCACGTACCCAGTTGTAAGAAGCATTATAGCTGGCATCGGCATTCACCCAGTCCAAAATGGGTAGCTTGTTCAGTGGCAGCTGGTAACTGGCTGTGAATGTCTGGCGGTAGTTCAACGGAGTTCCTAAATGCTTGATGCTATGCCATACGGAGTCCTTCCACGCCGTGTAACGGTCTGGATAGAGATCTTTGTTGATGGGGAGGTCACTATCGGGTTCCTCAATTTCCGCCTGAGTACCCGACTGGAAGTTCATGTGTAAGTTCTTTGTGAAGTCCCATCGCAGCGAGAAATCGCGGTTCCATAGGAATGTCGAACTCCACTGAGCGGGTATCTTCGAGCCTCCTAGATTGTCCATGTCACGTTCCTGTAATTCGGAATAGGTGTGAGACAAATCGGTGTTGAACGTGATGTTCTGCGGTAGGTAGTTGATGCCGAAGGCTTTAGGCAGTGCCATCCATTTCGACTTTGACTTTGATTTCTTGAACGGTTCCCACGTTTTATACACAGGGGTGTAGGTGTAGTTGAAGGAACCTCTCCACTCGTCTTCGTGCTCATAGACAGTCGTTTCACCCGAACGGCGTGTGTTCCTTGAACTGTATGAGAACGAGAAGTTGGCTGGATCGTATGGCATGGGGTGACGCTTGGTCTTGATGCCTACACGGACATTGCTTAGCGAGAAGTTCTTGGTGGTCGCCTTGGTGATGGCTATCGACTCGATACTATCGCGCTCATGCTGGTCGGCTACTGACTCCAAGGCGTCATCCAGTTCCATATCGGTATCCAGCGGATTGTATTTCGGCCTTGTTATCTCCTTTGTCACACTATAATAAATAGGTGCAGTCACCTTCATCTTGTCAGGGAAGAACTTGCCCAGCTCGAAATTGGTGGTTAGTGAATAGGTCTTGTAGTTGTCTGTGGTGCGCTGTGCCACCGATTCCTCAATGCCACCGAATCCCTCGGTGATGATTTTTCCCATCAGGTTTACCGTACCGACATCCGACAGTTGTACGTTCAGGTTACCCGATGCTGCCCAGCCGCCCTTGTTGTTGACGTCCATCAGTCGTAACTCATTGACCCAAACCTCACCCGACTTCATGGTGCCAGTCAGGTTACGCACACCAATAATCATGGTCTTCACCTCGCCCAACGACGGATTACCCATGATGCTGATACGGTTGTTGGCATTGTCAGGGTCATAATCATAGTATTCCGTTGTATAGCTGGCCGTTCCTATTGCACGGGCCTGGTTGCGTGCCTTCTTCAAATGCGTGAATATAGAAAGGTCAATGTTGAGCATGTTTTCCAACGGCCATACTGCACGGCAGTCGTCCAAATTATACTTGTTGTAGTCATTGCGGTCGGGCGTCAGTTTCAGTGGAATGAGATATTCGTAGTAGTTATTACGATAGTCGCTGCCAAGACGTATGAAGACGGCCAGTTGGTCGTCACCCAGCGTGTTGTCGTCAATTAAGTGGTTGGCGTGCACGAACATCTGTATGCGCTTATACTGGCGCAGGTCGAGGGTGGTGTTTCGGTAGACGGCTTTCGATTCGCCCTGGCTCAGGTTCTTCACCATCATACACAGAGACTGCTCGTTGGCCTCAGTCAGCTGAGGTTGTGACGGGTCTGTCACTCGTGAGATGCCTGGTGGCACCACATAGTTCACTGGCCGGCGGTCATTGTTCTCTTCAATGTTGACGGCGCTGACTTCCATTGTACCGCTATTCGAACTGCCTGTCAGTTCCTGTTCATAGACACGCCATTCGCCACGTACCAGATCGAGCGATCCGAAACGTAATACAATAGGTTTGCGGAACTGTGTGAGGAACATACGCATGAAGCGGATGCTTGTAAAGTCGCTGATGCCACCTACAGGTTCTTCATACTGATTGAGAGGGATTCGGAACTGGTACCACTTTACCGGCTCTTTCTTGCCATTGCGCAACGAAGCCGTGTGCTCTCGGATGTCGGTAATGAAGTTGTGCCCCAGTCGTAAGTCTTCAGGACGTATGCTGACATGGTACTGGTAGTAGCGTTCATACTCATTCAGCGTGTAGTCCTGGTTAATATCCTCAACGTCGGGGTATGACTTGTATGACGTATCGTAACCTTCCGTCTGCTGGTCATTGTCGGGCGAGTTGCCCTGTGGCATGTTGATACGCTTGTAGCGGTCCAGAATACTGGCCTTTCGCTCGTCCAGATCGCTGCCGCGGAAGTAGTGGTAATTGTCGTTGGCAGGGTCTTGGTTCCAGGCTGTGCGTACGCTGTCGTTCACATTGACATGGCTTAGGAAGTCTGCATAGGCAGGATATGAGCGCTCTTCTTCGTCATTCAGACCGTTCAGACCCACGTCCTGTTTGGCACGTGCTCCGCTGGTGTTGGCAAAAGCGTAAGTCTGCGTGGCCTGTATGGGAATCTTACCCCACTGGGTGGTGGTATATGACGAGGAACCGTCGACGGGCATGCCGCTCTCATAGAATTTCTTGCCGTCGTGGAGGATGTCCTCGCTCACCTCACCGAGGTTGATGTATAGGTCGCCACCGTAGTCGGCAGCATCTGGTTCCTGTGATGAATAGATGAATGGGTCAAGGAGCCAGAACTCGATGTACTCGATATTAGCCGTCTCGAAGTCGTTGGTGTCCAGCTTGCGCATCATGCCGCCCCAGTTCTGTAGCGGCACCTTCAGTGAACCGTCCATGTTGACGTTGGTGTTCAGGTTGTATGGACCACGTTCCTGCGGATAGTATGCCAGATTCAGAATGGGCAGTGTCGATGTAGCGCCACTGTAAGTCGACTGTTGGCGGTTGGGGTATAGCTCACTGACGTACACGGCACGGACGTAGTGGTTCGACAGTTGCTCCAGGTCGCTCTTGATGTGGGCGGGTGTCAATGATGACGAGCGATAGGTGAAGAGAGGGTCGATGGTGTACCACGACAGCAAGGCACGGTTGTAGCTGCTTGATACCGAGTCTTTGTCGTTGTATTCAGGGAACATGGTGGGTACGCTGGAAATGTTCCATGACTTAGGTTCCATGACGTCAATGGCACTGGTAGCATTCTCGAAGTCGTCGATATACGAGGCGTTGTCCTGTGTGCCGCTGGCTGTACCTGCTATGAGGTGTGCGAATTCTCCTGTAAAGGTGATTTGCGAGGGTTGCGTACAGTGCAGCAGTGGTAAACGGTCGAGCATGCTTGTCAGCCACTGGCTCTCGGTCTTCCAGTTGATGTTCAGTCCCCACAGCGTATTCTTCAGTGGCTCGCTGCCCATGGTGACCTTCGATGTCAATGCCTGTTCCGACAAGTGTTGCAGGGTACCGCCTATCTGGAAGTCTTTCGAGAAGTCATATTCCCAGTTGAGTCCTAACATGGTCTTCCGCTGCATGCCGTATTCCGTGTTCGACTCCAGCGACACATTGACGCTGGTGCCGGCGTCGATGATGCTCTGGTTCAGGATGGTCACCTCACCAGCCGAGTAGTCCACGCTATAGTCCGACCCCTCGGTCAGCGTCACACCACCAGCTGTGACAACCACCGAACCTTGTGGCACGTTGTATGCACCCAGTGAGATGACATTGGCCGCCGACCCTTTGAACTGTCCTACCAGCAGGTATTTGTCCTTATCGGTCATTTGGCGGGCAGCAGTTCGTGTAGTGTCGTACAGTTCATGGAAGGTATAGCGTTCAGCTATGTCAGGGCTGACACCGTTGCGCAGCAGGAAGTTGCGGAGCGTCGTGCCAAACGGTTCTGCCGATGGGAAGAACACACGGCCGTTCTGGACGGTGTAACCCTCCACGAAGTCAAATACGCCGTTGGGGTGTAGTTTATTGTTGTTGTCTAAGCGGTCGCAGCCCAGTCCACGCAGTAGTGTGATATCCTTTACCTCTGGAACGTAGGTCAGGTAGACGCCAGCAGTGTCGCTCTTGTACTTGATGTCGAGTTTGAACTTCGTCTTTTCAACGTTCGACGCCAGATAGTACACGTTTTTCATCATCAGCGACCAGTTGTACTGCTGTGGATTGCTCGACGTGTTCTTCAGGGACTTTACATAGAGTGCCTCGGCGGCATTGGTGTGGTCAGCAGCAAACTCACCCACCCGGTAGGTCTGTCCGCCATAGGTGTACTCGTAGGCTATGGCCAGCACCTGGTCTGTTTGCAATGTCGTCTTCAGAGAGATGTATCCCAAGCTGGCGTTCACCGTATATTCCGATGTGTTGAGCAGTCGCGCAGAAGCCAGTTTCTCATAGTCCTTGCCACCCTCGAAGACAGGATCCAGCACCGCAGACGTCTGGTCGATGTCACGTGCTGCGGCGTACGTCGTTGTCAGCTGACTGTACAGGTCGTTTACACCATTGTCAGGCACTGCCGACGTACCTCCCGTTCCCTGACTGCCGCTTCCAGGCTCCTTCACTTTACTTTCACCCAGGTCGGGGAAAGCAATGATGTTTCGCGAGTTGGCGGTCGTTCCCGACTTGTTGGTCACCCATACTTCTACACGGCTGATGTTGATGCCCGTCGTGATGTTGGGCAACTGAGCCATAGCAGCGTCGTAGCGTTCACGGAAATATTTGCCTAAGTAGAAGTGGCGATTTTCCTCATAGTTGGCCACATCAAGCTCGAAGGGTGTCAGTTGTGTGCCGCCTTTCGATGAAACACTCTTCGATGTGGAGTTTTTCTGCGACAGCACTGTCTGCAGTTTTAGCTTGCCGAACTGCATGTCGGTACGAAGACCGAACAGACTCGTGGCACCTTTTACCAATGAGTTGTTCGAGGGGAACGTTACGTTACCAGCCGCGACCAGTTTGATGATTTCATCCTCTTTGCCTTCGTA
>JAEEVA010000034.1 GCA_016286995.1 Prevotella sp.
TTTGTCATCAATTTTTGGTAACTCTCCAGTGGATCCATAGCAAAGAATGGATTTGAAAAGAACACCTGCAAGTTCGTCAGGAAGACACTTAATAGCATCGTAACAATCCAAATGTATAATGATGCTTGCTACTTCTTCCATGACTATATTGTTTTGCGTCTTTTAATGAATTCAAGAGCTTCGGAATTCGGTGATAGACTCCATGTTGTTCATGATGCAGCAGTCGAAGACGAGTGCCTTCAGGTGTACGCCGGCCTTCTCAAGCGCTGTACGCATCTCCTTGTTAGACATCAGTAAGTATTTCTGCGTGTCATCCTGCATGGCACCACGGGTGGTGACGAGGCTCTTATCGTAGTCATCACCGATGTTATAAGCACCACCGTGGTCGGAAATCACCAGAATATAATTCTTGGCAGGAGCTACCTTCTGGCAGTACTTAATGAAGTTGGCCAGCGAGTCGGGCTGGTAGATCTGGCAGTTGGCGCCCTGGGTACCATGCTCGAAGCCACTGAGGTTAAAGTGCTTTTCCTGATAGTTATATCTGTCGTGAGTCAGCTCGAAGCGGTAGCACTGAGCAGCCTTACCACCCCAGGTGCGGCCGGGATTGTATTTATCCAGATTCTTCTGACCGGAATATTTGAACTGTACCATGTAGCGGACATTGGCGTCGTTGATTTCAAGACCATTCAAGGATTCACCCCAGTTTTCCTCGGTAGCACCATCCAAGTTGTAACCACCACAGCTGTAGAACATCACAGTGTAGTCAACAACGTCCGTACGGGCGCATTGCTACCATTGCCTCCATTGTCATCACTATCAGAGCAAGACACAAAGAACATCGCAGCCATCAAGGCTACCGATAAATAATAGAACTTCTTCATCCTTTTTTACTTAAATTTGTTATAATTATATTAGTACGTTTGTAAAAACGCCTGCAGAGGTAGCAACAAAAAATGAGACTGCCAAATAGAAAAGCACTAAAAAAATCCAACTCACTAGTGACAGCGCTGACTTTACTGGCATGAAAGTATGACTTTACTGGCATGAAAGTATGACTTTACTGGCATGAAAGTGGGAGTATAATTTGGTGAATTGAAAAATATTGTGTAAATTTGCAGCCCGAAAGAAAAACTATATAATATATATAATAATGTATAGAACGAAAACTTGTGGTGAGCTGCGACTCACCGATGCCGGACAGCAGGTGACTCTGGCCGGATGGGTTCAGAAAACCCGTAAGATGGGTGGTATGACGTTTGTTGACCTGCGCGACCGTTATGGTATCACGCAGCTGGTGTTCGACGAGTCGAAGGATGCTGCCCTGTGTGAACAGGCTAACAAGCTGGGACGTGAATATTGTGTGCAGGTGACTGGTGTGGTCAGCGAGCGTCAGGCGAAGAACCCGAAGATGGAAACGGGCGACATCGAAATTCTGGCTGAGAAGCTGAACGTGCTGAGCGAGAGTCAGACACCGCCATTCACCATCGAGGACAATACCGACGGTGGCGACGACATCCGCATGAAGTACCGCTATCTGGACCTGCGCCGCAGTTGTGTTCGCAAGAATCTGGAACTGCGTCACCGCATGACCATCCTGATCCGTAACTTCTTAGACAATCTGAATTTCATCGAGGTGGAGACACCTATCCTGATTGGTTCAACGCCGGAAGGCGCACGTGACTTCGTGGTGCCAAGCCGCATGAATCCCGGTCAGTTCTATGCGCTGCCACAGAGCCCGCAGACCCTGAAGCAGCTGCTGATGGTATCAGGCTTCGACCGCTACTTCCAGATTGCCAAATGTTTCCGCGACGAGGACCTGCGTGCCGACCGTCAGCCGGAGTTCACGCAGATTGACTGCGAGATGTCGTTTGCCGACCAGGAAGATGTGCTGAACATCTTCGAGGAATTGGCCCGTCATTTGTTTAAGGAGGTGCGTGGCGTGGAACTGCCACCGTTGGAGCGTATGACGTGGCACGAGGCTATGCGTCGTTTCGGTTCCGACAAGCCCGACCTGCGCTTCGGCATGGAATTCGTGGAACTGATGGATGTGCTGAAGGGTACTGGCGAATTCCCCGTGTTTAACGAGGCTGAATACATTGGCGGTATTGTCGTTCCAGGCTGTGCCGAATACACTCGCAAGCAGCTTGACCAACTGACGGACTTCGTGAAGCGTCCTCAGGTGGGTGCCAAGGGCTTGGTCTATGTGAAGTTTAATGCTGACGGTACGGTAAAGACGAGTATCGACAAGTTCTACCAGCCTGAGGTTTGGCAGAAGTTGAAGGAAAAGACACAGGCCAAGGATGGCGACCTGGTACTGATACTGAGTGGCGACAAAGCCAACAAGACACGTACACAGCTCTGCACGCTGCGTCTGGAGATGGGCGACCGTCTGGGACTGCGCGACAAGGATACCTTCAAATGTCTGTGGATTGTCGACTTCCCCCTGTTCGAGTGGAGCGACGAGGAGCAGCGCCTGATGGCTACACACCATCCGTTCACACTGCCTAATCCCGATGATATTCCTCTGTTGGATACTGCTCCCGAGAAGGTGCGCGCCGTGGCCTACGACTTCGTCTGCAACGGCATTGAGGTCGGTGGCGGTTCGCTGCGTATCCACGACGGCAAGCTGCAGGAGAAGATGTTCCAGATACTGGGCTTCACCCCTGAGCGCGCTATGGCACAGTTCGGCTTCCTTATCAATGCCTTCAAGTATGGTGCACCGCCTCATGCTGGTCTCGCCTTCGGTCTCGACCGCTTTGTGAGCATTATGGCTGGCCTCGATAGCATTCGTGATTGCATAGCCTTCCCGAAGAACAATTCCGGTCGTGACGTGATGCTCGATGCTCCTGGAGAGCTGGACCCCAAACAGTTGGAAGAACTTCAACTGAAAGTGGAATTGGAAGCTCCAGCAGAATAATGCATAAAAGGTGTCAATTTTAAGGATTTTCGGAACATGTCAATTGATATATATCAAGAATAAGTGTCTTTTTTACAAAAAGTCTTATAAATCAGTAACATAGTATCTAAATTTTTCTTAATTTTGCACCATCAAACAAAGAAGATAGAATTTATCTATTCAATAGTGTATTAATTTTTTTAAACTATGGCAGAAAAGAAAACTACAAAGAAGGCTGCTGCTCCCGCAAAGGCAGCTGAGCCCAAGAAGGCTACTGTAAAGAAGGCTGCAGCTCCTAAGAAGGCTGCTCTCGTTGTAAATGCTGAGAACGCTGGTTTCAAGGCTGGTGATGTTTATCAGGCCCTGGCAGCTGCTGAGAAGGCACTGACCGTTAAGGAAATCGCTAAGGCTGCAAAGATCTCTGAGGAAGAGACTCTGCTCGGTCTGGGCTGGCTCTTCAAGGAGGGTAAGCTCGCTTCTGCTGACGAGAAGATTACGCTTGCATAATCAAATCAAGAAAGCATAAAAGGGCTGGAAGCTTGGAAAGGCTTGCCAGCCTTTTTTATAATTGACAATTGATAATTGACAATTGATAATTAAGAGGTGAGTTACGACCAGCAAATACTTCGAATACTTCTTGAAGCCGGTGAACGTGGGATAAGCGTGCAGAATATCAGCAGACACGTTTATAACATGAATTGTACGTTCTTTGTACAGCCGGACTATGAGGAAATACGCGCTTATGTGCAGCAGTATTTGCTTCGTAATTCAAAGTCATCACAGTCACTTATCGAGAGTACAGGCCGTCGCGGATACTATCGGCTGAATGCCAGTGGGTCGACGGATGCCCAGCAACTGATGCTGCAATTCACTAATGAACAAGAAGAAAAAGAAGAGGAGAAACCTCAGCAAGATTTCTCCTTGGACCTCTTTGAGTGTTGAATGTAGAATGAGATATTCTGAATGATTTCGCTTCACTCAATTCCTCATTCAACATTCCTCATTCAACATTCTTTCATTTAAGTCCCTGATGACTTTTGCAGGAACGCCACCAACGACGCAATAGTCGGGTACATCCTTTGTAACCACAGCCCCTGCAGCCACCACCACGTGCTTTCCTATCGTTACACCAGGCAGGATGACGGCATTGGCACCAATCCAGACGTCGTCACTAATGATGACTGGTTTGGTAGAAATACCCTGCTCGTCGATACGCAAATCGGTATTCTCAAAGTTATGATTTAAAGCCGTTACAGTAATGCCTTGCGCCAAATTGACGCTTGAACCAATGCAGACAGGACCAATCACCGTACAATGAATGCCAATACGCGTGTTATCACCTATGGTAACATCGCCGACGGCATTGTTGATGCAGCAGTACGATTCAACGATGCTATTCCTGCCAAGCCAGAAACGGCGATAGGGCGGGGTGTCCAGCCTGACGCTACGATAAATCTTTGAACCTCGACCACGATGCTGGTAGAGTGGGGCAAGGAGTCGGATATACCAACGAGGACGAGCATCACGCTGATTCATGATAAGATAGTCCAAAAACCGTTTCAGTCTCGGACTGGCCTTCAGGTTGTTGCGTATCTGCTCCTTATCCTTCATGACTATTTCAGCTGCTCATCAACAAATTCCTCCAGCTGAATACCACGAAGACCGCGGCGAAGAATCTTGCCTCTATTGTCAACAACGACGGTATGGGGAATGCTGGTCACTTGAAAGTAGACGGCCATTTCATTCTCCCAGCCTTTGAGGTCGCTCATCTGTGGCCACTTGATACCCAAAGCATTGGCACCCTTAGCCCATGCATCACGGTCAGAATCGAGCGAAACGCCAATAATGCCAAGTCCCTTTGCCTGATAGTTTTCATAGAGTTTTATCAGGTTCGGCATTTCTTGGCGACAGGGAGCACACCAGGATGCCCAGAAGTCGATAATGGTGAGTTTGTGCTTTTTCACCTCCTCAAGCAGACTGATGTCGTTGCCGTCAAGATCGTTCATCGAGAAATCCTTGATAATCGCTCCTTCAGCAGTCTTGGCTGCATTCTTCAGCTGCTGTTCCATTTGGCGTATAGCAGGACGTTGGCGCATATCATCGTCCATCTTATTGATGAGACGGAGGCGTGAGGCGTTATCAATATACTCATCAGGATAATAGGTCAGGAGAAAATAGCCAAACTCGTTGTCGATGTTCTTCTCAGCAGTCTTCAGGACGAGAGCGGCAAAGCGCTGGTTGAGTTTCTCAATCGTCTGCATACCCTTCTCCTGTTCTTCAGCTGGAAGGTTGTTGGAGTAAATGTGTTCTGCAATACGGTTGATTTCCTTTCCAATCACCATCACACTATCATTGAGCTCTTGCCACTTGTCGTTACACAATGTACCACCGACTCGTGAGGCTCCAGGCTTTTCGGACAAATGAACCGTAACGGTACCAGACTCCATAAAGAATGGCGCATTAATCTCATTCCGTACTGCACTGTAAACCATGCACAAGGCTGTAGAATCGACGGTACCACTGATGCTGAACTTACCATCCTTTACTATGACGGTATCAGAAGGCAGACCTGTTTGAAGGTCTTGCGTAACGAACAAGGTATCACCGTCTGACAATCCTTCTACTGTACCATTAATCTTATAGCTGTTCGACTGGCAGGCGGCAAGTCCCAGCACGATAGCACTAAATAATATACTGGCTTGAAATGCTTTCATTGTTGATAACTCTTCGGATTGTTTCTGCAAAAAGGTCAGCCACGCTGAGCTGCTTGACCTTAGCACAGCGCTTAGAGTAGGGGATAGAATCGGTGAAGACGATTTCTTCAAGGGCAGAATCCTGGACACGTTCACTTGCAGGACCACTCATCACACAATGTGAAGCACAGGCACGAACAGTCTTGGCACCTGCAGCCTTCATGATGTCTGCGGCTTTCGTGATAGTTCCTGCGGTGTCAACCATATCGTCGATAATCACCACATTCTTGCCTTGAACTTCGCCGATGATCTGCATGGATGACACCACATTAGCACGAGCGCGTGTCTTATTACATAGAACGAGCGGACATCCCAGGAACTTGGCATAGGTATTGGCACGTTTTGAACCACCGACATCAGGAGATGCAATGACTAAGTCCTCCAGCTGTAGGCTCTGCAGATAGGGTAAGATGACATTCGAGGCATACAGGTGGTCTACAGGTACATTGAAGAATCCCTGAATCTGATCTGCGTGCAAATCCATTGTGATGACACGTGTAACGCCAGCAGCAGAAAGCAGGTCTGCAACGAGTTTTGCACCAATGCTTACGCGAGGTTTGTCCTTTCGGTCCTGACGTGCCCATCCGAAATAGGGGATGACGGCATTGATGGTTCTGGCAGAGGCACGCTTGGCAGCATCAATCATCAGCAGCAATTCCATCAAATTGTCTGAATTGGGGAATGTGCTTTGTACAAGGAAGATATCGCGGCCACGAATACTCTCCTCGTACGATACAGCAAACTCGCCATCCGAGAACTTGGTGATAACCAGTTCTCCCAGCGGACATCCTAAACTTTGGCAAATCTTTTCTGCAAGGTACTTCGTTGCCGTACCCGAAAATACCATGTAATTTTTGTCCATCTTAGTCATTATTGTTACGTTTGTTTTGAACAAGTATTATTAACCTATTGCTTTTCTCAATTTAGAGAAATGATTGATAAGAGCCTGAAAATCCAGTTCCTGGTGAATGTTGAAACGGTTCCATAAGTCGCCGCTGATGACAACACCACCGAAACCTAAATCCTTGGCCATACGAATGGTGTCAATATTCATGCCGCCAAGAGCATAGACATGCCGGTCGATAAGGCCGCGACGAGAGGCCTCCTTGAGCTCTTCTGGAGTAAAAGACGCTTTCTTATCAGCTTCCGTCTGACTATCAAAGATATATTTCAGGAACACGTAGTCGGCATTTTTCTTCGCTGCCTTCAGCTCGTCCAGTTTCGTGCACGTTCGGCTGACATGTCCACGATAGCCTTGAGGAACTGGTGTTGTAGTATCGTCCAGATGAATGCCGTGCAACTTGAATTCTTCTTTCAAATAGTAATTGTCGTGTACGGTAATCTTCGAGTATGAATCCTTCGGCAACAACGTCAGCAGACGTTCTGAGTAGACAGGTTCTGAACCAGGCTTATAGAGATGAAGGTTGTCCAATCCTTCGTCGAAGAGTGACGCAAGAATCTTGTCCTCTTCAACGAAAAAAGTGGGTTGTGTCATTACAACGAGTTTCATGCCTATAAAGTCAATGCCGTTAGTTTGCCGATTCGAATTCTTTCAAGAAACGAACGTCGTTCTCTGAGAACATACGGAGGTCAGAGACGCGATATTTCAAGTTTGTGATACGTTCAACACCCATACCGAAGGCATAGCCGCTGTATATCTTGCTGTCGATGCCACATTGCTCGAGCACGTTGGGGTCAACCATACCACAGCCGAGAATCTCCACCCAACCAGTGTGCTTGCAGAAACCGCAGCCCTCACCGCCACAGATGAAACACGAGATGTCCATCTCTGCGCTAGGCTCGGTAAACGGGAAGTAACTCGGACGGAGGCGGATTTGCGTGTCAGGGCCGAACATTTCGCGGGCAAAGCTCAACAGCACCTGCTTAAGGTCGGTGAACGAGACATTCTTGTCAATGTACAAACCCTCAACCTGATGGAAGAAGCAATGTGCACGAGCGGTAATGGCCTCGTTACGATAGACACGACCCGGACAGATGACGCGGATGGGGGCTGTCAGTTTGCCGTCTTCCGTATGCATTTGCTCCATAACGCGAGCCTGAACACTTGACGTATGCGAACGTAACAGGATGTTTTTTGTTACATCGTTTGGATGCTGGCTGACAAAGAAAGTGTCCTGCATATCACGAGCAGGATGGTCTGCAGCAAAGTTCATCTTGGTGAACACGTGCAGATCGTCCTCCACCTCAGGACCGTCGGCCAGTACAAAGCCCATGCGTGAGAAAATGTCGATGATCTCGTTGGTCACGATGGTCAGCGGATGACGCGTGCCTAACTGAATAGGATAGGGGGTTCGTGTGAGGTCAATGCCATCATTGTCACCTTCCTGAACCTCAGTCTGTTCCTTTAATTGGTTAATCTTTTCCTGAGTCAACTGCTTCAACTCATTGATTTTCATGCCGACAGTCTTTTTCTCATCGGCAGCAACATTACGGAAGTCAGTCATCAACTCATTAAGTAATCCCTTACGGCTCAAATATTTCAGACGTAGCTGTTCTACTTCCTCAGCATTCTGAGCGGTAAGTGTTTGTACTTCTTTCAGAAGTTCGTCAATCTTATCAAGGATATTCATATTTTACTATTTGGCTGTTTACCATTTACTATTTGCGTGCAAAGGTACGAAAAAACTATGAACTATGATTGCAACGCCACACTTTTTTTCTTGAAAAAGAACTATGAACGATGAATTATTTTTGCCATTTGCTCCTGTAGCTCGTGGGCTTTCTGACCTGCCACCTCTGCAAAGTCCTCACCCTGAGAGGCATAGATGATGCCACGCGAGGAGTTTACCAGCAGACCGATATCACCGGGAATCATACCATATTTGCATACTTCCTCGAGACTGCCTCCTTGGGCACCGACACCCGGTACGAGCAGGAAATGGTTGGGAGCCACCTTACGGATGTCCTCGAACATCTGGCCCTGTGTGGCACCAACAACATACATCATGTTCTCGTCATTGCCCCATTGCTGACTTTGTTTAAGAACCTTCTCAAAGAGTCGTTCACCATTGGCATCTTCCATCAACTGGAAATCATGACTACCTTTATTGGAAGTAAGTGCCAGCAGAATAACCCACTTGTCATCATAGCCAAGGAACGGCGTCACAGAGTCTTCACCCATATAGGGGGCAACAGTCAGCGCATCGACATCGTACTCTTCAAAGAAGGTCTTGGCATACATCTTTGAGGTGTTACCGATGTCACCGCGTTTGGCATCAGCTATAATGAAGTGGTTGGGATATTCCTCTTTCAAGTAGTCAATGGTTGCCTCAAAGGCCAGGATGCCATCTACACCATACGCCTCATAGAATGCCAGATTGGGTTTGTATGCCACGCAATAAGGCGCTGTGGCGTCAATGATGAGGGCGTTGAACTCACAGAGGGCTCGGAAGACAAAGTCTTCACCCTCATGAGCTTTTGCCTCGTCGATAATACATTGAGGTATCTTGTTAATATCCGTATCGAGACCAACGCAGAGGAAGCTCTGCTTCTCGTGAATCTGCTCTATTAATTCTTTGCGTGTCATATTTCTTAATCTTTAAGATAACGATAAGTCAGGAAAATTAGGACAACAAGCGCCCACCATAGGATGAAGATACCCCAACTTATCCAAAGGCTATCCAGTTCTCTGCCTATCCATCCGCTTGGGATAATTCCCAACGCCCCCATGATGTTCACGATGAAGTTTTCTTTATTGGCCTCCTCTCTCATGGGAGCCCAGAACTTTCTCAATTTTTCGCTCATATTACAGTTCTGTTTCTTTCATGCGTTCTGCATTCTCGGCTACGGTGAGGGCATCAATCATGGATTGGATGTCTCCACTAAGGAAGCCTTGCAAGTCGTGGGTCGTATAGCCGATACGGTGGTCAGTCACACGGCCCTGAGGGAAGTTGTAGGTACGGATTTTTGCACTACGGTCACCAGTAGAGACCAGTGTCTTACGGCGTGAGGCAATGTCGTCCATGTACTTCTGGTGTTCCTTATCATATATAAAGGTATACAGGCGCGAGAGGGCACGCTCCTTATTCTTCGGCTGGTCGCGCGTCTCAGTACATTCGATGAGTATCTCTTCTGTTTCACCTGTGTTGGGATTCTTCCACATATAGCGCAGACGGACACCCGATTCCACTTTGTTCACGTTCTGACCACCGGCACCACTGGAGCGGAAGGTATCCCATTTAATCTCACCTTCGTTGATATGAACCTCGAACTTATCGGCTTCAGGCAGTACAGCGACTGTAGCGGCAGAGGTGTGCATTCGGCCCTGCGTCTCAGTGGCAGGCACACGCTGTACGCGATGCACACCGCTTTCATACTTCAAAATGCCATAAACATCGGCACCGCTGACGGCGAAGTCAATCTCCTTGTAGCCGCCTACAGCTCCCTCGCTGACACTGGTTACAGAGAGCTGCCAGCCCTTCGAGTCGCAGAAGCTTTTATACATCTTAAACAGGTCACCGGCAAACAGGCAAGCTTCGTCACCACCCGTTCCGGCACGGATTTCCATCTGCACGTTCTTGGCATCCTCAGGGTCTTTGGGAATCAAGGCTATCTTGATTTCTTCCTCCAGCTTGGGCTGTAACTCCTCGTTCTCCGACAGTTCCTCACGAGCCATTTCTTTCATCTCAGGATCACTCTCGTTGGCCAGGATGTCCTTCGCCTCCTTGATGCTGTTCAGACAGGCGATATAACGCTTGCGGGCATCCATGATGTCGCCTAGGTCCTTGTACTCCTTGGTCAGTTTGACAAAACGGTTCTGGTCAGCTATCACTTCGGGGTCGGTAATGAGGGTCGACACCTCCTCGAAACGAGCCTCCAGTCCGTCAAGCTTTTGTAGTATGCTGTTATTTTCCATAATTCTTTGTTAACCCGAGAAGATACCTCGGCATAGGGGATATTAATAATCGAACGTGCCGAATTCACTATTGATAGTGAGGCTCTTTTTACCTTCCTCGATATGACCGACAATCTGCGCGTCGATATTGAACGACTTGCTGATGGCAATAACCTGCTCAGCCACCTCGGGACGCAAATAGATTTCCATGCGGTGACCCATGTTGAATACCTGATACATCTCCTTCCAGTCGGTACCTGAGCACTCGTGGATGGCACGGAAGAGTGGGGGAACAGGGAACATGTTGTCCTTGATGACACGGCAGTTGTCGTTCACGAAATGCAGAACCTTGGTCTGGGCACCACCTGTACAATGCACCATGCCGTGAATCTCAGGACGCAGTTCGTCGAGAAGTTTCTTGATGACTGGAGCGTAGGTACGGGTAGGAGAGAGCACCAGTTGACCTGCGTCGACAGGGGAACCGTCGACCGCATCGGTGAGCTTGTACTTGCCGCTATAGACGAGGTCGTTGGGCACAGCGTGGTCGTAGCTCTCGGGGTATTTCTCTGCAAGATATTTCGAGAAGACATCGTGGCGGGCTGAGGTGAGTCCATTGCTGCCCATACCGCCATTGTAGCGTTTCTCATACGTTGCCTGTCCTGTACTGGAAAGACCTACGATAACATCACCTGGACGAATATTGGCATTGTCTATCACGTCGCTGCGACGCATGCGGCAGGTAACGGTAGAGTCAACAATGATGGTGCGCACGAGGTCGCCCACATCAGCCGTTTCACCTCCAGTGGGATAGATGCCGATACCCATCTCACGCAGTTCTGCCAGCAGTTCGTCAGTACCATTGATGATAGCTGAGATGACTTCACCAGGAACCAGCATCTTGTTGCGGCCGATGGTCGACGATACGAGGATGTTGTCAACAGCACCCACGCAAAGCAAGTCGTCTGTATTCATCACGATGGCATCCTGTGCAATGCCTTTCCAAACGCTGAGGTCGCCTGTTTCCTTCCAATACATGTAGGCGAGGCTGGATTTTGTGCCAGCCCCGTCGGCATGCATGATGTTACAGTACTCAGGGTCACCTCCGAGTATGTCTGGGATAATCTTACAGAAGGCCTGCGGATAGAGGCCCTTGTCGATGTTTTTGATGGCAGCGTGGACATCTTCCTTTGCGGCACTGACGCCACGCTGCATATAGCGGTTGTCCATATTCATTGTTGTGTTTGTTGCTGTATCACAGCAACATACTTGACTTAGAATTTTACCTGTGGTGCTTTTTCTGCGCCAGCATCAGCCTGGAACTTCTCCATCGTGTTGAAGCCGAAGATGCCTGCGATGAGATTCTTGGGGAACTTGCGGATGTAGGTGTTATAGTTCTGTATGACACCATTGAAGGTATTGCGGGCCTCGTTGATGCGGTTCTCAGTACCTTCCAACTGTACCTGCAGGTCACGGAAGTTCTCGTTAGCTTTCAGTTCGGGATAGTTCTCCTGAATAGCAATCAGCTTACCCAAAGCAGAACCCAGCTCGCCCTGTGCCTGCTGGAATTCCTTCAGCTTCTCAGGTGTGATGTTTGAAGGATCGAGGGTGATGGAAGTAGCCTTTGAACGAGCAGCGACAACGCTCTCAAAGGTTTCCTTCTCGTGTGAAGCATAACCTTTGACGACTTCTACAAGGTTAGGAATGAGGTCAGCACGACGCTGATAGGCCGACTGTACATTGGCCAGTGCGGTAGTAGCCTTTTCCTGCTCGCTGACCATTGAGTTGTAAGCACTTGCAGCCCATGCGCCAATGATGACGACTGCTGCGATAATTCCGATTGTACCTTTACTTAGTTTCATAATTTTCTGTTTTTAAGATTATTATTTCATTGTTTTATTTCTTCATTTTATATTGTAACGATGTTACTTACCAACGTGATGTGGCACCACCGCCTCCAAAGCTGCCGCCTCCGAAGCTGCCACCGCTGAAGCCTCCTCCGCTTCCGCCTCCACCGCTGAAACCTCCAAAGCCTCCGAATCCGCCACCACTGCTGTGATGTGACTCAGCCACATAGAATGGGTTGACCAAAAGGGGGATGGCACTGGTCAGGCCCATCCACTGATACTTCTTGTTCAGCTTCAGGAAATACACGCACCAGCCTATTAGGAACAGGAAGGTAAGTCCCAAGGATCCCAAAATGCCACTGTCATCATCACTCTCACTGAGCAGACTCGACATCTGCGGCAACTCTTTTTTCTTGAGGGTTGAGTAGATTGCTTCTGTGAGGTATATCATACCGCTGTCAGGCATTTCCGCACGCATGGCAGGAACGACGTATTCCTGTTCCAAACGGTGACATTCGGCATCTGTCAGGTCGGCTTCCAGTGCCTTGCCGGGCGACATGTTGATGCTGTGATCCAAGTAGCCGACAACGACCACCAATCCTCTGTTCTCATAGCCGACGCCATACTTATTGCCCACATCCTGTGCAAAACGGAAGGGGTCATCATTCTCGATGTAGTTGACCACGATAACCACAGACTGAACACCCAGTTCAAGATTCAGCTTTTGCAGGGTGACATTCATGCGGTCCACGGCATTCTGAGTCAGCACGCTGTCAGGATTCGACACGTACTGCGTTGAGTCTTGAAGGTAAGGGATGGGAATGTTATCGGCGTTCCAGGCCTGGGATTGTTCTTGCGACACGAACGACGAAGTAGCAGGGGTACTCTCGTCTTCAGGCAAAGAAGCACAGCAGCCCACGAAAGCAGCCAAGATGCCGACGATGAACAGCCAGCCCAGCATCTTGCGGTGCTTGGCCCATTCCGGATGGTTCTGTTTCCAGACCTGCAGTTCTTCGTTGCACTTGCCTCTATATTCGTGAACCAGCGCCTCGTATTGCTTGGAGTATTGCCGTTTTAGTTTTGTTGACGACCGTAACGTGACGAATTGTTCAGACTCCATGTTATAGGAATCTATCAGCGCCTGTATGGCGTCGTTGTACCGTGTGGTCAGTGTATTGATGTTGTCTGTCAGTGTCATGCTTCCAGTTTTTATCCCTGTGGCAGAACCGCAGGGTACTCGTTGTTACTTCTCGTGCCAAAACTCCCATGATGCGAAGGCTTGCAGCAACAGCATCTCCAGTCCGTTCTTGGTCTGTGCGCCGTGTTCTGCCCCTCGTTTCATGAAAAGCGTCTCATCAGGATTGTAGATGAGGTCGTAGAGGATCGTGTGCGAATCCATGGCCTCATAAGGCAGCAGTGGACATTCCTCCGTCTTAGGATACATGCCCAGCGGTGTGCAGTTGACGATGACGTTGTACTCTTTGACAACCTCAGGGGTGACATTCTGATACTGAATGGTCTCGGGACGCTCATAGCGGCTGACAAAGACCGTTTCCAGTCCAAGGTTACGAAGTCCGTAGTCGATAGCCTTGGAAGCACCTCCAGTACCCAGTATCAACGCCTTCTTGTGCCACTTCTTGTCGAGCATGGGTTCAATACTCTTGGTAAATCCGATAACGTCGGAGTTGTAACCTTTCAGTTTGATGTTCTTGCCCTGATGGGTGACCTTGATGACGTTGACGGCTCCGATGGCGCGGGCTTCGGGTGAGATACTGTCGAGGAACGGTATCACTTTCTCCTTGTAGGGGATGGTGACGTTGAGTCCTCGCAGATTGGGGTTCGAGTCGAGTACCTCAGCCAGTTCGTCAATGGTTGATAGCTCAAAGTTCTCGTAGACAGCATCGATGCCTTCATCGCTGAATTTCTGGTTGAAATAGCTGATGGAGAACGAGTGTCCGAGAGGATAACCTATGAGTCCGTACTTGTCCATAATGCTTTCTCCTTTTTTATTTATGGTTGTTTGTCATTTCGTAGCCGTATACATCGTGCAAATGCCGAAGGTAAGCCGTTTGAACGAGGCCTGTTGGAAGCCTGCCTTACGGAGAATGTCCACCATTCGCTCTCCCTGTGGGAAAGCTTCGATGGTCTTGGTGAGATAGGTATATGCCGACGGGTCTTTGGAAATAAGTCTTCCATAGACGGGCAGCACGGTGTGGGCATAGATGTGGAACAGCTGTCGCATGGGGAACGTGACGGGCTTGGTCAGTTCCAGCACACACAGGTGTCCACCAGGTTTCAGCACACGGCACATTTCTGCCAGTCCCTTGTCGAGGTTGTCGAAATTGCGAATGCCGAAGGCTGCCGTAACAGCGTCAAAGGTATGATCCTCGTACGACAGTTTAGTACAGTCTTCCTTGTCGAAGCTGATAACGTCTGACAGTCCTTTGTCACTGACTTTCTGACGTCCTATCTCCATCATACCTTCCGAGATGTCTGCGCCGATGAGTCGGGTGAGGTGTAACATCTCTGCTGCCATGATGGCAAAGTCACCTGTACCAGTAGCAATGTCAAGCATGGTGGCCGGTCGATAAGGTGCCAGTTGCCGGATGGCTTTACGGCGCCACCCCTTGTCTATATTCCATGAGAGACGATGGTTCAAACGGTCGTAGGTGGGGGCAATGTTATCAAACATCTGCTCCACCTGAGCGGCCTTGTTGCCTGTGGTATAGGGTGTTATCGTCTCTTGTTGGTACATATTGCTTTCTCTTGGCGGCAGAACCGCCAAGCACACTTATTTACGGGTTTTAAGATAGCTGCTGACGTTCTGCTCGATGCGCTTAGCGATATCATCGCTGTCTGAGGCCTTTTCAAAGCGTTCACCTGTAATGTGCTCATACAGCTCAATATATCGCTCACTTACGCTCTCGGCATATTCGTCAGTGATTTCAGGCATCTGCTGGCCTGGTTCGTTCATGAAGTTATGCTCGATGAGCCACTGACGAACAAACTCCTTTGAAAGCTGTCGTTGGGGCTTGCCTTCCTTCAGGTTCTGCTCGTAGCCTTCTGCGTAGAAGTAACGCGACGAGTCGGGAGTATGGATTTCGTCGATGAGATACACCTTGCCGTCGCGTTTTCCGAACTCATACTTGGTGTCAACCAGGATGAGTCCCTGTTTCTCAGCAATCTGCTGTCCGCGGGCAAAGAGCTTGCGGGTGTAGTTTTCCATCACCTTGTAGTCCTCTTCTGATACGATGCCCTGGGCGATGATTTCCTCACGCGAGATGTTCAGGTCGTGTCCCTCGTCGGCCTTGGTGGTCGGGGTGATAATAGGTTCAGGGAAACGCTCATTCTCCTTCATGCCGTCGGGAAGCTTCACGCCGCACAGCTCACGGCAGCCGTTCTTGTACTCGCGCCAGGCACTGCCGGTCAGAATCGAACGGATAATCATCTCTACGCGGAAGCCCTCGCACTTCAGACCCACGGTAACCATCGGGTCAGGGGTTGCCAGCTTCCAGTTGGGACAGATGTCAGTTGTGGCATCCAGGAACTTGGCAGCAATCTGATTCAGTACCTGTCCTTTGTAGGGGATGCCCTTGGGCAGGATGACGTCAAAGGCCGAGATACGGTCTGTTGCCACCATGACCATCAGGTCGTCGTTGATGTTGTACACGTCGCGTACCTTTCCGTGGTACACGCTTTTCTGGCCTTCGAAATGGAAGTCAGTCTTTGTCAATGCTTTTGTCATATTGTTCGTATGCGTTTACTATTCTTGTCACTAATTTATGTCTTACAATGTCCTTGCGGTCCAGTTCCACAATGCCGATGCCTTCCACGTCTTTTAAAATATGCAGGGCTTCTATGAGACCGCTTTTCTGGGACTTCGGCAGGTCAATCTGCGTCATGTCGCCCGTGATAATCATCTTTGTGTTCCATCCCATGCGGGTCAGAAACATACGGATCTGCTGTGGCGTCGTGTTCTGTGCCTCGTCCAGGATGACTACCGCATCGCTCAGCGTACGTCCACGCATAAAGGCCAGCGGGGCAATCTGAATCTGGTGCTTCTCCATCATGTCCTGCAGCTTCACCTGCGGTAGCATGTCCTCCAGGGCGTCGTACAGCGGTTGCAGGTAGGGGTCTATCTTGTCCTTCATGTCACCTGGCAGGAATCCCAGCTTCTCGCCAGCTTCGACGGCAGGACGTGAGAGGATGATGCGCTTGGCGGTCTTTTCCTTCAACGCCCTGACGGCTAAGGCAATAGACAAGTATGTCTTTCCTGTTCCTGCTGGTCCCACAGCAAACACCATGTCGTTGTCGGCATAGGCATCAATCAGCCGTTGCTGATTCTCTGACCGTGCCTTGATGGCTCGTCCCGACATCGAGTAGCACACCACGCCATCGGGTACCTCATCGCTCGTACGGTGTCCCTTTACAATGTCCAGAATGTCCTCCTCGCGGAGTGAGTTGAACTTCAGCACATGCTGCCGAATGCGCTCGGCAGCTTCCTCAAAGGCAGCCATCTGCTCCTCGTCACCAAGGATGCGGATGACGTTGTCGCGTGCCACGACGCGCAGTTTCGGATACAATGCCCGCAGCATCTGCAGGTGTTGGTTCCCTGTTCCGTAGAACACAACAGGGTCTATGTCTTCAAGTACGATATGCTTCTCTATCATAATTATGGTGCAAAGGTACGGAAAAAAAATGGACTGACCAAACGTCTGCCCACTTTTTTATGTTATACATAAAAAGAAACAGATTAGAATGTCTCTAATCTGCTTCCTTGTACACCCGCAGGGGCTCGAACCCTGGACACCCTGATTAAGAGTCAGGTGCTCTACCAACTGAGCTACGGGTGCATCATTTCAAACAACCAAAACAGCACTTTTGCTGATTTGCGGGTGCAAAGGTACAAACTTTCTTCGAACCCACCAAACTTTTTGATGACTTTTTTTGAAAAAAGATGAAAAAAGGCTCAAAAACCATTGTTCTGAGCCCTTTTCATTTATTGCAACAGCAAATTATTAACTAATTCACACGTCAATATTCATTTTCATTTATTACTACTTAAATGAACAGAACAGTGAGTCCTGCCATCACAATGCTGACCATCGACATCAGCTTGATAAGGATGTTCAGCGACGGACCGGAAGTATCCTTGAAGGGATCACCAACGGTGTCACCGACGATGGTGGCCTTGTGGGCAAATGAGCCCTTGCCGCCGAAGTTGCCTTCTTCAACCATCTTCTTGGCATTGTCCCAGGCACCACCGGCATTAGCCATGAAGACAGCCAGCGTGAAGCCTCCGGCCAGTCCACCAACAAGCAGACCAAGCACACCGGCTACGCCGAGCACGCAACCAACGACAATGGGGATGGCAATGGCGAGCAATGACGGGAATATCATCTCGTGCTGGGCGGCACGGGTGGAAATCTCTACACAGGAACCATAGTCGGGTGTACCCTTGCCTTCGAGGATGCCAGGAATCTCACGGAACTGGCGACGTACCTCTTCAACCATCTTCTGGGCAGCACGACCAACGGCCTCCATAGTGAGTCCACAGAACAGGAAGGCTGCCATAGCACCGATGAAAGCACCAACGAGCACCTTCGGATTCATGAGGTTCACCTGGAAATAGTTCATGAAGTCGGGGATAGTGGCCTGAGCGGCATTGATAGCCTCACCCTTGACGTTCTCCATCATCACACCGGCACGGTCCATTGCAATCTTGATTTCCTCGATGTACGATGCCAGCAGAGCCAGTGCAGTGAGGGCAGCAGAACCGATGGCAAAGCCCTTACCCGTAGCAGCGGTAGTATTTCCTAATGCGTCGAGGGCATCAGTACGATGGCGTACCTCTTCACCTAACTCCGACATCTCGGCATTACCGCCGGCATTGTCGGCAATAGGTCCGTAGGCGTCAGTAGCCAGCGTAATGCCCAGCGTAGACAGCATACCCACGGCAGCGATACCAATGCCGTAGAGGCCGTGTGACAGGCTCTCAGACGACATCGAGAGGTCGAAGCCGTTGGCAAAGCCGAAGCTCAGCACAATGGCCACACCGATGGTGATAACGGGAATGCAGGTTGAAATCATACCTGTTCCTATACCTTTAATAATAACGGTAGCAGCACCGGTCAGACCAGCCTCAGAGATGCGCTGGGTGGGCTTGTAGGAATGAGACGTGTAGTATTCAGTAGCCTGTCCGATGATAACACCAGCAGCCAGACCGCTGATCACGGAGAACGACAGTCCTAGCCAGTTCTCGATACCCATGAGGTAGAGGATGGCGAAGGTGGCAATGGCGATGAGTACGGCACTGACGTTGGTTCCTAATGACAGCGAGCGCAACAGATCCTTCATGGTAGCGCCTTCCTTGGTACGAACCAGGAAGATGCCGAACAGCGACAGGAACACACCTACGGCAGCGATGAGCATCGGGGCAATGACGGCACGCAGCTGAACTTCGAGACCGGCCACGCTGAAGGCGGCAGCACCAAGGGCAGCTGTTGACAGCACAGAACCGCAATAGCTCTCATAGAGGTCAGCACCCATACCAGCCACGTCACCGACGTTGTCACCAACGTTATCGGCGATGGTAGCAGGATTGCGTGGATCGTCCTCGGGAATGTCGGCCTCGACCTTACCCACGATGTCAGCACCCACGTCGGCAGCCTTCGTATAGATACCGCCGCCGACACGTGCAAACAGGGCCTGTGTCGAAGCACCCATACCGAAGGTCAGCATGGTGGTGGTGATAGTGATGAGCGAGTCGTCTGTCAGTCCGTTCAGTACCAGGAACCAGAGGGCGATGTCAAGCAGACCCAGACCTACGACCGTCAGACCCATCACGGCACCCGAACGGAAGGCGACCTTCAGGCCGGCGTTCAAACTGTTGCGGGCGGCATTGGCCGTGCGGGCAGAGGCATAGGTGGCGGTCTTCATGCCGAAGAAACCTGCCAGACCCGAGAAGAGACCGCCCGTCAGGAAGGCACCCGGCACCCACGGGTTCTGTACGTTCAGGCCATAGGCCATAAAGGCGAACAGGGCACAGAGCACTGCAAACACGATGCCTACGACCTTGTACTGCTGTTTCAGATAGGCCATAGCACCTTTTCTCACGTAGAGGGCAATCTCCTTCATGCGGGGCGTTCCCTCGTCTTCCTTCATCATCTGGGTGAAGAAGAACCAAGCCATACCCAAGGCCACAACAGAGGAGATGGGTACAAGCCAGAATACACTAGGAATGTTCATAAATAGGTTATTTAGTTAAGAAATTCTTTCGTTGTGAGGTTATGACAATATGACGATTTGTCGAAAGGTCGTCACGACGATCATATTACTCGTCGGCGATATAGTCCGACAGGCTCTCGGCATCCTCGTCGGGGTCGCTCTCGATGTCGAACGTCGTACGGTAGTTGTCCTCGTTGATCTCGTCGTCGTTGGGCTCGTCGTCCATGTCCACATCATCCTCGTCAGGACGGTTGTAGTTGTCCTCAATCTCGTAGTCCTCGTCCTCTTCGTCAATGGGCGTGTCGAACGTCATACGGGGCTTAAAGGCTTCGGGCTTCACCTTGGCAAAGATAGCCTCCACCCACGTTCCCTTGGGTATTTCGAGCACCTCGTAGCCGTCCTCTACCTTCTTCTCGTACATGCCGCCCTTCTTGTGCAGACGGTCCTGGGGCAGGGTAGTGGTAGAAATGTCGAAACCGCTCTCGATGATGTCCTGAATCGACTGTGACAGCGAATCCCAGCCACCTCCGAAATTGCGCTCAATCACCTCCATGAGCTTGGCTGCAGAGATGTGGCGGATATTTTCGTACGTCAGGTCAGTGACA
Organism: Prevotella sp.; assembly: GCA_016286995.1. Classification (GTDB taxonomy): domain Bacteria; phylum Bacteroidota; class Bacteroidia; order Bacteroidales; family Bacteroidaceae; genus Prevotella. The sequence goes on from JAEEVA010000034.1 coordinate 20,181, forward strand.
CGTGTGATGGGGCGCTTCTTGACGGCCAGCAGGATGTGCGAATCCTCGCCGGTCTTGATGTTACCCACCTTGTAACCCTGTTTCTCGTACTTCTTGCGGATGAGTTCTTCGTTTTCGCCAGCCTTCAGTTCCTCCAGCATGAAGGCACTGCGTACTATGTCCATATAGTGGCGCATGTTCTCGCGTAACTCAGCATCCTTCTCTACTGCATCCAAAAGACGGAATACATCGTTTTCCTGAACGTCCCAAATGGTACTTTTCGTCAGCGTCTTCACGCTTACTGACTTGTGTTCTGTCATCTCTTTTGTTTCTTTTTTCATGTCCATTTTATTAATGTTGTTTCGTTTTGTCTGCAAAAATACGAAAAAAAGTGAAACTAAAAAAGAAATTCTCATTTTTTTTCTTACCTTTGCACTTGATTATGTCAGAACCGCTTGCTGAAAGACTCAGACCAAGAACCCTTGACGACTACATCGGACAGAAACATCTGGTAGGCGAAGGGGCCGTACTGCGCAGGATGATTGACGCAGGACGCATCTCGTCGTTCATCCTTTGGGGACCGCCGGGAGTGGGCAAGACAACCTTGGCCCAGATCATTGCCAACCGTCTGCAGACGCCCTTTTTCACGCTGTCGGCAGTCACCAGTGGCGTGAAGGATGTCCGTGACGTCATTGAACGGGCACAGAAAGGGCGGTTCTTCAACGAGGCTTCACCTATTTTATTTATAGACGAGATCCACCGCTTCTCCAAGTCACAGCAGGACTCGCTGCTGGGAGCCGTCGAGAAGGGTATTGTCACGCTGATTGGCGCCACCACCGAGAATCCGTCGTTCGAGGTCATCAGGCCGCTGCTGTCGCGCTGTCAGCTCTACGTGCTGAAGTCGCTCGAGAAGGATGACCTGCTGGAACTCCTTCACAGGGCTGTCACCCAGGACATCTATCTCAAGGAACTGAACATCGACATCCAGGAGACTGGAGCCATGCTAAGATATAGCGGCGGTGATGCCCGTAAACTATTGAATATCCTTGAGTTAGTTGTCGAGAGTTCCAGTGACGCTGGCAATACTGACCAGGCTAAGCTTGTCATTACCGATGAAATGGTGGAAAAATGCCTCCAGCAGAATCCCCTGGCTTACGACAAGGACGGTGAGATGCACTACGACATCATCTCGGCCTTCATCAAGAGCATCCGCGGCTCTGATCCTGATGCCGCCCTCTACTGGATGGCTCGTATGATTGAGGGTGGGGAAGACCCGGAGTTCATTGCCCGCCGACTGGTCATCTCGGCTGCCGAGGACATCGGACTGGCTAATCCTAACGCCCTGCTGCTGGCCAATGCCGCCTTCGATGCCGTCATGAAGATAGGATGGCCAGAGGGCCGCATACCGTTGGCCGAGGCTGCCGTTTACTTGGCGACGTCGCCCAAGAGCAATTCCGCCTATCTGGGTATCGACCATGCCTTGGCGCTGGTCCGCCAGACCGGTAACCAACCCGTACCGCTACCCCTGAGAAACGCTCCTACCAAGCTCATGAAAGACCTGGGCTATCACGACGGCTACAAGTATCCGCACGATTTCCCGGGCCATTTCACCCCACAACAATACATGCCAGACGCGCTCCTGAATGAACGCATCTGGCACGGACAACACTCGCCAGCCGAGGAAAAGCTCTACGAACGCATGGTCAACTACTGGGGTGACCGCTTCAAAGATTCATGAAACATTAACCTTTAACCGTTAACTCTTGGAGCAGCGAGAGCCATCAAGCTTGCTTGTTTGGCCGAGTCGTGACTAGAGTCAACGAAGTTAACCGTTAACCATTAATCCTAATCCCCCTGAGCCGTCGCCGTGGCGTAGCTGGAGAAAGGAATCTTCTCCTGGTACGTCTTGTTCTTGCCGTCGATGACCTTGTGCTTCGACTCCACCACGTAGGCTGCGCGGAACGTACATTCCTTCTTCAGCGCACGCGACGTCAGCTGCTCGCCCTTCTTGTTCTCAGGGCAGAAGCGCAGGTGAACACCGGCAATCAGGTTCTCCAGACCAGTCTCCAGGGCATCCTCAACCGATTCGGCTGCCTGGCCGCCGTCACTCTCAATCTGGGGAGTGAACGTGCCGAAGCCGTCCAGCTTCACGGGCTGACCCTGCAGCGCCAGTTCCTTCAGGCAGTTCACGATGTTCTGCAACACCAATACTGCCATCGGATAGTCCACCAAATTGCCGTGCTGCGTCAGGTGGCGTGCAAAACCCTTCAGGTTCAGCGGCTCCTTGGGATCAGCCTCGGCGTAATACTTGCCGTAAGCGGCACTCTTTGTGTTCTTGTTCTTGCGAAGATTCACAGGAAACGAAATCACTTCTGTAGCCATAATTGTAATGTTTTTTATGGTATTAGATTCTGTGCAACCAGCTACATCGGGTGGCTGCTTCCCGCCTTATTATTATACTGCAAAGGTACGAAAAAAATACGAGACTACCAAATATTTTCGCCACTTTTTTCATCTTTTCTTGCACTTTTCTTTTGTTATTCCAAACTTTTTCGTATCTTTCTCCCTTGGAGAAGATACTTTTGTTCGAAAGAACAAAGATTTAGAGCCCCTTGATAAGGGGCGGCTATAATGCAGGGATAAAAAAAAGAGAGTTTTCCTTTGGTTCTTTGCTCACTTTTTCGTATCTTTGCCGTCGGAATATGATTGACCGACAAAAATGCATAGATAAAATCAAGGCGAATGAGGAATTTATCGTCAGCCAGTTCGACGTATCCAACCTTCGCTTGTTTGGCTCGCTGGCACGTAATGAGCAACGGGAGTCAAGCGATGTTGACGTGTGTGTCATCATGCCCCCTGACATGTTTCAGTTGATTGGCTTGAAACAGTATCTTGAAGAATTATTAAACTGCGACGTGGATGTGATTCGTGTTCACCGTAACATGGACACGTTCCTTATGCAACAAATAGAAAGAGATGGAATCACTATCATCAGAGAACCTTCAAGTCGTATGGCATGTGCTTGACAAGCTTGAAAGGGCCATTACCCTGTTACAGGAACGCACGGCCGCCATCCACTCGGCTGACGATTTCCTGTTGACGCCTGTAGGTATGGAGAAACTTGATGCAGCCTGCATGGTGCTAATTGCTATTGGCGAGTCGGTCAAGAACCTGGATAAGATTACCAATGGACAGCTATTGCAAACTTATCCGTCTATTCCGTGGAAGAAGGTCATGGGTATGCGCGATGTCATTGCCCATCACTATTTTGATGTTGATGCCGACGTGGTATACGACGTCATTGCTAAGGAGATAGGACAGCTTAAAACAGCTATCGAATATTTTAAGAATAATGTATAACCCTCTAAAACTGATGATGCCTATGGGCTGAGAGAGTTTTATTAACATAAAAACAAACTACTATGAAAAAACAAATACTATTACTCGTGATGATGTTTCTGCCTATGGTGTCGAGTGTCAATGTCTTTGCGTATGACATTGCTGTAGAGAATGCCGATGGTAAGACTATCTATTATAACTATATTAATAATGATAATGAATTGGAAGTAACAAGTGGAGGTCCAAAGTATTCTGGTAATGTTGTTATTCCAGAAGAAGTCACATTTATGTCCAGAACTCGAAGGGTAACATCCATTGGCGATTATGCTTTTTGTAGATGCAGCGGCTTAACCTCAGTAACTATTCCCAACAGCGTGACATCAATTGGCTATAGTGCTTTCAGAGGTTGCCACTTCTTAACCTCAATCACAATACCCAACAGCGTGACATCAATTGACAATGATGTTTTCTGTAATTGCACTGGTTTAACCTCCGTCACCATCGGTAACGGCGTAACATACATTGGCAATGGTACTTTCGAAGAATGCTACCGCTTAACATCCGTCACCATCGGCAACAGCGTGACTTCCATTAGAGGTGGTGCTTTCTATAATTGCAGCAGCTTAGTCTCATTCACCATCCCCAACAGCGTGACATACATTGGCCATAGTGCTTTCGCGGGATGCAGAAGCTTAACCTCGATAACCATCGGCAACAGCGTGACGTACATTGACTATGACGCTTTCCAATTTTGCGATGGCTTAACCTCAGTACAGATATCAGATATTGCAGCTTGGTGCAAGATATCATTTAATACCTCTCAATCGAATCCTTTGTATTACGCCCATCATTTATTCATAAATAATGAAGAAATAAAGGATTTAATTATCCCCAACAGCGTAACATCCATTGAAGATTATGCTTTTTGTAGATGCAGCGGCTTAACCTCAGTAACTATTCCCAACAGCGTAACACACATTGGTCATAGGGCCTTCGACGGTTACGCTTTAACTACTGTAGTCTCTCAGATTGAAAGTCCTTTTGCTATTACAGGGATGAATTCAGGCGATAGAACTTTCTCAAAGAATACATTTAACGAAGCCATCCTATATGTCCCTGTAGGCACACTAAACAAATATGAAACGACAGACGGATGGAAGGACTTTTCATTCAAAGTGGCCGACACCCCCGCTGGCGTTTTTAATATTCCTGCCCAGAAGTTGCTAATTCAGAGTGACGGTGGCATACTGACTATTCAAGGTGCTGATGATGGTGAGCTTGTAACAATCTATACTATTGACGGAACCCAGCATGGTAGGGGAGTTTGTCAGAATGGTTCTGCCACTATCGTCACATCGCTTAATCCTGGTGCTGTCGCCATTGTGAAAGTAGGCGATAAGAGTGTAAAAAATGTCATGAAATAGTACACAAAAAGTACACAATTACTATGTTTGCAATTGGTAAAAGTTACCACTGAGCGCTGAACATGCACTGGAGATTGTTTCGTTCTATTGACAACGACGAACCTCTCCGCTATGCTCCGAGAACCCTCCTTGTCATCAGAACGATGAACATCACAACGGGGACAGTCCTAGGTTGTTAAGTTAATCTGTGTATTATTTGTTAATGATATAGGATGACATTTTAACTAAATATCTTTACACATTTTAGTATAATAATTACTGTTTTTCTTGTATAATTCACTGATTTTTAGTAACTTTGTAGAGTTTGTTATTCTATTCGTTTATGGCAAAATCAGACAAAAGTGAAGAAATCAGAGCACTAAAAAAGGCTTTGAGTCAGGAAAAGAAAAAGAACAAGTCTCTTGAGAAGAAATATAGCGAAGAGAAACTGAAGAACAAACTTCTGGAGTGCGATAGCAAAAAAAAAGCGAGAGAATTGATTCTCTCCTCGCTCTCGGAGAAAGAAAGGGAGCTGACAGAATTGCTGTTCCCAGACACCGACACGGAGAAATAGCCATCCGCTTCGCTGTCCTGCTCTATGCCTTTGCAGGGATAAGTTCCCATCAGGTTCCCAAGGTCATGCAGCTGACGGGGCTGCTATGGAACGGCATCACAGATGACATCCCGTCGCATGTGACGGTACTGGACTGGGTGGAGAAGTGCGGGCTCTCGATAACAAAGGGCTGTATGAAGAAAAAGACGGCAGAGGAGGCCTACTCGATTATCTATGACAACAGCATCACCGTCTGCGGTCAAGACCTGCACCTGGAGCTCAAGGCATCGTCTGAGCATCCCGGTCACAGCCTCAAACATGCCGACGTGAGCGTGCTGAGGATGAAGGCTGGCAAAGGTTGGAACACGGAGATGATAAAGGGACAGCTTGATCAGACGATTAAGGAAGAGGGGCGTAAGCCGGACTACGTGGTCAGCGACAATGGTCTCATTATGTGCAATGCCGGCGAGGCGCTCAGCCTGAAGCATCACAAGGACATCAGCCACTCCTTCGGAATATTCCTCGAGAATGTCTATTCCAAGGATCCGGAGTTTGCGGACTTCATCGCCAAGAAAGGCTATACCAGGAAGTTCTCGCACACACCGATGGCATGCCTGATGCCTCCAAAGCGAAGGGAATATGCACGGTTCATGAACGTTTTCGACACCGTCCAATGGGCGAAGGCCATACTCGAGAACGACCGCCTGTTGAGCAGCCGTGAGAGATACATGCTCAGCTTCGTTAGGACCCATGCCTCGCTGGTGGAGGAACTCGACAACGTCATGCAGGCCTACGAGTACATGGAGCAGCTGTGCAAGCAGGACGGATTGTCGCACAAAACGGCATCGGAGTGCAGGAGGTACATCAACATGAATCTCATGACCAAAGGCGACAGGGTAAGAAGGCTGGCGGACATGTTCATCGCGTACTTCAACAGGGAGGAAGCACTTCTGAATGGAGACGAGGTACACAACATCACCTCAGACATCATCGAGTCAACATTCGGATGCTTCAAAGCGAGGATGTCCCCTAACAAGAACAACGGATACACACCGCTTGTACTATTGATTCCATTGTCACTCCAAGTCAGTACAATCGAGGACTGCAGGAACTTCAATGTCAAGGGGCTTCTTCGCAAGACGACTATTACAGACATCAAGAAATGGAGAGGTGACAACTTGTTGCCCAACCCCTCCATTAAAAGAATGAACGTTGTTAAAAAAAACAGCATGAAAATGACATGCTAACTTAACAACCTAGGACTGTCCCCACTGTGAGGTTTTACTGCGACTAAAATCGGAGATAGAGTAACGACAGCTTTCCGTTCACGCTCTGATGGCTTATCTATTCGTCCTGTATGTGAATAATAACCGTCGGAGGAATCCGGCCCACAAAAAGAACCGCTCAGAGGTTAATCCCCTGAGCGGTTCTCTATTATTCATACACAAAAGGAGTCCCTTCTGTGTACTTTTTGTGTATAGACGGCGCAAATGGGGCAAGTCTTTTAGGCTCTTAGCGCAAATCATCGATAAGGCATTTGGGATTCATGCGTGAGTCCCTCCACTCTATTGCAACCAAGGGAATTCTTTCTTGACGCCATTCCAGACATTCTCTGACGACATCCATTTCGTACCGGGATCATTTATCTCGGCTTCCATCTCTTCAACATGTCTGTGGAATTCTTCCGGGTCATCAGTATAGAAGCCGAAAGTACCTGGAGTAACGCCATATTCGTCGTTCATAGTCACATTGTTTATTTGCCTGCAAAGATACGGCTTTTCCCTGACAATTCCAAACAATTGGCTACTTTTTTGTCAGTTGTCGGTTGATGAGGCGGATGTACTGGTCGAGGCCGAAGATGGAGCCGGCAAGGAGGAACGACTGGGCGACGTAGTAGAGGAGGCCGGCAGCGACGTCGTCGATTTCGACGACTTGGTACGCCACGAGGGCCATGCTGCTCACGATAAGCAGCACGGCACAGGCGTACTGGGAGATTTTGAATCCTTTGTTTTCCATGGTATCAGATGTGCTATTATTATTAGTGCAAAGATACAAAAAAAAACCGAAACCACCAAATGTTTGGGGAAGAAAATGAAGGTCAGATATGTTAGGTACCAGTCCCCTCGACAACGCATACTGTCCCCTAACATAAAAAAATCAAGATATGCTAATTTTCATAGAAAAAAAACGTTCACAAATTTGTGAATGTCAATTATTATTATTATCTTTGTCCCCGAAATATGAACGAAGTATGATTGTAACATTCGAAGAAGAATATCTTAGAGAGCTCTATGAGGACGGACAGACCAGCGATAAGAAGCATCGCTTTCAGCCCCAAATCATCAAGAAATATACTCGTGTGGTAGACTTGATGATGGAAGAGGCAAATGTGATGGGTCTGACCAAATACGGCGGTCTGCACTACGAGCATCTGCATGGAGACAAGGAGGGTCTTTCATCGGTGAAAGTGAACGATCAGTATCGCATAGAGTTTCGCGAGATTCTTGAGGGAGATAAAACCATTGCAGAGATGGTGAGTTTAACGGAATTGTCGAACCATTATAAAAAAACATAATTATGGTACACGTAGAGGGAAAAGACGACAGAATGGTTGCAAACAACCTGGAACCGCACTACCTGACCCATCCGGGCGAGGTGATAAAGGATGAACTGGAGTTTCGTGGCATCAGTCAGCGACGCTTGGCTGCGGAGATTGGCGTGCCTGCCAGTCAGCTGAACGAGGTGCTGAACGCTAAGCGCCCTCTGAGTGCTGAGATGGCGTTGCTTATCGGACAGGCGCTGGACTTAGATGCAGAACCATTGCTTGGGCTACAAATGAAGTATAATTTACTATCGGCTAAGCGCAACAAATCGTTCTTGAAGCGGTTAAAGGAAATACCACGAATCGCTGCGGTGTTTTAATATGAGCACGACAACGACCAGCATGTTCATTTCTATTGCGAGTGCACAGCGCCCCTTCTGTGCACTCTGCAAATAGAGAAAAAGGGCAGGCTTCCGTTAGAGGTCTGTCCTTTGCTTTATGATATCAGGGACATGTGTGGCTATTCATGTGTCATTTCCTTGCGAAAATGTAAAAAATGAGCCAATAACAGAAACTTTTCGGCAAAATTATTTGGAAGTTTAAAAATAAATTCATACCTTTGCCTGCAAATCGGGAGGAGAAATTCCCGAGGAGAAAACAGAGAATCAAGACCCTTGAGGCAAGAATCACGTTTTCTTGTTAAAAACGACAGTATTGTCGTAACGCAAGAAAAATGTTTTGCCTCAAGGGTTTTTATATTTCCGAGAAAAATAAATTTTAATTATAATGGATATATTCATAAACTTTAAAAGCAAGAATGCTCAAGATGTTAATTTTGAGCATATTGCAGACATGATTCGCAACGACGAGAAGTTGCGGAAGAGTACACAGATGTATCGCGAGCTGATGGCCCAAGGCCACGACAAGGCTGCGAAGGACGTGAAGGAATCGACGCCGCAGGTGGCCGTCAGCTTCCGCATGGAAGGGGGTAGGGGAAAGGACAACTGCCGCGAATGCCTCTGCCAGGTGCTGATAGACTTCGACGCCAAGGCTCCCGGCGAGCGTCTGCCAGCCGACGAGCTGGAGCGCGTAAAAACCTTCCTGCGTACCTCTTATCACGCCCGTCTGGGCTATGAGAGCATCTCGGGACTGGGCTACCACGTCGTCGTGCCGTTCCTGTTGCCCGAGGGTATCACTATCGACATGACCGACGACGCAAAGCGTGCTGAGGAGATCTACACGCGCGTCTACCGCCGCATTGCCAACCTGTACAGCGTGTGGTGCGGTCACGCGATGGACAAGGAGTGCAAGAACGTGAACCGCATGACGGGCCTGAGCCACGACCCGCTGGTGGTGTACCGTCCTGACGCCCGTCCTATCCGTCTGACGCGCGAGGAACTGGGCATCGACAACGATGGCAAGCTCATCAAGATGAAGACGCCCAAGCAGGCCGTCGACAAGCAAGGCAACCGCATTGGTATGCCCTTGGGCGACCACCTGGAGCGTGCCATCGGGATGGTTGAAGCGTGCGACATGACTTTTACGCCGGGCAACCGCCATAACTTCGTCATGCGCGTGGCGTTCATCCTGAACCGCATGGGCGTCGACGAGGATGAAGCTGCACAGGCCCTGGACGACATGTATCTGGGCAAGATGGACGGCAAGCCGTCGGCCATCGTACGCAGCTGCTACAAGACGGCCAGTGACGAGTTTGGCGTGTGGATGCCGCAGGGTACGGCCCTGAAGACCGAGATCATCAAAAATTTCCTGAAAACCAAGCCGTTGCAGTACGACATCCTGACGCAGAAGACGCGCCTGCTGCTGGACGACGGCCAGTGGCGTGAACTGAAGGACCGCGACGAGAACGACCTCTACATCGAGTGCTGTGCCGACACGGAGACCAATCTCACCGAGAAACTCTTCCACACCGTGCTGAACAGCAGCATCGTACCTGAGGTCAATCCGTTGCGCGACTACGTCATGACGCTGCCGGCCTGGACGCCCGACATGCCGGACTACATCGGTCAGGTGGCAGCGATGGTACACATGGGCACCGATGCCGAGGACGAGCTGTGGCAGCTGTGTTTCCGCAAGTGGTTCGTGGCGATGGTTGCCGGCTGGACCGACGAGAGCGTCGTCAACCACCAGGTTGTCGTGCTTGTTGGTCGTCAGGGCATCTACAAGTCCACCTGGATCAACCGTCTGCTGCCGCCGCAGCTATCCGCGTATACTACTGATAATGTGGATATTGAGCGTCTGGATAAGGACGAACAGCTGCGTGCTGCGGAATATGGGCTCATAAACATTGACGAGCTCGACAAGCTGACCGACCGCCAGCTGAACAAGATCAAATCGATGATTACCACGCAGCATGTCGACGTCCGCGCACCCTTTGGACACCACAAGGAGAAGCGCGTGCGTGTAGCCTCGTATGCCGCCAGCGGCAACAAGCAGGAGTTTCTGACCGACCAGACCGGCAACCGCCGCTGGCTGCCGTTCCACGTTGTCAGCATCGACTCGCCGTTTGTCCGTCAGATGCCTTACGACGGCATGTATGGCCAGGCCCGCTTCCTGTTGCAGGACGGCTTCAACTACTGGTTCGACCTGAACGACATCCACACCCTCGAAAGTCACGTGGAGACATTCATGATTCCCACCAGCGAAGAAGAACTCATTCCCATATATTTCTCGCCAGCAAAACTTGAAGACGTTGGTGCTAAGTTCTTGACATTGTCTGAGATATCAGCAAAGATTTCAGCCTATGGAAACCTGAAGAAGAATCCAGATCCACGACGCCTTGGAAACATCATGACGAAGTTGGGCTTTAAGAAAGAGCGCAAAGGTCACGACAAACGACGCGCTTACTACGTGCGTGAGCATCTACAGGCAGAAATTGAAGAAATGCGTCGACCAGAAATATTCTGATGCGGCCGTTGCGGCCGATGCGGCCGATGTTTCTATAGATTAATTAAAAAAAGTGATATAGTAAAAAAACACATTATTATATTTTTATTATTGCTCTATAGAAACATCGGCCGCATCGGCCGCAACGGCCGCATTTTCCTTCTGACTTTCCTCGGAGTAAACTGGTACTTTACTGGCATGAAAGTCCCACTTTACTGGCATGAAAGTCCGTTCAGCGTGCCATTTGGTAGATGGCGCGCATAGCGGGAACGTCAATGACTTCGCAGGTGCCGACGGTGATGGTACCAGAACGGGAGCACTTGTCGACCATGATCTCGATTTCCTCATCGGTGATCTCGCGGCCCAGCAGTTCGTGAATGTTCGTGGGCATGCCGATGGAACGATAGAAGTCCTCGATGGCACAGATGCCTTTCTCAGCGGTTTCATCAGGATGGGCAAAATCGTTCTCGACGCCCATGACGTTGACGGCGAACTGCACGAAACGGCTCAAGTGCTTGGGCATGACGTAGCGTGCCCACGAGGGCCAGATGGCAGCCAGTCCGGCACCGTGGGTGACTCCGAAGAGTGCGCTGAGCTCGTGTTCCAGACGGTGTGTGGCGAAGTCTTTCTCCGTGCCGCATTCCGTCAGGTCGTTGTGTGCCAGCGAACTGGCCCACATAATCTGGGCGCGATTACGGTAGTCCTCGGGGTTCTGAAGCACCACCTTCACGGCATCCTTCACGGTACGCAGCAGAGCCTCGGAAATGGCGTCAGTGAGCGTCATATCCTCGTATTTAGTGAAGTAGCGCTCCATGGTGTGCATCATGATGTCGGTGGCGCCGGCAGCCGTCTGATAGGGCGGTAGGGTATAGGTGCGCTCCGGATTCATGACGGCAAATCGGCAACGGCACAGGTCGCTGTTGAAGCCCCGTTTGACGAGTCCCTCGTCCTTGGTGATGACCGTGCTGCTCGACATCTCGCTGCCGGCAGCAGGAATGGTCAGTACGGCACCAATGGGCAGACATGCCTTTGGCGTGGCCTTACTGTCCCAGAAGTCCCACATGTCACCGTCGTAGCACATGCCGTAGCCGATGGCCTTCGATGAGTCGATGACTGAGCCGCCGCCCACGGCCAGAATGAAGTCCACTTGTTCACGACGGCACAGTTCGACGCCTTCACGAACCTTAGAGAGCAGCGGATTGGGCACGACGCCGCCCAGTTCGACAAACGGGATGCCAGCAGCCTGCAGCTGCCCACGAACCACGTTGAGCAGTCCGGAACGCTCGGCAGATCCGCCGCCGTAATGGATGAGCACCTTGCGAGCCTGACAGTTTCTGACCAGTTCGCCAATCTTCGCCTCAGCACCTTTGCCGAACACCACGCGCGTCGGTGCATAGAAATTGAAATCGTTAATCATCGTTTTACCTATTTTAATATCGTTTGTTTGCAAAGGTACGAATTATTATCCGAAAGACAAAACAAATGGGAAAATAAATACGAAACTGGCACTTTTATATTTGCAAAATAATCGGCATTATGATAAATAGAGAATTGTAATTCGTATAATTCGTTGTTAAAAAGAATAAAAAAAGTAAGATTTTGTAATGTCGGCTTTGCAATTTGAGGAAAATTGTGTACCTTTGTAGCTGTTTTAAAACAAGTCAAGAATCAAAGAAAGATAACTGCAGTACATGGAAGCTTTCTTCAGGACACATCGTTATTTGGTGGAACATGTCAATGCACCGGTCCGTCGCACACTCATGGACGAGATTGAGTGGAACGACCGCATGATTGGCATCAAGGGAACACGTGGCATCGGCAAGACGACGTTCTTGCTGCAATATGCCAAGGAACATTTTGACGTACAAGACCGTAAGTGTCTGTATATCAACATGAACAACTTTTATTTCCAGGGACGCGGCATCGCCGATTTTGCAGGAGAATTCTACAAATTAGGCGGTCGCGTGCTGCTCATAGACCAGGTGTTTAAACAGCCAGACTGGTCGAGTGAGCTGAGAAAATGCTACGATCTCTACCCTAACCTGAAAATCGTTTTTACGGGTTCGAGCGTGATGCGTCTGAAAGACGAAAATCCCGAATTGAATGGCATCGTGAAGTCGTACAATTTGCGCGGATTCTCATTCCGTGAGTTTATTAACTTATTGACAGGCAACGAGTTCCATCCGTACTCTCTAGAAGAGATTCTGAACGACCACGAGCGCATTATCAAGCAGATTCTGCCGAAAGTTTCGCCCAACCGCTACTTCCAGGACTATATCCATCACGGCTTCTATCCCTTCTTCCAGGAACACCGCAACTACAGCGAAAACCTGTTGAAGACCATGAATATGATGACTGAGGTGGACATTCTGCTCATCAAGCAGATTGAGCTGAAATACCTGACGAAAATCAAAAAGCTGTTCTACCAGCTGGCCGAAGGAGGTCCGAAGGCACCCAATGTAAGCAAATTAGCCGAAAATATCGAGACATCAAGGGCTACGGTGATGAATTACATCAAATATCTGACCGATGCCCGCCTGTTGAACATGATATATCCTGTCGGCGAGGATTTCCCGAAAAAACCGTCGAAAATCATGCTCCACAACTCTAACCTACTCTACGCCATCTACCCTATCCACGTTGAGAAACAGACGGCTATGGAGACCTTCTTCGTCAATTCGCTGTGGAAGGACCACAAGGTGAACCAGACGGGCCGCGAACCAGTCTATCTGGTTGACGAGAAACTGAAGTTCCGTATCTGCGACGCCACGGCCTATAATAAAATAAGGTACGCGCCCGATATTATATATGCACGCTATAATACGGAGATTGGCAAGGACAACCAGATACCGCTGTGGTTGCTGGGATTCTTGTATTGAATTAAGAATTAAGAGGTAAGAAGTAAGAGGTATCGCTTCGCGAGTAAGAAGTAAGAAGGCTGCGATTGAGCGAGAGCAATGATAAGCTTGCTTAAGCATTGCCGAGCGTGAGCAGGCTCGACCACAGGTCAAGTTAGAGGTGAGAAAATAAAAACGTAAACGTTTTAGCATTATTTTGCTAACTACGCTTTGCAATGTGCAGATTTTTTTGTACCTTTGCAGCGTTTTAAAACAAACTCATCATTTTTAGGTATATACTATTTTTATTTATATTTCTAAACAAATGGCTAAAGAAAAGAAATTTATCACCTGTGATGGTAACGAGGCTGCGGCTCACGTGAGCTATATGTTCTCGGAGGTAGCTGCTATCTACCCCATCACCCCGTCTTCGCCTATGGCGGAGCATGTTGACGAGTGGGCCGCCCGTGGTCGTAAGAACCTGTGGGGCCAGACCGTCAGTGTTCAGGAAATGCAGTCTGAGGCTGGTGCTGCCGGTGCCGTTCACGGTTCTCTGCAGGCTGGTGCCCTCACCACTACATTCACCGCTTCTCAGGGTCTGCTCCTGATGATTCCTAACATGTACAAGATTGCCGGTGAGCTGATTCCCTGCGTA
>JAEEVA010000008.1 GCA_016286995.1 Prevotella sp.
ATCCCCGACGAGGCCCGTGCCTTCAAGGACAGCGACCCCGTGACCGACAAGATCGGTTTCCTGACAGCAGAGTTCCTAGTCGAGGAGATGCACAAGGGTCGCATCCCCAAGGAGTTCCTGCCCCTGCAGAGCGGTGTAGGCTCCACAGCCAATGCTATCCTCGGCGCCCTGGGTGAAGACAAGCACGTGCCTGACTTCAACATCTATACCGAGGTCATCCAGAACTCCGTCATCGACATGATGCTCAACGGACGTGTGAAGGACGCTTCCGCCTGCTCGCTGACCGTCAGCAACGACTGCCTGATGCAGGTTTATGACAACATGGACTACATGCGCCACCACCTGACGCTGCGTCAGAGCGAGATTTCAAACTCGCCTGAGATCATCCGTCGCTTAGGCGTCATCGCCATCAATACCGCCATCGAGGCCGACATCTACGGCAACGTCAACTCCACCCACATCAGCGGCGTGAAGATGATGAACGGTATCGGCGGCTCGGGCGACTTCATCCGCAACGCCTACCTCTCCATCTTCACCTGTCCCAGCGTGGCCAAGGGAGGCGTCATCAGCTCCATCGTTCCTTTTGTGTCACATCAGGACTCCAGCGAGCACGACGTCAACATCATCGTCACCGAACAGGGTATTGCCGACCTGCGTGGCAAGTCGCCGGCACAGCGTGCCGAGTGCATCATCGAAAACTGTGCACACCCCGACTACAAGCAGCTGCTGTGGGACTACCTGAAGATTTCGAAGATGGGTCAGACCCGTCACAACCTGCCTGCCGCCTTTGCCATGCACGACACTTTGGCTCGCAAGGGCGACATGAAGCTCACCGACTTTGCTGAATACGTAAAGTAAGATGAACGCTTAATGTAAATGTAAAATGTAAAAATGTAAAAATGTAAAAAACGCTGGCCAGCAGGTCAGCGTTTTTTGTAGAAACCAGTCCCCATGATTGTGTATTATTCGGGGAAAGAATACACCAGATACTGGAAGTTGGGCTCGGTGGGATAGTTGGTGAGTCGCCCAGAACGTGTGATGAACGACAGCAGGCCACTATATACGCCATTGCCAAATGTGAACTGGTCGCCGTAGATGTTAATATAATGAATACGTCGGGCATCATAGTTCAGCAGCCGTTCTGTATCCATGACGGGCATGCCATCAATCAGAACCAATGAGGGTAAGGTCTTATTGTACTGGTCCGGTTCTGTTTGGACCACCAGCTGCTGTACGCCATGGCTTTTCCTTTTCGAGACACATTGCACATATTCAAGCAGCACCTCCCTGATGGTCAGGAACTGACGGTACTCGTCAAGATTATAGGAGAGATAAGGACGGATGCCATGTATGGTTTCCTGGTAGGGCAACAGGCGTCCTTCTTCAGCCGTGTCGTCAGAGTGATCACCCATCTTTATTTCGCGTTTGGCTGGTGCAATCGCTATCTGGTGCCGCTGCATGTCGAGGGAGCGTGCTTCCACCTCGCTGCGTTTGTAATGGAATACGAGATGCGGAAGTCGCTTGGGGAGCAACGCGGCAAACGGGCTTATCATTTCAATGGGCAGGCTCTCGCCGGTAGAGGTCACGGCACTGAGTACCAACGGCAGTTTGCCGTGGATGCCGAAGGTGTAGAAAACAGCGGTGGAGTCGCCGACCATCTTCCCCTCAAAATAATGTATCTGCTGGCCAATGATACTTAAGGAAGGAAGAATCTGGCTGCCTTCGTACGTCTTGCCGCCACGAACATTGCTGACACGCGCCTTGATGATATGTCCTTCCGTCTCGCGCTCATCAACATCCTTCTGGCTTACCAAATCGGCAGTGCCATCACACGCCGCCCAACAACTATCGGCCGTCACCCACTTGATATCGTCGTCTACATTCTTGTGAAGAGGATTGACGATAGCCACAAGTTGGTGAGCCACCTGGGAGTCGTCGCGAGTATAGACTGACAACACATAGTAGCCGCTATGGAGATGGGGCGGCAATTCGATGACACCTGTTCCCTGCCCACCTTGAAGACCTAGCACAACACCTGTCGCCAAACCATGCATATCGCACAGTTCAGCATAGGCAATCAAGGCATCAGCGGTCGTCACACTGACTTTCATCGCCTCACCGGCAAGATACCAGGGACGATCAGTCTCTACACGTGCAGCAAAGGTGCTCAGGGTAAGCAGCAACGCTGCTATCAGTGATAATATCTTATTCTTCATCTTCAATTCTCAATTATCAATTTTAATTTTGAGTGTTGAATTTTGAGTGTTGAATTATTCTCGCTTCGCTGTGATGTTTGAATGACGAATTCTCAATTAATTCTTAACTCTTATTTCTTAATCGGCGAAGCCGACCATTCCACATTCCACATTCCTCATTCCACATTCTCAATTCTCGTCTAACGGCCAGAAATCAGGCTCTTCGGTATAGGCGCCTCTCGCACGGACATCAAGTTGATGCTTGGTGGCCCAAGCCGTATTCAGCGGTCCTCCACCATTCATTCTGTTGTCATCCCATTCGCAGAGCCACATGCCCTGATTGGCCATTCGCAGGCATTCATCTATGGTACAGTCTTTGAGCCAGACACGCTTGTCGCCTTTATACGGGTGGTTGACAGAGAAATCAAGAGGAGAGAAGAAAAACCTGTATTTAGCCACATTCAGCGCACACCCTACAAACCCTATCACGGACTTGCCTGACGTGAGGCAACGGATATTGGTGGGCAGGGCTGACGGTAGCGGCGTGAACAATCCGCCCATCTCGGAACTGGCTTGGCGCCGAGCACATTCATATTCGTACTCATCCTTTGATATGGCACGCTGTTGCACCAATCCGCTATATTTGTAATAGAGACGCTCATCGCTGTTGTCAATGTCGTAAAGCTTGAGCTTTTGGATGTGCTGGCCTTCATAATGGGTGGTGGCTTCGACCAAGATATTCGAGCCTATGGCATCCATCCATCCGCGTTCAGGAAAGATGCCGATGGAATCGACCTTCTGCATGGTGTTGGTGTCGAAATACACGTAGGTGGTATAATCAGGATGCACTTCCCAGGTCTCAATGTACGACCAGGTATAGTAATTAGTCTTGCTGGCATCAAAGGGGGCCTCGGGGGTGACGAGCACATCGATATTGCTATCAGGCGTGGGCTGGGACCCTTCAACGCGAGCTATCTTTTCTGTTCGAAGAGGTAGCTGAGGTTCTGATTCATACACCTCGCCATCCGCTTCAATATGCAGATAATACTTGACGTCAGGATCAAGCTGCTCAATCCAGCAGGCGTAATAGTCATCGGTGGCCTGCGCCTTGTATTCGGAACCGTCGCTGCCGTGTACAGAAACACTTGCTCCCGTGACCATCCTGGGTGCATGGGTAGCCTTGATATCCTGTGTGCGCGACAGATAGAACTTATTCAATTCCGCAGAACATATCGTGCCTTCGACAACAAGCAAGTTGGAATCCTCGGCAGCAATGTCCGCGTCATATTCATCAATACAGCTTAACAGTGCGAATGCGCCAAAGACGAGGCATGTCAAATTATATAGCAATCGTTTCATTTGTCAATTATCAATCTTCAATGTTCAATTAAACTTTATATTAAGTGACACGTACGGAATGGCAGTGCCAAACACAGACAGCCTATAGCCTTTAATATTATCCCCTTCGTTGGTATAATAGATATTATAGGCATTCCTGCGTGCGAGGGCGTTGTACACACCAATGGAGAACGACGTGTGGAGGAAACTGGTGAGTTTGTGGGTCGGCTCGATATTGAATGCAAGGTCCAGACGCATATAGTCAGGAATACGGTATGTGTTGCGGTCGGAATAATAGGGCATGAACTTCTGGTAGTACGAGTTGTAATACTTACCTGTTGGCAGCGTCGTCGGGCGGCCGGTGGCATAGTTGAAGTTGCTTGAGAAGCTGTATCGCTCGGTGAACTTGAAGTTGAGCACAGCCTTCACCTCGTGGGGTCTGTCGTATTCGGAGGGATACCAGTCACCATCATTCAGCGGTTTCTTCACCCCCTTGTCATCCTGGCGGAGCAAGGAGCGCGAGAAGGTATAGCTCACCCATCCGTTCACCTTGCCCACAGGTTTCTTCACCTGCAGCTCCACGCCATAGGCTTTCCCCTTGGTTGAGATCACGTCGGTCTCAAGGTGTGGGTTCATCAGCAGCACGGCCGAATTGCGATAATTCAGATAGTCGTCAATGTGCTTGTAGTACACTTCGGCAGAGAGCTCGTATTTCTTGTTCTTTGTCTCGTGATAGATGCCGGCAGCAACCTGCCATCCTTTCTGCGGCTTGATGTTAGGGTCGGAAAGCTTCCAGGTGTCAGTAGGCGACACAATCGATGTATTCGACACCTTATGGATATACTGGTGCATGGTATTGAAGCCAACCTTCAGAGAAAGGTTTTCCTGGATGGCATAGAGCGCCGACAAGCGCAGTTCTGGAGCATGATAGGTCTTGATGATGCCAGACTCATGCCGAGTCTCCAGCAATGTTTCCTCTGTTGGAAGCTGGTCGTCTTCATAATAATTCACGTCACGTGGACCAAGGGCATTGAACATGGAATAGCGCAAACCGGCAGATGCCGTCAGCTTTTCTGTGAGAGGGAGTTCGTAACTGATATAGGCTGCGCTCTCCAATGCCTTCTCACGCTGCAGCTGGTCGCTCTTGACGTAGGATGCATCGCCCACCGGCTCATACTTTCCTGCCTGCACATTATAGTGCTGCATGGAGAGACCGTAGGTGATGACTTGCTTTTCAGACAAGCGATGACGGATGTGGAGTTTGCCCCACAGCTGGTCGATACCGAAACTCAGTCGTGCGGCCATGGAAGGCGTTGCCCTGTTCTCGTTGAAATAATCGTAGTGGTCGATTCCGGCAGACAGCGTGGCCGTGATCTTCTCATTCAGCATCGAACGCCACTCGGCTGAGAAGTTACTGTTCTGATAGCCGTAACTGTCATCTGAGCTGAACGAGAACTTGTCCTGACTCCAATAGCCATTGACCTTCACGCGGTTCATGCTGTTGAGCTTCCACGTCAGCACGCCACCCAGGTCATAGAAGTTCGCCGTTCCGTCCTTGTAGCCGCTCTTCTCCGGCAGCTTCTTCAGTATCCAGTCACTATAAGTCGTGCGGCCATTCAGCAGCAGCGACACCTTGTCCTTTACGATGGGTACTTCTATCGTCGCCTTGCTGGTAAGCACACCAATGCTGGCAGAACCAGTAAACTTCTGCATGTTAGCCTCCTTCGAGTTGACCTTCAGCACACTACTGATTCTACCTCCATATTCCACGGGAACGCTCGACTTGAACAGTTCCACATCCTCAACTGCATCTGAATTGAACGACGCGAACAGGCCGAACAGGTGGGACGGATTAAAGACTGTACCGCCATTGAATAGTATCAGGTTCTGGTCGGTGGCACCGCCTCGCACATTGTAACCGCTTGAAGCCTCTCCAACGGTAGTGACACCAGGCAGCGAGAGCACTATCTTCATGATATCCGACTCACCAAAGGCCGAGGGAATGTTTTTCAGCAGCTGGGGCTTGAACTTCTCAGAACCCATGATGACGTTGTCCACCGACGACGGCCGACCACCCACAACCACAATCTCGTCCAATTCCTGGTCATC
Organism: Prevotella sp.; assembly: GCA_016286995.1. GTDB lineage: Bacteria > Bacteroidota > Bacteroidia > Bacteroidales > Bacteroidaceae > Prevotella. The sequence continues at coordinate 5,643 of JAEEVA010000008.1, forward strand.
GGCAATACTAGCCCTTGCCTTCTTCACCCCCGGCACAATATAGGTCCTTGTCTTTGCCGAACCGGCGTCTATCGATACGGTATCGCTGTCGAGAACGGGAATACCTTTTATTAATTGAGAATTGATAATTGATAATTGAGAATTATTTGCTGCGCCTTGCTGCAATTCTCCATTATCCATTGTCCTCGCATCGCCATACTCTCTCTGAGAGAATTTTCCATTGTCCATTGTCCATTGTCCATTGTCAATTTCCAATTGACTAACCAACGTCGTAAGACTACCCTCGCGCTTGCTCTTTGAGAAGGAAAGATGGTTTTTCCTCGCCGTCTGCCTGATTTGCTTTTTCTGTTCTGGAAAGAGTTTTGTCACGTCGGATAACCGCTTCACGTGATGCGTTTCCCCGTCTGGAGTGACGAGTGTATAATGCTCCAAGGTTCTGAGTGTCTTCAGCAGCTTCCTTGTACCATAATACATGTCACCATTGTCAATCTTCCACACACTATGATACAACCGGAGGCCATTGGTGCTCCCATCGCAAAGCAGGGCCGCATAGTGTGTGCTGTCCTCCGGATTATGCACATACCTGTGGCCGTCCATCTCAAACCAGTCGACATGCGCTTGTTCTGGCAGACAGATATAATTGTTTCCGGGGGCTTGAACAACTATCCTCTGCATGAATTGGTCAAAGCGCAGTTGTACATCATCATACACTACGCCATAATAACTGACGCGGCCCGTATAAAAATCCACCTTGTCACTATAATATGGTATGTCGTGCCACAACCTGAGTTGGTACTGTGGCTCAAATGCACCCACATACAAGCGGGCATAGTCGGAAGCAAAGGACATGTGCTCCTGAGCTCCAACATGCAGTATGACTGACATCATACAGGCCAAAAATAAATATCTGATTGTCCGTTCCGGATGTGCCATGTCTGTTCAGCTTTTGATTCGTGTTACATAAAAACGCCGTGCAAAGGTAAGGCTTTTTAGGGATACCGCCAAATTTTTCCCCCAAAAACATCAGGCTGCAAAAATTTGCACCCGCTGATGGGTTCTATTACGTGACCATGGTCGATTGTTCAATATGATCACCCGCTCTGGCGGATTTCCCTACGAAGGTTTAGGAAAAACACCCTGCCAGTTTAGGAATAATCCTTTTGAAATGCCACGAATTATCACGAACTTTGCACCGTGATCAAGAAACAAATGTCTCACAAATTAAAGTATAGGAGATTAAACTATGAAGAAGTTAATGATTCTGGCAATGACGATGGTCATGACCGTCTCGGCCAACGCAATGAGCTATAACGCAGCAAAGAGCGACGCTCTGTTCCTGAGCGACAAGATGGCTTACGAGCTGAACCTTACCGCTGCACAGTATGAGACCGTCTACGAGATTAACCTCGACTACCTGATGAGCCTCAATGGACACGCCGACATCTTTGGCATTTGGTGGGACCGCCGCAACGATGACCTCCGCCATGTATTGAACGCCTGGCAGTACGATAAGTTCTTAACTCTTGAACACTTCTACCGCCCCGTGGCTTGGAAAGCCGGCAGCTGGTCATTTGCAGTGTACGCTCACTACGACAGAGGTCGCTTCTACCATCCCCACCCCAAGGGATACGGCAGCTACAAGGGACGTCACCACCACCATCCCGACGCCCATGGCAACAGCCGGACTTGGCGTAACACCCACAACCATCCCGCACCGCATGACAGCCACCACGACAAGCCTGGTCATCACGGCAGCGATGGACACCACGACAAGCCTGGACACCACGGCAGCGAGGGTCATCACAGCACCCCTGGCCATCATGGCAGCCACAAATAATTGCTGTAACTCTATATATGCCTCTCCACAGAGGACCCGCGGGGAATCTCATCATGAGGTTCCCCGCATGACGTCATCTATGTGAGCAGTCATGTTGTTCGTACGTTCATTCTACAGGTACTCCATCAGGACGTCCCAGACGGCAATGATGTGGCAGATGCTTCCCATCAGGACGAAGAAATGGAAGATGGAGTGCATATAGCGCTTGCGATGGAAGGTGTAGAAGATGGCACCGGTGATGTAGCTCACGCCCTCGGCAATCAGCCACACGACGGCTGCTGTACTGACACTGTTCAGCAGTGGTTTGAATGCGACGAGTACGCTCAGTCCCATGGCGATGAAGCAGAACGTTTCCAGATTGGAGTGTTCCTTCAGGTTTACAAAGCTGACAATGGTACCCGCGATGGCGCACAGCCACACGAAGACAAACAGCAGCCAGCCCCAGTTGAGGGTGAATTGAGAATTGAGAATTGAAAATTGAGAATTGGCGTTCAACAGGGCTACCAACGTCAGGGGTGAATAGCTGCCCGCTATGTGCCAGTAGATGGCGGCATGGTCCCAGCGGCGCAGGCGCTCTTTCCATTTCGAGCGTCGCGGCAGGGCATGGTAGATTGTCGACGACACATAGGAGCCCAGCATGCCGAACAGGTAGAGGATGACGCCTACCCTTGCCCATGAGCTGTCGCCACGGAACGCCATGACCAAAAAGATGATGCCTACCGTCACACCCAGCAGGATGCCTGCGGCGTGCGACCAGGAATTCAACAGCTCTTCACGATGGGTATAACGGATGGCCATGGTTCTCTTTTTCGTCTCTTTTGCTATTTTGCCTGCAAAAGTACAAAAAATTATCAATTATCAATTATCAATTATCAATTATTTTGTATCTTTCACCCTTGGTGAAGATACTTTCGCTCGACAATACAAACAAAAAAAATGACATTTTTGTTTGTATTGTCCTCGCTTATTCGTATCTTTGCAAGCGGAATGGAGACAGTTGTACTACATAACCTCAGCATCGGCTACACGGCGAAAGGCAACGACAGGGTCGTGGCCAGCGGACTGAATGCCGCCATCAAGAGTGGCGAGCTGACGTGTCTGCTGGGACAGAACGGCATCGGCAAATCGACGCTGCTCAGGACGCTGTCGGCATTTCAACCGGCATTGGCTGGGGAGATTTTTATCCAGAGACAGGAGTCTGGAGACAAGAGTCAGGAGATTGGCACATTTACCGATAAGGAACTGAGCCGACTGATTGGGGTGGTGCTGACGGAGAAGCCGGACGTACAGAACATGACGGTGACGGAACTGGTCGGCATGGGACGGTCGCCATACACGGGATTCTGGGGACGTCTGAATGCTGAAGACCATCAGATAGTGGCCGAGGCCATCGGACTGGTACACATCGAGGCCTTGGCCGACCGCATGATTCATACGCTGAGCGACGGTGAGCGCCAGAAGGTAATGATAGCCAAGGCGCTGGCTCAGCAGACGCCCGTAATCTACCTGGACGAACCGACCGCCTTCCTCGACTTCCCCAGCAAGGTGGAGATGATGCAGCTGCTGCGTCGCCTGGCTATCGACGAGCAGAAAACCATCTTCCTGTCGACACATGACGTGGAGCTGTCGCTGCAGCTGGCCGACAACCTCTGGCTGATGGAACCGACGGGACTGAGTGTCGGTACACCACGAGAACTGGCTGAGAAAGGGGCGCTGAGCCGATTCATTGAACGGGACGGCATCACTTTCGACCGCGCCACGCTCCAAATCAAAGTTCATAGTTCATAGTTTTACACACAGCATAAGTAATCATAATTCCTAATTTATAATTTCTAATTCCTATTTTTATGACCGACGGACACGGCGACGATATCTACCGCTACGATGACTTGGTGAAGATGAACTTCAGCTCGAACATCTGCCTGAATGCTGACCACTCGGCACTCAAGGCATATCTGATGGAGCAATTCGACCGTGTCAGCCACTATCCTGAGCCGACGTCGTTCCTGCTGGAACAGCTCATCGCCCAGAAGGAGGGCATCTCACCAGAATGCGTCATGGTAACGAACGGTGTCACTGAGGCCATCTACCTGATAGCCCAGCAGTTCCACCATAGTGCATCGGTCATTCCTCAGCCGACATTCAACGAGTATGCCGACGCCTGCCGTCTGCACAATCACATCATCTCGTTCGAGAATACCGACGAGCTGTCACACCTGCCTAAGGACCGCGTATACTGGATATGCAACCCCAATAACCCCAGCGGCAACGTACTGATGAAGGGGTTCCTCGACTATGTGGTACGCCGTTCGCCCCGCTACACATTTGTCATCGACCAGTCGTATGAGTGCTATACCAAGGAGCCGCTGTTGAGAGCTCGCGAGATGAATGGGGTCACCAACCTGTGTCTGCTCCATTCGTTCAGCAAGACCTACGGTATTCCGGGCTTGCGACTGGGCTACATCACGGCGCACCCCAACATCATTCACCTATTGCGCTACAGACAGACCCCATGGTCGGTCAACGCCCTGGCCATCGAGGCCGGAAAGTTCCTGATTACCCAAGGGCAACCTGTTGTTGACGACCTGGACACCTATCTGGCCGAAACGGAACGTCTGCGTGGAGAGTTGCGCAACATTCCTAGCATTCGCGTCTTCGATACCAAGACAAACTTTATGCTTTGTGAAATAGAACTGTCGACGGCCAAGGAGCTAAAGTCGTACCTCGTACATGAACACGGCATTCTGATTCGCGACTGTAGTAATTTCTATGGTCTGTCAAACCAGTTCTTCCGCGTGGCAGCGCAACAGCCGGAGGAGAACGATGCACTGATCAACGCCATCAGGACATTTGTAGAAAAATTGAAAAATTGAAAAATTGAAAAATTGAAAAATTATAAAATTGAAAAATTAAAAGAATAAAAACAAAAACGCTCAGGAGAGTCCCTGAGCGATTTTTATTGTTCCAGTTCAGCAAAGGCGGCTGCCTCGGCCTCGGCAATGATTTCCTCGCGGGTCTTCTCGCGGGAAAGGGCGGTGATATCGTCGAGAGTCATCTCATCATCAGAGGTGAGTGATGTGAGCTGAGAGCTGGGAGAATTGTTCTGCTGCTTATGTTTTTCCTCACTTTGAGGGTAATCTCTTCCCTCTGACCTCTCACCTCTTACCTCTATAAAGTTCTGCTGCTCTTGCTGCAGCTTTTCCAAATCGGGAGCGGCCATGACAGGCTCTTCCTCCATCTTGGTGCGGTCGGCCTTAGCGGCAAAGATGGCATCGATGAACTGGGGTTCACGGCGCAGACGCTGCAGGGTTTCCTTGGAGGCTACCTGATGGCTCTCCTTCTTAGAATAGCCCGTACCCTCACAACCCTGTACACCCTCAATCAGCACCAGAGTGGTGAACACGGGGCTGCCCTTGTCGTCGCGGTCCTGACTTTGCTCACGGAATTCCAGCTTGACACGGTTCTTCTGACTCCACTCCAGCAGCTTCGACTTGAAGTTGACTTCCTTGTAGGCCACCTTGTCGATGTTGATGACCTGTGCCAGGATACGCTTCTCCATAAAGCGCATGCAGGCATCGTAGCCGCGGTCGAGATAGATGGCACCCACCAAGGCCTCGAAGGCGTTGCCGTTCATGTAGCTGTTGTGCGACGTGCTATGGCCTGCCGACTTGATCAGGTCGGCAATACCCATTTCCTTAGACAGCTTGCCCAAGGTGTCGCGGCTGACCAGCTTAGAACGGGTGTTCGTCAGGAATCCCTCGCGCTTGCCTTCGAAATGACGGAAGACAATGTCGCCAACCACGGCATCGAGGATGGCATCGCCCAGGAATTCCAGACGCTCGTTGTTCAGTGGCTTGCCCTTCTCGTTGCGGCGCCCCATACTCTTATGCAGCAAAGCCTGCTTGTAGAGTGTCAGGTTATGCGGATAGAAGCCCAGAATCCCGTAGAGCGCAGAAAAAAGCTCCTTCTCCTTGCGGAAAGGGAGCTTGATGCGATCAATGATATCGTTAACCCACATACTTACGGAAAACTACGCAGGCATTATGTCCACCAAATCCGAACGTGTTGCTGAGTCCGGCACGCACCTCGCGCTTCTGAGCCTTGTTGAAGGTGAAGTTGAGGTTGTAGTCAATCTCAGGATCCTGATCGTCGTCCTCGTGGTTAATCGTCGGAGGAACGATGTCGTTCTGGACGGCCAGCACGGTAGCCATAGCCTCAACAGCACCGGCAGCACCCAGCAGGTGACCAGTCATCGACTTCGTGCTTGAGATGTTGAGCTTGAAGGCAGCATCGCCAAACACTTCCTTGATGGCCTTGGCCTCAGAGATGTCACCGACATGAGTCGACGTGCCATGCACATTGATGTAGTCGATATCCTCGGGCTTCAGACCGGCATCCTCCAGAGCGTTGCGCATCACCAGCTTGGCACCGAGACCCTCGGGGTGAGAAGCCGTGATGTGGTGAGCATCGGCACTCATGCCGGCACCAACCATCTCAGCATAGATCTTGGCACCACGGGCCTTGGCATGCTCAAGTTCCTCAAGGATGAGACAGCCGGCACCTTCGGCCATGATGAAACCATCGCGGCTGGCACTGAACGGACGGCTGGCCTTCTCGGGTTCATCGTTGCGTGTCGACAGAGCCTTCATGGCGTTGAAGCCACCGACACCCGTCTCACAGATGGCAGCCTCGGCACCACCACCCAGGATGATGTTGGCCTTACCCAGACGAATGAGGTTGAAAGCGTCAGCCAAGGCATTCGACGACGAAGCGCAAGCCGAAGCGGTGATATAGTTAGGACCGTGGAAACCATACATAATGGAAATCTGACCGGCAGCAATGTCGGCAATCATCTTCGGAATGAAGAACGGATTGAACTTGGGTCCGTCCTCACGGTGAGTGCCATAATAGACCAGCTCATCCTGGAAGGTTTGGATACCGCCGATACCCACGCCATAGACCACACCGATGCGGTCCTTGTCTTCCGTCTCCAAGTCCATGCCGCTGTCCTCAACAGCCTGTTTGGCAGCAATGAGGGCCAGCTGTGTGTAGCGGTCCATCTTGCGAGCTTCCTTGCGGTCGAGGTATTCGTTGACGTCAAGGTCTTTTACCTGACAGGCAAACTTGGTCTTGAAGTTGGTGGTATCGAAGCTTGTAATAGGAGCAGCACCGTTCTTACCTGCCAGCATGTTCTTCCAAGTTTCCTCGGGAGAGTTGCCAAGAGGGGTAACGGCACCAAGTCCTGTTACTACTACTCTTTTTAATTCCATTTCGTTTAATTGATAATTGATAATTGATAATTGACAATTATTTAAACGCTATTGAGAACTATGATTATTCCGACACCACAAAGAGGCCGAAACTAATCATAATTCTCAATTGTCAATTGTCAATTATCAATTGAATTTTTATTTTGCGTTCTCCTCGATGTAAGCGATAGCGTCGCCAACAGTACCAATCTTCTCAGCCTTGTCGTCGGGGATAGAGATACCGAACTCCTTCTCAAACTCCATGATGAGCTCAACGGTATCCAGTGAGTCAGCACCCAGGTCGTTAGTGAAACTTGCCTCGGGCTTTACTTCTGCTTCGTCTACACCGAGTTTGTCTACGATAATTGCCTTTACTTTGCTTTCAATTTCTGACATAATTTTCTTCTTTAAAATGTTAATAATTGATTTCTTATTCTGAAAACTGGGCGACAAAGTGTCGCTTAGCGGGTGCAAAGTAACACATTTTTTTTGACATACGCAAATCTTTTCTTAAAAAAAGCGCTCCTTATTGCACAAACCACCCCAACCTGTGCAGTTTTTTGCGCCACAAAATGTACTTTTGACACTTTTACATGCCAATTTGTTCACGTCGAACCGGATAATTATTACGTAAAAATTCAAAAGATGAGGGGTCGTTCTTCAGTTTTTCGCTATCCGTGAGGGGGTTGTAAGAGGTGAGAGGGGAGAGGGGAGATTGAACATTGAACATTGAAGATTGAACATTGAACGTTGAAGATTGAACATTGAACATTGAAGAGGGGAGAGGTGAGGGGGTGACAGATGGCGGCACGATCTTGCCTGGATGCGGAAGACGAAACTGGCGACAGAGGGCATCAATGACCATGTTGTCGGCATTCACCTTGCCATCGGCAGAATAGCCGGCTATGTGAGGTGTGCCGATGAAGACACGCTGCAACAGCTGTTCGTTGAGATGCGGCTCATGTTCCCAGACATCAATAACAGCATCCGCCACCCTACCCTCGTTCAATGCTGAAAGCAAGGCGTCATTATCGACCACCTCGCCACGACTTGTATTTATTATATAAGGTACACGCGATAGGCGGTGAAAGAAAGCGTCGTCGCCCATGTGCCATGTGGCATAGGCACCGTCGCGGGTCAGCGGCACGTGGAAGGTGATGACGTCGGCCTCGCGTTCTATCACATCCATCGATGTGAAGGAGATAGCTGTTGGCTTTTGGCTGTTGGCTTTTGGCTCTTGCCTGTTGGCTAACTGCTCCAACGGCGGGTCACATACCAGCACATGCATACCTAACCGTTCGGCAACAGCCTTCACTTTCGAACCGACATGTCCACAACCCACAATACCGATTGTGGCATTCTTCAAACACAACCCCTTGTCGCGCTGCAGTAAAATCAGGGAACACTCTAAGTATTGTGCCACCGAACCGGCATTACACCCAGGACAGTTCGTCCACTGGATGCCAGCCCGTTCGAGCCACTCAGTATCGATATGGTCGAAGCCTATCGTTGCCGTCGCCACCAGCTTCACGCTGCTGCCCTTCAGCAGCTGTTCATCACAACGGGTACGGGTACGGACTATCAGTGCATCGGCATCACGCACATCATCGGCGGTGATGGCAGCACCTGGCAGATACACCACTTCGTCGGCTATCTGGGCCAACTTTTCACTGATATAAGGTATCTTATTGTCAACAACAATCTTCATATTGCCTGCAAAGTTACAAATAATCTTTAAATTATCAATTATCAATTATCAATTATCAATTATTTTTTTTATCTTTGCAAGCAAAACATCAAATCTATGACATTTACAGAACAAGCTAACAAGATTTTCGTTCAGGCGATACGAGACTATCACCTGACTGACCATGTAGATACAAACATCAATAACCCTTATCGCCGCGACACCATCGAGCACAGCCTCTATCTGAAGTGCTGGATTGACACCGTGCAGTGGCATCTCGAGGACATCATCCGCGACCCGCACATCGACCCTAACGAAGCTCTGGGACTGAAGCGCCGCATCGACCGTTCCAATCAGGACCGTACAGACCTGGTGGAGGAAATCGACAGCTACTTCCGTCAGCTGTATAGCGAGGTGACACCAATGCCCGATGCCCGTCTGAACACAGAGAGTCCGGCATGGGCCATTGACCGTCTGAGCATCCTGGCACTGAAAATCTGGCACATGCAGGAACAAACACAGCGCACCGACGCCGACGCCGAGCACATCGCCCGTTGTCAGGCTAAGCTCAGCGTGCTCCTGGAACAGCAGAAAGACCTGTCGACAGCCATCGACCAACTGTTAGAGGACATCGAGGCCGGTCGAAAGTACATGAAGGTCTATCGCCAGATGAAGATGTACAACGACCCCAGTACCAATCCGGTGCTGTATAAGAAGTAAGAATTAAGAGGTGTCGGCTTCGCCGATTTAGAAGTAAGAGGTAAGAGGCGTGAAGAAAGAGCACATTCTGGTTATCCGTTTTTCGTCCTTGGGCGACGTTGCCATGGCCGTACCAGTCATCTATTCGCTGGCACGCCAGTATCCTGACGTCCGCATCACCATGCTTAGCCGTGGCTATGCCCGTCCATTGTTCGAAGACCTGGCGCCTAATGTCGGTTTCATGGAAGCCGATGTCAAGCACGAATATCGCGGCATCAGGGGACTAAACGCACTCTACCGCCGTCTGACCGCCAAACAGTTTACCGCCATTGCCGACCTGCACAACGTGCTACGCTCAGAATTTCTGCGCCTGCGTTTCAACATGGGGCGCTATCGCGTGGAACATATCAACAAGCACCGTCGGGGGCGTCGGCGCATCACCTCTGCCCAGCACAAGCGGCTGACCCAGCAGCCCTCATCCTTTCAGAACTATGTTGAAGTGTTCGAACGTCTGGGCTATTCCATCAACATCCAGTTTACCAGCATCTTCCCCAAGGGCGGCGGCGACCTCAGCCAGCTCCCCTCTTCAATGGTCAATGGTCAATGGTCAATGGTCAATGGTCAATGGTCAATGGTCAATCTTCAATCTCTAAATATCGGCATTGCACCTTTCGCAGCCCACAAAGGCAAGATTTACCCCATGCCTCTGATGCGTGAGGTCATTTCACAACTCACCAGCCAACATCCGCAAGCCCATATTTACCTCTTTGGGCGCGGCGAACAGGAAGATATTTATTTTGATGAGTGGAGCAAGCAGTTCCCCCAATGCGTCAATGTCAGCCGCCATCTCACCACCCTGCGCCAGGAACTCATTCTCATGAGCCATCTCAACGTCATGCTGTCGATGGACTCGGCCAACATGCATCTGGCGTCGCTCACAGGCATTCCCGTAGTCAGCATCTGGGGAGCTACCCACCCCTATGCCGGTTTCATGGGCTGGGGACAAACCACGGCCAACGCCCTGCAGGTAGACCTGCCCTGCCGCCCGTGTAGCATCTTCGGTCAGAAACCCTGCATGCGCGGCGACTACGCCTGTCTGAACAATATCAAACCCGAATCGGTCGTTGAGAAAATCAACACCATATTGGAAAACGTAAAACATTAAAACATTAAAAAGCTTATGAAGAAGTACATTTGCGAAACCTGCGGTTATGTGTATGACCCCGAAGTAGGCGACCCCGATGGCGGCATCGCCCCCGGCACAGCCTTTGAAGACATTCCCGAAGATTGGGTATGCCCCATCTGCGGCGTAGGCAAAGACGATTTCTCCGTCGAGGAGTAAATCATGTCCCCCGCCCCACTGTAAAATCACGGGGACAGGTTCATGATTCTGGCTAGAATCAAGCAACCTGTCCCCATGATTGCCCATGATTGCAAATTCGTTAGTCTCGATAACTACACAACATATTTATAACAAGCAGAAGATTTTTACTCACAGTGTGTTTCGCAATATGCGGGACACTCCTCGCCTTTTCACAAACCACACAATTATCACAAATAACAGCTGAATCGCAGATAGTCAGCGGCAGACCGTATAAGCTCTTCTATGTCAGCAACAGCACGGGCTGCTATGTCAAGGCAGGAACAGACAAGTTTTCTGTCACAGACGGCTACGATTCCAATAACGATGATGTGATTTACTATTTCATCAAAGACGGTGACAAGTGGAAAATCCAGAGCAAGGCGACGAGCATGTATTTCCCTATTCCCACATCAGCAACTAACGAGAGCCATACCTTTACCCCCACTGAGGAGACATCGGCTGGCTTATGGACGCTGAACTTCCTCGAGGGCAAGAGCGGCATCTTTGCACCTTACTGTCATAACTCGACAGAAAATGCAGACTATAGCCTGAACCGCTATAACAGTGTGTTGCACGGTTGGACCAAGGGCGAAGCCAACGTCAACCAGTTCAAGAGCTACGAATGGGTAGGCATATTCAACGCTGACGGGAAGGTTTATACGCTGAAAGACGCTTCTCAATGGATGCTCATCCCAGCTGGCGGCATTTACTATTACCTATATAATACGTCAACTAACATGTTTGCCTATCCATCATCAAGTGGTAACTGGGAAACGAAGAACAATGTTGCTGTTCCTCTGAGGGTGGTGAAGCAAGGCGAGAATACCTATCAGCTCTCCACCAAGGATGGCACAAAGACGTTTACATGGAATAATCAGACTGACTTTGAGATTGTAGAGTCGGCAGGTAGCATCCCATCTGGAGTCTATGCAAATCTCTTAGGCGGTCAGACATCTGTGACCACTTTGCCGACAACATTTGAGGACGGCTGGTATGCCTTGCGCATTAGCAGCGACAGCGAACATCCTGAATTCGACGGCAACTCCCTCTATACATTGGATACTCCCTATGGTTTAGGGACGTTGGAGTACCCGTACCCCATCGGTCATGGCGGCACCTACGACCAGAATCCATCCAAGGACAATGCAATGTATTATTTCCATCTGTGGAAGTACAAGACTGAAAACGGTATCGATTATTACCACTGGCAGTTGCCCAACGGTTTCTTCATCGTGAACTACCAGAACAACTACCCCATCAGGTATCATCTAGACCGCTCTGACTTCATCATCGGACAGAACGGCGATGGTACTTATTATATCCAAAGCTCTGGCTTCCGCACGAAAGCCTATGACGGCTATATTGGCAAAACGGCACACAAGAATATCACCAGCTCCACAAAGCTTGGTATGCACAAGGTAGACCTTTCTTCAGTTGGTCTTACCCCTTGGAAGGTAAAATTCAACGATGGTGCCGACGAGATACCTTTGACATGCACACGCACAGACGTCAAGGGACCAACCACTGTTTATAACAAAGGTTATTTCTTCCTGCCGACAGGTGTTACGCCGACAGCCGCAGATTTTGACACAAGCAATTCGGCTTTTGCTGGTTCTGCTGTTGTTAATACTGACGCAAAAACCATTACAGTAAAATATGCCCCCGACGTATGCTTCACAGTGGACGACGTCACCGTTACTCAGGGCAGTCGCACAGCGGGTGTTGGCAACGAGAAACAGGTGCTGCTGCGCACAAAGATTGTTCCGCAGGCCCCATGCACACTGTCATCGCTCGCCTTTACATTGGCTGGTGCAGAACAGTTCAGCCAAGTGGAAGCCTACCTCACCACTGCAGACCAGTTGCATGCTGAGGGCGTCACTGCTACGCTGCTTGGTTCTAAATCAGATGGATTAACAGGTGATGGACTGGACAACATCAGCATCTCAACAACAGGCAGTCCTGTACTGAAGATGAACGAAAGCTATTACGTCTGGCTGACTGCTGACATTGTCAATGCCGCAGGTGCTGAGTCGGAAATTGTCGATGCTGCCATCGTCAGCATCAGCTATGTTAATGGCAAAGAAGCCACAAAGACCGTCGATGTCAGCGCTAAGGGCGACCCCGATGGCAATATGCGCATCTTCAAGCATCAGAGTTTCATACGCGTATCGACAGAGAACAACGGTACAGAGGCGCATTACTACCGCAATCCTGCCATTCTGAACATTGCCGACAACACTGTGCTGGCCTTCTACGAAGACCGCTACGATAACCCCAACGGCTTGGGCAAGGACTATGATGGTTCCAACTATGGTCACCGTATCGACGTGAAAGTCAGGAAAAGCACTGACAACGGCGTTAATTGGAGCGACCCCGTTGCCATTGGAACAGGTACGGATGCTACGGAAACGACACAGCCCTCTGGCTTTGCCGGCCCTGCTGTAGTAAAGTCTGGCAGCACGATTATCTGTCTGATGGCACAAGGCACTAACTCTTACGACGCTGGACTGACGAGCGTCTATAAGAGTACCAGTAGTGACGGTGCCAGCTGGACGACGCCAACTGCCATCAACATCAATTGGAGTGGTGTCTCTGCCACCTCATACTACGTCACGCCGGGTAAGGGCATTGTCTATAGCGATGGGCACGTAGCCTTCACCATCAATGCGAAGGTAGGCGGCAGCCTGAAGGAGTACCTGCTTTACTCCAGTACCGATTTCAGTACGTGGACTGTTGACCCAACGCCATTGAACGGTAAGGGCAAAGAGTCGAAGCTGGAGTTGAAGAACGACGGTAACCTGTTGGTGATGGGTAAGACTCCTGCCAGCAAGGAATGTAACAACGATCTGCTCTACTTCAAGCGCTCGGGAGAAGAAAGCTCTTCCTTCGATGCTATTCTGCAGACCGTTATGTGGAAGTATGAGAACGAGCGTCTGAAAGACCTGCGCCTCTATGTTACTTTCGACCAGGCCTCTACATGGAAAGAGTTGTTCAACATCCAGCCTGGTAATGCCGCCACCAACTCAATGCAGAGACTTACCAACGGCAACCACCTCGCCATCTGCTTCGAGGACGGCAGCATCGGCAACGACGAGAACGGTGACTGCTACGCCCTGACCTACGTGGTCATCGACAATGCGATGATTCAGGAGCAGTCGGCTCAAACGAATACTGCTACCATTGTTTCTACCGGACTCACAGACGGCAGTGCCCCCTACGTCAACGGCTCCGGCTGGACGAAGAGCGTTATCACAAATACAAAATCTGGCTTTGCTGGCATAACCATCTCGACAGGCCATACAGCCTTCAACCGCGAGAACGCTAACGGTCAGCGTGTCTTTGACATGCGTCCTTCTGCTGCTGGCGCTTCAGACGTGATAACGATTACCGCTCCTTCAGGATACGTTATCAAGAGCTATACCATTACAGGTTATTAATAAGATTACTGGTGAAACCTACACGTTGACAGCAGGTAATCAAACAGCTAATTTCAGCGGTGGAGTAAGCAGTCAGGGAACTTTGACTGTCGATAACATCTTTGCTCCTTCGACATCATTCACGTTTGCCAACAGCAACAGCACCAAGAACTCGTATGCCTTGATTACCAACTTCACCATCACGCTGACAAGAGAGGAATATGGCGTGACGCTCCATCAGGTAAACACAGATGGTAATGGGGACAGCAGGTCATATGCCACACTATTTGTTCCGTACGACCTCAGACAAGCCGATGACTTTACCAAGGCCTATTACGTCACAACAGTGGATAACGGCAGTGTCAAACTGACAGAAACGAACAATGAAGGCCGCGATATTCCCAAAAACACCGCTGTGGTACTCATTAACAGCCAAGGTAGTACCTATGCTGCCTTTTCTATCGTTGACGGCCTTTCTTCTGTTGTGGAACAAAACGTCAATCTCCTGAAAGGAACGCTGACAGGAACGACGATAAATCTCTCTGAAAATTCTCTCCAGTATTCTTTAGGTAGAAGAAAGGAAGGTAACGTTTATATCGCAGGCTTCTATCATACTGGTAACAGTTCATTCTCTTTAGGAGCAAACCGAGCCTACCTCGATCTCAGTGGCATCAGCGCACCCTGTTTTGGCTACGATCTCTTGCCAGACGAGAATACAACGGGTATCCATGAGGTTAGGAATATCAAAGAAGAGGTAAGAATGGACGCGTGGTACACTCTCGATGGCCGCAGAATCAATGGCATGCCGACATCAAAGGGCATCTATATCCATAGCGGAAAAAAGATTATAATCAGATAAAAAAAGGTTCAAGATATGAAAGCAATGGTTAAAAAAGAATATTCTTCACCCAGCGTGCAGATTATTATACAGCAAAAGGTAAACCTTTTGGTAACAACAATGCCTGTCGATAATAGTAAACAGGCTAAAGATGAAGAAGTCGGCTGGTAGCAGCACTGTCAAGGAATCTCAGGAACTGACGCTGAATATATGCCATCCTTGACTGCTAAAGCGTCAACAACTGTAGTTGCTCAGGGGCAAAGAGTTCCTGAGCAACATCTTGTAACTGAGAGGCAGTGATGGCATCAATCTGCTGCAGGAGTTCCTCGATGCTACGCTCCCGTCCATAATGCAGGAAGTGCTTGGCGAAGTCAAGGGCAAACTGTTCGCGGTTGTCGCAGGCAATGGTGAGCTGACCTTTCAACTGACGCTTGGCTGCTGCCAACTGGCGTTCGCTGAGAGGCTGTTGCATCACACGGTCCAGTTCACGATGGACCAGTCTCAGACAGCGTTTGACATCGTGGTGGTCACAGCCGAAATAGACACTCCAGCAACCCGTGTCGCTATAACTGGCCATAGTGCTCTCAACAGTATACACCAGGCCGTTGCGCTCGCGCAGCGACAGGTTCAGACGGGCATTCATGCCTGGTCCGCCCAAGAGATTATTCAACAAAAACAATGGCATACGACGCGGGTCGTCATAGCCAAAGGTACGGCAACCCAGCATGACGTGGGCCTGGTGATGCGTATTTGATGACAGATGACCGATAGGAGGTGGCGGAAGAGTGACACCTGATTGACTGTTTTCCGACGTCAAACACCCGACATCTATGCCCTCTAACCGTTTTATCAGCCGTGCAAAGTCAATGTCGCCATAGACAAAGAAGATGGCATTGTCAGGACGATAGTAGCGACGGGTAAAGCGCAGTGCATCAACCGTGGTGAACTTTTGCACTTGCTCTCGTGTGCCTAAAATATTATGTCCTAAGGGATGACCGTGGAAAACGAGATTCTCAAACTCATCGTAAATGAGCTCGGAAGGCGTATCGTTATAGCTCTCGATTTCATCGCAGATGACGTCGACCTCGTGTTCAATTTCGTGTTGCGGGTACTCACTGCAGAAAACGATATCGGTCAGCAAATCGACAGCCCGAGGAAAATGCTCGCGCTGGATGGCAGCATAGAAGATGGTGTCCTCCTTGTTGGTGAAGGCATTGAGGTCACCACCAACAGTCTCAAGACAGTTCAATATCTGGAGTGCCGAACGGCGACGGGTACCTTTGAAGGTGGTATGTTCGCAAAAATGTGCCAACCCCTCCTCACCCGCTGCCTCCTGACGGGCTCCAGCATTGATGCCAATGCCACAATAGACCACTGGTGATGGGGCGGGCAAATGAATGATCCGCAGACCGTTCTGAAGTGTTGTATTGTTATATTTCGTCATTTCGGCTGCAAAGGTAAGAAAAGTTCATAGTTCATTGTTCCCACTTCATAGTTTTTATAATAAAAGATGTTAAACGGCTACAATTATGAACTATGAACCATAGACTATGAACTGAAAAATTCGTATTTTTGCAGTCAAATTTCCAAGTATATGCGAAAAATAATAGGAATAGGAGAAACGGTGCTGGACATTATTTTCCGTGATGACCAGCCTATTCACGCGGTTCCTGGCGGCTCGACGTTCAACGCCATCATCTCGCTGGGACGATGTGGTGTACCGACGAGTTTCATCAGTGAAACGGGCAACGACCGCGTGGGACGCCTCATCGTCAGGTTCCTCGAGGATAACGGCTGTGATGCATCGTGCGTCAACGTCTACCCTGACTCAAAGTCGCCTCTGTCGCTGGCGTTCCTGAATGAACAGAACGATGCGGAATACATCTTCTATAAGGACCATCCTAACGACCGGCTGGACTTTTCTTATCCTGACGTGCAGCGCGACGACGTGGTGCTGTTTGGTTCGTACTATGCGCTGAACCCGGTCATCCGTCCGCAGGTGAAGGGTTTTCTGGACTATGCTCACCAGCGTGGGGCTATTCTCTACTATGATGTCAACTTCCGTGCTTCGCACCAGCACGAGGTGATGCGGCTGACGCCTAACCTGCTGGAGAACTTTGAGCTGGCGGACATTGTGCGCGGCTCGTCGGAGGACTTCCTGTTGCTTTTCAAGAAGGATGACCCTGAGGTGATCTATCGGTCGCAGATAATGTTCTACACCAAGAAGTTCATCTATACGCAGGCTGCCAACCCCATTGTGGTCATGGCCGACGGGGGAATGAAAAAGCTGTATCCGGTAGAAAAGACAGAAACGGTGAGTACCATCGGTGCGGGCGACAATTTCAATGCTGGCTTCCTGTATGGCATCATCAAAGAGGGCATCACCCGCCAGCAGATAGAACAGGGGCTGACAGAGAAACAATGGGACGCTGTGATAGGCTGTGGCCAAAGATTTTCGGCTGAGGTGTGCCGCAGCATATACAACTATGTTCCAAAGGAGTTTGAAACATTGAACATTGAAGATTGAACTAAATAAATATAATTCTATGCAGAAGATTACAGGAAACATTTATTATGTGGGTGTCAACGACCGTAACAAGTCGCTCTTCGAGGGCTTGTGGCCACTGCCTAACGGCGTTAGTTATAACTCGTACCTCATTGATGACGAGAAGGTGTGTCTGATTGATACGGTGGAGGTGGACTTCTTCACACAGTACATCGAACACATTCAGGAGGTCATTGGCGAACGGCCAATAGACTATCTGGTGATTAATCACATGGAGCCTGACCACAGCGGCAGCATCGCTCTCATCAAGAAATACTACCCAAACATCCAGATTGTAGGTAACAAGAAGACGTTCCAAATGATGGAGGGCTTCTATGGCATTAATGACGGCACTCTGGAGGTGAAGAATGGCGACAGCCTCACGCTAGGTCAGCAGACGCTCAACTTCGTCCTCACTCCGATGGTACACTGGCCGGAAACAATGGTGACGCTGGCTGGTTCCGTGCTCTTTAGCGGTGACGCCTTCGGCTGCTTTGGTGCCTTGAACGGCGGCATCATCGACGAGCAAATCAACTGCGATACTTTCTGGCTCGAAATGGTGCGCTACTATTCCAACATCGTGGGTAAATACGGCACTCCCGTACAGAATGCCTTGAAGAAACTGGCCGGTGTGAAACTCGACTACATCTGTGCTACCCACGGACCGGTATGGCATCAGTATATCGATCGCGTCGTTAGCGAATACGACCGTATGTCGAAATACGAGACGGAGCCTGGTCTGGTCATCTGCTACGGCACCATGTACGGCAATACTGAGCGTGCCGCCGAGGTCATTGCCCGTGCTGCCAGCGAGGCTGGTGTCAAGAATATTGTCATGTATAATGTATCGAAGACGCACCATTCGTACATCATCCGCGACGTCTTCCGCTACAAGGGACTCATCGTGGGTGCTCCCACCTATAACACCGCTCTTTATCACGAGATGGACGTGTTGCTCTCAGAACTCTCTGGCAAGGATATCAAGAACCACCTGCTGGGATGGTTTGGTTCCTTTGGTTGGGCATCGAAGGCCGTCAGTGAGATTCAGCGCTGGAATGACGAGCATCTGCACTTTGAACCTGTCGGCGAACCTGTGGAAATCAAGCAGAGCCTGACGCCAGAAACTAAGGCTCAGTGTGAAGCCCTTGGCCGTGCAATGGCCGCAGCACTCTAACTTTATAACATAGCATATGGACGAACAACTGAAGCAAATAGGCGAGCGGCTGCGCGGACTGCGCGACGTGCTCGACATTCCCGTGAGCGAGATGGCAGAGACCATCGGCATCGATGTGGAAAAGTATGAAAAGATTGAACGTGGTGAGCTGGACATCACCATATCGAACCTGATGAAGATTGCCCGCAAATACGGTGTGTCGACAGAGGAACTCATCTTCGCCGAGTCACCGCACATGAAGTCATATTACGTAACACGCAAGGGACAGGGCATGAGCATAGAGCGCACGAAGGCATATAAGTACCAGAGCCTCGTAGGTGGGTTCGTGGGACATAAGGCGGACGTCTTCATCGTCACCGTAGAGCCCAAGCCTGGTGCTCGGACGATTTACAAGAACAGCCATCCCGGTCAGGAATTCAACCTTGTACTTGAGGGGCAGATGGAATTATATATCGGTGGCAAGACAATTGTTCTCGACGAGGGTGACAGCATCTATTTCGATGCCACAAAGCCTCACGGCATGCTGGCCGTCGGTGACAAAGCCGTAAAGTTCTTAGCATTCACCGTTGAGTAAGTTAGGAGGCACAGAAAAATGATAGAAAGATTTTTGAAGCAGACAACATTCACGTCTGTAGAGGACTATAATAAGAACCTGGAGTTTATCATTCCCGAGAACTTCAACTTCGCCTATGACGTGATGGACGTATGGGCTGAGGAGAAGCCCGAGGGGCTGGCAATACTATGGACGAACGATCAGGGCGAGGAGATTCGTACAACATTCGCCCAGCTGAAAGAACAGACCGACCAGGCGGCATCGTACCTTCTGTCTCTGGGTATTGGCAAGAATGACCCCGTGATGCTCATCCTGAAGCGCCATTACGAGTGGTGGGTCATTATGCTGGCTCTCTGCAAGATTGGTGCCATTGTCATTCCTGCCACCCACATGCTGACCAAGCACGACTACGTCTATCGTAACACACGGGCATCGGTGAAAGCCATCATCTGTGCTGACGACGACTATATCACAGGACAAATCAAATTGGCCATGCCTGAGAGTCCGACAGTAAAACAGTATATCGCCTTAGGTGAGGTGGAAGGATTCCATAATTGGAGGAAAGAGTGGCAAAAGGCACCAAAGTTCCAACGTCCCGCCTTTGTCAACGATAACGACGACACCATGCTGATGTACTTCACTAGCGGCACCAGTGGCGAGCCAAAGATGGTGGCACACGACTACCTGTACGCCATGGGGCACCTGTCGACGGGAGTCTTCTGGCACAACCTTCACGAAGGTTCGCTCCACCTGACCGTAGCCGACACTGGCTGGGGAAAGGCCGTTTGGGGCAAGTTCTATGGCCAGTGGTTTGCCGGTGCAACGGTCTTCGTGTTCGATCATGAGAAATTCAATGCCGACACACTACTCCGACAGATGGAAAAGTACCGCGTGACGAGTTTCTGCGCACCACCAACCATCTATCGCTTTATGATTCGTGAAGACCTCTCGAAATACGACCTGAGTAGTCTCGAATACTGCACCACCGCCGGTGAGGCACTCAATCCCGCCGTGTTCGACAAGTTCAAGGAGAAAACCGGTATTCAGATGATGGAAGGCTTCGGACAGACCGAGACAACAATGACCCTCGGCACTTTCCCCTGGATGACACCGAAACCGGGTTCCATGGGCATCCCCAACGCCCAGTACGACATCGACCTGTTGCGTGCCGACGGCACCAGCTGCGAGGATGGCGAGAAGGGTGAAATAGTTATCCGTGTGGGCGACCGCAAGCCTATCGGTTTATTCAAAGAGTATTACCGTGACAAGGAGAAGACCCGCGAGGCTTGGCATGATGGTTACTATCACACCGGTGACATGGCTTGGCGCGACGAAGACGGCTACTACTGGTTTGAGGGACGTATTGATGACGTCATCAAGTCAAGCGGCTACCGCATCGGTCCATTTGAGGTGGAATCGGCCCTGATGACCCACCCCGCCGTTGTGGAGTGCGCCATCACAGGTGTACCAGACGACATCCGCGGCATGGTGGTCAAAGCCACTGTCGTACTTGGCAAGGAGTGGAAAGACAAGGCCGGTGACGACCTTGTGAAAGAGCTTCAGCAACATGTAAAACGTGAAACGGCACCCTATAAATACCCCCGTATAGTGGAGTTTGTCGACGAGCTGCCAAAGACCATCAGCGGTAAGATCCGTCGCGTAGAAATCCGCCAGAAGGACGCGGAAAAATAAAAGATGGCTGCACATAACGAACTGGGTAAATGGGGCGAAGACCTTGCTGCGGACTACTTGCAGCACAAAGGTTACACCATTGTTGAACGCGACTGGAAGTCAGGCCATCGCGACATTGACATCATTGCCCGTGATACCAACGGAACATTGATTTTTGTCGAGGTCAAGACACGTCGCAACACCCTATTCGGCAATCCTGAGGAAGCAGTCAACTATCAGAAATTACAGAGTCTGAAAAGTGCCATGAACCATTACGTCAAATATTGCCGGTTTAATGGCGAGGTGCGTTTGGATATCATCACTGTAGTAGGAACCATAGGGCAAGAGCCGCAAATTGAACATATCATAGACATAGCACTGTTTTAAAGGGAAAAGGGAAAAGGGAATAGTAAATAGTGAAAAATTGGCTACCGCAATGAAAAGAAGAATAGTGATAAAGATTGGCTCGAACGTGCTGACACGCAAGGATGGCAAGCTCGACGTCACACGCATGTCGGCGCTGGTCGATCAGGTAGCATGGCTGCGCCGTCAGGACATTGAGGTCATCCTTGTGTCATCGGGTGCTGTGGCCTGCGGCCGACGTGAGCTGACAGTCGACCACTCGCTGGACTCCGTGGAACAGCGCCAGCTGTTCAGTGCCGTCGGACAGGTGAAGCTCGTAGGTCTTTACTACGACCTGTTCCGCGAATTCGGCATCCATGTCGGCCAGGTGCTCACAATGAAGGAAAACTTCGAGCCAGGAGAACAGTATCGCAATCAGCGTGCCTGCATGACTGTCATGCTTGAGAATGACGTGCTGCCCATCGTCAACGAAAACGACACCGTTAGCGTCACCGAGCTGATGTTCACCGACAATGACGAACTGTCCGGACTCATCGCACAGATGATGAAGGCCGACACACTCATCCTCTTGAGCAACATCGACGGCATCTATGATGGTCATCCCGACAATCCCGCATCGCAGATTATTCCAACCGTTGAACCCGGCACCGACCTCTCACAATACATCAAGGCCGAGAAGAGTGCCTTCGGACGTGGTGGCATGCACTCGAAGTACACCACTGCACAGAAGGTACAGCAAGCCGGTATCCGTGTCATCATTGCCAACGGCGAACGCGACGATATTCTCATCCATCTCATTGAACATCAAAACGAAACACCCCATACAGAATTCATACCATGCAACTGACAGAAACATTCAAACGAGTAAAAGCCGCCAGCCGTACGCTGACGCACCTGACTGATGCCCAACGCAGCCACATCCTGAATTGTGTGGCAGACGCCATCATCGACTACAAAGAGCGCATCCTCGCCGCCAACGAGAAAGACCTGACGAAGATGGACCCGAAGAATCCGCTCTACGACCGTCTGCAACTGACAGAAAAACGTCTCGACGACATTGCCGGCGACATGCGCAACGTGGCTAACCTGCCCTCACCATTGGGTCATGTCACTAAGGAAAAGACACTCCCCAACGGACTGCGCCTGCATCGTGTCAGCGTACCGTTTGGCGTCATTGGCATGATTTACGAGGCTCGTCCTAACGTCACCTTTGACGTCTTCAGTCTTTGTTTCAAGAGCGGCAATGCCTGCGTACTGAAAGGTGGCAGCGATGCCGACCTCTCCAATCAGGCTGCCGTAGAACTCATCCACGAAGTCCTGGAGCGCTTCGACGTCAATCCTGACGTAGTGACACTATTGCCTGCTACCCATGAAGCAACGGGAGAGATGCTCAATGCCGTAGGCTATATCGACCTCTGCATACCACGTGGCGGACGACGTCTCATCGATTTCGTCCGTAACACAGCACGTATTCCCGTCATCGAGACAGGAGCCGGTGTGGTCAATACCTATTTTGACAAGGACGGTGACCTCAAGATGGGCAAGAAGATTATCTGCAACGCCAAGACACGCCGTGTCAGTGTCTGCAATGCGCTCGACTGCCTCATCATCCACGAGAGCCGCTTGGGCGACCTCTTCGAGCTGGTCAAGCCACTACTCGACCACAAGGTGGTACTCTATGCCGACGGTCCTGCCTATCAGCTGTTGACAGGGCACTATCCGACCATCTTGCTGCAACCTGCCACAGCAGAGTATTTCGGCACTGAGTTCATGGACTACAAAATGGCTATCCGCACCGTTACCAGTCTTGACGAGGCTTTGGCACATATCGACCAGTACGGCAGCGGACATAGTGAGGCCATCATCACACAGAATGAGGAAACGGCCCGTCAGTTCCAAAGCTACGTCGATGCAGCCTGTGTCTACTGGAATGCTCCGACCAGCTTCACCGACGGTGCACAGTTTGGTCTGGGAGCCGAAATCGGCATCTCTACCCAGAAGCTCGGTCCCCGTGGTCCCATGGCTTTAGAGGAAATCACCACCTACAAATGGATTATCGAGGGCGAAGGACAGGTGCGAGCATAGCTCGTAAATTAAGAGTTAAGAATTAAGAGTTGTCGGCTCCGCCGATTAGAAATTATGAATTAAGAATTATTATGCGCACATTTATCAACGTACAGGATATCGGACCGTTGGATAAGGCAATGGCCGAGGCATTTGAGATCAAGAACGACCGTTACAAGTATCAGCATCTTGGCCGGAACAAGACCCTGATGATGATTTTCTTCAATAATTCGCTGCGCACACGACTGTCGACCCAAAAAGCCGCCATGAATCTCGGCATGAATGTCATCGTGCTCGACGTCAATGCTGGTGCATGGAAACTCGAAACCGAACGCGGCGTCATCATGGATGGCGACAAGTCTGAGCACCTGCTTGAGGCCATCCCCGTTATGGGCTGTTATTGCGACATCATCGGCGTACGCTCCTTTGCCGGACTGACCGACCGCGAATACGACTATGCAGAGACTGTACTCCAACAGTTTATCAAATACAGCGGCCGCCCCGTCTTTGCGATGGAAACGGCTACTGTCCATCCCCTGCAGGCCTTCGCCGACCTCATCACCATCGAGGAGCATTGGAAGAAGACCCTCTCTGGCTCCCCCTGTTTAGGGGGAGGACCCAAAGCCGCCCCTGAACAGGGGAGGTTGGAGGGGTCCCGCCCAAAGGTCGTCCTTACCTGGGCTCCCCACTGCCGTGCCTTGCCACAGGCCGTACCTAACAGCTTTGCCCAGTGGATGAATGCCGCTCCAGATGTGGATCTCGTCATCACCCATCCAAAGGGCTATGAACTTGACCCACAGTTTGTGGGTGATGCCCGCATAGAATATGACCAGAAGAAAGCCTTCGAGGGGGCAGATTTCATCTATGCCAAGAACTGGTCGAACCCTGGCGTGACGAATCCCGCCGATTACGGCAAGATTACCTGCGAGGACCGTTCATGGACTGTTGATACCGAGCACATGTCGTGGACCAACGATGGCAAGTTCATGCACTGCCTGCCCGTGCGCCGCAACCTCATCGTAACGGACGACGTCATTGAGTCGCCAAATAGCCTCGTCATTCCCGAAGCTGCCAACCGCGAAATCAGCTGCTCAGTGGTCCTCAAGCGTATGCTCGAAGCTTTGTAAAAGCAAAACAGGACAGCACATTGACCGTCGATTCAGCTCTTCCGGTATTCCGAAGGGCTCATGCCGACGCGTTCCTTGAAGTATTTGCCAAGGAATGACTGGTTGGGGAAACAAAGCTCGTCAGTTATCTCCTTGATACTCTTGGTGCTGTTCTTCAGCAACACGCGGATTTCCAGAATGACATAACTGTCAATCCACTCGTTGGGAGTACGCTTACTAACCTGCTTCACCACTTCAGACAGATATTTGGGAGTGATGCACAACTGCTGTGCATACCAACTGACTCGCCGTTCAGTGCGGAAGTTATTCTCCAGCAGACGAATGAACCTAGCAAAGAAAGCATCAGCACGCGTATGCGTTTTCTGCTCACTTTGTTCTATACGCCAAATCACACCCGACATGTCGTAGAACATTGCAAGAAGTAGCGCTTTCACCAAATCGGTCCGATAATGATGCTGTTTATCGGCAATCTTGTTGCGAATCGTTTGGTAATAGTTGCCATAGACCTGAATCTCGCGGGGTGTCAGCTGTACTACAGGGTTATTCATGGAAAAAAGCAAAAGCGAAGAGACGTTCTTGACGTTCTGCACGAAGCTATGGTAGAATTCCGTACTGACCATAATACACTGACACTCGAAATCGGGCGATGCCATGTAGTTGTCAACAATGTGGCGCTCTGAAATGAATAGCAGGTCACCTGGTTGAACACGCTGTTCACGTGTATCAATACTATACTGTGCACGTCCTTTCTTACAGAGTGCCATCAGAATGAAGTTCAGTCGCGTGGGGTTGGCCGGGATGGAAGCATCGGCAATGCGGTCTGACAGTACCAGTCCCTCGTCTAAATACGTTGTGTTACCCCAGTTGCGCACCTGTTCAAGATGTGTGTCGATAATTTGATGATTTACCATGTCTTAAGAGGCATTGTCTGCCCTGCTTTTAATTGGATTATTTTAGTCTGATGATTATATAATAAGGTGACGGTTCCTTCGCGGCGTGCCGTAATTTCGGCTTGTCGCACTATACCGTCCTTCCACTCAAAGGACACCTCATAACCGCCACGGGCACAAAGGCCGCTGACGGCACCGTCGCTCCACGCCTTCGGACAGGCTGGCAGCAATTCAATGGTACTCCGTGCTTCCGACACGGAGTATTCGCTCTGCATGAGCATCTCGCAAACGCCAGCAGTACCGCCGAAGTTGCCATCAATCTGGAAGGGTGGATGCGCATCGAAGAGGTTCGGATAAGTGCCGCCACCATGACTGTAGTTAGGTGTACGGTCACCCTCGGGAGCTACGGCGGTGAGCAACTTCTGGTATATCTGGTAGGCTTTCTCGCCATTCTTCAGCCGTGCCCATAGGTTGATACGCCAGCCGGTGCTCCACCCCGTCGTCTCGTCACCCTTCTGAATCAGCGTCTGTTCACACGCTGCCAGCAATTTTTCACTCTTCACTCTTAACTCTTCACTTTCTATATGATGCCCTGGATAGAGTCCGATGAGATGGCTCTGGTGGCGATGATGCGGGTCTTGGTCGGCCCAGTCGTAATACCACTCATTGAGGTCGTCGTCTTTACCGATGGTATAGGGATGCAGCTTGTCCAGTGCCGACTGATAGGCAGCAACATTGTCGCCACAAAGGGTACCGGCAGCGATGACATCCGTCAGCAATTCGCGAACGATGGCCAGGTCAGCAGTACCCCCGTAGCACGTCACACCGGCATAGCCTTGGTCGGTAACGTATACATTCTCAGGCGATGTAGAGGGAGCAGTAATGAGCTCGCCAGGCTGCTTTGGATTATCTACGAGCCAGCTGAGACAGAAGTCTGCTGCGCCTTTCATCAATGGGTAAGCCGTCTGGCGAAGGAAAACTTCGTCACACGTGAAGAGGTAGCGCTCCCACAATGTCTGTACAAGCCAGGCTCCACCCATATTCCAGTTGGCCCACATAGGACTCTCACGTTTTTCACCTACAGGGTTGGTCATCGCCCAGAGGTCGCTATTGTGGCTGGAGCACCATCCCTTGTCAATGCCATAATAGTTGCGTGCCGTATATTGTCCGTTTGTTGCCAATGCACGCATAAAGTCGTCAAGCGGACCGGCCATCTCTGCCAGATTAGCCGTAAAGGCCGGCCAGTAGTTCTCCTCAAGATTGATGTTCACCGTATAGTTGCCACGCCACGGCGACCACAGGTGGGGGGTCCACAACCCTTGCAGATTAGCCGGCACACCCTGAGTACGTGAACAGCTGATGAGCAGGTAGCGACCATACTGGAAATAGAGGGTCTCCAGATAGCAGTTGTCCTTTCGTTCTCTCAGCAGCACATCCGTGGGAATGCGGTCCTGTATGTCGTCATGGCATGACGACATACCCAACCTCAGTTTCACGCGGTCGTAATACTGGCGGTAGTCGGTAATATGGCGCTGGCGGGTTTCGTCGTAACGTATGATTTGCGTATGCCAGATGTCATCAGAAGCACGCTCCAAATAGGGTGCGCCCTCCTTTACGGGATGCTTGTCATAGCCGTTGAAGCTGGTTTCGTTGATAATATAGACTACGGCATCAGTAGCTGCAGTGATGGTCAGCGAAGAGTCGCTGGCTGTCACTTGTCCGTCGGTATTGACCTTCAGCATCGTACAGAAATGAATGCTCTCCTGAGGGTCGCCAGTAGCGTGTCCCGTCATCGTGAGCTGATGGCCACTGCTCTTGACCTTATGAGGTACCTGTGCCGTCAACGACAAGCGGACGTTAATGGCCCCTTGCAGACGGATAGCGATGAGCTTGTCTGGGTTCGAGGCGTAATACTCGCGTTTAACGGTCTTCCCATCACGTACATAACGGTCACAAACAATGGCGCTATCAAGGCTCAGGCTACGGCGGTAGTCGGTGACGACACCCTCGTTGAGGTCGTTGATGTGCAACGTGCCCAACGGCTGGTAGAACTGTGAATTAGGACCTTGTACGTGTAACTGCAGGGAGTCGGCCTTCGGATAGTCTTCATTGAAAAGTGCCTCACGTATCTTCGGAATCCATTGGTGTGCGTCGGCATCCTGATTCCGGTCCACAGGCTTTCCTGTCCAGAAGGTGATATCGTTCAGATAGATGACGTTGTCGTCCGTACCGCCATAGACAAGGGCACCAAGCTTGCCGTTACCGATGGGCAGCGACTCTTCGAAGTAGTTTGCCGGATGATCGTACCACAAATGCATAACGGGCTGCTGCTGGGCTGAACAGGTCAACACAGGCAGTAGCAAAAGGACAAAAAAGGAGAACCACCGTGATTCTCCTTTTTGTGTGTTATGCATCGATATTGGCATAGGTGGCATTCTTTTCGATGAATTGTCGTCGCGGATCCACATCGTCGCCCATAAGCATAGAGAATATCTCGTCGGCCTCAGCGGCATTCTCGATAGTCACCTGCTTCAACAGGCGGTTCTTGGGATCCATTGTCGTATCCCACAACTGGTCAGGATTCATTTCACCCAAACCTTTGTAGCGCTGGGTGTGGAATCCTGAAGCATTCTCGTCGCCTGCCACATACTTGTCGATGAAAGCTTGACGCTGCTGTTCAGTATAACAATATTCACTCACCTTCTTAAAGGTACACTTGTAGAGGGGGGGGGTAGCGATGTAGAGATGTCCGCCCTGAATGACCTGTGGCATAAAACGATAGAAGAGCGTCATAATCAGCGTGTCGATGTGTGAGCCATCGACGTCGGCATCGGTCATGATGATAATCTTGTCGTAACGCAGCTTGTCGATGTTGGCTTCCTTAGAGTCTTCGCCGTCTACACCAAAGCGAACGCCGATACTCTGAATGATGTTCATTACCGACTCTGACTCGAATACACGGTGCCACTGAACTTTCTCAACGTTCAGAATTTTACCACGCAGAGGCAGGATAGCCTGTGTTTCGCGGTCACGACCTGCCTTTGCCGATCCGCCTGCAGAGTCACCCTCGACGAGGAATATCTCACATTCTTTTGGATCTTTCTTTGAACAGTCAGCGAGTTTGCCAGGCAGTCCACCACCCGTCATCGGGTTTTTGCGCTGCACACTCTCGCGGGCCTTACGAGCGGCAATACGGGCTGTAGCAGCGAGAATGACCTTTTCGCAGATGGTGTGAGCCTCCTTTGGATGCTCCTCCAGATAATTGGTCATCGCCTCGCCTACGGCCTTCTGTACGGCTCCGTTCACCTCGCTATTGCCAAGCTTGGTCTTGGTCTGACCCTCGAACTGAGGCTCAGCCACCTTGACGCTGATAATAGCCGTCAGACCCTCGCGGAAGTCGTCTTGAGCCACTTCAATCTTGGCTTTCTCAATCTGCTTGCGCAGCTGATCGTCCTCATCGGCATACTTCTTCAGCGTACGGGCCAAAGCGATGCGGAAACCAGTGAGGTGAGTACCACCTTCGATGGTGTTGATATTGTTAACGTAAGAGTGGATATTCTCTGAGTAATCGCTGTTGTACAACAGGGCAACCTCGATGGGTACACCATCCTTCTCCGTCTTCAGGCAGATGGGGTCGCCAATAATGGAGGTACGGTGACGGTCCACGTAGCGCACGAACTCCTTCAATCCCTCCTTAGCGTGGAACACCTCGGGCTGTTTCAGATTGCCCTCCTCATCAGGACGCAGGTCGGTGAGAGTAATGGTGATACCGGCATTCAAGTAAGCCAACTCGCGCATACGACGGGCAATGATGTCGTACTTATACTCCGTCGTGGTAAAGATGGTGGCATCGGGCCAGAACTGCTGACGGGTACCGGTCTTGTCGGTATCGCCGACGATCTTGACATCATACAGCGGCTTACCCTTCTCGTATTCCTGCTGGTAGACATGGCCGTTACGATATACCTGCGACAGCATGTGCGTTGACAAGGCATTTACGCAACTCACACCCACACCGTGCAGACCGCCGGAAACCTTATAGGATCCTTTATCGAACTTACCACCGGCATGCAGCACGGTCATCACGACTTCCAGGGCCGACTTGTGCATCTTCTCGTGCTCGTCGACGGGAATACCACGACCGTTATCCTGTACAGTAATGGAGTTATCTTCATTGATGGTCACCTCGATATGTGTGCAGTAGCCTGCCATTGCCTCGTCGATAGAGTTGTCGACGGTCTCGTTTACAAGGTGGTGGAGACCTTTCTCGCTGATGTCTCCAATATACATTGCCGGACGCTTACGTACGGCTTCCAGTCCTTCGAGTACCTGAATGTTACTCGCGGAATAATTGCTGATTTTGTTTTGTTCTTCTGCCATTATATTCTATAGGTCTTAATAGGCTGCAAAATTACAAAAAATCTGCGACTTAAACAAAAGAAAAATGTTTAATTATTATAAAAAAAGACCGCACACTGTCGGACAGCGTGCGGCTTTTATGCTTGGACGATTGATTTATCCCAGCTTGCTGATGTGCAGAGCAAGACTTGACTTCAGGTTAGCGGCCTTGTTCTTGTGGATAATGTTGGTCTTAGCCAACTTATCCAGCATCTTCTGTACTTTGGGGTACAGGGCGGCTGCCTCTTCCTTGTTGGTCATTGCGCGCAGCTTGCGAACAGCATTACGCATAGTCTTGGCATAGTAGTGGTTGTGCTCTGCCCTCTTCTTGTCCTGACGAATTCTCTTCAGGGATGATTTGTGATTTGCCATTTTAATTTTTGTTTTTAATTGTTTAACTTAAAGCTTATGGGTCTTACGTCTCTGCGGACTGCCCTGGGCGGGGTTTGCACCCCTCCGCCACCTTTCCCGTTGCCGGTAGCACTTGGCTGTGCCGATGACAGATTTAATGGTAGTCCCTAGGAGAGTCGAACTCCTCTTTAGAGAATGAAAATCTCTCGTCCTAACCGATAGACGAAGGGACCAGGCGCTTCGCTAAGCGAAAAATGGGTCATCAGGAGTGAGAAACTACTGTCCATCACAGGCCCATTCTCGAAAAGTGGGTGCAAAGGTACGAAGAAAATTAAAAATTAAAAATTAAAAATTAAAAAATTGCTTCTGCTACCCCAATATTTAACTTTTTTTACAATATCGTGCATCATTTCTTATGGCTCACTTCTCGTTTTTCATTTAAAATATGTACTTTTGCACAGATGTTAACAAAAACAGAGGCCATCGTACTGCATGCCATCAAGTATAGCGACTCCCGTATCATCGTAGAAATGTTCACGCGTGAGACGGGACGGCTGTCGTTCATGGTGCCCATTGCCAAGACATCGCACGGACGCATGAAGAAGCAGTATTTCCAACCGATGACATTGTTGGAGGTAACATTTGATTATCGACAGCGTTCACAGCTGCAATATCTGAAGGATGTCCGTCCGCTGACAGCGTGGTCGACAATTCCCTTCACACCCGAGAAATTGGCGCTAACGCTGTTTGTGTCCGAATTCCTTTATCATGCCCTGCATTCCGAACAGCAGAACGAGGCACTGTTCTCATACGTCTGCAACTCCATGCAGTGGCTCGACATGGCTCAGGGCAACTATGCCAACTTCCACCTGACATTCCTCATGAGGATGAGCCGCTTTCTGGGCTTCTACCCTAACCTAAGCCCCACCACCCCAACGAATGACAAGGAGGGGGAAATGTTCTTCGACCTGCGCGAAGGATGTTTCACGACAATGGCTCCCACGCACCACGACTTCCTACAGCCAAACGATGCCAGTCGCATCCTGGTGCTGATGCGTATGGACTTCCCCACGATGCATCTCTACCAGCTGTCCCGCCACGACCGCAACCGCATTACGGAGGTGCTGCTTGGATACTATAGGCTGCACATCCCACAATTTCCTGAATTGAAAAGCCTCAACGTGCTCCAAGAACTGTGGGCCTGAGGGCTCGCATGGCGTTGAGCACGGCCAGCACCATCACACCTACATCGGCAAAGACGGCCAGCCACATGGTGGCAATACCAACCGCTGCCAGCAGCAATACGGCGACCTTCACACCGATGGCGAAGCCGACGTTCTGACGGGCTATGGCCAGTGTGCGACGGGCTATACGGATGGCCAGTGCTATCTTTGAGGGCTTGTCGTCCATCAGCACCACGTCGGCAGCCTCGATGGCAGCATCGCTACCCAGTCCGCCCATTGCTATTCCTACGTCGGCGCGAGCCAGTACAGGGGCGTCGTTGATGCCGTCGCCCACAAAGGCAAGGCGAGCTTCCTGATTATGAGATGACGACACATCGCTATTTCTTAGTTTTTCCACGTAACCGACCTTATCGGCAGGCATCAGCTCGGCATGATACTCCGTCAGCTGCAGGGTCTGTGCCACGTGGGCCGCCACTTCCTCGCGGTCGCCAGTCAGCATCACTGTCCGTTTCACACCCAGTTCCTTCAGCTGGCGCACGGCTTCGGCACTGTCATCCTTAATCTTGTCATTGATAACGACATGACCGGCATAGCTGCCATCAATAGCCACATGGATGACGGTGCTCACCTTTTGTCCACACCGTGGACAGTCACACCATTTTGCACCGACGGCATCCATCAGTTTGGTGTTGCCGACAGCCACTAGTCTGTCGCCAACGCGTGCCTTGATGCCCTTGCCTGCTATCTCCTCGACGTCAGTGACCTGACAACCATCGGTGGCTTCGTCAGGGAAGGCGTCGCGCAGGGCAGCGCCGATGGGGTGTGTCGTAAAGTGCTCCACGTGAGCAGCCAGATGCAACAATTCCCGCTCCGTAACTTCTTCACCTTCTCCAACCTCATCTCCATGTACCGCTTCAACGGCAAACTGCCCGTAGGTCAGCGTGCCAGTCTTGTCGAACACGACGGTGTCGACCTTGGCCAGCACGTCCATAAAGCTGGAGCCCTTGATGAGAATACCATTACGCGACGCACCGCCAATGCCCCCGAAGAATGTCAGCGGCACACTGATGACCAAGGCGCAGGGACACGAGACCACCAGGAACATCAAGGCGCGATAGATCCATGTGGCCAACGAACCACCCAGCAGGATGAGCACGAACGCTATCAGCAATGCACCAAATACCACGATGGGTGTGTAGACGCGGGCAAAACGCGTGATGAAGGCTTCGCTCTTCGACTTGTTATCAGCGGCATTCTCCACCAAATTGATAATCTTCGAAACGGTACTCTCGCCAAACGACTTGGTGGTACGCACACGTAGCACGCCGCTCATATTGACACAACCTGAAACGACTTCGTCGCCCGAAGCCACTTCGCGCGGCACGCTCTCGCCCGTCAACGCCACCGTATTCAGCGCCGACGCTCCTTCGACGATGACGCCATCCAACGGCACGCGCTCACCAGGCCGTATCACAATGATAGAACCCACCGCCACCTCTTCAGGTGCCACTTCATCATTTCTCGTCTCTCCTTTCTCATTCCTCACCTCAACGTGTGCCACATCGGGCCGGATATCCATCAGGTGTGCTATGCTGCGGCGACTCTGTCCCTCGGCATACCCCTCAAACAGTTCACCCACCTGGAAGAACAGCATGACGAAGACCGCCTCTGGGAATTCCGTCTCAGCACCCGGCAGAAAACCGATGCACAGCGCGCCGATGGTAGCGACGGCCATCAGGAAGTGTTCGTTGAAGGCATCGCCACGTGCCAGTCCTTCAGCCGCCTCTTTCAGCGTGTCGTGTCCTATTATAATATAAGGTATAAGGTAAACCAGCAGCAGTTGCCAAGTCTCCAGGTTGCAGGTCTTCTCTACCAGCACCGCTCCGCCCAGCAGCACAGCGGTGACAATAATCAGCAGCAGCTGTCCCTTCAAGCTGTGCTCGTGGTGTTCATGTTGATGCTCATGGTGTTCATGTTGGTGTCCACCATGCTCATGTTGATGCTCACAGTGTCCGCAATGTTCGTGTTCGTGATAATGTCCCATAACTTTGTTTATTTCTAATTTCGTCTGCAAAGTTACGGACTATTCCTTGCAACTTGGTTGCAAAGACACCCCTGCATGTCTAATACTTCCTACAGGCAATCCGCTTGTGTAAGACTTTCATGCCAGTAAAGTCCCACTTTACTCCGAGGAAAGTCAGAGGCAGGGAAAATGCGACGATGCGACGATGCGACCATTGATTTCATAGAGTAATAATAAAAATAATAATGTAGCAATAATTAATACATATACTTTTTTAATATCTCTATAGAAATTGATGGTCGCATGGTCGCATCGTCGCATAACATTTCTTCCATACCTTTAAATGTGTCAGGATCTGGTACCTGACATCTTCTTGAATATTCTAATTTGGAATATTCTCTTTTAGTATATAACTTTGCAATTAATATGGATAAGAGCATACATACAAAACAGTACCGAATGTTGATAAGCCTTATTCGGGAAGAACGTGAATCGCGTCAGATTACACAAGAGCAATTGGCTTCCAAGTTGTCTGTCAAGCAGACAGTTATCAGTAAAATTGAGACCTGTGAGAGAAGGCTTGATTTTATTGAATTACGCCAGATTTGTATTGCGTTAGGAATTACACCATCAGATTTTATCAACAAATTTGAAAATAAAGTATCAAAATGAAATCACCGTATCAAGGAAAGGCCGAAGACAAGTGGCTGAATATAACAAGGAAATTAGTAAACAAGCATCCTCTTAAAGATGAAATTGTTGAAACCGTTTTACAATCATGGGAAGACATCTTCAATTCGAAGATGGGCTCGTTCTTTATTGGTAAAGAAATATTTCCTGAACCACAAATTATGAGTTTCTTCCTTCATGAGTTAGTTGCTCACAATCTTTCCCTTAAACATCCTGGAGTATATAAAGTGGGAGAGCCCAAGAAAGAGAAGGATATTCACAACATGGTAGACCCTTCTTTAGGAATTGAAATTAAGGCATCTTCACATAAAGACAAGATATTTGCCAACAGAAGCTATGCCCAGCCTTCATCTGGATCAGAGACCAAGGACAAGAACGGCTATTACATTGCCATCAACTTTGAAAAGTTCTCAGAAAAAGTAAAACGTCCCAAGATAACACTTATCAGGTTCGGGTATCTGGAGCACAAAGACTGGATTCCACAGAAAGCCAGTACAGGACAGCAGGCTCATCTTTCATCACAAGCCTACGAATTAAAACTTATCACACTTTTTCAGGCAGAATGAAATAAGAATTCCCAGCAATTCTCCAAATATAGAGTTCTTTCTTAATCTCTAAAATCAAGCATGGACTCCTTCTCTTGAATTTTATGAAATATTCGCTTTTTGGCAATCTCACAATAGGATTTGTCAATCTCAAAACCTATAAAACGTCTGTTTAATTCTACTGCCACAGCCCCTACAGTACCGCTGCCCAGAAAGGGTTCCAAGATAATATCCTCATCATTCGTAAAGCCAAGCATCAATCGTTTTATCAAGTCTTCAGGGAACTGTGCAGGATGGGGAGTCCGTTCGTCAGAAGACCTGTCTTTGCCAGAAGTTACTTTGGCTATCTCCCAGACATCAGAGGGATTCTTCCCAATAGTATTACACCTTAGTCTGCCATTCTTCTTTTGGTTAGGGTATTTAACATTTGGGTCTCTAATAGCATCAAGATTAAAAATGAAATGATCCTTGTCTTTCACATACCACAATATTTTTTCATTACGCGGGGAAAGATATCTCTTTGCGGAAACACCAGCCTCATAATGCCAAATTATTTCCTGATTAAGAAAAAAGCGAGTTTTGTCCCACAATAAATAGGATATAGGAACAGCCCTGCCCTTATCGGGAATAGATAAATAACCGATATTCAACAAGTAGCTTCCATCAGGCTTAGTCAGCCGATAGATGTGGGAAGAAATATTTTCAAGCCAATTAATATACTTGTCAAGAGGCATAATTTGCTCATACGTTTTCCCTATGTTATATGGAGGACTGGTTATCGTAGAGGAAAAAGGACAGCCAGTCATCATTGACAAAGCTTTTTCACAATCCATATTATATATCACACCATACTTACATTCATAATATGGAGTTCCCAGTGTTTTCTTTATTTCTTTAAGCATATTACCAAAAGTGCTGACTTTGCCGAGATAATCCTGCCGTTCAACTTGTCTTATTGCTAATTCCATGATTTATCTTTTTAAAAACTTCGCAAAGATACGAAAAAATCCGCAACTCCCAAAGGAATTGCGGAAAAATTGTTATTATGTTATTATGTCTTACATGTTACCCTGTCTTTTAAGTTATTATGTCTTACATATTATTCTGTCATTCATGTTATTTTGATTTACAAAACAGCAGCGATTACAATGTAAGAGAGGCTGTTTTACAGCAGAAATTGTACGACTTTGCCCAAAGTTGTACAACCCTGTGAAAAGTTGTACAACTTGCTTTGTAACGAAGCCTCTTTTACAATGTAATATGTACTTTCTTACTGTGTTATATAGCATCTCCTACAGAGTAATATGGCATCTCCTGCAGAGTAATACAACCAAAACGAGCATGTGTTCTTCTATCAAGAAGGAATCAAAGCACGACTGGCTTAATCCCCAAAAGTAAAACCGAGAATTCCTTTGTTAATCGGAATTCTCGGTTTTCACTCGTTGTCCAAGGCGGATTCGAACCACCACAAACAGAACCAAAACCTGTTGTGCTACCATTACACCATTGGACACCGTTTGCTGAATGCGGGTGCAAAATTAGTAAATATTTGGCAAACCGCCAAATATTTCTTCACCTTTTATTGATTTAACAACGAATTACACGAATATTGCGAATACTATTACCTATGCGCAGTCAATTCGTGTAATTCGTCAAATTCGTTGTTTCAGAAGAGTTATCTGACAATGAGCAGATAGTAGTTCTTCTTACCCTTCTGTGCCAACAGGTACTTGCCGTCGATGAGATCTTCAGCCGTCACGGGACGGTTCTGGTCGGTGAGCTTCTCCTTGTTCAGGCTGACACCACCACCCTGCACCATCTTACGCATCTCACCCTTCGAGGGGAATACAGGGGCTACCGTTGTGAAGAACTCGATGGCGGGCTGACCCAGCTGGTCCTTGCTGACCTCGAACTGGGGTACGCCGTCGAAGACGTCGAGGAATGTCTGCTCGTCGAGCTTCTCCAGACCTTCCTTGGTGGACTTGCCAAAGAGCAGGCTGCTGGCCTCGATGGCAGCATCGAGGGCCTCACGGGAGTGTACCATCGTGGTGACCTCCTCGGCCAGACGCTTCTGCAGTACGCGACGGCCAGGATCCTGTTTGTGCTCCTCGACAAGGGCGTCGATGACGTCCTTCTCCAAAGAGGTGAAGATCTTGATATACTTCTCGGCATCGTCGTCGCTGACGTTCAGCCAGAACTGGTAGAACTTATACGGTGTAGTGCGCTTGGGGTCGAGCCAGATGTTTCCGCTCTCGGTCTTGCCGAACTTCTTACCATCGCTCTTGGTAATGAGCGGACAGGTTAGGGCAAAGGCCTCGTTCTCGTAGCCCAGCGTACGGCGGATGAGCTCTGTACCTGTGGTGATGTTACCCCACTGGTCGTTGCCGCCCAACTGCAGCTTGCAGTTCTTATGCTGATAGAGGTACAGGAAGTCGTAGCCCTGCAACAGCTGGTAGGTGAACTCGGTGAAGCTGAGACCGTCGCGGGCCGTACCGTTCAGGCGCTGCTGCACACTGTCCTTGGCCATCATGTAGTTGACGGTGATGTGCTTGCCCACCTCACGGGCAAAGTCAAGGAAGGTAAAGTCCTTCATCCAGTCGTAGTTGTTCACCATCTCTGCGGCATTCTCGTCCTTCGACTCGAAATCGAGGAATTTTGACACCTGACGCTTGATGCACTCCTGATTGTGGCGCAGCGTCTCTTCGTTCAGCAGGTTACGCTCCTGCGACTTGCCGCTGGGGTCGCCAATCATACCGGTAGCGCCACCCACCAGAATGATGGGTTTGTGGCCGCAACGCTGCAGATGACGCAGCATCATGATGCCACACAGGTGACCGATGTGCAGTGAATCGGCTGTCGGGTCGGTACCCAGATAAGCCGTAACCATCTCTTTCTGAAGCAGTTCCTCAGTGCCTGGCATCATCTGAGCCAGCATACCGCGCCACTTCAATTCTTCTACAAAGTTCTTTCTCATACCTATACTTATTGTCTTATTTTCATTTTGCGGCTGCAAAGGTACGAAAAAGTTCATAGTTCACAGTTCACAGTTCATAGTTTTTATGCAAAATGATGTTAAATAGCATAAACTATGAACTGTGAACTAAGAACTAAGAGCTGTCTACTACCAGCTAAAGACCCTTGCTTTGGTGGGAGCCTCGTACCAACGGGTAGAAGTGATGGAGTTCTCGCCCCAGTTATTGAACTGCGGATAGGCGTCCTTCACGCAGATGCGCTCCAACGGATACTGGAAATCGTCGGGAATCATGATGCCGTGAGGATCCTGGCCTTTCTTCGACAGGTATATGGTAGTGTTGGTGGTCTTGTCGTAGATATAGGGCTGCTGGTAGGGATTGAGGAAGCTGAACGACTCGTCGACGGTCTTTGTGACGGTGACGGGGTCGCAGGTCACGCCGCCGGTAGTATTGATGAACTCACTGGGAGACTTGCCGAAGAGGGAATGTACCTCCACATCGTCGTTGATGACACCGCAGTTGATGTTGCGAATGAACAGCTGGTCGTTGGCACCGCAGGCTACAACGCTGTATTCCACAGTGGTCTTGTTCTTTCTGATGGCCTTGATGACGACGTCGTTCATGTCGTAGTCACCCAGCTTGGTGTCTTCGAAGCAGTAGGTGTAAACCTCCGACTCGAGGTCGGGAATATCGTCGAAGGGTTCTATGCCACCCTCAACCTCCATGATGACATCGTTGAAGTCGGCATCGGTACCTGACTCCCAGCTCATGAAGATCTTGTCGTTGAGCGTCAGCCAGGCAACACGAGGACCGTCCTCACCCAAGTGCGAGCTCGCAAAGTTGCCGAAGCTGTTGATCTTGTTGTTCAGACGACCGTCGCCGTAGACCTCACCCTGCTTCTTGCCTTGGTCTGCTGTGGTCTTGGCACGAATCATGAAGCCAATCTTGTAGCCGGCAGGGAACTCGTAAGAGCCCTTGGTGCCGATAGTGGGTGTGCCGTCGCCAAAATACATCAGGGCAAAGGAGCCGTGCTTGGCAATGCTGTCGTCTTCTGCCACGCCAAAACAGTTGTTGAAGGGAATGGCCTTATATTTCGGCAGGCTCTGGAAGTAAGCGACAGGGTCACTGCCGACGTTCTCCTCTTTAAAATAATAATAGTAGAGATCGGAGTTGTAGACCTCATTGCCATACTTCAGGGGGTTGTCACACTTGTAGGCAGGGGTGACGATGATAGGCTCGTCGCCGGTGGTGATGGGATAGACGGCAGCATTGTAGTAGCCGCTCTGCATCACGACGGGCAGGTTGTTGTGCTCACGACCATTGGGGAAATAGCTGAACACCACACTGCGGAACAGAACCTTGAACTCGTCAGAATAGTCCGACGAGGCCATCTTCTGTGCCGTATAATCCTTAAAGCCATAGAGCAGTTCGCCAGGAATCCAGCCACGCTGATTGGCGTAGGAAGTCTCGATAGTATCGATGACAAACTCGCCCGAGGGCAGGGTATAACCCGTAGGCAGGGCTCTGGTCATAGCGGGAGCCTGTGCACCGTCATTAAACGACACGCTGTTGCCTACAACCTTCTTGAACACACGACCGTGGTCGGTAGAGAAAGCAACATAAAGTCCGAGGTTGTCCTTCGGCGCGTCATAGTTCAGCTTGATGAAAGTCTGGCCGTTGGTCTCTACCTCGTTGAGCACCTTCATGGTGTTACGTGTAACGTAGGAGGGTGTCGAGGGGTCGTCAATCTCGCACACGTTGACCAGCACCTGCACCTTCTTCACGGTGGCGTCAGCCTGGATGGACACCTCACCGCTGGTCGTTGTACACCAGTCATGATTGGGGTCGAAAGTGGTGCCAAACACCTTTTCGACGTTCGCACTGATCATATCCTCAGTGGCGAAGTCCTTACTGGCTGTGGCATCGTAAACATCTGTTTCTTTTGAACAACTGGCAAGCACCAACACAGTGGTAATTGCCAAAAATACATGCTTATTCATTATTTTATTATGGTTTATGATAATGGTTATGATTCTATAATAATGGTTATTTATATAATGGTGTGGTTTATGGTTGATTAATTAGTTTTTTGTGTGTCTTTTTCCATCGACGGTGCAAAGGTAATAACTGATAACGGGAAAAGGTGTGAAAAATACAGCAATGGTGTGGAAAATACGCTAATAGGATGTGAAAAATGCGACAATAAAGTGTGAAAAATGTGCTAATAAAACATGCATAATAACACATTTTCCACAATTTCCTATGATGAATTCGTGATTTTTGTGTAATTTTGCAGCCGAATATGAAACATGCTCAATTTACAGCCATCGTACTGATGACACTACTCGCGATGAAACTGTTGCTGCTGCCTCGGAAGGTGGCGGTAAACGGGTTGACGAATAAATCGCGCTGGCTGATGGTTGGCGGCATCATACTCATTGACGTGCAATTCGTGTTGCAATACACCTTAGGATTACGCGCAATGGGAGTATGTCAGGCCGTCATGGTGAACTTGCTGATGTTTGTACCGGTGTCGTGGCTACTGTCGCTGGCCGTACTGTATCTGCAAAAGGCACATACCACGACACTTGAAAAACTGGCTGGCCCTGTAGCATGGGTGGTCGTTGTCGCCCTGATAGGCACAGCAGCCGCTATTGACGGCCAGCCGCTATTCAGCAGTACGCCAGAACTGAAAAATGCCGAAGCGGTGGGATCATTCATCTACGCCATCATGCAGCTATTCTACACCGCAAAGCACCTCATCAACCTTATCAAGATGCGCTCTACCCTGCAAGACTATTACGACAGTGAAAGAATCGTCATTCTGGGCTGGATGCAGGTCAGCGTCATGATACTGATGGTGCTGGCTGTCATGGCACCAGTGCTCATCTTCGGTTCAGGCATCTGGCTCGCTGTCTACACGCTCATCTTCTTCGGCGGCATCTTCTATTTCGTCGACAACTTCTGCGGATACGTGGTCAGCTCGGCACCCATGAAAATGCAGGAGGCAGAGG
Source organism: Prevotella sp. (assembly GCA_016286995.1). GTDB lineage: Bacteria > Bacteroidota > Bacteroidia > Bacteroidales > Bacteroidaceae > Prevotella. Next base: position 46,296 of record JAEEVA010000008.1, read on the forward strand.
ACAAGGGCGAAACACAGGCTTCTGCTGATAACAAGACCGTTGATGAACCCTTGAAGGGAGACGCCATGCTTCGTGTAGAGCATGCCGTCACACAATGGACAGAGATGGGCGGCTACCGGAAATGCGGCATCACCATGCCCATGGTGGCCGACGAGATGCGCATTCCACGCTATCTGCTCTCCACCTGGCTGAAACAAAAGGGTACCACCTATGCCAGCTGGATGACTGACCTACGCGTCGACGAAGCTAAACGTGTGCTCAAAGCGCACCCCGAATGGAGCAACGAGAGCATCGCCAACCACTGCGGCTTCAGCGACCGCACCTACTTCCAAAAGAAATTCAAGGAAAAGACAGGCCTGTCACCATCCGATTTCCTTACCAATAGTCACTAACAACAAAGGAGACGGGAATAACTGGTTTTGTTACCCCATCTCCTATATATTTTTACGCCAATAAACTGTCGGTTAAAAGTCCTCGTCGTCGTCGAAGTCGAAGCCATGACTACGGGCGCTGACACCGCCGCCGGCACCACCAATACCAAGACCCGAGTTACCACTGACAGTAGTCACTTTACCCGTAGGACTTTCAGCAACAAAACTTACCGTTTCGATTTTCATCACCTCAACCTGAGGCATTACATAATTCTTTTTCATACTCTAATCTTTTATGTTGGTTATTATTTAATTCTTTGTTATCACTACCTTCTTGCCAGCGTGGATATAGACACCTTTCGCACTGGGCTTGCCCACCAGCTGGCGACCGTCCATCGTATACCACGCATTATTTTCTGAACACGAATTGTGCGAATCTTTATTCGTTCGATTAGACAGATTCGTGTTTGTTATGCCTGTCGTTCCGGTGTTTTCCTCGAAGTTCAGCACAATATTGTTCAGCTCCGGAGCGTTGGTACCATCACTAACGTGGAAGTAAGCACGGCAGGCATTGATGGTGTAACCTTCGCTATCGGGCCAATACAGCTGATTGCTGGAACCAAGGAAGAGGTTGTCGTGATTGGCAGAGTAAATACCAGCGGGACTGTATGTGCCGATGAACTGCACCTTACCGTCCGTACTGGTAAAGTTGTTCGTAACATTTTTGACTGTCACACCGTTGAATACAGGATTCACAAGGTTGTGGTCGTCGTCATCCACATAACCGCTAACAGGGTCCCACCTAATAATATAAGGGGTACCTGCTGTCATGGTGGTCACGGCGCCTTCGCCAGAAGCAGGCGTGAAGTTCAGTTCCAAGGTACCGTTATTGAGCGAGGCTGTGCTTAATGCACGCACTTCAGCACCATCAAGCACACTGCCGGCAATCGTTACGTCGAACGGCAGGCACAGCGTGTTCCAACCACCATCCTTGTAGAGAGTACGGCCAGAAAGCGTAACATTGGCCTTTAGGTTATTCTTGTTATCGATGGCAGTAGCATTATCACCACTATTGGCTATGGACAATGAGCCATAGTTGTCGAATATGTACTTAATACCTGCCAGTGCATCAATCTTGCCACTGACACCGAAGTGCGAAGCGTTAGCACCTGTCGTAACGTAAGAATCGCGAATAGCCGTCTCTTGCATGATGGTTTTCACATCATTGACCGTCAAGCTTTTGCCAACCTCCTTAGCTGCCTGTAGCCACAAAGCCACGATACCCGCAGCCACGGGCGTAGCCATTGATGTACCCTGCATCACAGCATAAGGATTACTGGAGTTGTTAACCACTAAGTATCCTATGTTGCCACTATAATAATAGCTGCCATTATCAACTAATGTGGTGTGATGATGGTTCACACCAGCTACAACCATAGCGCCAGGAGCCGTAATCCACGGATAGGCTAATTCTGTGGGACTCTGTGCTGCAGTAGCATAGCTGGAGAAATATGCAATATCGCCCAAATCGTTAGAGACATTATAGCCGTATGAGGTATTATTATAATTCTTCCAACTGGTCTTTGACATATAGGCACCAACAGAGATAACACTCGGAATGGTGGCCTCGTCGCTGGCACTCATATCATCACTACCAGCTATCCATGTATGACCCGCTGTTGTCCTGGTGGTGAAATAGTGATCGCTGCCGCCCCAAGCGTCAATCGTCGTTGAGCCATCAGCATCAGTAGCAGGAGCAATCTCAAAGGCCAGTAAATTGCCATTATTATTGCTGTTCATTTGGATGTCAGTATCTGCAATAAGCCTTACCTGCTTTTTACCTGCGCTATTACTGCCGAAATAGACTTTTAAGGTACCTGAAAAATAATTATCAAGGTCTGAGCCTGAAACCGTTTGATTCAAGCCGTTACTACTATTAAGCGTAGAAGAAGTCGCTTTCACCACGCCTGTGGAAGCATCAAGCACATAAACCGTCACTGCCAAATTGCCAGAGAAAGCTGTGCGTGTCCAAGCAAAGGCTAAATAATCGTAATAATAGCCGTCATTATATTTTGAGCGAACGACGGTGCCAAAAGGACTGCTCTTCGAGGCCGTGCCACTGACGTGGTAACCGCCAGTATCACCATTTTGTACGTCACCTGCATCGTTAGAAGAAGCGAAAAGCGCAATGTGATTTGGATGTCCTTCACCAAAGTATTGGTTGTAGATGTTGGCCATATAGCCAGTGCCGTCATGTGGACCATCTTGTGAGCCCCAGCTATTGCTCACCACCACTGGCATACCCCGAGCATCGGCATATTCCACAATCTTCTGTGTAGCATTAGCTAAATATGAGTCTGTAAGACTTTTAAGTCCAGCCAGATAGAGATCGGCACCAGGAGCCATACCGCCATAGGTTGCATTGGCATGATCGTCAGTCACTGTGACCGTCGAGCCATCCACAATAACACTTGAGCCGCCAGCCGTCGATGCCGTATGCGTGCCGTGATCTTGGTATATATAATCAGTTGTAAGACCGGCAATCTCTTCAGATGTAACAAACTCCTTGCCTGTATTATACGTACTATTATAGACATACGCCCTCTTAATTCGGCTGTTGTCATTCTTATCTTTAAATGCAATATGTTGGAAGTCAATACCAGTATCAATGATGCCGAGCAACACACCCGTACCATCAAAGGCTTGAGCAAGACCTGCAGCACTGGCTGCGGCCGAGTGGGTCAGCACATCGTCGGTATTTGTCATCTGACGTGCCATATTGGTTGTCGGCGTCATAATCGACGCCACATTTACATGGTTTACATTGGCCAATTCGGCCACCTGCATAAAGTTATCTACAGGTACGTTGGCTGTGATGATGCCTTTGTCGAAGCGGCATTGCACCAGCACACCCAATTCTTCAAGTGTACTTGTATTGGTATTGTCCTTCAAGCGAAGGAAGCAGGGTATGTATTCTCGACCGTCAATATTTTCTGTTTCAGCGATAAGTCGGGGGGGTGTCCCATTATCGTTATTAGCACTCCTCTTCGGAGTGTTACTTCTCAGTTCGTCAAGAAACATCATGGATGTCAACGACAGTTTGTTGTTGACGTCTTGTGACCATCCTGACAGACCGCAGGCCATCAGCATCAATACAATGATAAATCTCTTACTCATTTGGTCGTTTATGCTTTATAACGTTTTCTTTTTATTAAATTAAAGCGATTTGGCGACAAAATTACAAATTATTCTTGAAAACACCGCCATTTTTACAAAAAAAAACAAAATAAAGTAATTACTTTATATGTTTTAACGGAAGATTATGGCACTGGATCATAACCAGAACCGCCCCAAGGATGGCAACGGAGAAGTCGGCGAATAGCGAGCCAGAGACCTTTGATGGGACCGTGTTTGATAATGGCCTGACGAGCATATTCGCTACAAGTCGGAGTAAAACGGCAGGATGGACCCAGCAGGGGTGAGATGCACACCTGATAGAAACGAATGGGCAATACCAGAAGCCAAACCAGGGTTTTCCTGACCACAGAGAATATTTTATCGACCACAGATTTCACGAATAACACAGAGAGATCATTATACAACAACGGATTTCACGGATTACACGGATAACTCTCCAATTCTCCAATTCTCTAATTCTTGATAACATCAGATTGCGCGGATAATTCTCTAATTCTTGATCTTTTCGGCAATCCGTTGCAAGAGACTGACCACCCGTTGCTGAACGACTGCCGAAGGACAATGGCTGTCGGAGAGCCAGACAAAAGCGATAAGGAGCTGATGCCCAGAAATCAGTGAATCGCAGAGTATAGACTTGTTAAGGCGATAAGCCTCACGTATCTGACGCTTCACACGGTTACGGTCGACAGCATGCTTGAAGTGACGCTTGGGTACGCTGATGAGGATTTGGGGTGCAACCGTCCTCCCACCTTCATTCTCCCGACTCTGGTCTTCTGACTCCTGACGCTTGTTAACCCTATAGATAGCACGAATAGGAAAGGCAACCATTGACTGGCTGCCTGACATAGTGAAAAGCTCATTCATGAGCTTCTTACTGACGATTCGTTCGCTTTTAGGGAAATGATTGTTCATCAGTCTTCGTCCTGCATCAGGAGATAGTGCTGAAGAGCGCCCGTCATAGAAGGATACTTCTCTGAGGGGGCTTCCAAATCGAGACGAAGACCGGCTTCGCGTGCTGCCTTGGCCGTAGCAGGACCAAAGGTGGCAATGGCGATTTTACCCTGCTGGAAGTCAGGGAAGTTCTTGGTCAGGGCCTCGATGCCTGAGGGACTGAAGAAAATGAGCATGTCATAGTCGAAAGTCTTGACTTCATCAGGAGTGAAATCATTGCTGACGGTACGATACATGACACATTCGCAGTGGTTCAACTTCTTGGAGTCGAGAAGCGTCGTCACGGTGTCGTTGTGGACGTCACTCATCGGCACAAGATACTTCTCATTCTTGTGCTTGACCATTGTAGGAATGAGATCGTCAATCTTACCTGTTGTGCCAAAGAAGACTTTGCGCTTGCGGTATTGCACATATTTCTGGATATAGAGCGAAATGGTCTCTGTCACACAGAAATACTTCATGTCTTCAGGAATGGCAACACGCAATTCCTTGGCCAATGTGAAGAAATGGTCAATGGCATGGCGAGATGTGAAGACAATGGCCGTGTAGTCGAGAATACTAACCTTCTGATTGCGGAACTCCCTGGCGGAAATCCCTTCAACCTTGATGAACGGGCGGAACACAAGTTCCACGTCAAACTTAGAAGCAATGTCGTAGTACGGCGACCTCTCGCTTGATGGCTTTGGCTGCGAAACCAGAATCTTCTTAATCATTTATTTCCTAAAATTTTACTTTCAAACTGTTTGCCGTCAAGACCAATGATACCCAAAAGAGCAACAAAGGTATGATTTCGAGGGTGCAAAAGTACAAAATAATTTGGAAACTAACGACATTTTGGCGGAAAAAGATGACGTATGACTTGTAAAACGTTAGTATTTTAACGAAAATAAGGATTAATGTGAAGTAAAATAATACATTTTGCGTGCTCATATTGAAATAAGCCTGCAGAATGACGAGGGGAAACAGCAGCACCCCTTCCATCGCTATAATGAAGAGCAACGCTTTATTCCATTGTCTATTTTTTTTACTATTGAAGAAGGTTAAATTGACCACCGTATACAGAAATGCCTTAAGCAAGACATAACCTACGGTAATAGCCAGAAAGATTGCTATCAGCTGATATTGTGACTGAAGGACAAAGGTGTCGCCAATCTCGCTGAGCGTATAGAAATAGAAAAGCAGGGAAGTGAGGAAACATGTCAGGAAGACCAGGAAACCCTGAAAACGCAACTCGGTAGCGGTTTCGCTGACCTCAGTCGTTCCTTCATGGGATTGATAGAAAAAAGTCTTGGCCTGACGGATGATGAAGCCACGGGCATTGGACAGGGAGATGATTGCCAGAATGAAGGCGCCAAACAACAGCGACGTAATCAGGTTGTCACTATGGACACTGTAAGGTACGGGGTCACCTGCAACACCAACACGTCCACCTGGCAGTTCGGGGTGAAACAGACTGTCCTTAGAGAAAAAGCCTTCACGGTAATATTGGGGCAACTGGATGTCGAGCAGGTTATGGCCTTTGTCGTGGCCTGGCAGGTGCAAGGTGTCTGGACGGTCGCTCCAGTGAATCTCTGATGGCTTGAAGTGAGCCTGTATGGCAGAGTCCTGCTGGGCAGGCGTCGCATTACGTGGCAACCAGCTCAGCACCATGCGAGGAGTAATTGAGGTATGCTTTAGCGACACAGTGTCGCCTTGCATACCCAATTCACCATGTTGTAGTGCTATGCTGTCTTGCTGAAGAGCCATCTACCTAAATGCCAAATTCACGCTTGATATCGTCAACCCTGTCGAGCTTCTCCCACGTGAACAGCTCCACATCAATGGTTTTCGTCTCGTGGTAACGGCTAGTGAAAGTCTTCTTGACCACTTCGCACTGACGACCCATGTGACCGTAGGCGGCAGTCTCAAGATACATCGGTTGACGCAGTTTCAGCGTACGTTCGATAGCCTTCGGACGCAAATCGAAGAGCTGTTCGATGTGCTTGGCTATCTCAGCATCGCTCATGTCCACATGAGAACGACCGTAGGTGTTGACGTAGATATTCATGGGCTTGGCAACACCGATGGCATAGCTCACCTGAACGAGCATCTCGTCGGCAACACCGGCTGCCACCATATTCTTGGCAATATGACGGGCTGCATAGGCTGCTGAGCGGTCAACCTTCGATGAGTCCTTGCCCGAGAAGGCACCACCGCCGTGAGCACCCTTGCCACCATAGGTGTCAACGATGATCTTGCGGCCGGTGAGACCCGTGTCGCCATGAGGTCCGCCAATGACGAACTTACCCGTGGGGTTGACATAATATTTGATATCGTCACCAAAAAGTGCCAACACCTTCGGAGAATGAATCTGTGCCTTCACACGCGGTATGAGAATGTTAATGACATCTTCGCGAATACGTGCCAGCATGCGCTCGTCGTTGCTGTCAAACTCGTCGTGTTGGGTTGACACCACGATGGTATCAATACGCTCAGGAATACCAGCATCACTGTACTGAATGGTAACCTGGCTCTTCGAGTCAGGACGCAGATAGGTCATCACCTTGCCTTCCTTGCGGACGTCAGCCAGGGTGCGCATAATGAGGTGTGCCAAGTCGAGGGAGACAGGCATCAAATTCTCCGTCTCGTTGATGGCATAGCCGAACATCATACCCTGATCGCCGGCACCTTGCTCATCTTCGTCGCCGTTGTCAACGCCACGGTTGATATCCTCGCTCTGCTCGTGAATGGCAGTGAGAATACCGCACGAGTTGCCGTCGAACTGGTATTCGGCCTTGGTATAGCCTATCTTCTTAATGGTATTACGGGCAATGGTCTGCAGGTCGATATACACCTCACTGCGCACTTCGCCCATTATGACGACCTGACCCGTGGTGACAAACGACTCGCAGGCCACGCGGGCCTTCGAGTCGTATGCCAGAAACTGGTCGAGTATCGCATCACTTATCTGGTCGGCCACTTTATCGGGATGGCCTTCCGATACTGATTCAGATGAAAAGAAATAACTCACAGTTATTTACGTTTTACTATTTATTATTTAAGTGCGGAAGCACCTATTTCACTATTCACTTTGCCTCGGGCAGCATGATGACCTCGATGTGGTTACCGCTCTTCAGAACCTCGTTGAGGAAGTCGCGAACGCTGTCAACGGTCAGCGACTCAACAGTCTTCTTATAGTCGGTGTACATATCGATGCCATAATCCTTCCAAGTAGTGATGGTGTTGATCCAATAGTTGTTCTTCTTGGCGTCAACATCAATCTGCTTCAGCATGTACTCCTTCACCTTGGCCAGCTGGTCGGCGTCAACAGCCTTCTGCATGTTGGCAATACCCTCGTGGAGCAGACGGACTGCCAGCTCCTGCTTGTCAGGATTCATGGGGCAGTAAGCCTGCAACATAGCCTTAGGCTGACGGGTGCTGAGGTTGAAGCCGCCACCGGCACCGCAAGAGTAGGCAGCACTCTCGTCCTCACGGATGGTCTTCAGATAGATCATCGACAGGATTTGACCAACGGCATCAATCTTGACATTGTTCTCAAGGGTGTAAGGCATGTCAGCATACCAATACTCCAGAGCAGTGGCCTTGGGTGACTCGGTCTTGACGGTGAACTTGTTGACAACCTCACCCTTGGCAAGGGTCAGAATCTCGTTGAAGTCGTCGGGCTGGGCACCGGTAGAAGGCAGTGAAGCCACATACTGCTCGATGAGCGGACGAATGGCCTGCTCGTCAAAGTTACCAGTGAAGACGAAGGTAAACTGTCCGGCATTCTTGAAGCGGTCCTTGGCCATCTCGAGGATGCGGTCGTAGTTGATATCCTTCAGGTCCTTCACGTCTATCTGCGTATAGCGGGGGTTATAGGCATACAGGGTGGTAGCCAATGAGTCAGAGAAGACGGCGTCAGGATTCAGCGACTTGTTCTTCAAGGCCATATCGAGGGCGGTCAGCAAGTTCTGATACTGCTTCTCATCCTTGTTGATGCTCGTGAAGTAGAGATACTGCATCTGGAACATGGTCTCGAGGTCCTTCGGTGTAGAGTGTGCGGTAACATACTGACGGGTATTGCCCAGTGTAGCGTCGGCATTACACTCCTTACCGGCGAGAGCTTTCTGCAGCTCGTTGCTTGAGAAGTTGCCAAGACCACTCATACCAATCACCTGGTCAAAGACCTTCAGGTTGGTGTAGTCGGCAGCACCGAACATAGACTTACCACCCTTGGCAAAGGCCTGCATCTGTACTTCATCATCCTTGAAATCTGTCTTCTTCAAAATGGCGGTAGCACCGTTCGAAAGCTTCAGTTCCTTATAGCCGAAGGTAGTGTTCTCGCTCTCAGAGAGAATCTTACCGGCCTTAATCTGGGTGACATCTACCAGAGGCTCGTCCTTGACATTGTCGACATAAGCCTCAATCTTCTCAGCACGGGCAGCAGCGATGGCAGCAGCCATATCCTTCTCGGTAGGATAGGTCTTACCGTCAGCTTCCTGAGCCCATTCCATCACAACGAGGTTGCGGTCAGTGGCGCTGATTAACTCGGGCAGAGCCTGGTTGATGGCCTCAACGGGGATGTTCGGAGCCAGCATCTGCATGGTCTGATACAGCACATCCAGAGGTGGAATGGGTTCGTTGCTCAGGTAGTGGTCGCGATAGTCGTTGCCGAATTCAGCATTCTTACGCTTGTCGCGGTTGGTGTACTGCTTCTCCAGGCCACTCAGGTAGTCAGCCTTGGCACGCTCGTATTCCGTAGCGGTAAAGCCAAACTCAAGAGCGCGGCGGGCTTCACGATACAAGGCCTGCAGTGTCTCCATATCCTTACCCTCCTTGGGGATACCGATAATCTCAAAGCAATCCTTGGTCTTGGAGAGCATATACTGTCCGTCGTCAGCCATACCCTGGAAGAAGGGACAGCTCTCCTCTTGTGTCATTTCGCTCAGACGCTGGTTAAACATCTGCGAGATGACGCGCTTCACATAGTCCTCAATGAGATAAGCCATCGTACTCTTCTCCTCGTCGGGAGTAGCGTCATGCTTCATCATCATGATGATCTGGCTCATCTGCATCTCCTTATCCTTGTCGAAAATATAGATAGCATTCTCGTTGTCGGGAACAGCCTCGGCAACAACCTTCGGTGCATTGGGATCTACCTTGATGCCACCGAACAGTTCCTTTATCTTGGCTTCCATGTGGTCGACATCAATGTCACCAACCACGATGATAGCCTGATTGTCAGGACGATACCACTTCTGATAGTAAGCACGCAGGGTCTGAGGCTTGAAGCTGTCGATGACGCTCATCAGACCGATAGGCATGCGCTCGCCGTACTTTGAGCCAGGATACATCTGGGGCAGAGAACGGGTAATCATGCGCTGGCTGGGGCCTTCGCCCAGACGCCATTCGTTGTGTACCACGTCACGCTCCTTGTCAATTTCCTCAGGCTCGAGCAACAAACCATTACTCCAGTCTTTCAGGATGAGCAGACAGGAATCAAGGGCTGTGGCGCGCTTGGAGGGTACGTCGCAGACACGATAGACGGTCTGGTCAATGCTGGTATAAGCATTCAGGTCGCTACCGAACTCAACGCCCAGTGAACGGGTGAATTCGATGATGCCATTTCCTTTAAAGTGCTCAGAGCCATTGAAGGCCATGTGCTCAAGGAAGTGTGCAAGACCGCGCTGACTGTCATCCTCGTTGATGGAGCCTACGCGCTGAGCAATGTAGAAGTTAGCCACATGTTCGGGATATTCGTTGTGGCGGATGTAATAAGTTAGTCCGTTGTCAAGCTTACCAATACGTACGGCAGGGTCAACGGGAATCGGCGGCATCTGCATTTCCTGAGCCACCATGACTGCTGAGCACAACAATGTGAACGCAGCCACAAACAATCTCTTTAGTTTCATATTATTGTTAGTTTAAAAAATGATTGACACATATATAGACGTGCAAAGGTACGTAAAAACTACACGTTATGCATCAGAACACGAACATAATTAATATTTTTTTGCTATTTATCACCTATAATTAATATAATAAGGTACGCGCGAAGAAAAAAACGATGCCTCGTCAATGTTTTGACGAGGCATCGTTATATAGTCCTTGACAGAATAATGCGAATTAGTTGAAGTAGTATTTCACACCCACTTGCAGACGCCAGCACTGACCATAGCTGTGGTTGTAGTCCCAGGTCTTAACGATGGGCGTGCCGTCGGTATTGCTATTCATCACATAGATGGGAGCAGCACCATTCTTAACTTCGGTAGGATTCTTCAGACGCAGAATCTGACCACCATTGGCCGTTGCACCCATGTTCTTCTCAACACCCCAACGCGAGCTAAACAGGTTGCCGATATTCTGGAAGTCGGCAGAGAGCTGCAGCTTGTGCATCGTGTTACCTACCTTGAGGTTGAAATCGTGAGCCCAACGGAAGTCGAAACGGTGTACGAAGGGCGGGTGTGCGGCATAAGCTTCAGCATACTCTCCACGGTGATTCTTCAGATAGTCATCCTGCTCGACAAACTTCCAGAAAGCAATGCGGTCGTCATCGGTGGCAAACTGGATTTCAGAGTCATTGCGAGGAATGTACATCAGATCGTTAACCAGACCGTCGCCGTTGACGTCGTTGCTGTAGTAAAAGCTATAGCCCGTAGGACGGTAGCCTTCGTAGAACAGGGTATAGGTGTCATACTTGGCACGATAGGTAATGCTGCCAATTACTCTGTCAGGAACAACGAAGCTTGAAGGCTGCAGGGTAGCGAAGCGCGGTCCGTTGACCGAATAGATGGCATTGACCACAGAGCTGGCATTCGAACCAGGCAGGGCAGAGATGTTTTTGTTGACCGTATGCGTGTAGCTGGCCATGATATTCAAGTGTTCAACAGGCTCAGCATTCAGGGTCACATTAGCCGTCCAGCCATAACCCTTGGTAGTATTGGTCAGCACGTAGGTATCTCTATTGTTGATACGATAGTCGCTGGGGTAAATTAGACGATTGTCTGCACCTGTCATACGTGCCCATGACGAATTGTCGCCCTTGACATCCCAGTTCTCAATCATCACGTCCTGCAATTGCTTCGTATAAGTGAACTCACCTGTTAAAGATGCAGGGAATGGTGTAGGCAGGTTATAGTCAACGGCAATGCTTGACTTCCAGACCTGTGGCATCTTGAAGTTAGGATCGACAGCAGCAATAGTGCTGGGAAGGGTACCCTCTGACGGCGTCTTTGTGGTCTTGGCGTCAGGATCAACACTGGCAATAAGGTCGCGCATCTCGTTCCTGTCGGTAATCATACCACCCTGGAAAGCTTCCAACACCGCAGCAGTGTACTTACTGCGATCACTGCGGAACTGATACTTTGACATACCGGTGTTACCAGGCATATTGGTGAAGAATACCAGCGGCAGACGGCCTGCAAAGAGACCCGTACCACCACGCACCTTCAGCGACTTGTCACCAAGGACGTCCCAAGTAAAACCAATACGCGGAGAAATCTGAACACGACTCTTGGGCCACTTGCCAGTGGTCAGGCTGCGTCCTTCGAAGTCGAGGGCATCAATCTGATCATTGGCCATCAGGTCGTCGTTGTTGAATACAAGGTCATCGAAGCGGATGCCATAAGTCAGCTTCAGCTTCTCATTGACGTTCCACTCGTCCTGCAGATAGAGGCCGAACTGGTTGAAGGCCACCTTGTCCTTAGGATCGTCGTTGCCGTTGTAACCCCATGTGAGGGCTACAGCTGCGGGAGCGGCACCGTCCATAAAGTCCTGCATACTGTTATAAAGATATGCACCCGTACCATTACGGTTGTAAGAGTTCAGCGCATACTGATGCTCGAAGCTCAGGCCGGCCATCACCTTGTGGGCACCCAGATAGAATGTGGCATTATCGGTGATGGTGGTCGTTTTGTTCTTCACACTGTTCTTCCATGTGAAGAGCTCATAACCCAATGAGATATAGGGACGCAATTCGCCATTGGCGTTAGGTTCCAGAATCTGTACCCATGGGAAGGCTGAAGAGTTGCTGTCACGGATGGGGTCGTCAACGTCTGAGTAGGTGAACAACAGCTCGTTGTTGAACTTCTGGCTAAAGCGGCTGTTCAAGTTGACAGACCATGTTGTAGCTTTCTTCTCAGCCTTGTAGAACGTATTGGAATAACCCATTGAGGTCTGCGAGAAGTGACCCTCGGTGCTGTAGTTCCACGACTTACCGAAGTCATTTGACGTGGGACTGGGGGCATTCCACTGAGTGTTCTTGGTATGATTGAAACGAACTGCCAGATGGTGAGCATCGGTGATATTCCAGTCTATACGAGCCAGATACTTGATGTTGTCCTCGTCAGCGGGGAAGTCCGTCCATGAACCAGTTTCGTAACCATAGCGGCTGCGAACAAAGTTCGAAATAGTCTCCAGGTCGCTGTTCTTGGTTCGCGAAATACTGTTTTTGGGGTCGGCGACGCCATCCTCAGAACCACGCCACTTGGTGACGGTGGTAGGAATGATAGCCTTCTCAAAGTTAGCGAAGAAGAACAGTTTATTCTTGATAATAGGGCCTCCCAACGTGAAGCCATAAGTCGTCTTGCGGTCTTCCGTACGTGCTGCCAGTTCCTGATTGTCGACACGATTGCCGTGCATATTCTCATTGGTATGATAGACATATGCCGTACCCTTGAAGGTATTGGTACCTGCCTTGGTAATGGCATTGATACCACCACCAATGAAGTTGGTCTGACGAACATCAAACGGCGTAATCACCACCTGAATTTCCTCGATGGCATCAAGTGAAACCGGGGTGCCACCGCCAGGAAGCCCTGAGCTCAGTCCGAAGTTATTGTTCAGGTTGGCACCATCGAGCGTGAAGTTGGTCATACGGCCGTTGGCACCAGCAAAACTCATGCCGTTGGCGTAGGGCGACAACTTTGTAATGTCGGTAATGCTGCGGCTGACGGTAGGAATCTCCTGAATAGTCCGGTTGTTGATGTTTGTAGAGGCACCCATCTTCTCTCCTGCAAACTTCGATGCCTTACCGCTGACAACGACCTCAGCCAGCTCGTTGGCATCCTCAGAGAGCAATACATTCAGGTTGTAAGTTTCACCCAACTGCAGGTAGATGTCCTTGAAAGTCTTGGTCTCATAACCGATGTAGCTCACCGATATGGTGTACGGTCCACCATTACGCATACCCTGAATGTTAAAGCGTCCATCCACGTTGGTAATGGCTGCATACTTGGTACCAGAGGGGTCGTGAATAGCCTGAATAGTAGCGCCAATCACTTCTTCCTTGGTGTCCTGCATAGTTACTTTTCCGCTTAACGCAGAGTTGGTAATCTGTGCCATCATCGTCAACGTATACGTCAACATCATGGCGGTTAATAATAGAATTCTACGCATAGTTATCAATATTAATTTGTTTATGCTGCAAAATTAATAAAAATTTCCTAAACCACATTCATTTTAGACCTTTTTTTTCTTTTTTTCTTTTATGCGTCCTTTTGACGAGTACCCATTCGGGCTTCCACGACATTCACAACGTAGTCGCCAACCTTCTCACATTCGTTGATGAGGTCCATATAAATGGTACCTTCAGCATAGGTGTACTGATGGTTGTTGATGTCGATGATATTCTGTGACTTCAACTGGTTGCGATAGTTGTTAATCTCGTTTTCGATATTAAAGGTACGATTAACATTATAAGCCTCCTTGCGCCCACCCATCAAGGCGTTCATCTGGACAAGGGACTGGTCAACAAGACCCATCATCTGGTGCAGATGGCTGTATTGCGAGTCAGTGAAGTGATCCTGTTTGGCTGCAAACTTGCGGTTAATGGTACGTGCCATGTTGTAGCAGGCATCGCCAATAGACTCCAACTCACTGATTTCACGCAACATAGCACGTATCTTACCCTTCGTATCATCAGAAAGGTGAGCATCGCTGACACTCTCCAGATATTGGGCTATCTCCAGTTCCATATTATCAGAGATACTCTCGTATTTCTCGATACGTGAGTAGAGTTTGTTGACTTCTGTGACCTTGCTTTCTTTTTTGTTCAGGCTGCTGCTCGACAAATCCACCAGTTCCTGTACCATGTTAAACATCCTGTGCATACGCTCAGAGAAGGAGCGTATTTCCTTTTGTGCCTCAAGCACCGAAAGCTCAGGTGTCTTCATGAAGCCGGCAGTAATGAAGTGCAGACGGAAGTCTTCCTCCTCGTCTGTCTTTTTCTGGGCAATAACCCAACAGACGAATTTCTCTATCTGGGGAATGAACCAGATGAGTATGCCTGCATTGATGACATTGAAACAGGAGTGGAAGGCAGCCAGCACGAAGTTCAGTTTCTCCTTGGAATCCATTGCGGCCATGTTCTTACCCAGACCATTGCCAATATAGTCCACCAGCCAGATGACGCCGTCAATGAACCAATGGAAGATAAACAGAATCCAGATGACTCCAAACACATTGAAGAACATGTGGGCTAAAGCAGCACGACGAGCCTGCGTATTGGCCGACAGCGCTGCCAGGTTTGAAGTGATGGTCGTACCAATATTCTCGCCAAGCACTAAGGCAATACCTTGATAGATGGGCATGGCACCCGTAGAACACAACAGCATGGTGATAGCCATCACGGCAGCACTCGACTGTACACAGAAAGTCATGATACCACCCAACAGCAGGAACACCAATGTCGTGATAAACGAGTCTGGGTCGAAGGACTGAAAGAAGGCGGTGACATCAGGATTATGACCTAAGTCCATGGCCGTTCCTGTGGTCTTCAGGGTGGTCAGACCCAAGAGAAGGAATGCCAAACCAAACAAAAAGTCGCCAATATATCGGTGTTTTTTAAGATAAATCAGAATGATACCGATAAAGAACCCTGGGTAGACAGCCATGCTGATATCAATGGTCGTACCCAATGCCATGATCCATGCCGTCAACGTCGTACCGATGTTGGCACCCATAATGACTGAAATGGCTTGTGCCAGTGTCAACAGTCCTGCGTTGACAAACGATACCGTCATGACCGTGGTAGCTGTTGATGACTGTACGGAAGCGGTAACAATAGTACCTGTCAAAAGTCCTGTAAAACGGTTGGTTGTCATAGCACCAAGGACATGACGCAACTGCGGACCAGCCATTTTCTGCAAAGCCTCACTCATCGACTTCATACCGAACATCAGCAGAGCCAGCGAGCCTAAAAGTTTAAAAATTACCCAAATCGACATATTATTAACTTTTTTACGATTTTATGTTAAGCGAAAGCAAATTTTTCACTTTTCACTCTTCACTTTTCACTTTTATTTTGTAACTTTGCCCCCAATAAACTATTCGTCTATGGAACAGCAAATCAAAATCCGTTGCAAAAATAATAAAAAAACTCTAAATATCAGCATCGGAAGCAATCTTTCTGAAATTTTTTCGCTTTCCGGCCTTCAAATGGAGTACGGACCTATCAGCGCGCGTGTTAACAACAAGGTAGAAGGCATGCACTATCGCGTGTATAAACCGAAGGACATCGAGTTTCTCGACCTGCACAACTCTTCGGCCATCAGAGCCTACACAAGGACACTGTTCTTCGTACTCAACAAGGCCGCCCACGACCTGTGGCCCGACTGCACGGTGGTCATCGACATTCCTGTATCAAACGGCTATTACGTCGATGTTCGCAACAACCACCTGATTACTCCTGACGATGTCCACGCCCTCCGTGGGCGCATGCAGCAGATTATCGATGCCGCAGTACCTATTCATCGTCACGAGACCACTACGGAAGAAGCCATCCGCATGTTCCGTGAGTCGCGTTCCTTCTCAAAAGTCAAACTCTTGGAGGGTTCTGGTTCGCTCTATACCACCTATTACGACATAGAAGGTTATGTTGACTACTACTACGGTTCACTGCTCACCAACACGTCACAGCTCCACCTCTTTGGCCTGGAACCGTACTATGATGGCATGCTGCTACGCATTCCATCACAGGAAGAGCCCTCGAAACTGGGGCCCTACATCCGTCAGGACAAGATGTTCGAAATCTTCAAAGAGCACCATCGCTGGCAGGACATCCTGGGCATGCGTACCGTCGGCGACCTGAACGATGCTATTGCCAAAGGCTATACCAACCAACTCATTCAGATCAGCGAAGCCCTTCAGGAAAAGAAGATTGCGCAGATTGCCGATGAGATAGCCTCACGCAAGACCATCAAGATGGTGCTTATTGCCGGTCCAAGCAGCAGCGGTAAGACCACGACATGCAAGCGTCTCTCTGTACAGTTAGCTGTTAACGGTCTAAAACCTATCGGCATCTCGCTTGACGACTACTTCCTTGATCGTGAACAGACACCACGCGATGCCGATGGCGATTACGACTTCGAGCATCTCCACGCCCTCAATATACCTCTGCTCAACGAACAGATGAATGCCCTCTTCCGTGGCGAGGAGGTGGAATTGCCGCGTTACAATTTCCAGAAAGGTAAGAGCGAGTGGAGCGGCAAGAAACTGCAGCTGCACGGTAAGGAGATACTCGTTGTGGAAGGCATCCACGCCCTGAACCCAGAACTGACATCGCAGATCCCCGACGAGCAGATATTCCGCGTCTATGCCTCGGCACTGACCACCATCCTGCTCGACAACCACAACTACATACCGACCACCGACAATCGTCTGCTGCGCCGTATTATCCGTGACCATAAGTATCGTGGCGTCTCAGCACAGGAGACCATTCGTCGCTGGCCCAGCGTACGCAATGGCGAAAACCGCTGGATATTCCCCTTCCAGGAGAATGCCGACGCCATGTTCAACTCCGCCATGCTGTTCGAGCTGGCTGTCATCAAGCAGCAGGCCGAGCCGCTGTTGGAGCAAGTACCCGAGAATTGCGTGGAACATGCCGAGGCCTACCGCCTGCGTAAGTTCCTGCGATACATCCGCCCCATTCCCGAAGATCAGATACCCCCCACCTCACTGTTGCGTGAGTTCCTGGGCGGCTCGTCGTTCGAATACTAAAAGAATAGAAAGAACAAGTGATTCAACAACTAAATATTTAAAGGATTAAAAACAAACGAAATTATGATGACTAATCTATTTTCATTGGAAGGCAAGGTGGCGCTGGTGACTGGTGCTGCCTATGGCATCGGTTTTGCCATGGCCGAGGCACTGGCTAACGCTGGTGCAGAAATTGCATTCAACTGTCGTGGACAGGAACACATGGACAAGGCACTGGCCGACTATAAAGCCAAGGGTATCAAGGCTCATGGCTACATCTGCGACGTCACCAACGAAGACGACGTGCAGAAAATGGTGGCCGACATCCGCCGCGAACTGGGACATATCGACATTCTGGTCAACAATGCTGGCATCATCAAGCGTATTCCTATGCACGAGATGTCACGCGCAGAATTCCAGCAGGTCATCGATATCGACCTCGTAGGACCGTTCATCATGACCAAGGCCGTCATTCCCGAGATGATAGAGCGCCGCGAGGGTAAGATTATCAACATTTGCTCCATGATGTCCGAACTGGGACGTGAGACTGTCAGCGCCTACGCTGCTGCCAAGGGTGGTCTGAAGATGCTCACCCGTAATATCTGTTCAGAGTACGGTGGCTACAACATCCAGTGCAACGCCATTGGTCCAGGCTATATCGCCACACCGCAGACCGCTCCTCTCCGCGAGCCGCAGCCCGACGGCAGCCGCCATCCATTCGACTCGTTTATCTGCGCCAAGACCCCTGCCGGTCGCTGGCTTAATCCAGAGGAACTCGGCGGTCCTGCCGTCTTCCTGGCCTCCCATGCCTCCGATGCCGTCAACGGCCACGTGCTGTATGTCGACGGTGGTATTCTGGCCTACATCGGCAAACAGCCCTAATCTCATGTGCAGGGGGAGCATGGTCTCCCCTTGCATTAATATAAAAAAGTATAACTAAAACTTGATGGCTATGAATAAAACTTTACTATCAACTATCATCGTTACTTGCCTCAGCATCTCTGCGATGGCCCAACCTACGGCAACATACTATAGGAATGCACATGGCAAGACTGGTGCCGAGCTGAAGTCGGCCCTGTTCCAGATTATCAAGAATCCCAGCGTCATCCATTACGACTCACTGTGGTATGCTTACAACATCTCCGACCCCAGGAATATCGATGGACAGGACATTATTTGGGACATGTACTCCAACATCTCGCGCTATCCACTCTATACCTATCCGCACGGCACAGGTGCCGGCAACACGGAGGGTGTCAAGGGCATTCAGCGAGAACACTCGATGCCTAAGAAGTGGTTCAACCCTACTGACGCCCCCGCCAGTGGCAGCAAGACCTATCAGGACGTGCGTCCCATGTATTCTGACATTGTGCATGTCATTCCCACCGATGCCGTATGCAACAACAACCGCAGTGACCTCTGCTATGCTGAGGTGGCCGAAGGACAAGCCGACTGGGAGTCGGAGGGCGGTTTCTCGAAGAAGAGCAAGCAAGGGGGTTGCTCCACGCCGGAATGGGCCGAGCAGGTGGCAAACCCCACCAAGACACGTGTCTTCGAGCCCAACGACGAGTACAAGGGTGACCTGGCACGCATCTACTTCTACATGGCTACCTGCTACGAACCTGGTTATTTCTCCTGGGTGCCAGTCCGCGATGCCGACAAGAAAAAAACCGGCGAAATAGGCCTGCTGTCTGAAAACCATTGTGGCACATGGACCAGCGACATGTTCGACTTGGGTAGCGAGGATGCCGCCGAACCTTTTGCCCCATGGGCTATCGACATGCTGATGAAATGGGCTAAAAATGATCCCGTCAGCGATAAGGAACGTGCCCGTAATGAGGTCATCTGGCAACTGCAGGGCAACCGCAACCCGTTTGTCGACTACGAAGGTTTGGAGGACTATATCTGGGGCGACAAGCAAGAAGTACCCTTCGACTATGGCGGTGAGATGACTGAAGAGCCGACGTCCGACAACTGTGACGTCGTACTCAACAACGCCACCTTTGGTGTCGACTGGAGTGGTACGGATACGGAGAACTTCCGCGACTTCTGGGAGCGTACTCCTTTGTCGATCGAGCAAAACGGCGTCACAATAACCTTCAACTATGGCATGGAGGGTAAATGCCTGTATGCCGACGAGAACGAAATCCGTCTATACAACTACAACACGCTGACCCTCAATGCCCACAACAACGAGTTGGTCAAAGTTGAGTTTACCATTCCGGGTAATAACCACGACAAAAAGTATTTGGTCTCATCTGTCGGTGAAATCGACAACAATGTATGGACAGGCAATGCCACAGAGGTCATTTTCGCGTCAAACTACGTCAGCTCCACCAAGAGCGGTCAAGTTACCATCAACTACTATCTGGAGCTGTCAAACATGAGTATCACCGTAGCCAATCCCACAGGTATAGAGCAGATGGCTGCCGAACGCGTCTATGACGACCGCACTTACACCCTCACGGGTATCGTTGTCGAAGGTCCCTTGCAGCCTGGTATCTACATCCGCAATGGCCGTAAATTTGTGGTTAAGTGAGAGAAGTATCAAGCTCGCTTGAATTCTTCCAAACGTGAACAAACTCACCTTTGGGACAAGTTTGTGGTTAAGTGAGGGAAGAATCAGGGGTTTATCAGCTTTCTACCAGACTGAATGACGATCCCTTTATAGCCAGCCCTGACCCTTAACCCCATCAGGTTATAAGAGGGTGACGAGGACGACGGGTAAGTGCCGTTGTCTCGACTGCTGAAGTGATAAATGCCTGTAGAGATTGGACTGGTGATGTATGTCGTCAAAAAGTCATACATACTCTGTAGGGTGGCCGTTGACTGGGGTACGGCATGCCCACTGCTGTAGTCGCTAAGCACTTCCGTAGGGACTCCAACGGCATCCAGGCGAGCCCTCATCAGGGTGGCCTGCGTGGCATAGAGACCCTGTGGGTTATGGTTGTTGTCCTTGTAGTAGTCATCGGTATTGTGAAAGAACAGCGTTGGTGCCGAGGCATCGGTCTCGATGGTAGCCAGCGCTCCCTGCATCGTCCATGGGCATTCCGGATTAGCTGTCACAAAAGCCTTCATTCTCGTGTATTCGGCCGAGGAAGGCAAGGCGTGCTCATAGTCAAACATGCCTGGACCAAGGAGTGCACACTGTACCAGACTGCTTTCTTCTGCAAAACGGCCTCGCGTAACATCCTCGTAGGCCTCGACATAACCGTCGCCTACGGCCAGTGCGGCAGCCGTCGAACCACGTGAGAAGCCCGTTACAGCCACATCACCGTTCAGTCCCAATTCATGTCCCTCGCCACGTATGGTACGAATAGCTGATTTCACTTTACGGGCAGCATCTGGGTTCACCTCGATAGCCCCGAGACTCTTATTACCTCCCCCTGTATAGCGACCCTGACCCCAGTCACAGTATTTGGGATGGTCACATACAGCCCAGGCAAAGCCGACAGCCGATGCACCCTCAACGAAACTGTCATTGAAGGCTCCCCAAAAGTAGGGCAGATACATGCGTTTGTGCTTGTTGGCATCCGTCAGCTTGCCGCCCGAATTAG
This sequence comes from Prevotella sp., assembly GCA_016286995.1. Taxonomy (GTDB): domain Bacteria; phylum Bacteroidota; class Bacteroidia; order Bacteroidales; family Bacteroidaceae; genus Prevotella. The sequence goes on from JAEEVA010000008.1 coordinate 67,327, forward strand.
TGGCATAGCTGTTACTATACGAGAAGGTCACCACGACGGGAACACTTGTCGACGGACTGGCTGGATAGACCAGGTCGAGATAAAGCCAGTCGCCTTCACCGTCTTTGTAGACATCAGGGTAATTGTAGACGGTGGGATCATCATGATAATAAGGTATGTCGCGATTGATGCGGTAACCCTCCATCAGGATGTAAGAACGGCAGGGTGAGCAGTCTCGTCCGCAGAACTTACCGTTTTTCAGGCTGTTGTTAATGGCTATGATGTCTGTGTTCAGCGTAGGTGAAACGGCATTCACGTCGTTTTCATAGTCCAGTTCTATCACCTGCCAGCCCTGACTGAGTAGCCACGCCACATCGTCGGCAATGCTGTTCTGGCCAATTTTGGGAATGCTAAGGTTTTCCAGATAGACAACAGTCATCGCCTTCCCGTTAAAATCCGTGGCTGCCGCACCTGTGGCAGACGTTGTTTTATAGGTAAGCATTTTCCCCGTTGCAGGGCTATGCCACTGGCCGGAAGCAGCCATCATGGGGATAACCATAGAGGTCAATAAGTAGAGTAGTAGTTTTCGTTTTGTATGCATATCGCCGGCAAAGATACACATTTTTTTGCTGATAACAGCATGATAGTGAGATAAAAATAGAAAACGCAGAAAACATTTGGGAGTCTGAAGTAAAGTTTGTATCTTTGCCCTCGCTATTGAACTGACTGAACAACTATGCAGATTATAGAACAAAGCATTGTGGCAAAGAACCCCACGAAAAAGTGTGAGGACGGCATTGTCGTCACTAAAGACTATATTGCCGTCATCGACGGCTCTACGTCGAAGACCGACCGGCGCTTCAGCCTCTTCCGCAGCAACGGACGCTACTGCATGCAACTTGTCAACCGTTACATCCGAAAGGCCAAGGGCAACCTGACGTGCCGACAGTTCTGCAACGGTGTGACCAGCGCCATTGCCCGCCACTACAGCCGACGCGACATGTTGCGACTGGCAGAGCACCCTGAGGAGCGGCTTACAGCATCGGCCATCGTCTATAGCCGACTAAACCGTGAGATTTGGATGATTGGCGACTGTCAGTGTCTGGTTGGAAATGATGAGATGGAAGCAGGAAGCTTCACGTTCTTTGACAATCCCAAGCCTTACGAGCAGGAATTGGCTGAGCAACGTGCCGTCATCATCAACGGTAGCAACATGCCAAAGGAGCAGTTCCTGGAACACGATACGGCACGCGAAGCTATCATCCCTCACATGCTAGAAACCATGCAGCAACAGAACAAGAAGTATGCCGTCATTGACGGATTCCCCATTCCCCAACAATGCGTGCGTATCATCACCCTCGACTTCCAACCTTGGGAAGTGGTGCTTGCCAGCGACGGCTATCCCTTCCTTGAACCTACCCTCGCTGCATCGGAAGAGCGGTTGGCGTGGCAACGTACCCACGACCCACTGAACATTGGCCAGTTCAAGGCCACGAAAGCCTTCGCTGCAGGCAACAACTCGTTCGACGACCGTGCCTACATCCGTTTTCGGGTATGATAACGTTACAGATAAAACACTGATTCCGGCCCCATACAGAAAAGGAGGTCGAGAATGGAGAGATTTGGCAGGAAACCATGCTTGTGCTGGAAGACCTGCCAATATCTTTTGGGCTCAAAGTCGGTGTCAGGCAGGGGATGCTTAGCGTTAATGACTTCGCGGAAATCAATGATGGCTGATGGCTGATGGCTGAAGTCTACAGTATAACTGACGTTGGGCTGAATGTCGATGAGTTCGCACAACCTTTGACGGATTTCTTCGTTGAAATCGAGCAAAAAGATGTATTTACGTTCAAAAAAAGGGCGGATGTCATCAGCATAATAGTCAAAGAAAGGACTCTCGCTATAGGCACTCTGCAGGGCATTCCAATGGACACGCCGCCATTGGTTGTGGTCGCTGATGCGAAGGTCTTTGACCAAAGGTGGGTGGTTTGATGTGAGAAGTGAGTGCTCCACTGGTACGGTGAGTGCTTGTATGCCGTTAGCCGTAGCGATAACGCAGCGGTTGCGATAGGTCTGCTTCTGGAAAGAGTCGTGCTGTTCTATCAGACAGTGGTCGTAGCGATAGAGCTTCTGATACCACTGGATAGGTCCGAAGTAGGTGGTCTGCAGGAGGGCAGTAGGCATGGGAATGACAAGCGTTAGGGTAATAGGTGACGGGTGTTGTAAAGCACGGTAACAACGCGTCCGATGATGTCGCTCTCAGGAATGAATCCCAGATAACGTGAGTCGATAGGATTCTGTTGGTTGATGGCTGAGAGCCAGTAGTAGTCGGTCTTGGCACAATTGACTAAACCTGGAACTGTCATCTGGCCGTTGATAGTAAGGACGGTGTCGCCAGGAACGGCAGTACAGCGGGCAATGAATATGCCATCGACGGAATCATTGGGAACAGTAAAAACGACAACGTCGCCTTTCTTGACAGGCTGACGCCACAGCCTACTATATGGGAGCAAACCATTGCCGGCGATACGCAGCCCATAGCTGCAGCGATTAATGAGCAGGCGGTCACCATTCTTGTATAATGGACTGAGTCCGTCGCCGAGGACGCCATGTATGGAAATGGCTAAAGTACGTACCAGCAGCATCACAACGAATGCTGATGCAAATGCAATTACGTACTTTAGCCAACCAGCCATACTTCCTACCTCTTACTTCTTAATTCCTACTCGGCAAAGCCGACACCTCTTAATTCTAAATTCTTAATTCTACTTTATGTTGTCCACAAAACGGAACAAGCGGTTCCAACGGATACCAGAGAAACCTCCGCGGTCAGGATCGGAACTCCACCAGATGAAGATGGGCTTACCCACAATATGGTCTTCAGGCACAAAACCCCAATAGCGTGAGTCGAGCGAGTTGTGGCGGTTGTCACCCTGCATCCAGTAGTAGTCCATCTTGAACGTGTACTTCGTGGTCTCCTGGTCGTTGATGTATATCTTGCCGTCCTTCACCTCCAGTTTATTACCTTCATAGGTACGGATGGGGCGCTCGTAGACGGGCAGGTTCTTCAGCGTCAGGTCGATGGATTCGCCTTTTTTCGGAATCCAGATAGGTCCGTAGTTGTCACGTGTCCAATGCATGTTACCGTTCAGCGGATAGGTGTCGAGATCGCTGGCCTCGGTATTCAGTTCAATGCTTTCCACCAGATCGTTACGCTTGCGCAACTCTTCTACGGCACGGTTGGTCAGCGGCATATAACCCTGCGTATTCAGACTCGTCAGGTCTTCCATCGTGATACCCAGCTCCTGCATGATGTCATCGTCCAGCCGTTGCTTCAGTTTCACGCGATAGGTATACTGAACGTTGTCAGGCTCCTTGTTGGCCTTGCCGTCGATGTAGATGATACGGTTCTTGATTTGCAGCGTCTGACCAGGCAAACCCACACAGCGCTTGACGTAGTTCTCGCGGCGGTCGGTAGGACGGGTATCGATGAGACCATACTCCTGCGGATTGGCAGCAATGGTCTGCTTGCCAGCCTGATAGATGGTGTTGAAATAGAGTGGCAGCTGTTCCTGTGTCAGCGAATCAGGATTCGGACGCTGCGGGTATGTCTGATAACCAATCTGATAGCACATCTGATAGTAGTCGTAGGCCTGATACTGTGGGGCCGAGCAGATGGTGTCGCCGGCAGGGAAGTTGAACACGACGATGTCGTTCTGCTGAATAGTACCCAAACCCTTCACGCGACGGTAGTCCCAATGGGGCCACTCAATATACGACTTACACTGGAACAGCGGCATGGTGTGCTGTGTCAGTGGCATCGTGAGCGGTGTCTCTGGAATACGTGGGCCATAGCTCACCTTGCTGACGAACAGGTAGTCACCCGTCAACAGCGACTTCTCCAATGATGAGGAGGGAATGACGTAGTTCTGGAAGAAGAACAGATTGATGAAGTAGACGGCTACGAGGGCAAACACCAGGGCATCGACCCACGACATGACGAACTTCACAGGACCTTCTGACTCCTTCCACCATTGCCACTTGATCTTTTTTGTGATATACACATCATAGATAAAAGGCACGACGATCAGTCCCCACCATGAACCTACCCAATAGAGGAACAACAGATAGAGCACCAATACGCAGATGAACTTCGCCCACTGTACCTTCATGTTCAGTTTTTTCTTTTCTCTCTTTTCCATTTTGGTTGTTATTTCTTGATTCTCATGCATTTGACGCCATCAGACAGGATGCAAGTTGCGTCGGACATGGAAATTTAATGACCCTTTATATTCTTTTTTAAAATTTAAACATATCTGAGATTGTCAGCAGGCCCTGATGGTCTTTGGTAAACTCTGCTGCCAAGACTGCACCCAAGGCAAAGCCTTGACGTGAATGGGCATCATGGGTGATGGTGATAATGTCAGCCTCCGAGTCATAACGGATGGTATGGATGCCAGCCACCTCACCGCGACGGATATGGTCAATGCGCAACAATTTGGGGTCAGTAGTATCCTCGGCCCACGACTCCTTGCGGTCGATATTCTCCAGAATACCCTCTGCCAAGGTGATAGCAGTACCTGAGGGATGGTCAAGTTTATGCACATGATGCGTCTCTTCCATCTCCACATCGTATTGCGGGAACTGGTTCATGATCTTGGCCAGATACTTGTTGACAGCACTGAAGATGGCCACGCCAATAGAGAAGTTCGACGCCCAGAACAGCGTCTGTCCTTCTTCGGAACACATGCGCTTCACGTCGTCGCCATGTTCCTTCATCCATCCCGTACTGCCACTGACCACCTTGACATGGTGCTTAAAGGCACGCAGATAGTTGCCGTAAGCAGCCTGTGGTGCCGTAAACTCTATCGCTACATCTGCACTGCGGAAGGCCTCGCTGTCGAAGTCTTCCTGATTGTCGATGTCGATAATACTCACAATCTCATGACCGCGGCTCAGGGCTATCTGCTCTATCATCTTACCCATCTTGCCGTAGCCGATTAAAGCTATTTTCATAATAATAATGTATTAATACGGTGCAAAGGTACAAAATAAAGTGAAAAGTGAAGAGTGAAAAGTGAAAAATTTGCTTCCGCTATACAAAAAACTCATATCTATTAACTTTTATCTATTATCTTTTTATTACTTTTGCAGCATGTTAATCAATGAGAAGACATGGGAGTATGTTCGTCAGCATGCCGATGACGACGTGCGGAAGCTGGCTTTACAGGGTACAAAGGATGCGGAAGTAGACCTGACAGTCGCCCTGCAACAGATAGCCGGGCGACAGACGGCACGCAGGAAGCTACCGTCGTGGGCAGCAGTGGATGCCATCATTTATCCGCCACACCTGAACATGGAACAGTGTTCTTCTGAGCAGACAGCCCGTTATAAGGCTCAGATGACAGGCAAAGGTGAAAGTATGGTTGACCTGACGGGAGGTTTTGGTGTCGATTTCTACTGGATGTCACAAGGCTTCAATCAATGCACCTATGTCGAACAGAATGAGCAGCTTTGCACCATTGCCCAAGAGAACTTCCGCGTGCTGGGCCGCAACTGCAAAGTGGTCTGCGGTTTTGCCGCAGACGTCCTGCCACAGCTGCCCCACGCCAACCTGATCTTTATGGACCCGGCCCGTCGCAACGAACATGGCGGGCGCACCTATGGCATTGCCGACTGTACGCCTAACGTGCTGGAATTGCTGCCCCTGCTGATGCAGAAGGCTGACCGCCTGCTGCTGAAGCTCTCGCCCATGCTCGACTGGCGCAAGGCCGTTGACGATATCAACCGGCATGGCGGCCACGTCAACGAAGTACATATTGTCAGTGTCAACAACGAGTGCAAGGAATTGTTAGTGGCAGTGAATCATCCGGAGGCAGATGAGCTGCAACTCTTTTGCGTCAATAATGAAGACTGCTTCAAGTGTACTGCCTCTACAGAAACCGTGAATGTCCTATCTGGTGCCGACTTGCCACCATTCCTCTACGAACCAAACGCCAGCATCATGAAGGCAGGATGCTTTGCTGAAATGGAACGGCAGTTGGGCGTCAGTCAGATTGCTCCCAACTCGCATTTGTTTGTGTCGAGTGAAAAAATAGTAAAATTCCCTGGCCGTAAGTTCCAGATTCTCGCCATTTCATCAGTAAATTTAAAGGAACTCCAACAAAAGTTTAGTGAAAGTTTAGTCCCGATAGAATCGGCAAACATTGCTGTACGTAACTTCCCGATGAGCGTTGAGCAGCTGCGTAAAAAACTGAAATTGCGCGATGGCGGCGACACCTACATCTTTGCCACAACCCTCGCCGACGGCCAGCACAAACTGCTGATTTGCCGTAAAATAGGTTAAATATTTGGGAGTTTCATGCTTTTTTGCTACCTTTGCAAATTAATTAAAAAGAATACTACATGTCGACAGTTGAAATTAGGAAAGTAGAGAGCAAGAAAGACCTGACGGCTTTCATTGATCTTCACTATGAGCTTTACAAGGGCAATCCTTACGATGCACCCAATTTGTATAGCGACGAGTTGAACACCTTGAGCAAGGACAAGAACGCCGCCTTTGAGTTCTGCGAAGCCGAGTATTTCATGGCTTTCAAGGACGGACGGCTGGTAGGTCGTGTGGCAGCTATCATCAACCATCGCTACAATGAGCAATGGGACAGGAAGGCCGTACGTTTCGGGTGGCTCGACCTGATTGACGACATTGACGTACTGCGTGCCTTACTGTCGTCTGTCGAGGAATATGGCCGTCAGAAGGGCATGACGGAGATTATCGGCCCGTTGGGCTTCACCGACATGGACCCTGAAGGCATGCTCATTAAAGGCTTTGACCAACTTGGCACAATGGCTACCATCTATAACTATGACTACTATCCGCGGCTGATGGAGCAGATGACGGGCTATGAGAAAGACAATGACTACGTGGAATACAAGGCATTTGTGCCGAAGGGCGACATGCCGGAGAAGTTCTCGAAGGTGGCCCAGATGGTGGAGAAGCGCTATAACCTGCACTGTCCGAAACTAAAGCGTAGCCAGGTGTTTGGTCCTGAACAATACGGTCAGAAGGTGCTCGACGTGGTGAACAAAACCTTTGGCAACCTTTACGGTTACTCACAGATGACACAGCGACAGATAGACCAATATGTACACGAGTACTTCAAGTTCTTCTCCATGGACATGCTCTGCGTCATAGAGGACTGGAACACGCCCGACCACAAGGTTGTAGGAGTGGGTATCAGCATCCCGTCGCTAACCCGTGCCCTGCAGAAGTGTCGCAAAGGCCGATTATTGCCTTTCGGCTGGTGGCACCTCTTCCGCGCTCTTTATCTGAAGAAAACCGACATTGTAGACTGCCTGCTCGTAGGCGTGTTGCCTGAGTACCGCCCGAAGGGTGCCAACGCCCTGCTCTTCTACCACCTCATCCCCATCTACCAGAAGTACCACTTCAAATGGGGCGAGACCCACGTCCACATGGAGAACAACACCGCTGTCCAGGCACAATGGCAGTATCTTGAGAACGAACAGCATAAACGCAGAAGATGTTACAAGAAAAGCTTATGAACGAAGAACAGAACATCATCCTGGAAGAGAACGTCAATTACGACGACGACAACATCAAGACTTTAACGGGCACTGAGCACATCAGGCTGAGACCGGGTATGTACATCGGCCGTCTGGGTGACGGTTCACTGCCTGAAGACGGCATCTACGTGCTGCTGAAGGAGGTCATCGACAACTCCATCGACGAGTTCAAGATGAAAGCCGGCGACCGTATCGAGATTAACATCGAGGACAACTTGCGCGTCACCGTCCGCGACTATGGTCGTGGCATTCCGCAGGGAAAGATGATTGAGGCTGTCAGTGTGCTGAATACTGGTGGCAAATACGACTCAAAGGCCTTCAAAAAGAGTATCGGACTGAACGGCGTGGGCGTCAAGGCCGTCAATGCGCTGAGTACGCGTTTCGAGGTGGCCAGCTTCCGCGACGGCAAGGTGCGCCGTGCTGCCTTCGAACGGGGCAAGCTCGTCAGCGACACCACTGAGGACACGCAGGACGAAAACGGCACGTTCATCTTCTTCGAGCCCGATGCCGACCCCAAGCTGTTCAAGGACTATAAGTTCCAGGACGACATCGTGGAAAATATGCTGCGCAACTACACCTACCTGAATACAGGTCTGGCCATCATGTACAACGGACGGCGCATCCTGTCGCGCCATGGACTGGAAGACCTGTTGAAGGACCGCATGACCAACGATGCCCTCTACCCTATTGTCCACCTGAAAGGCGACGACATCGAGATTGCTTTTACGCACTCCAACCAGTATGGCGAGGAATACTACTCTTTCGTCAACGGTCAGCATACCACACAGGGCGGTACCCATCAGAGTGCCTTCAAGGAACATATTGCCAAGACCATCAAGGAGTTTTTCGGCAAGTACGAGTATGCCGATATCCGTACGGGTATTGTAGCCGCCATCGCCATCAATGTCGAGGAACCCGTCTTCGAGAGTCAGACCAAGATTAAGCTGGGCTCTACGCTGATGGCACCGGATGGTGAGACCATCAACAAATATGTGGGCGACTTCATCAAGCAGCAGGTCGACAACTACCTGCACATCCACAGCGATGTGGCCGAAGTCATCGAACAAAAAGTTAAGGAGAGCGAACGCGAGCGCAAGGCGATGGCCGGCGTCACCAAGCTGGCTCGCGAACGTGCCAAGAAGGCCAACCTGCACAACCGTAAATTGCGCGACTGTCGCATTCATTTCAGCGATGTCAAGAACGAGCGCAAGGAGGAGTCGTGCATCTTCATCACGGAGGGTGACTCGGCCAGCGGCAGCATCACCAAGAGCCGTGACGTCAATACGCAGGCTGTGTTCTCGTTGCGAGGCAAGCCCCTGAACTGCTTCGGACTGACCAAGAAGGTGGTATACGAGAACGAGGAGTTCAACCTGCTGCAGGCAGCCCTCGACATTGAGGAAGGTCTGGACACCCTACGTTATAATAAGGTAATAGTAGCCACCGATGCCGATGTCGACGGCATGCACATCCGACTGCTCATCATCACATTCTTCCTGCAGTTCTTCCCAGAGCTCATCAAGAAAGGCCACGTCTACGTGCTGCAGACACCCCTCTTCCGTGTCCGCAACCGTCGTACGAAAATCAAGAACAAGAAGGTGGTGGCTGCCGAGGATGAAAAGAAGAAGTCCGATTTTATCACACGTTATTGCTATAGCGAGGAGGAGCGCGTCAATGCCATCCAAGAACTGGGACCTGACCCGGAAATTACCCGATTCAAAGGTCTTGGAGAGATTTCACCCGAAGAATTTGCCGGTTTCATCGGTCCCGACATCCGTTTGGAGCAGGTGACGCTGCAGAAGAACGACCAGGTTCAGCGCCTTTTGGAATACTATATGGGTAAGAACACGATGGAGCGCCAGAACTTCATCATTGACAACCTCGTCATCGAAGAAGACAAACCCGAAGACTATGACTATGAATAAGAAAATGCTATGTGCAGCGGTTGTGTCGCTGCTCTCTATAGGCGCTTTTGCGCAGATGCGCATCAATTTGGGCGACGACGCTCCCATGCGCAAGTTGCAAATTGCTGAAATGGCCATTTCAAACCTCTATGTCGACAGCGTCAACGAGGTGAAACTCGTCGAGGACGGCATCCGTGGCATGCTCGAGAAACTCGACCCCCACAGCAGCTACCTGACGGCCAAGGAGGTGAAGGAGGCCAACGAACCCCTGCAGGGCAATTTCGAGGGCATTGGCGTACAATTCAATATGGTGGAAGACACGCTGTTGGTTATCCAACCCGTCACCAACGGTCCTTCCGAACGCGCCGGTATCGTTGCTGGTGACCGTATCGTCAAGGTCAACGACACCATTATTGCCGGTGTGAAGATGTCCAAAGAGGAAATCATGAAACGGCTGCGTGGTCCGAAAGACACGAAGGTACGCCTGGGCGTGGTACGTCGGGGCATTGCCGACACGCTGTCGTTTGTCATCGTGCGTGACAAGATTCCCGTTCACACCATCGATGCTGCCTACATGCTGCGCGACGGTGTGGGCTATATCCGCATAGGCAGTTTTGGTGCGGCTACCTACGATGAGTTCTGTGAAAAGATGCACCTGCTGAAGGAGCAGGGCATGCAGACCTTGGTGCTCGACCTGCAGGAGAACGGTGGCGGCTATCTGCAGACTGCCGTACACATTGCCGAGGAGTTCCTTGAGAAGGGCGACCTTATCGTCTATACTGAAGGACGACGGGCACAACGTGCCGAATACCGTGCCAGTGGCGACGGACTTTTCAGCAAGGGCAAGATCATTGTACTTGTCGACAGCTATACAGCCTCAGCAGCCGAAATTGTGTCAGGAGCCATTCAGGACCACGACCGCGGCATCGTCGTGGGCCGTCGCACCTTTGGCAAGGGTCTTGTACAACGTCCCATCGACCTGCCCGACGGTTCCATGATCCGACTTACCATCGCCCACTACTATACGCCGTCAGGGCGCTGCATCCAGAAACCCTACGAGAAGGGTAAGCAGCGCGACTATGCCATGGACGTCTACAACCGTCTGAAGAGTGGCGAGCTGATGAGTGCCGACAGCGTCCATTTTGCCGACTCGCTGAAATACTATACGCTGAAGGAACACCGTGTAGTATATGGTGGTGGTGGCATTATGCCCGATGAGTTCGTGCCCCTCGATACCACGCGTTATACGCGATTCCATCGGGAACTGTCGGCCAAGAGCGTCATTATCAATTCCAATCTGCACTATGTCGACCAGCACCGCAAGGAGCTGAAGCGTCGCTATAAGACCTTTGCCGACTACCGTCAGAACTTTGCGGTTCCCCAGTCACTGATTGATCAGATTATGGCTGAGGGCGAAAAGCAGAATGTCAAGCCAAAAGACGAGGCAGAGCGCGACCGTACCCTACCCTATCTCCGTTTGCAACTGAAGGCCCTGATAGCCCGCGACCTTTGGGACATGGACGCCTATTTCGCCATCATCAACGAAACCAGCGACATCCTCCGGCGAGCCCTGGAACTGTTATAGCTAACGGATTTACCGTTGATATTAACATGATTATTTCTACAATTAAAACAATGCCCGTGTGGAAATGGGCGCTGCTATTGGTTGTTAGTCTAATACTTGCTGTGCTAATGTCTTCCATAGCACAGGAAGTTTTTATGGATATCGATAGGCTTTGGGTGCAATGGACATTTGGTGTGGTTTCCTTCATTGCTATGATAGGGTTTTATGCACTATTTGTAAAGTGGTTTGAGAAACATAAAGCAATGGATATTCCTCTCAGACGTTTTGCGCAGGATACAGCAAAAGGCCTTGGAGTAGGATTCGGTTTCTTTGTTAGTGTGGTATTGATAATGATGCTATTAGGCCTATATCGCATCGGCGGCATAGTAACAGACAAGCCAATGCACATCTTATCAGCATTCTTCCTTTTTCTGTTGGTAGGAACAGGAGAGGAAATTATGTTCCGAGGGGTACTCTTCCGCTGGATAGACGAGAAATGGGGCTATGTGACGGCACTAATTATATCTTCATTGTTATTTGGATTCATTCATTTTTTCCAGTCTAACGCATCGTGGTGGTCATCGTTGGCCATCGCTATAGAAGCAGGCCTCCTTCTTGGCTCAGCATATAAATATTCCGGATCATTGTGGTTCCCCATCGGCATTCATTGGGCATGGAATTTCACCCAAGGCAATATTTTCGGGTTTGAGGTTTCTGGTCAGGATGCAGGAGTATCCCTCTTGAAGTCAACAGTTAACGGTCCTGACTGGCTTACGGGTGGGGCTTTTGGAGCTGAAGCATCAGTTATACCAGTTTTGTTGGGTCTAATATTGTTGGCATGGTATATATGGAAAATACATCGCTTACACGATGGAACTATCTAAAAACAACGACTGCCCGACATGACTAAGGCGATAAGGTACCAGTTCCCTCGACACAGTGGTGGGGTGTAGCCATAGGCGGATCACGAGAACCGTCCCGCTTTTTATTTTATCAATGAGACCAATGACATCCTCAACCGAGCGTTGAACGTAATGGAAGAAATAGAATGAAGCGGCTACCTCTTGTGTATTGAGAGTCGAGGATGAGCTTGCCGCCCATGAGCTGGACTACACGCTGACAAAGGAACAGACCAAGACCAAGTCCTTCGGTAAACATATCGATTTTGGTAAATTTGTCGAAAATAAAGGCAGCCTTGTCCGCAGGGATGCCAGGACCAGTATCTTCTATGGTAAAGAGCACATCGTCGTCCGTGGCTTCAATACGCATGGTAACACTCCCCTCACTGGTAAAGTGGAGGGCATTGAAGAGCAACTCAGTGAGGGCGATGAGCAGATGATGGCTGTTTGTCTTGACAGTAAGCTCGTCGGAGATACGGCTGTCTAAGCGCATCTCAGCAGTATGGTTTATAAGACTGCTCGTACTGTCAAAGGCCTCGCGTGCCAGTTCGTTGCAATTGACAATATCGTTCGTGCTGATGGACTGATGACTTTCGATGAGTGATGCCGTGAGCAACTTGCTCACCATATAGTCGAGGGCATTGGTCTGTACATACATGGACTCGACTATCTGCTGTTTCTCTTCATTGGACATCATGACACTGTCGTCGCGTAACACCTGAGAGAAACCGTGTACGATGTTGAGCGGGGTACGTATCTGGTGCGACATGTCTTGCATGAACTGTGTCTTCTGCTCACTGGCCTGGCGTGCCAATTGGGTAGCTTGCTCCAATTCAATGGTGCGCTGTTCGGTTTCCTGCTTTTTCTGCTCTATATCGCGGATGTGCTGGCTAATGCTTCGACGCATCTGGCAGAAACTATTCTGCAGCTGACCAATAAGGTCAGTGCGGTGACTGATGGGCAAGGGTTTCTCATAGTCACCATGACCTATCTGGCGTAGCTCAGAGGCCAACAGTCCCAATGGCTGTATGAAGTGATGTACAATGCGGCGACACCCCATTACCAGCAACAGAAGTCCGATGACGAGCAGAGGCAGCAGGATGTAGGTCAGTCTGTTGTATCCACGCAGCAGTTCGTTGGAAGGACAGACGAGTGCCACACTCCACTGTGTACCTTCGAGTGGACGGTAGAGCACGATGTGCGATTTGCCGTCAATATTGACCTCCATATGGCCTGTGCGCCCGTTTATCATCTCATAACCCAGGGTAACGATATCCGTATGTTCTCTGGGATCAGTATTGGTGAAGATGGTCTGCTTCAGCAGTTTTGTAGTATCGGGGTGAACGAAATAGTGGCCGTCGGCTCCCAGCATCATGAAGTAAGAGTGCTGATAAGGATGCTCGGCAGTAATGGTCTCCGTGAGCTTCCTCAGCGACAGGTCGGTGGAAAGGACGCCAATAAACTTACCCTGCTCGTCGTTGAGTGGTATGCAGTAGGATGCAATCATCTCAGGACTTGACAGTGTGCCGGCATTGTAGTCGTCGAAGGGGTCCACCCAGCACGCGGTCCTTTTCTGGCGTGGTGTCTTATACCATACCTTACTATAATAGTCATACTCCGCTTCACGGACGGTTTTCACCGAGTCTTTTTCTGAACTTGAAAGATTCTCAAGCCGAACGGAATAGGCCGAGAAGCCATATTCGTCGCCGGGGAAGAAGTCGGGCTCCATCGTGATGGAGCAGCCATTGGTGTGGGGGTGGTTGGCGACGATGCGATGCGTGTACTTTAGCAGGGAGTCCTTATCGTGGTGATGAAGATTGACAAGCCAAAGAATGTTGCGGGTAGCTGTTTCTATCTCTACCATCTGTCCCTTGACACGCAGAGCCGTATTGTCGAGCACGTGGGACGCCTCGTCGATTGCTTCTTCACGAATGATGTAACGCGACTGCCAGTAGAGGAATCCGAGCGACAGGGAGAACACCAGTACCACGATAACCAAGATGCTGAGACACAGTCTGATAGCAAGTGAGTTGTGAATATGTTTTCTCATCTCAATCATGATCTACCCTCCTTTTCCTATCAGCAATGTCGAGCAGATTGCCCAACAGATTAGTGGTTGTTTCCGTATGTGTCCGTATCTTATCGACTATTTGGCGACACTCGTCAGTATCCATGTCGGCAATATGCTGGCGGAACTCGCCGACGGTGGCATGAATAGCCTTCACCGACTGTTCCATGCGGTCGCTCATGTTCAGAATGACAGCATCCTTCATACGATCAGCCTCCCGGGCCTGTTCGTAGGCCAGCTTCAGGTCTTCATTACGCTGACGGAGCACATCGGTCAGGTGAGTGATGTCAGCAATGTGCTGGCCGATGCTCTGTTGCATCTGGCGGAAGGTGTTCTGTACATAACCCACCTCGTCGGTACGATGACTCTCCTTCACTGGCTCGTCCAGCTGACCATCAGCCATATGACAAGCTTCGTCAACCAGTTGCTGTAGCGGTTTTAGCTGGAGATGGCTGATGAAAAGACAGAACAGGGCAAGTAGCAACAATCCGCTGAGACTGATGACGAGCGTCAGGCGTTGCAGGGAGTTGTAGGAACTGAAGATATCGCTCTCGGGGCACACGATAGCCACACTCCATCCGGCATTCTCAAAGGGATGGTAGAAGATGAAGTTCTTCCTGCCGTCCATGTTAATTTCGCTATGTCCAACATGGCCCGTCTTCATGGATATGGCGGCCAGATGTCCGTCGTTAGTAGGATCATTGAAGGCCTTGGTGAAGAAGGCCTGGTGCTCTTCAAGCGTACTGTCTGGGTGGATTATCAGGTGTCCGTCGGTACCCATCACCGAAGCATGCGAGTTGGGGAAAGGACGCAACGAGAGCACCAGATCGGCAAACCATTTCATTGAAATCTGCGCAGATAGTACGCCCACCAGTTCGCCATCTTTATTGTGGAGCGGCATGCCATAGGATGTAATGATAGATGTCTCGCCATGCTCAACATCGACATAAGGGTCAATCCAAATGGGTTTCTCGAGGTGCAGGGGAGTGAAATACCATTTCTCACGTGTATAAAGCTGCTTTCCACCGTTGATGCTTATGTCTATCTGTGTGGTATCGGTGGGGTTGCGATGGGCATACACTTCATAATAGATGCCGTATTTCGGATAAACGCCAGGCTCGAAGGCGATGGCACAGCTCTGGATATGAGGATTCACCCTCAACAGCTGCCTGCACAGACTATCCATGATTTCGGGTCTGTTCAGACGTTTCTCAACCGTCCAGTGCAGACTGCGTGTGGCTGTCTCCACCTCGGTCAGCGTATTGTCAATGCGTAACTCAGTGGTGCGAAGCGTCTGACGCGCTTTCTCCATGGCCTCCTGATAGATCGCCTGACGGGCATAATGAAACATGACAAAGAGAGCGGTGATGAAGAGTACGGACACGAATCCTACTACCCACAACACAATTTGTGTTGTCAGCGAATGTCGTGATTGGTTTTCTGTCAGTCTCTTCATCGGCTGCAAATTTACAATAAAAAAATAGAATTCCTTCTATTTTATTCAACAAATTTATAAAATTTGTTATTTTCCCCCTACATTTTCATTGCAACAAGCAGCCTTTCGCAGTACAATGCAAAAACCTGTCATTGTCGTCTATTTACCACCCCATTTGTTATTTAATCATCGTGACATCAGAACAGTTTTCCTTTTCTTGGAAAAAGGCGGGACGGTTCTTGTAATCCGCGAAAGGTTTGGTTAGGTGTTGTCCTACATCCGTGCAAAACCCATCTTTGCTCGGAGCGAACACCCTTTTTGCTCGGCACGAAAGCACCAATCGTCATAGTAATGCTGCATTTTAGCGGAGTTTAGATGCTTGAAACTTGCATTTTAGCGGAGTTTTGGTGCATTTTTCTTGCATTTTAGCGGAGTTTTGAAATATTATTTGTATATTTGCAGTCAAAACTATAAAGTTATGATCGACGAGAAGGTTATTTTGCAGGTACTGGCTGAGCAACAGGAGGAAATGAAGGGCTATAAGCCACAGAAGTGGGTGGCCCGCAAAGAAGAGTCGCTCTTCGAGTTCGACACCAAGATGGCTCAGGTGGTAATAGGTGTACGTAGAAGTGGTAAATCGACTATTTGCCACAAGGTGTTGCTGGAACGTGGCATCAGATATGGTTATGTGAACTTGGACGATGATCGTCTGGCTGATATGAAGACGGAAGATCTGAATACGGTTCTTTCTTGTGTCTATCAGCTATATGGTACGGACATTCCTTATTTGGTGCTCGACGAGATTCAGAACGTTGACGGGTGGTACCTATTTGTAAACCGTCTGTTACGTACTGATCTGCATATCTTTGTAACGGGTAGTAATGCCAAACTGCTTAGTGGCGAACTGGCCACGCATCTTACTGGACGTTACAACGAGATTCATCTCTATCCTTTCTCGTTCTCAGAATATTGCAACTATCATCAGATTGATGTCCAAAGCATTACTACTAAGGCCGAAGCCGACCGTAAGCGTGTTTTTATGGATTATATACACGATGGTGGTTTTCCAGAGATGCAGGCACTTCGCAATAAACGGGCTTATGTTCAGAGCTTGATAGAAGGCATTCTGCTGAAGGATATCAAGAAACGTTTCAGAATCCGTGATATAGATGCTTTGCGTAAACTGGCTCATC
Organism: Prevotella sp.; assembly: GCA_016286995.1. Taxonomy (GTDB): domain Bacteria; phylum Bacteroidota; class Bacteroidia; order Bacteroidales; family Bacteroidaceae; genus Prevotella. Next base: position 83,947 of record JAEEVA010000008.1, read on the forward strand.
ATCTTATCAATAATGCATGCCAAGAGGTGAATTATGAAGATTTGACCAAAGAATTGGGCATGAGCGACAAGACGGTTAAAAAATACATTGACTATCTGGCACAGGCTTTCTTGATACAGCTATTAACTCGACACTCTTTCAAGAGTAAAGAGAGAATACGCAACCCAAAGGCGTATATAGTAGATACAGGGATGCAGGGGAACAGAGATCATGTGCTGGCTCCTGAAAATCTGGGATGGAGATTGGAGAATGTCGTTTATATAGAATTGTTAAGGCGATGTGCGTACGATTTTTATGATGTATACTACTATAAGCCAAATCCCAGGGCTAAGGAGATTGACTTTGTGGTCTGCGACAAGAATAAGGCTATGGAGTTGATACAGGTGGCTTACGAGATTGACAGCCCTCGTGCTTACGAGCGTGAAACATCATCGCTCATTAAGGCATCAGGTGCTCTCGCATGTGATAATCTTACGCTTATAGCATTCTCGCAAACGCGCGATGTTGAGATCGACGGCAAAACAATACATATCATTTCGGCATTGGAATGGTTGTTAAAATAAAGAATAACTGACCTTTGCTCGGAGCGAACACACTGTGAGCAAAATATATAAAGGAGAAAAGGACGAAATGGATGATAACCATTCCGCCCTTTTTTCGTATCTTCGCCCTCGGTATGTCATGAACCTGGTACTTGACACATTTGCCCGAGCCTGCTCAGTTCTTCTCTCACTTAATCACGACCTTGAGCAGTCATTGTCGTGGTCTCATCCTCGAAGTTCAGCGTCAGCGTACCGTTGGTGAGGTGGCTGGTCGAGGAGATAAGCTTCATCACCGTAGCGCCAGCCAGCGGGCTGTCGGCTATTGTCACGTCGAACGGCAGGCAGATGGTGTTCCACGCGCCGTCCTTGTAGAGGGTGCGGTCAGCGAGTGTCACTTATTGGCATTGCTGATGGTTGTGCTGTTGTTAGCATTGTTGGCCAGGCTCATAGCCTCGGGCGTCATGTAGTAGCTTCCGTTGTAGAACAGACCGTGGAAAAGTTGGGACGGTTCTCGTGATCCATTTTGAATCTGAAATCGACCATCTCGTTTATCAGTTGATGTCTGGAGAACTGAAAGTAAATGAAGTAGGATAGCATTTTCATGCCAGTCCGAAGGCACTTCTAGCTCCATCCGAAGGCACCTCCCACCCCCTTCCGAAGGTATGTCCTTGGGCGAGAGATGCCTTCGGACGCATCTGGATGTGCCTTCGGATTATGACAGGCGACAGCTCCATGTCATACTGAGCTTGATGATGGCGAACTCCTAACCCAAACGCCTGAATCACCTGTATACAAAGGCTTTTCAAATGGTTAGGAGTTGGTTAGGAGTTACGATAACTCCTAACACGCCCAACCACCTGTCCACAAAGGTCTTCCGAGAAATTCGGTTAGGTGTTGCCCTTTTCTGCGCGAAAGCCTGACAGTCAAGTCAAATTATATCGCTTTTTTGTGGCAAATTCGAAAATAATCTGCTAAATCTTTGGAAGTTTGAAAGTTATATACTATCTTTGCAATATCAAATCTTAATAAGAGACGATAAAAGTAAATTATTGTATTACCAAAACATTCTTACAATGAAAAAGTTTTTAATGATGGTCGCAGTCGCCATGATGACTGCAGTAAGTGCTAATGCTCAGAGCGAAAGCAACATGTGGGTTAAGCCAATGGTCGGTGGAACGCTGGCCACCGTTACCAAGGTAAACGACACGAAGATGAAATTCGGACTGGTTGCTGGTGCCGAGTTCGGCTACCACGTGATTGAGCCCCTCGCCATTACTGGTGGCTTGCTGGTATCTATGCAGGGTACAAAAGCTAAGGACAATCCTGCCATGAAAGACTTCTCTTGGACCACCACATACCTCAACATTCCTATTATGGCAAACTACTACATTGTCAAGGGCTTGGCTGTCAAGGCCGGTATTCAGCCAGGATTCCTGCTTGGATCAAAAGTAAAATATAAGGTAAACGAAGGTATGGGCTGGATAGACTTCGAAAGCACCAGCACCGACAACATGAAGAAGTTCGACCTCAGCATCCCCATGGGTCTGTCGTATGAAATTGCTGACTTCGTTATCGATGCCCGTTACAACCTCGGTGTCCTGAAGATTGCCAAGGACAGCGAAAAAATGGTGGACGGCGATGCCAAGAACAGCGTTATCATGCTGACTGTCGGCTACAAGATTCCGCTCTAAAAACATCATTTGAATCCTTTATCAGGATAGTGTCATAATTAACCACAACGGATTTCACGGATTAGACGGATTTTCTAAGTCTCTGATTATCAGTATGGCTTAAATCCGTATAATCCGTGAAATCCGTTGTTTTAAATATATCTTGTATTTTGACACACCCTCTTTCTTTTTCCCTCAGAAAAGTACGAGGTCAGACAAATCGAACATATCACTCACAGGGTGCCAGAGAGGCACGCTGTGCCCTCAACTGATGCCTTTTCACCGCATAGGGACGAAATGGATGATAGCCATTTCGCCTTTTTTTCGTATCTTCGCCCTCGTTTGTCATGACCTGGTACCTGACACACTCTGAGACCAAACGGACAAACGAACCCGCCGGGCGCATCCCTAATCGATGTCCCGGCGGATAAACTCTCTCGCGAAATGGAGGCTACCCCGCAGCAGTGTGGCGGAAGAAGCCCTCGTAGCACAAATCCTCGTCTAAGTGCTCCCAGTGGATGCCGAAAGGCGATAGCGTGTACTGCTCGCGCTCCGCGGGCGAGGCGTCGCGTAGCGCGGCATAGTCGGCAAAGCGCTCGCTGGCCTGCCGGCCGTCAGCCGTCTGCACCCAAATCTCCGTCGGCGTCAGCCAAATCTTCGTAATCTCCATCATCGTTTACTTCTTGTTCTTGAAAAATTCGTTCCAGCGTGCAGCGATAATCTCCTTGTTCTCCTCAACGATAGACTCGGCCAGCTTCAACTCGGCAGGCTTCAGTCCGCAGTTTTCCATCAGCGTCACCTCCGGCTGCACCTAGAAGCGTGCCTCGGCACCGCCCTTCACCACATGCACGTGGATAGGCTCATGGTCGTTAGAGTAGAACATGAAACGGAGTCCGAAAAGTGTGAATAGTTGCGGCATATCTCTTCCTGTTTTTAAGTTCGACGCTGCAAAGATAAACAAAAAAAACGGACTGACCAAACGTCAGTCCGATTTTTTATAATGCCGTTACTTTATCACGACCTTGAGCTAAAAGCTCTACAAGAAATAGGTTCTTTTTCATTTTATAGATCGTTTTAAATTATGTTCTGGGTTATGTAGTTATGGCTGCAAATTTAAATAAAATATCACAAACAACAAAACAAAAAGGCGCATTTTCTTCAAGTTTTCTATGAAATTTGAAAAATGCTTAACGAAAAAAGAAAAAAAGAAATGTTGGGACGATTCTCGTGATCCGCTTTGAATCTGAAATCGACCATCTCGTTTATCAGCTCTACAGCCTGACTGAAAGCGATTGTAACGAAACGAGGTGTAGAACATCAATACAAATTCAGTGAATTTGGTTTGCAAATTCAGTGAATTTGGTGGACCGTTTAGCATCTTTTGTTTTGTAGTTGATATTGTTTTGTCTTATAAATGATATGTTCTTGTTCTGTTCGATAGGCTCACTTTGACGAATCATCCATATTCTTCATATCTTTCTCTATTTAAATTTTATCATATTTATTATAATAGTGGTGGTTTTGACAGTCCGTTTTCGATTTTGACAAATGACCAAATGACCAAATGACCACAGGCGGATAGTTTAAACCGTGACAATAGACTATTGCAACAGAGCAATTAGACTATTGTCACGGTCTGAGTGCACAGAAGGGTCGGTTCCGCTGTGCACTCGCCTTACTCCAAATAGGTGTAGCCGTAGAGGCCGGAGCGGTAGTTGGAGAGGAACTCCTTGCCCTCTTCGAGGGTGATCTTGCCCTGCTTGACGCTCTTGGCAACCCAGATTTCGAGCTGGCGCACCAGACGCTTGGGATTGTACTGCACGTACTCAAGAACCTCCTCGACGGTCTCGCCGTCGAAAATCTGGTCGATATGGTAGTGACCGTCCTTCACGGAGATGTGGACAGCGGTGGTGTCGCCAAAGAGATTGTGCATGTCGCCGAGAATCTCCTGATAGGCGCCGACAAGGAAGACGCCGAGGTAGTAGCTCTCGTTGCGCTTCAAGGCATGGACGGGCAGCGAGTGGGAGTTGTGGCGGTTGGTAGCGAAGTTAGCTATCTTGCCGTCGCTGTCGCACGTGATGTCCTGTATGGTGGCATTGCGCGTGGGACGCTCGTTAAGACGCTGGATGGGCATAATGGGGAATATCTGGTCGATGGCCCACGAGTCGGGCAGGCTCTGGAAGAGCGAGAAGTTGCAGAAATACTTGTCGGCCAGGAGCTTGTCGATGTTCATGAGTTCCTCGGGGACGTGCTTCAGGTTCTTGGCCAGAGCATGGATTTCGTGACAGACGCTCCAGTACATGGCCTCGATTTCGGCACGGGTCTTCAGGTCTACGATGCCGTGACTGAAGAGGTCGAGGACTTCTTCGCGGATCTGTTCGGCATCGTGCCAGTCTTCAAGGACGTTACGCGGCGAGAGGTTGTCCCAGATGTCGTAGAGGTCCTTCACCAACTGGTGGCTGTTCTCGTCGGGCTCAAACTCCTCAGGCATCTCGGGCAGCGAGGCAGTCTCAAGGACGTCGATGACGAGCACGGAGTGGTGGGCTGCTAATGATCGTCCGCTCTCGGTGATGAGGTTGGGATGGGGAATGTCGTTGCGGTTGGCGACATCGACGAAGGTATAGATACAGTCGTTGACGTACTCTTGGATGGAGTAGTTGACACTGCTCTCGCTGGACGGTGAGCGCGTGCCGTCGTAGTCGACGCCCAGACCACCGCCACAGTCGACGAAATCGACGTTATAACCCATCTTGTGGAGCTGCACATAGAACTGCGAGGCTTCGCGCAAGGCGGTCTGGATGCGGCGTATTTTGGTAATCTGGCTGCCGATGTGGAAATGGATGAGGCGCAGACAGTCGCGCATGTCCTTCTTGTCCAGAAGTTCCAGGGCCTCCAGAAGTTCAGCGCTGGTCAGTCCGAACTTCGAGGCGTCGCCGCCGCTCTCCTCCCACTTGCCGGCACCACTGGAGGCCAGTTTGATGCGGATGCCGATGTTGGGCTTCACGCCGAGTTTCTTGGCTTCGCGGGCTATGATGTCGAGCTCGTTGAGCTTCTCGACGACGATGAAGATGCGCTTGCCCATCTTCTGGGCCAGCAGGGCCAACTCGATGTACGATTGGTCCTTATAGCCGTTGCAGATAATGATGGAGTCGCTCTGGCACTGTACGGCGATGACGGCATGCAGCTCGGGCTTGGAACCGGCCTCGATGCCGAGGTTGAACTTACGGCCGTGGGAGATGATCTCCTCGACCACGGGCTGCATCTGGTTGACCTTGATGGGGAACACGACGTAGTTCTCGGCCTTGTATTCGTACTCTTCGGCAGCCTTCTTGAAACAACTCCACGTCTTCTCGATACGGTTGTCGAGAATGTCGGGGAAGCGTAGCAGCACGGGCGACTGCACGTCGCGTAGCGACAGTTCATCCATCACTTCGCGCAGGTCAATCTCTGTACCGTCCTTACAGGGTGTCACATAGACATTGCCGTCGTCGTTGATACCGAAATAGCTGGTGCCCCAGCCGTTGATGTTGTAGAGCTCCTTGGAGTCATCGATGGTCCACTTCTTCATGAGGTAAAAGGTAAAAGTGAATAGTGAAAAATTTGCTACCGCCCGAAGGCTGTTATTAGATATTGAGCAGTTTGCGGATGCTGGTCACGCTGTTTGCTATTTTGTCGTTGCTGTCCATCAGGCTGACGTCCAGTATGTGGCGAGCCTGGCTGTAAAAGGGTTCCCGTTCGGCGAGGTGCCGGGTGATATAGTCAATCAGTTCCTCAGGGGTCTTGCCTTTCAATAAGGGCCGCTCGCCCTTGCCCATCAGCAGATGCCTGTAGAGCACCTCTGGCGTAGCCTTCAGCCAGACAACGTCACCCTGCTGGTTCAGGTAGTCCATATTGTCAAAGAAGCAAGGTGTCCCACCGCCACAGCTGATGATGACATCCTCGAACTCAGCCACCTCGTGGAGCATGTTGTGTTCCGTCTTGCGGAAGCCCTCCTCACCCCGTTCGGCAAAGATCTGGGCTATGGTCTTGCGCATACGGTTCTCGATATACCAGTCGAGGTCGTAGAACATCATACCGGTTTCCTTGGAGAGAGCCCGTCCGATGGTGGTCTTGCCCGACCCCATGTAACCAATCAGGATGATTCGTCTCATTTATTCACAATCTTCATGCACTCTTCGTAGGTCAGTTCGGCAGCACGGGCATGCATGGATTTGGGCAATCGGTAGTTTTTGCCGTCATAGGCGATGTAGGGACCGTAGCGACCATTCAGGACCTCCAGCTTGCTGTCCTCCGCGAAATCCTTCAGGTGACGCTTGTTTTCCTGCTGACGCTTCTCAAGAATGAGATGGATGGCCTGATCAAGGGTGATGGCCATCGGGTCGTAATCGTCGGGGAGCGAGACATACTTCCTGTCATGGAGAATGTAGGGGCCGAAACGACCTGCACCGATGGAAACTTCTGAACCTTCAAAAAGGCCTAACGTACGAGGGAGCTTGAACAGTTCGACTGCCTCCTCCAGGGTGATGGACTCCATGCTCTTTTCTGCGGGCAGTTGGGCAAACAGAGGCTTTGCAAGGTCATCTGACGAGCCGATCTGTACGACGGGTCCGAAACGGCCAATCTTCACCGATACTGGCTTGCCGGTCTTGGGGTCTTTACCCAACAATCGCTCGCCGGCCTTGTGTTGCTGACGGGCATTCATGGTCTTCTCGACAGTCGGTTCGAAGCTCTTATAAAAGCTTTTCATCATGTCTGTCCACTCTTCGTCGCCCTCGGCAATCTTATCGAAGTCCTGCTCCACCTTAGCGGTGAAGTTATAGTCCATAATGTCCTTGAAGTGCTTCATGAGGAAGTCGTTGACCACAATGCCGATGTCGGTGGGCAGCAGCTTGCCCTTCTCGGAACCAACCACTTCCTTGCGCGTCTTACGGCTGACGACCTTACCCTTCAGCGTGTCGACGGTGTAGGAACGCTCCTCGCCTTTCTTGTCGCCTTTGTGGACGTATTCACGCTGCTGAATGGTGGAAATGGTCGGGGCATAGGTTGACGGACGGCCAATGCCCAGCTCTTCGAGCTTGTGGACCAGTGAAGCCTCCGTGTAACGCTGCGGGCCGGCAGAGAAGCGCTCTGTGGCCTGAATCTCACGACGCACCAGCTCCTGACCTTCCGTCAGCGGTGGTAAGATGTGGCTTTCCTCCTCCAGTTCCTCGTCATCCACCGACTCGCGGTAGACCTTCAGGAAACCGTCGAACTTGACGACCTCACCCTGGGCAACAAACTGCTCGTTGCTGCCAGTGATGGCAATATTCACGACGGTCTTCTCTATCTCGGCATCGGCCATCTGACTGGCGATGGTACGCTTCCAAATAAGGTCGTAGAGACGACGCTCCTGAGCCGTACCCTCGATACTGGTCTTGTCCATATAGGTGGGACGGATGGCCTCATGAGCCTCCTGGGCACCCTTCGAACTGGTGTGGTACTGGCGTACCTTGCCGTATTCCTCGCCATAAAGGCTGGTAATCTCGTTCTTGCTGGCATTGATACATAGTCCGGAGAGATTCACGGAGTCAGTACGCATATAGGTAATTTGTCCGTGCTCATACAGATGCTGGGCCACCATCATGGTCTGACTCACGGTGAAGCCCAGTTTGCGGGCGGCCTCCTGTTGCAGGGTCGACGTCGTGAAGGGAGGAGCGGGAGTACGCTTCATGGGTTTCTTGCTGACGCTTTCAACGGTAAAGGTGGCGTTCTTGCACTCCTCTAGGAACTGCTCCACCTCTTCGTGAGTCTTCATGCGCTGTGCCAGCATAGCCTTGACCTCCGTCTGCGAACCGTCAGGATTGGTGATGGCAAAGATGCCGCTGACACTGTAGTACGTCTCACTCACGAAGTCCTGAATCTCACGTTCACGCTCTACAATGAGACGTACGGCAACGCTCTGTACACGACCGGCCGAGAGAGCCGGTTTCACCTTGCGCCACAGTACGGGCGACAGCTTAAAGCCTACCAGACGGTCGAGCACACGACGGGCCTGCTGGGCGTTCACCAGATTCATGTCCAGATGGCGCGGATGCTCAATAGCTTCCAAGATGGCTGGCTTGGTAATTTCGTGGAACACGATACGGTTGGTCTTCTCCTCGTCCAATCCCAGCACCTCACACAGATGCCATGAGATGGCTTCTCCCTCGCGGTCTTCATCGGATGCGAGCCACACCTTTTCAGCTTTCTGGGCATTCGTGCGCAACTCCTTCACCAGCTTCTCCTTCTCTTCTGGTATCTCGTATTCAGGAGAGAGTGAGTTAGTGTCAATGCTCATCTCCTTCTTTTTCAGGTCACGGATATGACCATAACTCGACATGACCTTGAAGTCTTTGCCGAGAAACTTTTCAATTGTCTTGGCCTTAGCCGGTGACTCTACTATCACCAAATTCTTTTGCATATCTTTTTATCAATTATCAATTCTCAATTGTCAATTGTGTCAAGTTTCGGGCGGCAAAAGTAAGCAAAAGATTTGGTTACACCTTATTTATATAGTAGTTTTTTTATTTTCTTAACGTTTCGGCCAAAAAACGGATGACGGCATTGCGGATGCTCGTCAGACCAAAATCGGCCGGATTAACTTTGTTAATAGGAAGCCAAAAAGCCTCAGCGGCGTCATCGGCGGCCCTCACGGGAATTGCATCACCGTGTACACGAACCAGGAAGTCCATGTCAAGGGTATGTACGCCCATGCCACTGTACACGTAGAGGTTAGGTGACGAGAACAGGTAGCGGATGTCTTGGACGTCGAGACCTGTCTCTTCTTTGATTTCACGCAGCATGCCCTCCTCTACCGTTTCGCACATGTCAACGAACCCGCCCGGCAGGTCGAGCGTACCCTTGGCAGGTTCTTTGGCACGCCGCACCACCAGCATCTCGTCACGGTCATTGACGATGAAGGCTGCTGTCGCGGAACAGGGGTTGGCATAGTACGTAAACCCACAGTCCCGACACTTCTTGCTCTTGAAGTTGTTGACTTCGAAGTGTCCACTGCCACACACCGGACAGTACCTGAATATCTCTAAAGGATGCTCCACTTTTCTATATTCAATTAGGAATTAGAAATTAGAAATTAGGAATTAGGATATGCTTGTATCCTCAAATGCAGCAGACAACGGTAATCATAATTCTCAATTATCAATTATCAATTGTCAATTCCACTTGTCTGTACGGAAGGGGAACAACGGCAGGTTGGCGCCATTCTTCACATTGCCTAACTGGAAATTGCGGAAACAGTAGCGCACGGCCACGGGGGTCTGCACCTCAGGGCTGGAGACGATGATGGCTTCGTCCCAGTAGCCACCGCCCGGACGCCAGTAGTGTCTGGCAGTAGCAGGATGGAAGACGCGGTCCTCGCCGGCCACCTCGAAGCCACGAATCATCTCGTAAGGGGCGTCGGCGTGGTAGTTGTCCTGCAGGTGGATGAATACGGTATCACCCTTCACCGTCATGTCCTTGTAGCGCGAACTCTGATAGAGCACCTGGTCGAAACCGTAGTCACGATTCAGGGCCGTCCACGCTAAACGTTCACCCACCTGTCGTTTCTGCGTGGGGTGAATCTGCGTCATCTCATAGGGGTATGCCAGGTCGTTGGTACATACCAGCGAACTGTTGGGAATAATCTGTGCGGCACGCTGCTGCTGTTCGCGGAGCAGGGCACCACCCAGGCCGTTCACGTCGTCACCGTCGTAGGCATAGGGTGCTATCTCCACAAAATAGAACGGTATCTCGCCCAACTTGAACTGCTGGCGCCACTGTTCTACCAACAGCTTCAGACGCTCAGAATACTGATTGCCCGGGTCGCCGACGTTCGAGCAGCCCTGATAGAACAGAATGCCCTTGACGGTATAGTTCAGGATAGGATTAAAGGTACCATTGCCCCATACCAGCGCACGGTTGTAGTCCCACTCGGGCTTGAAGTTGACAATGCCCATCGTGTCTGTCGGCTCGTTGGTGTACCGCTCCAGATTCTCCTTCGTTAGCCAGCTTTCTACACGGCTGCCGCCCTTGTTGGCCTCGATGAGTCCGATGGGAATATCCAATGCCTGATGCATCACACGGGCAAAGAAGTAGCCCGTAGCAGAGAACTCGCTGACGGTCTTCGGCGAACAGTCGCGCCATTCCGTCTGGGCATCCTCCTGAGGCTGCATGCGCATGATGCTGGGAATCTTCGCACTGCGCACACCGCTATGATGAGCAGCGTCAATAACCACTGAGTTGTAGTCCTCGACAGGACAGCCCCAGAAGCCCTTCACGGGCATCTCCATATTCGACTGGCCGGCACACACCCACACTTCTCCCGCGAGTACATTATTAATAGTCACCTGTCCGTCACCATCGTCAAAGGTAATCGACAGCGGGGTGTACGAAGCTTGTGGCGACTTCACCGTCAACAGCCAACGACCTTGCTTGTCGACCTTGGCCTCGCTGCGCTGCGTTGACCACGACGTAGTGGCCACCACCTTGCTGCCAGCCTTTGCCCAGCCCCACAGTCTGACGTCCGTCTGCTGCTGAATCACCATGTTGTCGCTCACCAAGTGCGGCAACCTCACCTTTGCCTGCATACCCACGGCCATACTCGTCAGCATAGCCAATGAAAATAGAAATTTATTCATAGCTGTTTAAGTTTTGTTCGAATAATGATGCAAAATTACGATTTATTTTGTACTTTTGCAAGCAATAAATCCAAAAAAGTTATGCGACGAGTATTTTTTTTATTTCTGATGACCGTATCAGCACTGGCTTCGGCACAGACGAAGCCCATCGAGATGAATCTATGGCCGGAAGGGCCGCGTACGAGTAATGGCAATCCTGAGGACATGGCGAAGGTCACCGTGTTCCTGCCCGACGAGAAACAGGCCACGGGACGTGCCGTGGTGTGCTGTCCAGGCGGTGGCTACCAGCATCTGGCTATGGAGCATGAGGGTTTCGACTGGGCACCGTTCTTCAACGGACAGGGCATTGCACTCATCGTACTGAAATACCGTATGCCCAACGGCCACTACACCGTACCAGTCGAAGATGCCGAAGAAGCTATCCGACTGGTCAGGAAAAATGCTGAAGCATGGCACATCAACAAGGATGACGTGGGCATCATGGGATTTTCTGCTGGTGGTCACCTGGCATCGACGGTAGCTACGCATGCCCACTCTGATGCGGCACCGAATTTCCAGATACTCTTTTATCCCGTCATCTCGATGGAGCAGGGCATCACCCACCAGGGTTCACGCGACAACCTGTTAGGAAAAGGACCCAAGCGGAAGCTGGTGAACCAGTATTGCAATGAGCAGCATGTCACAAAGCACACGCCACGCTGTTTTCTGGCACTGGCTCACGACGACCGTGCGGTGCCGCCCGTCAACAGTCTGAACTACTATGAGCAACTTTATACACACGGCGTACCTGCCAGCATGTATATTTACCCGACGGGTGGTCACGGCTTTGGCATCCGCCAGTCGTTCACCTATCACCTCGAAATGATGCTTGAGTTGAAAGCGTGGTTGCGCTCCTTTTAACTTAACCCTATAACAGTCTGCGGATATCCTGCTCGACATCCTTCATAGTGGCTGAGCGTCCTACGATATTGTTGTCGCGGTCAATCAGGAAGAAGTCGGGGATGCCGCGGACGTTATACAGCTGCAGTGTCGAAGAGTTGACACCCCTTTCTTCACGGACACTAATCCACGGCAGTGCAGCGGTTTGCTGCTTCCAGAAATGTTCGTCGCCGTCGATGCTCACCTGATAGATTTCCAGTCCCTGGTCGTGGTACTTGTTGTATAGCTCACGCAGCAACAGAATACGGGTCGGCGACTCGTCCATAGCGAACAGGTGGAAGTCGAGCAATACCACTTTGCCTTTCAGGTCGGTCAGGCGGCGTATTTGTCCCTTGTTGTCGCGCAGGGCAATATCTATGAGACCTGTTGCCTGCACTTTCGATATGTCGATGGCCTTGCTATTCTCAGCATCGATGGTGCGTATGTTTTTCATGCCCTCAATAGCAATGTTGTGCAGGTTGCGGCCACGCTCAGCTTCAGGCCAGAAGGCGTCCCAGCTGGTGGCCACAGCGGCAAAGGCCTTGATGTCGTCGCGATTGGTACGCGGATTGAACAACAGCATGTTGCCCATGGTCTGGAACAGGGCAAAATAGGCATAGGGCTTAGCCGGATTCTTGAAGATATAATTAGCTTTGACATCCTTCTTGTAGGCATTAATCATCGACAGGAGACTGTCATTCATCTGGTCGACACTCAACGTCGCATCACGACTCACCTGAAGGGCACGCTGCTGAAGACTCATCTGCTTGAGTGCAAGTTCCTTCATGACTAGACAATTGTCAGAGCCGCTGACCTCGTACTGCGAAGCCATCTGCGGCCACTGTGCCTTAACGGTCACCGTCTCGGTAGAGTCAATGCAGAGCGAGATAATCTGGTCATTGATGCGCAGACGATAGAATTCAGGAGCCTCCGTACGTTCACCGCTGAAGCTGAATGCACCGTCGTCGCCCAGTTTGGCAGAGTCCAGCACTTCAGGACCGGCCAGTCCGATGTTCTCGAAATACACTACCGAATCCTTCGCATTAGCAATATTACCTTCAATATGGAAGCGTTTTTCACTACACGAAGCCAGTGCCAATATGGCTATGGCTGATATCAAAAATTTCTTCATTTTTTCTTGTTATTCGTTTATTTTGCTTGCAAAGGTACAAAAAAAAGTGAAAAGTGAAAAGTGAAAAGTGAAAAATTTGCTTCCGCACACATAATAATCTCAATTCTCAATTCTCAATTCTCAATTATTTCGTATCTTTGCAGCATGAAAATGAATATCTGGCAATTGCTGAAGAACATTATGCCGTTTGTGCTGCCCTACAAATGGCTCATCGCCATCACACTGACGCTGACACTCATCGGGTCGCTTATGGCACAGGTCAACGCCGTCGTGCTTGACCGGGCCGTGGATGCCATCAATGCACTGATTGGGCAGGAGGGCGGTTTCCAATGGGGAGACGCGGTGAAAATCTTAACCGTCATCACCATCGTGTTGTTGGGCAAGGAAGTAGTGGCACTGGTGGTCACCTTCTTCCAGCGCTATTACGGTGAACAGTTGCGCATCCTGGTCAGTCGCGACCTGTCGCTACGTGTCGTCGACAGGATATTGTCCTTCCGTCTGGCCTTCTTCACCAGCGAAGGGAACGAAACGGGAAAGCTGCAGTCACGTATCGACCGTGGCATCATGAGCCTGTCGAACACAGTTAACAATTTCTTCATCGAGATACTGCCGCTATTCACGAGTGCCGTGCTGGCACTGGTACTGATGTTCATGGCCAACGTGTTTGTGGGTCTCGTAGCGCTGTTCATCGTACCCGTCTACTTCTGGGTGACCTACATCCAAGCCTGTCGCATGAAGGGCGGCCGACGGGGCATCTTCGGCTCGCATCAAGCTGTCAGTCAGGGCATTCTGAACATCATCGAGAGCATCACCGTCATCAAGTCGTTCAACCGCGAACAGATTGAGGCCGAGCGTCAGGCGACCATCCAGCGCAACATGACGGGACTGCAGCTTGACACCCGCAAGAAAAGCTATTTCTACAACGGTCTGAAGAGTTTCCTCGAACAAATCGGCACCGTGCTCATCATCATTCTGACAGCATATCTGGTACTCATCGACTATCCTGGCATGACCATCGGAAAAATCATGTATCATGTCATGCTTTTTGCCAATGTCAGTGCGCCTATCCGTCAGCTGCACCGCATCTACGACGATATGAACGACGCCCTCATCTATGCCGAGGGATTTTTTGGCATCCTGAAGGCTGACGAGGAAGTGGAGGCGAGTGGCGGCCACCGGCCCGCCGAAGTGCATGGAGCGTTCGAACTCCGTGATGTCGACTTCACCTACAGCAACGGCACCCAGGCACTGTTCGGCGTTTCCATGCGTATTGAACCCGGCAAGATTACGGCTCTCGTCGGACTGAGTGGAGCGGGCAAGAGCACTATCGTCAACCTGCTCGACAAGTTCTATGAACCACAAAAGGGGTCGATTAAGCTCGACGGAATCGAGCTTCACGAATGGGACACCCAGTGGATGCGTGACAACATCGGACTGGTACTGCAGAAAAATCACATTTTCGACGGTTCCATCGAGGAAAATATCCGTTATGGCTGTCCGCAGGCTACTCACGAACAGGTTGTTGAGGCCGCAAAAAAGGCCTACATCTACGACCAGATCATGCAGCTGCCGCATGGTTTCGACACCGCTGCCCTCCAGCTTAGCGGCGGTCAGCAACAGCGCATCGCCATTGCCCGCATGTTCATCAAAAATCCGCCCATCATCTTCCTCGATGAACCCACCGCCTCGCTCGACGCCATTGCCACCGAACAGATTAAGGCCAGCATCGACGCCATCAAACAAGGCCGTACGGTCATCATCATCTCACACAATATCGGTCAGATTATCGATGCCGACCGTATCTATGTGCTCCAGCAGGGACGTGTCGTACAGTCGGGAACACCCGCCGAAGTCTATCAGCAGGGAGGACTCTATAAAGACATCTTCGATGCCAGCGCACGCAGCATGAATGCCGACAAAATAGCACAGACCATGCAGGACAATTCATAAAAAACAATAATTATTCACGTGTTATACATGGTTTTATATAAATAATGTGTACCTTTGCAGCCGTTTTGCAAACTATTCTTTGACTAAAGGTGCAAAGTGTGGCATTGCAATGCAAGATTTTTATATTTTTTAGATGTTTTAATTTCAAGATGAACGTAATTACGAAAAGTATTCAGTTGCCTGATGGAAGAACCATCACAATTGAGACCGGGAAAGTGGCAAAGCAGGC
>JAEEVA010000009.1 GCA_016286995.1 Prevotella sp.
CGGTGGTGGTGCTGACTCTATGGCTCTGTCTGCCGGTATTTCTGAGGCCCTTGTGAACACAGCATCTGGTATTTTGACCTCTTGGGTTGCTACCGTTGTTTACAACTTCTTCTCAAACAAGATCGATAAGCTGACTTACGCTCTCGACGAGATCGGTTTCACAATCGCAGCTACTTACGATTCTACCCACAACGAGGCTTAATATTTAGTCCATCTCTTAAAACTCTCTAAATCAGTTTTAGTATGGCTAAAATTAAGATACAGAAAAAAGACATCTGGATTGACATGACGCCTATGTCAGACGTGATGACGCTGCTTCTGTGCTTCTTTATGTTGACATCAACATTCTTGACGCCAGAGCCACTGAAAGTCAACGCGCCTAACTCGGTGTCAGAGATCAAGGTTCCGGAGAGCGATGTCTTGAACATTCTGGTATCACCAGAGGGCAAGATATTCCTCGGTACGGAAAACAAGAATCACATGAAAGCCATGATGGAGACGATGACGGACAAGTTCCAGATCTCCCTCAATGCCACCCAGCAGAAGCACTTCCTTGAGGATGCTATGGCTGGTGCTCCCATGTCGAAGCTTGCTGCCTATCTCAGCCTTGAGCCCGAGAAGATGGGCGAGGCCATCCAGACACTCGGCATCCCCACCGATAGTATCGATGGCGGAAAGAGTGAGTTCCAGGAGTGGGTTGCTGCCGCTCGCGAAGCTAACCCCGACATCCGTCTGGCCATCAAGTGCGACTCTAAGACGCCGTACAAGACCGTGAAGGCCATGATGTCTGAGCTCCAGGACATGAACGAGAACCGTTACCAGTTGATTACTAATCTTAAAACTGCATCGGAGGAATAAACTATGGCAAAAAAGAATCTATCCAAGCAAAAGAAAATGGATACCCGCGTGAACTTCACGCCTATGGTAGACATGATGATGCTGTTGATCACGTTCTTCATGCTGTGTACAACTCTGGCAAAGCCCCAGGCTATGCAGTTGACGATGCCCAGTAACGACCAGAACGTGTCAGATCAAGACAAGTCGGTGACGAAAGCCTCTCATACCATTACCCTCTATCTGGGTGCTAACGACCAGGTTTGGTACATTGCCGGACTGCCCAACTATGAGGATCCTTCTTGTGTCAAGAAGACCAGCTATGGTGCCAAGGGTATCCGCGACGTCCTCATCAACCACACCACAGAGGAAGGTGTCAACCCCATTGCCAAGATTATGGTAGCTAAGAAGGAGCTCGATGCCAAGAAGGCTGAGTACAACTCGAAGATGACCGACGAGCAGTACCAGAAAGAGCTCTCGAAGCTGAAGAAGGGCGAACTGCCCAACGGCGAGAAGGTCCCCACAATGACCGTGATTATCCGCCCGTTGGATACCGCTACCTACGAGAACATGGTTTCGGCTCTGGATGAGATGCTCATCTGCAGTATTGATAAGTATGTGATTGACAAGATTGGCCCCGAGGATCAGGAACTGATCACAAAGGCCGGTGTCAAGTAATCCCCTAAAAAGAGAAAAAGAACTATGGCAAAAATAGATCTTATTGACAATGGCTGGGTCGACCTCGTATTCGAAGGTAAAAACCAGGCCTACGGTGCTTATCAACTGCGTAAGGATACTGGTAAACGCAACCTCAAGGCGCTGATTACCATGTTCATCCTGTTTGCCCTCATTGCAGCTATCGTTATCGCAAAGGTTCAGATTGAGAACGCCATCGCCCGCAACGTGGCTATGGAGACCGATGTGGAGCTTTCGAAACTTGCTGAGAAGAAAGAGGCAAAGGTTGAGAAGAAAGAAGAACCGAAGATTGAGAAAGTTGAAGTCGAGAAGGTGAAGAGCTCTGTGAAGTTCGTACCGCCCGTGATTAAGAAGGACTCTGAGGTGAAACCCGAGGAGGAGCTGAAGTCACAGGAAGAGCTGAACAAGACCAACACCGCCATCGGTGCCTTCGACGTGAAGGGTAATGACGAGGCTGCAGGCGAGGTGCTGAAGGCCAAGGAAGTCATCGCCCAGCCGGAGCCCCCGAAGGAAGAGGAAACCAAGGTGTTCGACGTTGTAGAACAGATGCCTTCGTTCCCCGGTGGCCAGAGCGCCCTGCTGCAGTATCTGAGCAGCAACATCAAGTACCCGGTAGTCGCCGAGGAAAATGGTGTCCAGGGTCGTGTCATCGTGACCTTCGTGGTTGAGAAGGACGGTTCGATTACCGACGTTCGCGTCGTGAAGTCTGTTGACCCGTCACTCGACAAGGAGGCACAGCGCGTGGTGAAGAGCATGCCGAAGTGGATTCCCGGTAAGCAGAATGGTTCTGCCGTCCGTGTGAAGTACACCGTGCCTGTCACCTTCCGTCTCCAGTAATCATTTGATTCATCGAAAAATGAATAGACACTCATCCAAATATATCATTGGATTAACACTTCTTTTAGGCTTGTTCTCCGCTTGTGGGAACAAGCCTAAAAATACGAAGGCCGAGCAGGACTACCAGCGTGCTGCCCGCTTCTTCGTGGCTGACGAAAGTTTCAGCCCCATCATCAACGAGGCACTCGACGTCTTCCGTTATCATGTGCCACTCGACACGCTGGAAGCACAATACACCAACGAGCAGGACGCCATCCGCCAGCTGCTCGAACTCAAGACATGGCTGGCATTCACCTCGCGCGACTTCACCGCCAAGGAGCGTAAGAACCTCGAGGACCGCCGTTACCTCCCACGTACCATTCCTATCGCCTACGACGGACTGGCACTCATCGTCAACAACGCTAATCCTGACACCTGCATCTCCGTACGCGACTTCAAGCGCATCCTCAAGGGCGAGGTGTCACAGTGGAGCGACCTCTACCCCACCTCAAAGCTGGGCAACATCGACGTCACTTTCGACAACCCCCTGTCAAGCACCATCCGCTGGTGTGTCGACTCCCTGCTGCATGGTCAGGAAATGAAGGCACCCAACATCGGTGCCGTCAAGACCAGTACCGCCGTCATCGACTATGTCGAGCATCACGTCAATGCCATTGGTATCATCGGCAGCAACTGGCTCAACGACCAGCGCGACACGACCAATGTCACCTTTAAGAAGAATATCCGAGTCATGAAGGTCAGCAAGCTCGAAACGGCCACGCCGCAGAACAGCTGGCAACCCTATCAGTACTACCTCTATAACGGCAACTATCCACTCATCCGTACCATCTACGCCCTGCTCAACGAGCCGCGCAGCGGACTGCCCTCCAACTTCGCCCACTTCTGCCGGCTGCCCAAGGGTCAGCTCATCATCCAGAAGGCCGGTCTGCTGCCTATCCAGGCAGGTACCAACGTGCGCGACATCTTCGTCAACTACCGCGACGACTAAACCTTTCGACATATCGTGCGTCAAAGGAGTAAAATGACGATATACGTTATAACGACAGAGAGAGAGAACGATAACATTAGTAACAACGAAAACAATTTAAGTATTATGAAAGCAATCAAATATCTATTCATCGCAGCGCTGACCGCAGGTTTCAGCACTGCCGCCTTGGCTCAGGAAGCCACTGGCACAGCAGCCGACGTCGCTGTTGTAAAGAATCTCATTAGTCAGAAACCCGCCGACCTCGACAAGCAGATGAAGTCCTTCTACAAGAAGAACAAGAAGAATGCCGACAACCTCGTCGCCTTCTCACGCGCCTTCTTCGAGGCTAAGGACACCGCCAACGCCAAGATGTTTGCCAACTACGCACTCGAGGCTACCAAGAACAAGTGTGCACCGGCATTCATCATCCTCGGCGACATCGAGGCTCTCGGTGACAACGGTGGTGAGGCTGCAACCTTCTACGATCAGGCCATCTATGCCGACCCTAAGAATCCAGAGGGTTACTACAAGTACGCTAACGTCTATCGTAAGATCAGCCCTGCCGGAGCCGTTGCCAAGCTCAACGAGCTGCGCCAGCAGCGTCCCGACATTGCCGTCGACGCCCTCGCAGGCCGTATCTACTACATGTCCAACGAGTTCGACAAGGCTTTCGATGCCTACAACAAGGCCGACATGAGCAAGATGGAAGAGCGCGACCTCAGCGACTACGCTATGACCGCCTTCTTCAAGCAGAAATACGACAAGGCTCTTGAGGTTGCCAAGTTCGGCCTCAGCAAGAAGCCCCGTCACGCTGCCTTCAACCGTCTGGCTTTCTTCAACAGCACTGAGCTGAAGAAGTACGACGACGCTCTGATGTATGCCGACGCCCTGTTCAACAAGTCCGACTCCGCCAAGTTCTCTTACTACGACTACACCTACTACGGCAACGCCCTCATGGGTGCCAAGCAGACAGACAAGGCCATTGAGATGTATGAGCTGGCTCTGAAGCAGGAGGATATGGACAACAAGGCCAAGCGTGCCGGTATCGTCAAGCAGCTCTCCGACGCCTATCGCGACAAGGAGGACTACCTGAACGCCATCAAGCACTACAAGGACTATTTGGAGAGCATGGAGAAGCCCACTGCTAACGACCTCGCCGGTCTGGCAGGCCTCCACATGGAGCACGGTGCCACCCTCTCTGCCGAGGCTCAGGCTGAAGCCTTCCGCAATGCCGATGCCGCCTATGCCGACCTCGCCCAGAAGTTCGAGCAGGCCCAGGAATACGCCACCTTCATGCGTGCCCGTGTCAACGGCCAGATGGACCCCGACCAGTCCAAGGGACTTGCCAAGCCCTTCTACGAGAAGCTTGTTGAGCTCATCGGTCCCAAGACCGACCTCGACAACACCGACAAGGCCCGTCTGAAGGAGTCCTACCACTACCTCATCTCCTACTACTTCATCCAGAAGAACGACAAGGACACTGCCAAGCAGTACGCTCAGAAGATGCTTGCCATCGATCCCGACAACGAGATTGCCAAGCAGGTTCTCGGACAGTAATCCTTATCTTTATACAGTCATGAGCCGCCCCGTCATCAGGGCGGCTCATTTTATCCCAAATCGGTCATTAGAGATTAGGTTTAATCATAACGCTGTATTTTTTCCGTGCAGCCCTTTCTTCACGTGCCAATCGTATTTCTTCGTTGATTTCTTCCAGTGTAAGTTCTAGCCTATCGCTGGCAACAACCATATTCCTGGATACCTGTGCCAATCACAATATTCAGTCAGCCACAGGGTGAGAAAAGCCCTGTGGCTTGATAAAGGGCAAGAAAAAGTATAAATATTGTTAATGCCGTGCAGTCTTTTTATATGTTTGCAGTTTTAACATATAGACAGGCGAAAAAAAAGAAGCTTTGCAGCAGGAAAAAACGGAAACTGTATTAAAAAGAAACAATGGACATTAAGAAATTTATTATGATGTTGGCGACCACCGCTTCAATAACGGCAAACGCCTCAGAAGCCAACGACACAGTAGTCATCAATAATGCAGACAAAGTGACTATTATGACTTCAGACACCGTCCAGCGAGTTACAGTCCTAGGCAAGGAAGGGGAACAGACATTCGTTTATGATGAGTCTGTACCTCTAAATAAATGGAAAATGAAGAAAAAGAAAGGAAGCAATAAACTTAAATGCTGGGACTTCGACTTTGCCGTGGGTGTCGGTACGCCAACCAATGCTCCTGACGATTTGAGCTTTGCACCCTTCAAGTCTATGGAATGGCTCTTTGGCCTCCGTTATGCTTATACGCCAAAGAAGGCCTCTCAAAGCTACTCCGTGGGCTTATGGTGTGACTGGCGTTCCTATGGCACGAGTGACAAATATTTTATCAAGGACAAATTCGGCATAATTGGAAGTGAAAATGCCGTCGTCCTTAGCGGATACCCACCAAAGACCAGCTCCAAGAGTTCTTCCATCAACATATTCAGTCTCTCTGTCCCCATTCTCTTTACCCAGCGCTTTGGCCAGCAGGGTGGTTTTAAAGTCACACTCGGACCCGTGGTTAATTTTAACGTGCATGGTCGCATTAACACCAGCTATGAGGTAGACGAGGTAATATATTCTGAAAAGACCAAAGGCATCGAGTATCGTTCTCTCACTATTGATTTCATGGGGATGGCCAGCTATAGAGGTATTGGCATCTACTGCAAGTATTCGCCTATGAGCGTGCTTAAGAAAGACAAGGGACCAGAATTCCATGCACTTACCTTCGGACTGTTCATATGATATGAACCTAGTACATATACAGAATGGCAAAAAGGTCGTGGTTAAGTAAGTACAACCTGTAGTTTCGACCTAGTTTACCCGTACCATCGACGCTGTCTGCCCGTAACATCGACGCTGTCAGGTGCCTTATTCCTGTTGAAACTAAGCTTTCTTCGCCTCACTTGACGTTCAGGCGGATACCGAACTGGAGAGTCCAACAGGCTGGCTGATCCTTGAAGAAGTTCTGGACACGGCTGCCGTTGTCAAAGTAATAGCGGAAGCCGGGCTCGGCATATATGCCCAGCTGTGGCACGACATCATACTCTATGCCGACAGCCAGACCGACAGACCATTGCAGCCGGTCTCTGTTCATGTTGGTCTCAACGACCTCTACCACTGACTTGGCTCGGACGTTCCAGTCGGCCTGCATACCGGCGGTAGCATAAGCTTTCCAGTGGCTGCCCCCCACGACCCGATATTGCATGTTGAGCGGTATGCCCACATAGTGCAGCGTCTGATCGGTCTTGATGCCACTTTGATTAACGATACTCTCAAACTCAGAATGCAGGCGGGTGTAAACCAGTCCTGAGCCAAGGCTCCACCGTTTGCTAAGCGGCCAGCTCACCGTCAGTCCCAATGAAAAGGGATGGTCGTGATGCTGGCGTTCCTCATAGTCTGTCAGCCAGATGACCTCATCACCCGTCGGTGCGCGAGTGGGCAGATAGCTGGAATGATCATAGAGGTTGGCCATCTCATCACTCATCCTGACGCCGTTGCTGTGACTGTAGGCCAGCAGACCGTGATCCGTCATGAGGCCTATTTGGATGTCAGATGTTCGGTTGTGGGTCTTTGGGGCTTCATGTCGGAGAGGCTCCTTTGCAATATGCCGTGGCTCATGGGGACGGTTCTCCTGATCCGTCGTCACAAAGCTACTGTGATCAGGAGAACCGTCCCCACGAGCCAGTGACTGCTGAGAAGCATTCTCTGACTCTGATGATTCACCAGTTCCTTCGGTGACGGGTTGTGACTTTTGTCCCTTTTGGGTTAACAACCTCCACTGTCTGGGTTGACTATCCACATGGTCGGTACTATCAGTACATACAGTCTGATGCTTTTGCGTATCAGGCACTGTAGCAAGTGTCGTATGCGGCCTTGGACTGGGGGAAGTGTCTGGCCAGAGCCAAAAGCCTACACCTGCCAGCAAGGCAACAACAGCCGCCGCACTCACCCAACGGCGCCACAATAGTGTAACGGCAGCTTTCTGCCGGGGCAGCGCACGTTCTATGTCTGCCCACAAGCCCTCAGGACTGACCGCCTCGTAGTCGGTCATCCGTTCTCTGAGTTGTTCTGTCCAGTCTTTCTTCATTGTTTTGCGCTGTTTAGATAGTTGTTGATGAGTTTGGCGAGTGCATTCTTGGCTCTCATGAATTGCGAAGCAGAGGTTTCGGGCTTAATGCCTAACAGTCGGGCAATCTCCTTGTGCGACATTTGTTCGAACACATGCAGGCTGAGTACCATTCTGTAGCCCGTCGGCAACTGGCTTATCAACCTGTTGAGCACATCCTGAGGCACACGGCCCACGTCAGGCTCCGGCACGTCGGGTTCGTCTGGTATGTGGTCTGTCAGCACGATACGAGCATGGCGCTTGACGTGGTCGATGGCCTGATGCGTCACGATGGCTGCCACCCAGCCCTTCAGCGACCCTTCACCCTTGTAGTTGAACCCGTCGACGGACGTCAGTATCTTGACAAAGCTGTCCTGCAACACATCGTGAACGGCGTCACGGTCGGACACATACCTCAGCGCAATGGCTGTGGCATAGCCCGCATAGCGGTCGTAGAGTCGCCTCATGGCAGCCCGTTCACCACTCCTGACAGCGTTCAGCAGTTGCAGCTCGGTCTCCATGCTTAATTCATCCGTTCGGTTGTGACCAGCAACAGCGTCAAGGGAGGATCAAAAGTCTTGGTGGTTTCACTGATACCGTATAACAGGTAGGCTTCGTCGTCCCACAGAAAACGCAAAGACTCTATCACCCACTTCATCGTCCATGTGTCCTTGCTTTCCTCGTAGGTGACATAGGTGTCGTATTTCATGATGACATCATACAACACATTACCATCATACGATTTATCATGGCCACTCTGGACAACACCAATTCCCTGTCCGTCAGGTTTGAGTACAGACTGATAATAGTCCGTCTGGGAGGAAGTTCCCTTTTGCTTGACACTGCATACGAATTCTGCATCGACGCGAATGGGACGATCCTTGTATTCTTCAATCATATAGGGTTTTATCAGATAATCTAACGGCAAGTGACTGACGTTAATATCGTGGCACACCAGTTCGTCAGTCGGGTATGTCAGATAGGAGTAAACCGTAATAGTTGTATTGTCCACCACCTCATTGTCAGCGACCCAATTGGCCTTGTATTGTGTAATGATAGGCGTGTTATATTTCTTGACATCTGGGTTGTTGGGGTCTATTTGAGCCTGTAAATCCCTGATGTCATCATGTTCTTCCCGATGGCATGCCGTGGTCATGATGCCAAGACATAGCACTATTAGCCACATCCATTCTTTCCTTATCTGTTTCATACGCGTCTGTACTTTAATTATATAAACATTCAACAGGCTAAAACCTTGCATCAGAAAGTACACATTAATATAAATTAACGCTTCTGCACGCAAGGTTTCAGGGGCTCGTCAGTTTAGTAAGAAAAAAACGACATGAAGAAACTGGTAAGAATAATGAGTAGAGGATTCTGGCGAATATTGCCGTTTTTGTTGATGGGCTGTATGCTTACATCATGCGACAACAGTGACTACAGTAATGACAGTAGTGATTATGATAACAAAAGTGATCAATATTTTGAAAAAGGCACTGAGATGCTGCAATACCAATGGACATTGAGGAGCTATACCGATAAAAACGGCACGACCCATCAAGTTAGTCAAATACGGGATGACAAGCTGCTCAGGATCCGTTTTCGAAAAGATGGCAGTTTTAGTGCATATACCGGAGAGATTTCTTTTGGCGGAAACTATCAAGCTCAGGCTACAAACACCTATCCGCATTCTGGTGGGGACACGGCCTATACGGGCAATATAACGCTGAAGGACCTTATTCAGACAGAAAGAGATGCATCAGATTCCGACGCAGCTTATTTCGTGAGTCACATCGGAACCATGGAATATTTCGATGTGAACACCTATTTCCTCAGTCTTATGAACTCCGAAGGCGTAACCTTCCATTTCATAGAATCAAGCCTGAAATAAAAAAGTCCTAAGAAACAGGTTCAAACATATTCTCTTAGCATAATTTTGTTAGCACAAATAAACCCTTTTCTATGCAAGATTGCATAAAAAAGTGCGTAGAGTTTGGAAATATCAGAAATTGTTCCTATCTTTGCAGGTAAAAAAAGGGAATATGAAAAAAGTAATCGTGTTTTTAATGCTGGCAATGATGTCAGGAGTAGCCCATGCTCAGAGTGTTATCGGCAAGTGGCTGACGGAAGGTGGTGAATCGCAGGTGGAAATCTACCAGAGTGGTGACAAGCTGAATGGTAAGATTGTGTGGCTGAAAGCCGGTGACAACAAGCTCGACAGCAAGAACCCCGACAAGAAGTTGCAGAGCCGTAAGATTGTGGGCTCCAACATCCTGACCGGACTCACCAAGAAAGGTGACAAGTGGGAGGGCGGCAAAATTTACAACCCCAAGAACGGCAAGACCTATAAGTGCAGCATGTGGCTCGAAGGTAACACGCTGAAGGTTCGTGGATACGTGGCAATGTTCTATGAGACTCAGACGTGGACAAGGAAATAAGGCATTAACCTTAACGTTACGTTAACCCTAACGAAAACAAATTATTAAACGATAACGAAACCAAAACGATAGGAATTATGAAATTAAACGGAAGACGCGAAAGCTCGAATGTGGAAGACCGCCGTGGTATGAGCGGTGGCGCCAAGGCCGGTCTGGGCATCGGCGGTATCATTGTTGTGGCACTGATGGCATGGATGTCGGGAGGTAACCCGTTAGAAGCCGTGGTACAACAGGTAACAGAGAACGGTGGACTGGGTTCGCTGACGGGAACGAATACCGAGGTGAACCAGGGACAGCGCGAATTCACTGAGGAAGAGCAGGCACTGGCGAAGTTCTCGACACAGATTCTGGCCGGCACAGAGGATGTGTGGTCGGAAATCTTCAAGCAGCAGGGCGCACAGTATCAGAACCCCACGATGGTGCTCTATACCGACGGTACACAGACGGCCTGCGGACAGGGCTCGGCAGCCATGGGACCGTTCTATTGCTCGGGCGACCAGAAACTATACATCGACCTGTCGTTCTTCACCACGATGAAGAAACAGCTGGGTGCTGACGGCGACTTTGCCTATGCCTACGTTATTGCCCACGAAGTAGGGCATCACGTGGAATACCTGACGGGAACGCTCGACAAGGTACACCAGCAGATGGCACGACTCAGTCAGACCGAAGCCAACAAGCTCAGCGTACGCCTGGAGCTGCTGGCCGACTTCTATGCCGGCGTGTGGGCTCATCACGACAACAAGCGCTTCGGATCGTTAGAGGACGGCGACATCGAGGAGGCCATCAACTGTGCCCAGAAGATTGGCGACGACTACCTTCAGACCAAGGCCCGCGGCTATGCCGTACCCGAGTCGTTCAACCACGGTACGTCGAAACAGCGCATGAAGTGGTTCAAGCTGGGTCTGGAGACGGGCGACATCTCGAAGGGTAACACCTTCCAGTGCTCTGATGCAGAATTGTAAAAACGTTGACGATAACGTTAACCTTAACGATAACCCTCACGTTAACAGGAGACAGGAACGCAAAGACTGTCTCCTGTTAATGCGTAAAAGGTGAAAGGATGTTAAATAATAAGAGCGGACGCAAATTTTTAATCCTTAATTCTTAATTCTTAATTTTTCTTCGTACCTTTGCACTCGCTTTTGCAAAAAGCAACGGTCTTTTTACTTGTCGGCATAGCTCAGCTGGTTAGAGTATCACCTTGACATGGTGGGGGTCCTTGGTTCGAGTCCAAGTGTCGACACAAGTTCTTTTATAAACAGGATATCGAACTTCACAAAACACAAAACTCAATCTTTCATGAAAGTAGCAATTGTAGGCGCATCAGGCGCTGTAGGTCAGGAGTTTTTGCGTATCCTCGACCAGAGAAATTTCCCCATGGACGAATTAGTGCTGTTTGGCTCAGAACGCTCTGCAGGCACAAAGTATACTTTCCGCGGCAAGGAGCTGACGGTCAAGCTGTTGCAGCATAACGACGACTTCAAGGACATCGACATCGCTTTCACCAGCGCTGGTGCCGGCACGTCGAAGGAGTTTGCCGAGACCATCACAAAGTACGGCTGCGTCATGATTGACAACAGCTCGGCCTTCCGTATGGACGACGACGTCCCCTTGGTAGTACCTGAGTGCAACGCCGAAGATGCCCTCGTCCGTCCGCGTGGCATCATTGCCAACCCCAACTGCACCACCATCATGATGGTGGTCGTACTGCAACCCCTGGAGCAACTCAGCCACATCAAGCGTATCCACGTCAGCTCGTATCAGAGTGCCTCTGGAGCCGGTGCTGCCGCTATGGCCGAACTGCAGCAGCAGTATAAGGAGATGGTAGAGACGGGTGAGGTGAAGACCATCAAAAAGTTCCCCCACCAACTGGCCTACAACGTCATTCCACAGATTGACGTCTTCCAGCCCAACGGTTATACCAAGGAAGAGATGAAGATGTACAACGAGACGCGCAAAATCATGCATACCGACGCCCGCTGCTCGGCCATGTGTGTACGTGTCAGCTCGCTGCGCAGCCACTCTGAGAGCGTATGGATTGAGACAGAACGTCCCCTGAGCGTCGAAGAAGCCCAGAAGGCCATTGCTGCTGCCCCTGGCTGCACGCTGGTTGACGATCCCACGACCCTCACCTACCCCATGCCCCTCGACACTGCCGGCAAAGATGATGTCTATGTAGGACGCGTCCGCAAGGATCTGGCAGACGACAACGGCCTCACCTTCTGGCTCTCTGGCGACCAGATTCGCAAGGGTGCCGCCCTCAATGCCGTTCAGATTGGCGAATACTTAGTTGAAAAGAAAGACTTACCCTGCTTTGCATAAGCAAGGGCTAACACATACAAAGAGGCAGGCTTACGAATCAGTTCGCAAGCCTGCCTCTTTGATATAATGACGGGTGTGAGATATCACCTGTTGATCTGACGCAGACGTCTCACGGTCTTCTTGCTAATCATGCTGTCGAGGAATTCCTCTACATTCGCTATTGAATGCGTGTCAGTACCGCAACAGTCATACATGCCATGACTGAGCAGCCATTTGGCATTTGCCTGTGCTTTATAGCCATAAGCCCCCACCAGAGAAGGAATGTTCAGCTGTAGCAGAACGCCCATGTTTTTCCATTTCCGATAGTCAGCCAATTCCATGTACTGATAGCGTTCCGGATGAGCCAGAATCGGGCTGTATCCCTTTTCCTTTATACGTGACACTATCAGGTCCATATTCATGGGAGGAATGTAGTAGGAAGTCTCCACCAGTAGGTTTGAAGCCGCTTCCCCTATCGTCAAGAAATGGTCGTCATTCAACCTTTTCATGAACAATAAATCCATCATGTTCTCTGCTGCCAAGTGCAAGACTATATTGCCTGAGTATGTATTCCTGACTTGTTCGAACTTCTCGCGCAGCTCAGTTGGCTCATTGGGATAATCCTCCATCACATGAGGAGTCATCCATACCTCTTTGACGCCCACTTCATCCCACATCTTGAGAATCTCCAGCGTCTCCTCCATCTTCTGGACACCATCATCCACGCCAGGCAGCAGGTGACAATGGTAGTCACAGAATCCTTCCAACAGTCCACTGTCCCTCACCCGTACTTTATCTGACAACAGCCACATATACTACAACTATCTTTTGGATAATTGCTCTTGCATAACATACCACATAAAGAGCGGATTACCCAATATATATCTTTTCCACATTCTTTTTGGTTCTTTCATCAGTCGGTAGAGCCATTCCAAGGAATGCTCCTGCCACCAACGCGGAGCCCTCTTGACTGTTCCGGCATAGAAGTCAAACACGGCACCGATGGTACCTACATGACAATGAATGTTCAAGTCCTGCCAGTGCTGGCATACCCATTTCTCCTGTTTCGGTGCCGTCATACCAATCCACAGCAGATCTGGATCAGCCTGATTAATGGCCTCAATAATGGATGCATTGTCATCATCGGTGAACTCCTGCTTATAAGGAGGCGAATAGGTCAGCACCTCCAGATTCGGATAGTCCTTAGCCACCCGCTCCCGTATATTTTGCAACACCATCTCCGACGACCCCATAAACATCACCCGCCTTTTGGGGGTCCCATTACCATTACCGTTATTGTTCCCGTTCACCCTGCCCATCTCGAAAATGAACAAGTCCCATCCTGCTATTCTCTCTTTCGGTTGCGACTTCCCTTTCAGCCATCGGCATGCCTTCACGACACTCGCCCCATCTGGCAGCAGATACTTCCAGTTTTGGTTATCGTTCTCGTTCTCGTTAGCGTTAACGTCAATACTTTCCGCAAACGTCTCATCCCGTTGCGCCATATTATATGAATGCGCGTTGATGGTATTGATGAGCACCTTACCCTCGGGAATCAGTGCCAGTTCATCCTTCGAGCATACCAATTGCAAGTCAGACAGTCTGAGCATCATCCTTTTTCTGAATAACATCCCCATACATCCGCACCATCTTTTTTGCTATGTTCTCCCACGAGAGCTCCTCTGCCCGTTGGTGACAGTTATCAGACATCTGCTGAAGAACATCACGATGGTTATATAAAAACTCCAGTCTTTCGGCAAAGTCTTTAACGGATTGGTTGGGGTTAGTAAGTGGTATCTTGCAGCCAATGTCCTCGTTGACGCAGTCTCCCTGACCACAGGTATTAAAACAAACAACTGGAACACCGCAACTGACAGCTTCTAATACGACATGCGGCGTCCCTTCTGCAACACTAGTAAAGAGCAGAACGTCAGCAGTTCTCATAAGCTTTAGGACCTCATCATGACTGACACATCCATGAAGTACACATTGATTGAGGATTCCCTGCATCTCAATTTCCTTCAAGACAGTAGCCTTATCACTGCAACCTACGATATGTAACTGCATGTCGTTCTTGATGACGTTGCTAACGGCTTTGATGGCTAAAGGCAGTTGTTTCCGGAAGTCAGCCTTTCCCACCCAAAGGATATCGAAAGAGTTTTTCTCTTTAGGGTGTTTTTCCATCCGTATAGGCGAAGTGCCAGTCTCATTAAACAACGGACTGTCAATGTTGAAATACTTCCTAAAACTATTGACAGAGTTAGAAGAAGCAGACATTACCATAGTCGCACATTTTACAGCATCCCCCACCCTTCTACTATGTTGCAGTTGCCATTTGGTAACCGTATTCTTCAGCCAAAAGGCAAACCGCATTTTTAGTGGAGCATCGACAGCATAAGCCATAGGGAACGACTCTTTGGCATCCACAGGACCCCATACGAACGGGATGTCAGTTTCTTGGCTCACCTGCCACAAATATCCTGGCTCACGAAAACCTATCATATTTAGCTGGTGCAAGATGTCGATTTTTTCTCTTTTACAAATATCTCTTGCTATTGCTGCAGTCTTCTTCTGCCACCTTTTATAATATATATAGAACCGCCAGTCACCTTGGTTCCAGCACATCCGGCGAATCTTTTCACTGACAGGATTATAATAAAAATGTAAGTTCTGCCCATACTCAAGTGTCGGAACCACTGCTTCTATTTTGTCACGGAATTCGCCTTCAGTAATGATATGAAGTTCACAATATTTTGCTAAGTTGACACACCAGTTCCAGGCCATCCCTGGCTCACTGCCCATATTGGGCGAACAGGCGTAGGCATTGATTAGAATCCCCAACATTTTTCCAGAATTATATTTTTAACATATTATTCAGTCCACACTTTCTCATCATCCAACAAAATGCGAACAAAAGTACATGACCTTGGTGCTTAATTAACATAACAGGTAGTTTAAATTTCAATGGAGCTCCTTTTATTGACACTTTACCTACCGACTCCCTTACATAAGGACTATCCGCATAAGAATTCACCATAGAAAGATTCTTCCATTGGCATGAAAGTACCGAACATAACTGCAACAGTGAAAGGACCTGTGAACCTAAATAATAATCATGCAGGTCGAATTCTTTGACGATGGATCGCAAGCGAGCTCTTTGTGCTAATGAGTTACATTTATCAGTATATAGTTTTAGTGGATTAGAAGAACGATTACCAACAGCCCCATCCTGCCTGATATCATAGTTATATAATACGTCAGACGTGCTAACCATCATTTCTGCACGATATGTACACTCAACAAGAAAAAACACATCTGTGAACATATTTATTCCAGGGACAAATCTCAACTTATACCGTTCCAAAAATGTCCTTTTAAACATAAATGCCCAAACTCCATAGTTCTTTTTGAAACTCCACAGGTCTTCTCCACGATACCAACCATCTAACGCATCCTGCCCAAGTCCTATCAGCGGGCCAGTATACTCTCTGATGATTTGCTCATGGCTCCAAACTCCTGGACGCGTACTCTTGTCAGGATGACGTTTCTCTCCATATACCCAGTATTTTTCGAATTGAACGATGTCACAGTGATATTGGCTATATAGGTCATAACATCGAGCCAACAGTTCCGGCTCAGCCCAATCATCTGGATCCATACTATAAACCAATTCGCCCTTGGCGGCGTCATAACCAGTATTGCGCGCACAGGATTCACCGCCATTTTTCCGGTGTATTACATAAAAACGAGCGTCTTTTGAAGCATATTCTTCACATATTGTACCCGTACCATCAGTAGATTCGTCATCAACAAGAATGGCTTCCCACTCTTGAAAAGTCTGTGCCAAGACTGAATCAAGACCCCTACGTATATATTTCTCAACGTTATAACAAGGTATTATAACGGATATTTTTATACTACTCATTACATATTAAATGATAGATGTTTAGTATTTCCCGATTGACGTTATCCATAGAAAAGTGTTTATACACAAATTGTCTTGAATAATCACTCATATCCATACGAATCTCCTGACTTTCAATAAGGCATGTTAATTTTTCAGCAAGTTCCTTCCAATTTCCAAAATCGAAAACCAAGGCATTCTTCCCATCCTCAAGCACATCAGGCAGTCCACCAACAGGAGTCGTGATGACACAAATGCCGTATGCCCATGCCTCCAATATTACCATCGGGAAGCCCTCTTCGTAGGAACACATACATAAAATATTGGCCTTTCGGAAAATATTCTCTTTTTCTTTTCCAACCACATACCCCGTAAAGGTCACGGAGTCCGAAAGTCCCATATTTTCTGACATCTTCTTGAAACGTTCCACCTCACCATTGCCCAACATCATGATTCTCCAATCAGGGTATTGTTTTTCTATCTCCTGCCAGGCCTTCAACAACAAATCAGGCGCCTTATTATCATTGAAATACGCTGCCATGATAATAAGCTTTTCTTTCTCTTCGAGTGGCACCTTCGGCACTTCCTCACAGGCATTGTACAATACAGTTGTGGGAGTCTGGATGTCGGCATATTGCTCTTGAAAGAGCACTTGCCACTTCTTAGCTAAGAGGATAACAAGATTAGCGCGCCTTAGACACCATTTAAACAAGGTGTTTTGTGTATGGTTTTTCAGCTGGTTGCCCATGTGGATGTGCATGATGATACGCTTTCTGCCCATCAGCGCTAACAGGAACACGGGCATCTGAATGACAAGGCATATTCTATCAGGCACCGTATGGAAATGCACAATGTCATATCGCCAGATAATGAACAGCGCAAGGATATTGGCTTTCAGCGCATACCACAGTTTCCAAGCATAATTACGCTGTATCTGCGTACCTAACCAATAGCAACCATATTCTTGCCATACTGGCATCTTCTTCATCAGCCGAATGACAGAAGCCACACCGCCTGCGCTTTGCTCAGCAGAGCCAACAACAAGGACACGTTTCTTTTTCAATAACGGATTTGATGATTGCATCGCCACACTCTACTTTGCAGAGAATTACACGAATTCTTTCCCATACAGCTGTCGGTCGTTCTCTTTCGCTTGATCTTCAGAGAAACGTCTCTTAATCAGTTTGGCTGGCACGCCACCGACAATAGAATAAGGCGGGAACGACTGTGTGACAACCGCACCGGCAGCAACGACGCTGCCTCGACCAATAGTCACGCCCTTCAATATCGTCACATTAGCCCCTACCCATACATCGTCCTCTATGACAACGGGTGCATCGTTTTCGGACAGCTTTTCGTCTACAGTAACATCAATGATATACTTACCTATCAAGTCAATGCGGTGGTCACCAGTGACAATCGTAGGACGAGGCCCAAAAATGACTTTCCGACCAATGGTCAGCGGAGCCTCCGTACAATAGAAAGTGCTTCCCTTAGGGATGGAAGTCCCGTCACCTATGGAGAGGTTCTCCAGACCTTTGATGTCCGATGACATCGGGCGCAGAGACACCCCCTTGCCGCAATACTTCATCGCCCGTTTCCATACAGGACTCCAAAGTCTATCCCATAGCCAACTCGGCGCCAAACTCATCTTCACCAAAAAACTATAAATATTCATGATGACAATAATTGTTCATTATATTCATTCGTTTCTTTCAACAATTCATCATTCTCGTCCTCGTTTTCATCTTCGTCTTCGTTACCGTTAAGGTTAAGGTTAGCGTTCAGACACAGGCCGAGGAGCATACAATATCCCATTCCCTTTCCCGAGAGCCACGAAGAGTCGGCCGTCTGCTCAATGACCAGGCAGAAGAACACCATCATGGCCACACGGTAATAGCGCATGTCAACGATTTCATTGAAGGCAATCAGCCTACGTTTCCAGAAGATACAGAATAGGACAACCCCCACGATACCATATTGTGCCAAAGACGGATAGAAGGCATCGCAGATAAAACCTCCTCCCTTATCAAGGCCCCATATAGTATTCAAATGATAATGATGATAAAGTGGAGAATAGTATCTCCATGCCCCATTCGTCGCAAATGTTCCCATACCAGAACCAAACGGGAAATAGTCCCTCAATATTTCCAAGGATGTTTTGTAAGTCATGGGGCGAGCTAACGCAGCATTGTTCCATCCCGACATGTAATAGATATCAAAACGCTGCCATACCACTGCAATCACTACAGCCATCAGCAAAGTAACAAAAACAACCGTCTTGGGAGATTTGAAATTAAGTTGCTGTTTCACGAAGAACAACAATGCAATAAAGCATACCACCTCGCCCATGAACTTAAACTTCGGCGCAAACAATCCTGTTAAGACAATAACCAAGGCTATCAACTTGTTTAGTTGCGTTTCTTCCGTAAATAAATACCAGGCGATACCAGTACAGATAGCCAATTGTCCCAAGATGGGGAACTCCGCTTCTATGCCTCGTTGGGTGATTTCGGGATGATAATATATCCACAATGCCAAGGTAGCAATCATGGTTGAGAGCATCCATTTCTTTTGTCTCTCCGTAAACTGCGGATTCAGAATCCACGTACAATAGATGACAGAGAATGGACGTATCTGCTGAACAATCTCCAGACGCACAGCTCCAAACACATTTACCTTCATATATAATGAATAGGCCACATAGAACGCCAGAATTCCAAGGAACGTAAAGTATTCCTTCCATGGTTCGGGGTTCGTATCAGGATTGCGTTTCTGGTAAAATGTATAGAGTATCAGAACTGCCGTCATCGCCTCGTCCATGTATTGAAAGCCTTCAAGTTCGTTGAAAGCAATACAGGTGGGGAAATAGATTATCCAAAATAGGGTAAAGGACCTTGCGATTGAGTTCATCAGTTAATATCATTATTTTTCAAATGGTATTTGAAACCATGCATATTTATTTCTTGCCCACGTTTTCTGACCAATAAGGTAGATGGCCTTCAACAGCCATTTTGGCAAAAAGCTTTTCATCGTCTTTCTTTTGTTGTTTTTTTCATACCAAGAACCTGCATAATTGTGAGCACAATAACTCTTCGGAGTTCGTCTTACTTGAATGGCATTACGTGAATTAAAGAAATCGCCATCAAAGACATACAACTCATGGTCTTTTGTAGTATAGGGATACAACTCGTCCAAACGACGAAACTTATAGCCTAAATCTACCAGCACGTGATGGAACTGACATGGCAGAGGAAGCATGTCATAGGTCCCGTCCTCTTTGACAAAAGCTCTATTCTCATAGGTATCCAGAACGTCTTTAATCCATTGGCACCCTTTCTCTGCTCCAATAACAGCAGCCTCAAATCCTTTTATCTGGTCATGCCCTATGAAATAAGGAAGGTGGAGTAAATCGTTGAAACTTTTATAGACCACCACATCAGAGTCAAGATAAATGCCACCATAATGATAAAGAGCATAAAGACGAATATAATCTGCAGCAAATGCATATTTCTTAGCATCAAAAGCTTGTTTCGTCCATAAGACAGAGGCGACATCAAATCGCTGAGTGTCCCAAAGGCATATTTCATAATCTGGGAGATGCTCCTTCCATGTATCAAGACAGGCATGAATATCTGGCGGGAACGAATCTCCACTCAACCAGCAATAATGGATAATCTTCGGAATCATTATGAAAGAATTAGACTTTCTTTGATTACATACGAATACAGAAATTGGGTAACGTTCGGTTGTTGGGACATATCAATCGCTGTTTCGTTGTTAATAACACTTTGCATCGCTTTGGCCATTTCTCCAGGATTATCCTGTTCAACTTTTATACCAAATTTCCAATTGTTACTTGCCGTCTCTGCACCACCGACATCAGTACTGATGATAAAGCAGCCACAAGCGGCAGCCTGACTATATACATTGGCATACCCCTCATGACGGGCAGAAGACAAATAAACCTTTGCACGCAGAAAATATTCAAACAATTGTTTCTGGTCATAAATCATACCAGTAAAGAATACTTTATCTCTCAAATGTGGATTATCCTCAAAGAATTTTAATATTCGTTGTTCATAAGCTGATGTCTTTCCCACTTCAAAGCTATCAGTAATTGGACCCATCAAATAGACTTTCCAATTTTTCAAATCTAACTTGCTCAAAGCGTCAAGCATCATGTCCGTGTTTTTCTGATAGTTGCCTATTCGTCCAACAGAAATCATAATGTTTTCTTTTTCTTCCCAATTGCGGAACTTAAGACCAAGTTCTGAAAAGAGTTCATCGTCCAAGCAAGGGTGAAGCGACACCAATCCAGTCCAGTGAAACTTTTTATAGACATTTTCCATGAGGCGATATGCCCGTTCATTGGCTACAGTGAACGCAACATGATTGAAAAAGAACTGGCAAAGCATTCTCTTGATGATAGCACTTATTCCATTGCCATAAACAAGTCCTGTTTCGAGAAAATCCTGCGCCTGCGGTCCTTCCATATCGCCAAACACTACTATGGTTACATTGGGATTAAGTTTCAACAGCAGCCAAGTAAGTACCATGTGGTGAGCAGAACAGCCACAAAAGAAAATAGAATTCAAGCGTTTGGCATTAGGCAGGATGAAACGTATCCAGTCTATTATTTCATGCCATTTCCGAACATGCCTCCTTTTTGTTCCTACTAATTCTACTCCTCTATAACTGGACGGCAAATCCACATCACCCATATTACTACCATATACCACTTTAAGAGGCACGTCCTGTTCACGTGCCAGATAGTAAGGGATGAGGAATACATCCTTTGAAAGATACATTTTCTGGAACTCAGCCAGATAAGCCATATTCATACCATATAGCCGTGCTCTTCCAGCCACCTCATTATTTGTTTAACACGAAGACTCCAGTCAGACATTTGTATAGCCGTCTGTCTATTCTTGTTTACCAAATCTTGGTAGTCATCTATATGGGCTAATAATTCCTTTATCTGATTAACGACATCCTCAGACTTCATCTGGACCACAGGATCATAGCCAATCAAATCTATCAGTTCCTTCGGAGCACGACCTAAAATAATCACCCCCGAAAGCATACATTCCCAATATCTTTGCGTAAGAGTTTCTACACCTCCTGCTAATTCCTTCTGCATGTCGCAGCGTGGCACGGCCAACACAATTTTTGATTTTGCCAACGCATCGACTAAATCGTTTCGGGTTTGTAGAAGGCCCTGTTCATTCTTGCTCGACACAACACTTATATCCTCACCCAAGTTAAGGTTATCAAACATACTTGTAACACGACCGAACTGTAAAAAGTCAATATCACGTTCTTTCAGTGGTGTTCCACCTTGATATATATTTGATTCGATGCCTTCTGTGATGGTAAGAATGTTCACCTCAGGGAGCCGATGGCAAAACTCTTCTGCTGTTTGTGAAGATGTAAAAACAGCCGATTTGACACCATGGCGTCTGAGCCATTGTTCCGTGTAATCCCAATACTTGGGCCAGCAATCCCACAAAACAGGTATAATCTCATAACATCCCCACCAAGGAAATGTGTCCACATCAAGACTCGGAGGTTCAGCAAAACAAAGAATTGCACTATCCTTGCGCTTGGGGAACATCCTTTCCAAAACATACAACAGTAAGCGTAGCTTTCGCCATTCATAAAAGGAGTTAACCTTATTTCCTCCAGCTTCCACCCATGCGTTATAAGGAGCCAATTTAAAATTGCTGTTATTCTTATAATGCATCGGTTCTACCGCTTTCACCGTTTTCTTACATGTCAATGGCATCTTAATTTCTTTCGCATTATAGATAGAGGAAGATAAAAGAAGATAACTTATTATATGTTGGAAATACCAAGTTACTCTGCAAGAGAAGCCATATCATACAGTAAGAAAGTACATATTGCATTGTAAAAGATGTTCCATTGCAAAAAAGTTGTTACAACTTTTAAAATATTTGTTACAGCTTTTCAAAAAGTTGTTACAACTTTTTTGTCGTTTGACATCTTTTGCATTGTAATCGCTACGGTTTTGCAGCGTAACGGATGCTTTGATAGCAGGTAATTGATAGTCAACGGTATCATGGTTCATAAACTGTCAATATAAAACAAACGTCTTATAAATCCTTTAAAGCACATATAATTACTCATCACGGTATGCTTGCTTTGTTTACTGCGAAAATAGCTACTAAACAAGTTATATGCCTCTTTATTTTCTTCAACGACAATATCGCTCAGCAGGACAACGTGATTATAAAGTAAAGTATGATAAGTTTCCTCCATCCCTTTATCACAATGCGTACCACTACCATCTAATCCATTATTAGCAGTCAAGGAATGACCTGGGTATAGAGACAACTTCCCTTTTAGGAACAAAGATGCATAGAATCGCACATACCAGGAATCAACCAATCCCACCTTTTGACAATATAGATTGCCATAGTTACCGCAGCCTCCTCCGACATCAAATTTCGTCTTTTTGAAACGTAATCCTCGAAGAAGCGGCTTGGGATTTATCTCTAACAAATCCCAAGCACGTTTCCATGTTGCCCATCCCCAGCATTGAAAATACATGAGGAAAAAAGTCTCAGGCAGTTTTTCTTTTATGGGGGGAACAAATGCAGAGACAGTACCCACACGGTCATCATCCTTATATTTCTCCAAAGCATTATTCATAAACTGCAAGAAAAAGGGGGAAAGAATGAGATCATCCTCTACAACAATAACCCGCCCATATTTGTCAATAACCTTAGTAATGCCAGCAATCAGGCTGTTAGCCAAGCCTTGGTTCTTCTCATACTCCACAATATGGATGGACTTAAAGCCATTAATTGTATGAATATAAGCACGTGTTTCTTCCACGCCTTTACGCTTCTCCTCCGTTTTCGGGCCATCTGAGAAAACATATAAGTCGGACTCCGCAGCTTCCTTATTCCGCAGCAAGGACTCAACGGCCATGCGGGTATGTTCGGCACGGCAGTAGGTGAATAGGGCTATCGGAGCGTATGTCATGATTTGTGTTTTGTGATTTTTCTTTTTACCCGATAATACAGGTTAACCCAATAGATGAACTTGTCCAAAAAACACCGCATGGACTTGCTCTCTCTATATGATCTGCCTAAGACAACGTAGAATCTGGAAAAAAGAAAGTCTATTTCATCTCTACCAACTATCATTGAAGGCGTATTGAAAGAGGACTTACAATGAATGATGGTATGGGCTGTTTCATCAGTTATACCATTTTCACATCGAATCTTCCGATAAATATACTTATTGCAAAATGGTGAATAATCAAGATTGGGAGTGAAGTTACTACGCATGTGCCAGAAATGCACAATTCTTGCATCCATCAAATACTGTATGCTCATCGCAACCTGACAATTATAGACATCAGGCAGACACTCAATGATATAGCCGTAACTCTTATCGGTTCGTAGCAATGCCCGTTGGTCGGAAGCGTTTCCTTTGTTAAATGCAGAGTGTTTCCAGTTATCATTCCACTTTTGAAAGAATTCTCGAGTGAGTTGATTGTCTTTGACCAACATACAACCAGAATTAAACCAATATAGGCTATCAGAAACATCAACATCGAAAATCCGTTTCATATCTCTGTGAACATAATCAAAACTCACATGATTACTGAATGGTCCATGCAGTTCTGGTACCATGGCTATGTTTTGAACAGAAAGATTGTCCACCTCATCTAAAGGACCGGTTATTACTGTGTCAGTATCAATGAAAAGGAAGTCACCGTCTATGAGATTCCTGATAGAGGTCTTGATTTCCCTGGAACGATATTTTACCGAATAATCATCTGGAACAGGAATAATTTTTATTTCCGATATCAATGAAACCAAGGATGGAAATTTGCCAACACGCTTAGATGTTGGTTCGTCAACAAGAACAACGACCTTGTCATTAGGATGATACCGACGCAGAGAGAATAAGGAAGCCCATAATTCCTCCAAGTATAAATCTTCCTCTGTACTTGCAAGAACATATACTATTTGAGTCTCCATTTGATTGTCTTCTTTTTGCTAAAATCAAGTTTTATTTGTTTCCCCATTTCAAGCAATGCTTCCTCCGTATAATCATCATCACGTCCTGCTGCAGACGTAAATGTCAATTCGCCAAAATATACCCGTCCATTAATCTCATAAAAATCAACTCGGACTTGTTCGAAATCTTCTCCAAGTTTAGCGGCATATTCCAACATCTTTCCAAGATTCTTGGGCTTGGGAATAGAAGTATGGTTCTGAGCCTTCTTATTAATCCAATGAGTGAGAGGATTCCAGTCCAAATCATATAACCCAAAATCACCGGTATTAGTCATCGGAGTTCGATTAGCCCACGTACCGATACAGAACGGTTTGCCGTTAAATACTTTGATTTTATAATCCACTAATCCGAGGGGGTTATCTGTTTCCAATAGCTGTTCTGCTATGAAACATGGTTTGATAGAAAGATAATGAGGTTGAGCAGAAGCTATGAATTTCCTCGCACCACCGTTATTAAGTCTCCTGATAATTTCCTCCTTATCTATCTTTGTTTTATCAGGCACTATAATAATATCACTATTCCCATTGTTTGGCTTTAATACATATTTATCGGGAAGACTATCAAAATCTATATCTTCTGCCTTATCCCACTTTCCATACAACGGAATCAATAAATGACCAAGCCCTTTTTCTTCAACAAACTCCCGTACCCGATATTTGTCGGTACATAAAGACCAAAGGCTTGTATCTGTATAAAATGCCAACCAGTTAATTTTCTCATTTAGCGTCTGTGGATTCTTCCAATTAATCCATTTGTGAAAAACGTCCCTATACAATATGTCTGCCAATCTTCGGGGATTATGATATTGTGCCCATAAGACATATCGATTTCTGACAGCCCAATATATGGCATCTTTAGCTGTTCTAAACAATATCATTCTTCCTTGACAAATGGTATACTATTTTTTGTTTTACGAATAGTTTTTCTTGATAATCCAGCAAAAGAGCATAAGAAAGGAGCAACGACAATGGAGTCGTTATGCAACAGAGCAGGACAAGATGCAGGAAAGAATCATCCAAATGTAAAGTCAGCCAATACACTATTGGACTGGCTATAAGTACCACCCATAAAGCAGGTATGAGTACCTTTCGGAAATAGTCAGAAAAACGGTAATCTGTTAAACGACCCAATGTATAATGCTGAACACTATATGCCAACACCTCCCATAAACTAATGATGGCAATAGTTAAAACAGGAGACGCGCCCATCTTCAGGATAATGTAAGCAGCGAATAATCTTAATATCATCATACATGATGTTATAAGACCGAAAGCCCTTATTTTCCCCGTTGCAAGACCAGAAACAAAAAGAGGATTCCACATTGTCTGAATAACAGACTGGATGATTAATATCTGAATAAAAGGAACACAATATTCGGGAACCATATTCAGCCATAATTCCAGTACATAGTGACACTTGGCAAAAAGCGGTAGCATCATGGTAAATAGCAGGATAAAGATGAGTTTTGAGCCACTGTACATCAACCGAGTCATATAATCAAACTCTTTTGCACCATAGGCTTTAGTGATTGCAGGATTTAAAGCAGTACTAAAATTGTTTGAAAAGCCCTTGACTGCTCCCAAAACCTGTCCTGCTATTGCTTGCGCAGCATTCACAATGGGACCAAAAAAGATGTTTAACAGAATCGTTATGCCCTGTGTTGAACAAGCCCAAGCAAATACACCAAATAAATCCCAACCCGCAAATGAAAGCATTTCCTTTAATAGTTTTCTAGGGAAATGAACAGAGTACCTACATTCCTTGAATGTCCGCTTACAGTATACCGTATATATGATACGATTTAGGATAAATGTACACATATACATAAAACCATAGCTAATCAACTTGTCGTAAGGAGAAATAACCAACAAGTAAACAATCAGTAGTTTAAGAACGGTATCAAGAATGGAAAAATACGCATAGATACTCATTTTTTCATGAGCTATCACCTCAGCATTATACGGAATTGTCATCACCGATGTTGCAGTGGAAATCATTGTAAACTGAAAGACCCAGAAGGCTGCTTCCATTCGCTCTGGCGGAATCACCAATTTGTTGTAGAGCAGCCACAAACCTGCTAATTCTCCAACAACGACAACTAATATAAGTATATAAAAATGGATTGTAATGCTTACGCTGAACACATGACGCAGTTCTTCCTCATCTTTCTTACCCATGGCAATATTAAGAAAACGCTGCGTTGCAGTGTTCATGGAGAACATCAAAAAAGACAAAAAGGAAATGGTCCCAGCGACAACACAATTGATACCATAGTCAGAAACACCAAGAACATTCAAGGTTACCCTGCTTGTATATAACGCAATAAGCATCATAAATGTCATACGAATATACAGCATGAAAGTGTTTTTGAAAATCCTAGTAGTTCTTGTCATCGCCGAGCCACGATAATGCTACATCATCTTGAGTTCTTTTTCTTGCTGCTCCCATAATAGCCATAGCCGTAACGCTTACCATAGCCATAGCGACCGTAGCCATAGCCGTAGCGATGGTAGCCGTAGTGGTGGTCAGCATCGGTGCCGTTGAGCAGGATGGCCATATTGTTGTATTTCTTCTCTTCGTAGTTCTTCTCCAGTTCGGGCAGCATGGCACGCTCCATCAGACCGGCACGGACGACGAAGAGGGTGATGTCTGTCTCGTGGCTGATAATCGTAGCATCGGCCACAATCTCTACGGGAGGACAGTCTACGAAGATGTAGTCGTAGGACTGCCGCAGCTCGTCGAACATAGGTTTCAACTTGGGGGAATAGAGCAACTCTGTGGGATTGGGGGGTATCTTGCCCATCGGCAGGAAATCGACTGATGAAGCTTCATCGTGAACGATGAGCTGCTTGTAATCATCTATCTGACCACCCAAATAGTTGGTGAGTCCCTGCTTGGGTGAGCCGACAAACTCAGAGAGTGAGCCACGACGCAAGTCGAGGTCAATACAAATGACCTTGCTGTCGCGAATGCCGAATGAAGCACCAAGGTTGGCACAGATAAATGTCTTACCGGAACCAGGATTAAATGATGTAAACATGATAAGACGGCTCTTTTTCTCACTGTTAACCATAAACTCCAGATTGGTACGCACCACACGGAAGGCTTCGTTGGTAATGTCACGCTTATGGTGCTGCACGACAATTTTATAGCCATGCTTGGTTGTTTCAGCATCCTTCTCAGGCTTCCACAAAGGCAACTCGCCAATATAGGGAATTGAGAGGTTCTCCAGATCCTTGCGGCCACGAACCTTGCTGTTCATACTTTCACGGAGAATAAAGAAAGCTGCCGGCAAAGCCAGGGCAATGGCGAAGGCCATCATGAGAATCTTGTTACGCTCGGGTGACGTGGGTGCATTACTACCCCATGGTTCAGCAATAATACGGGTGTTATAGGCGGTAAAAGCCTGCGAAAGTTCGTTCTCTTCACGCTTCTGAAGCAGGAAGAGGTAGAGACTCTCCTTCACCTTCTGCTGACGCTCGATGGACAGTAGATGGTTAGCCTGCTGAGGATTAGCTGACAGCTTGCCTACAGCCTGGCTGCGAACGGACTGTACCGAGCCCAGCTGCGCGCTAAGGGTGGTCTGGACGTTGTCGAGGGAGTTGACAATTGCTCCACGAAGGTTGCCCAATGCTACATCAAGGTCGCCGACAAGCGGGTTCTGCTCACTGGAGTTGGCCACGAGGTTGTTACGCTGCAACAGTTTCTCATTATAAGAAGCAATCTGTGACTCGACAGCAGAATTGCCAATACCGCTGCTGGCTGGCAGCAGTTGTTTGGAATGGGCAGGGTCAGTGACATAGTTGCGCACATACCGTACCATGTAGAGCTGGTTGTTCAGCGCCTGTCGCTCCTGGTCGGCAGCACTCTGCTGGCCCATGGCCTGAGCTGCCACAGCCTCAACGCTGGGCATGGCAAGTGCACTCTTGTACCCGGCAATGTTCTTATCGACATCGCCCAGTTCACTCTCGATGACCGCCAGTCGCTCCTTGATAAACTCATTGGTGGAGACACTAATCTGGTTGCGGTTCTGCACCCAGTTCTCATTGTAGATATTGACAATGGTCTTCAGGATGTTCTCAGCACGGGGTATTGAGTTGTCGACACACTTAACATCGATGATGTTCTTCGTATTTTCCTGCAACTCGGCAGTAATCAGGCTGCCATAGCGCTGGGCAGCTGCCAGATAGCCCACACGGCGAACGAGGATGTCTTCACGCTGTCCATTCTTATAATATAATGTGCGTTTGACGGTGATGCTGCCAAGAGGCGACTTACACTTTCTGCCGATGCTCACCTTGGCATGGCCCGCCTTTTCCTCACCATTCAGGGAGATGTCGGAAATGATAGCCGTGCTGTCGCCGTTGAGTATCAGCTTGAAACTGGCAGTGGCATTGTCGTCAAGGTCGTGCAGTTCCACCTCAACAGGCAGTGTTTCGGCATATAGCGGCTCATCACGGAAGAAGCCTGGACTGAAATAGCTGATGTCGAGGTGCAGC
This sequence comes from Prevotella sp., assembly GCA_016286995.1. GTDB lineage: Bacteria > Bacteroidota > Bacteroidia > Bacteroidales > Bacteroidaceae > Prevotella. Next base: position 28,685 of record JAEEVA010000009.1, read on the forward strand.
CGTTTCACCATGTCGTAGATGACGGCAGGCGAATGGATGGCTACTATCTCGTCAGAGATTTCGGAGGTAAGACCACTCACGCCCAGTTCCTCGAAGTTAATCATCTCCTGACTCTTCGACTGACTGCCGCTCTTGACCAGAATCGACGTAGTGCGGGTATAGGTCTTGGGCGTAGAGAGCAGATAGAGCGTGGTCAGCCCCATACAGACGATAAGCGACAGGATAAACCAAGGCCAGTGACGCAGACAGATCATCACCATGTCGGTGATGCTGAGCGTATCGGTGGCCGCCATGCGGTTGTTGTTGAGTTTAGAATTCATAGATTTCTATTCATTTTTACCTTATTTCAGGATTGCCCAAATAAGAGAACCTGCAGATATGAGCGACGTCACCATACCGAACCAGAATCCTGGCTGATAGGCAGTGCTGGACATGACGGTACTATTGCGCTTGTTCTTATTATTGGGCTCTACATAGACAATGTCATTCTGGCGAATATAGTAGGCTGGAGAACCATAGATGCTCTTGGCACTGGTCAGGTCTATGCGATAGGGAATCTGTTGGTCGCCCTCTTGACGCAACACCAGCACATTGCCACGCAGTCCGTCTATTTGCAGGTCGTTGGCCATAGCGATAGCTTCAAGAATCGTAATCTTATCCTTGGTAATCTGCTTGACGCCAGCCCCACTGACCGTACCCAGCACGGAGAAATTCATGTCATAGAAAGTGACAGTGACCACAGGATCCTTACACAGGTTCTCGTCCATCAGTCGCGTCTTGATAGTCTTGCCCACTTCCGTACGGGTTAATCCCTGAACCCTGACCAGACCCAACACCGGAAAGTCGATATTACCGTCATTGTCAACGGTATAGGCATACATTCCACCGCTACCAGTATTAGTCGTACCCGTAGATCCTTTGAACAGATTGAACAAGTCCATCAGCTGTGGGTCGCGGCTATGTACATAGATGCTGAGCTTGTCACCAGGCTGAAAGCGTATGCTACCATCAGTCTGAATCGGGATAGGCTCATTCACATTGAGATCCTGCATGTAGGTAATGTCTTGTGGCGTCTTGCATGCTGCAAACACCATCAACACAGAAAACAACAATAAATACTTTCTCATTACTATATTCGTTTTAATTCCCTTTATTCTTCTATATATCGAAGATATTTTCGTGGCAGATTGAGAATGGCCACAGCCGCCGTATCCTGAATAGGTATCACGACACAGATATTGCCATGAATGCGTTTGATACGACCTATGACACCCGCAAATTCTCCTTCCGTCACCTGAACGCATTGGCTCGGTTTACAAGCATACTCCAGGTTATCAAGGAAAACCACATTCTCGTTGGCCCTATCCGTTACAAGCATAAAGTCCTGCATCATCTTGTCAGACACATAAACAATCTCTTCAAACTTGTTAAATTTCTCATCATATCTTGTATGAATGATGAAACGAAGATTGGAGTAAAGCTCCTGATTAGACTTTATTTGTTTCAGATGATTGTATGTTGAACGGACAAAGATGTAATTAGTCAACGACGGACCAAAATCCATTTTTGTCGGACTCACCTTTTTGAAAATAACCGGTACGTATGTCTCATATACATTGACATTCTGATCTAAGCGTTCCTTAATGGCCATCAGTCGTGACAGGCTCGAATAACTGATTCTCATAGGAAACCAGTGGAGTTCGCTTGCCTTGAAGGTATTCAGCATAGACTTGATGGTTTAAGTGTAACACAGGGGGACACCACAAAACTGAATGTGGCGGCTACGGTAACAACTCCCGTCAATCTTGGCCGTAATGTACTGACTATCAGTGACAAATCTATACGGTTTCGATGATGTACCTTTATAAGGTACATAAAATCGGGTGCAAATTTACTAATTTAAATCCAAACTACCATGATTTCAGGATAAAAAAACACTTAATATGCATTCTTATCCTGAGTAAAGATTTTCCTGAATGTCAAGAAAATGATACGGAGGTCAAGCCAGATGGTCCAATGCTCCATATACCAAATGTCACGTTTGACGCGGCCTTCCATCTGCCAGAGTTCCTTTGTCTCACCACGGAATCCTGACACCTGTGCCCATCCTGTCACCCCTGGTTTTACGAAATGACGTACCATATACTTATCTATCAGCTGCGAATACTGCTTGGTATGCTCCAGCATGTGTGGTCTGGGACCAACGATAGACATGTTGCCTATCAGGACATTCGCGAACTGGGGTAATTCGTCAATGTTGAATTTACGCATAAAACTACCGAAAGGAAATTTCCGCGGGTCATGCTTTGTTGCCTGCACCGTGTCGGCTTCCTTGTTGACATACATGGAACGAAACTTATAGCAGTAGAAGTTCTGCCCATCCAGACCGGTACGCAACTGTTTGAAGAAGATGGGGCCAGGACTCTGAATCTTGACAATCAGGTAGACAAAGGGAAAAATGATAATCGTCGGAATCAGGAAAACAATAGAAAGTGCAATGTCGAACAGCCGCTTCAATGCCTTATTAATAGGATTCTGAAGGGGATTCTCATGGGTGGTATACACCTCGACGTCGTCAACAAACTCTTTCTTCAGGTTGATACCGATGGTTTCTAAGGACACTTGAACGTAATAGAAGCGCTTGATATTCAGGTCGCACATCTGCGATATTTTCCTAATGGTTTCCTTTTCACGACGGGGAAGACATACATACACCTCATCGCCTAAGACAAGTTCTTGGGGACAATCAAGTTTCTCCATAAACTCCTTCAGGGTTCCTAACTTCACGAGCTCACCATTGTTTCCTTCTATATCCTCGTCGGCATAATATCCCATGATTTTGTATCCCAAGGCCGGATCTTCCTTCAGCTTATGATAGAGCGTGTTCAGTTCTGGGTCAGAGCCGACAAAAATAGCACATCGCGTATTTCCACCCGACTGGCGATAGAACTTCACGAGGTATCGCTCTAAATACCTCATCACAAGCTGAAGGACCAAATAGACCGTTCCAACCCTCAATAGCGCAAAACCTACAGGCAGGTCATGGTCGACAGTCTTTAATATGAGGTATGCTGCAATGGTCTGCGTCACCACCAGCAGCACGATGCGACGGAGAATGTCTGCGGATGATACCATACGCAGGTGAATGACAGTATAGAATCTGTATTCTGCTATCGCCAAAGCCAAGTTGCACACCACATGAAACACATTGCCCTTGTCGAAGCTCCACAGATGCATCTTCGAATCCCAGGCAAAGAAGGCTATCAGAAGAACATTGAGGGCGATGAAATCCCCCAAGATGATAGCCCACTTGATCAGGTTGTTCGTTTGGTTGTTATTCCTCATGCTTCAAGAATATGACAATGCAAAATACAGTTTTGTTGTAAAAGGCCAACCCGAAGGCTGGCCTTAGAGTCTGTAATAACAGATGACTTAGTTACCGCTGCCGCCAGAGTGACCACCAGAGCCACCATTGCTTGCAGGATCACTACCGACAACTGTCACGGTAGAAACTGCCCTACCCCATACACGAGCGTTAAAGGATATGCCACCATAGTTGAATGTCAGGTCATAATACTTCTGGATAACCTTTATCGATGCTCTACCAGATTCAGAAGACGTGAAAGAGCCCTGTTCAGGAAAATCAACACTCTTCGAACCAAATCTGTTGTTAATAAAGAAGGCGATAATACCCGTCGCATCATGATCAAGACCTACTTTCTTGGTATAAGTGTATGTGTTGTCACCTGCAGAAACCGGTACGTATGTCTGATCCAAAATAGTGACATTACCTGATGTAATCGTCACAACGTCAGGATTGAACAGCATCTCCCAGATAGAGGAATAATCAAACTTGTACTCAGCAACGCCATTTGCCTGGACGACACCATCAATCTTGCCCTTTGGACTTTCGATGGTAAGCGTCTTACCTGCCAGCAACGGACCAACCTTAACCTTCAGGGTAAGAGGGCCGCTAAACGTCGAACCGTCAGGTGAACAACCCATCACCAAACCCATGGTATATGCCTTGTTGTCAACAGGTTTACCTTCTTGTAAAACGTCAGTGTTGACGATATCAGGGGCATTCAAGAAGGCTGACAACGAGAAATTATCGATGGTATTGCCTGAGACGACTGTCGTACCGCCAGGAATAATCAGCTGAGCCTCAAGGTCAAACAGTGACGCCGTAAAGACAATGTCAGAAGCAGAAGCTGCCACGTCAGGCTGTGATGCCGAGTCAGTTGGTTTCTTGGTGAAGACAAAGGAGATACTGACGCAATTGATGTCGCTGGAGAATCTGACAGTTGCTGTCTGTTCTTCCTTTTCATAGCCATCGGCATTGACTAATTTTGCTGTTACCTTAGCAATTTTAGTGCCTGGTGCAATCTCAGTAAAATAAGCCACATTCGAGTTGTCTGCAGCAATTGTCTTGGTAGCAGGCACGTCAATCGAATAGGTCACATCAGCGTTGGAAGTGGCAATAATAGCGCACTCTTCTTCAGATACGGTAACTACTGCCGGTTTTCCTGAGTCATCAGACTTTGAGCATGATGACACCAATGTCACTGCTACTAACATGGCAGCAGCCATTGTTACAAATCTCATCTTTTTCATAATTGTATCATAGAATTGTTTATAATTATTCATGACGTTTTATGTCTCCATTTAGTAATTTTTGTGTATATTGCGCCACATGGACGGGTTGCCAATAATGTGCTGAACGATTTTCGTCCGGACGGGTCTCAATGTATTTGCCCATCTGCTGGTCGTAGTATTCATAATATGACACCATCGAGTATTCCCAATCGAAGTAGTCGGGCATCTTTAATCGTACAGTACCTTTGCGCATCTGCTTCTTAGGACCGAGCGGAATGGCAAAATGGAATCCTGCATTATGCTCTCCGCCTGTCAATATGCCATAGATGCCGATGGTATAGTCACTAAAATGACGAGATATATCCAGTCTGGCGCCATAGTCACCATAAACAAAACGACCACCCATCAGTTGCGCTTGCAGACGTGTACTTGGCTCATAATAGTCGACCTTTCCAAAGAAACTGAACTTATCGGGCATGTTAATGTCATAGTGGCCATCGTTAACAATGGCTTCACCAGTATAGCTGGCTTCTGCGCCAAAGGTCAGGTTAGGCGTGGCATGATAGGCCAGGCGCAAGTCAACACCTATGCGGTCGAAGTAGAAGAAACCACCAGCCAAGGTGGCCTGCCAGCGACCGTCACGCGAGGTGATATCCTGGGCAATATCGGCTATACCCACGCGACAATAGGTTGCACTGTTGATAGTCTGTACATCATAACTGATAGGAATAATAGCCTGCAGCGTGATACGGTTACCTTTCCAGAGACTCGTCTCCACAGTCGGAGCCAGTGAAAGCACATATTCAAATGGTCTGTTGAAGCGGTGGTTTATCCAAGTAAACATCGGGAATACCGTGAAATCAACTTTGGCCGATGAACTGTTATTCAACTTGGTTTGTCTGGTAGCCGCCTCAATGTCACGATAGTCATAGTCGCCTTTCACACACCACTGTCCATCTGCTCTCGTAGCCGTCAGTGCCATTTGGGGCATCTGGTTTTCTAACAGCATCACTTTGAAGGTGGTCTCATTCGGATACAACTTACCCAATTCCTCCAGACCGACGGCAGCACCACGAAACGTGCCACGATAGCTCACTGACTCAAACGTAACATATACCACCTGATCACCCTGCTCTGCCACGCGTACATTCTCAAAGCCGAGTGCTGCCAGACGATTAGCAGCCTCCTCAGCATTTCCTGCCATCATACTGACCATCGGCAGGAAGAGAACCATCAGTGTTATGATATATTTTCTTATCATACGCGCGAACATATTTAGTATTTGATGGTATATTGATAACTGACTGTCGCATTAATGCCCTTAAACTCCCTTGTGAAGCAGGTCACGTTCAGGTGGCGAAACAGGAAAGCACCGAGTCCGACATTATATCCCTCAGTATCATACTCGCCCATAATCCTCATGTCTGGGAAAAAACTTGGCGAGAAGGTCAGACCGCCCATAATGCCATCGTAGGTAGTACCGCTCTTAATATGGCGTGCATAACCCGCGGTAGCCTCGAAGGTTCCAATAGACTTGACAGGGAAGTGTTTCGACACGACGCCATAGACACAGGCATATTGACTGGCACCATGATCTGAATAGAAGTCGTTGCTACCCACTACCACTGCCGGCCAGTATTTTCCCTCCTTGAGAGGACGCAGGCGCACTGTAAAGGAACGGTCCTGCTGATAGAAACCTATCTTCGGGTCGGTTGCCGACTTTTGTGTCTTGAGCAGTGTTTCACGAAGTGCAACTTCCATCCATGTAAACGGTGTAAACGAGATGTAATACAGGTAGGTGTTATAATCCTTTTTGTATAGAAGATCTTTCTGAATGAAACTGGCGCCACCGTCAAAGGTTCCTGCCGGACGCATGTCTGCCGTCGGCACATTCATCATGCCATTGGTTCCAATAACAGTCTGAGCTCGGCTGGGAATCAATGCAACAACGGTTAAGAGCGTGAAGACAAACAGCCTCTCAAAACCTCTCTTATGGTTGAAAACACCCAACAATACCATAGTATGGTTCGATTTTGGGTGCAAAGATACAAAAAAAAGTGAAAAGTGAAAAGTGAAGAATAAAAAATTTGCTTCAGCCATGAAATAATTTCTATTTTCTAATTTCAATTTCTTAATTTATTTCGTATCTTTGCACCCAAATTAAACATTTATGAAGTCATGAAACAGATTGTATTATTCTTCTTGGCAGTGATGGCTTTCGCTGCCTGCTCGTCAGACAAAAAGGCTCCGTTCAACTATCGCGGCCTGTCGTTTACCATACCTGCCAACCAACTGGTCGACTCCATGCTGGCCCGTGGTTTTGCCGTTGACTCGGCCGCATCCGACAGCGGTTCGACTGCAGTGTTTGTCAAGGACGGTGAGGCCTACCGCGTGTTGGTAGCCTTCAATAAGGACAAGGTACAGGCCATTCAGGAAAACTACCTGGCGTCGACCAATGACAGTACACGCCAGATGTGGCAGGAACTGCGCGACGGTCTGGAGAAGGAGTTAGGTGCCTGGCCCGACTGTCCTATTCTGAAGGATGATCACAAGGTGGCCATTTTCGATGCTGGCGACGGTCTCATCTCCGTCTACCTCGAAAACACTTACACTCCCACCCTCTCCGTGCGTTACGAACCGAAGAAAACGACGGACTAAGTTCCTCCTTTGAAAGCAGGAAAAAGCCTTTTTGCTCCGTGCAAAAAGGCTTTTTCCTTTATCCGAACTTCGTGCTTCGTGTGCAGAATGACACAGTAATTAATACCCGAAGACTTCTTCTATCGTCAGGCGACGCACAGGGCCTATCTTCTCTAACGACGGCATATCGAGCTCCTTTTCATCGCCAAGGATGATGTAACGATAAGGCTTGCGGGCCACCTGCTGCTGTTCGAAGCGTACAATGTCCTGCAACGTGAGCTGCTGCATGTCACGATAGACTTTCTCGTTAAGGTCGTAGTCCAAGCCAAGTTTCTTCATCGAAAGATAGTTGTAGATGACACTCATCTTCAGGGTGCGCTGGCTGGCCAACTGCTTGATGACGGCATCCTTGGCAATCTGGAAGGCGGCCTCAGACTGTGGAATGGTGTCGAGAATCTGGTGGAACTGACGCACACAGTCCATCATCTTGTCGTTCTGCGTGATGATATGTGTGAAGAAAGCTTCCTTCTCGTTCTGTTTGCTGGTGAGCGAGTAGCGGGCAGCAGCATTGTAAGCCAGTCCACGAGCCTCGCGCAGCTCCTGGAAGACGATGCCGTTCATGCCTCCTCCGAAATACTCGTTGAACAGAGTGACGGTAGCTGCCTCGTCGGGATTGAACGAACGTCCCTCGCTATGGAACATACGCATATAGATGTTCTTGGCATCGTAGGGTGCAATCCACACTTCGTTCTGCGGTGTCTGGTCCTTGGTGAAGGGCTGACCCTTGGGAACGGCCTGTAGCTGCTTGGGCGTCTTGTGGAGCTTGCCGATTACAGCAGTAAGATCCTTCTGACTCATCGGTCCGTAGTAGAGTACGGTATGCTGCAGGTTGGGAAGCTCAGCCAAAAGGTTGAGCAACTGCTGAGGATTGGCATCACGCAGCTGCTGTTCGGTCATATCGTCACGACGCATGTTATGAGGTCCGTAGACGGCATAGTGGTAGAGGTAGTCGAAGCATGTGCGCTGGTCTTGCTTGGCATCGCTGCGGCCCTTAAGAATGAGGTCGACGAACTGGGCATACGACTCCTTGTCGGCTTTGGCACCACGCAGCACCTGACTGAGCAGTTCCAGAGCGGCAGGCATGTTTTCGGAGAGTCCAGAAAGTGTGACGTTCAGGTTGTCGGCATTGACGTTGACGCTGTAGTTGCAGGCCAACTTATAGAACTGCTGCTTGATGTCGGCAGCCGTCAGACGGTCGGTACCCACATAGTCCAGATAGTTACTGGCCATATCGTAACGGTTGTCGTCCTCGTGACCGAAGTCGTAGCGGAACACCAGCGTGAAGAGGTCGTTGTCGACATTTTGCTTGTAGAGAAGGGGTAAATTCTTATTCACGGTACCCTGAGTAAGGTCGCGCTGATAATCGACGAACTGCGGCAAGATGGGTTCCACCTTCGAGTTCTGGATATCCTTCACAAACTGGCTCACCTGATCACGGTTAGTGGGAATAGGTGTGATGGCTGGCTTGTCAATCTTTTTCTGAAGGCTGTCAACCCCCTGACGCTTGAAGACGGTGGCATAGCCCTCGGTAAAGAATCGGTTGGCAAAGTCGACGACCTGCTGCTTGGTAATCTTCGAGAGACGGTCGAGCTTATGGGTCTGCTGTTCCCAGGGGATACCTTCAATGAACGATGACATGTGCTGGCGGACGCGCCAGGTATTGTTGTCGAGTGCCTGCTGATAACTGAGCTTGCGGTTGTTGATAACCGACTGGAGAAGGTCGTCAGAGAAGTTACCCTGCTTCAGGTTGTCAAGTTCTGAGAGCAACAGCGTGCGCACTTCTTCCAACGACTGATCGGGCTTGGGCATACCGATGAGTAGGAATGAGCTGTAGTCCTGCTGGGTCTGCACACCAGCCTGAGCCATCTGCACCCGCATGTTCTGGTTGAGATTCAGGTCGAAGAGACCTGCTTTGCCGTTGCTGAGCAGATATTCAATTACCTCGAGGGTATCGCACTGTAGGTCGGAGGCTTTCTTGGCCAGCCACCCCATCCACACCTGCTCGGCCTGCTGACCAACAACGCTGGTGTCGGCAGGAGCCGTCAAGGGACGTTGTTCAGGGAATACTGGTTGGGGTACCGTCACCAACATCTTGCCATCAGGGCCACAAGCGGGCTTCCACTGTCCGAAGTAGCGCTCAATAATGGTCATCACCTCGTCAGGATTGAAGTCGCCAGCCATACAAATGGCTACGTTGTTGGGTACATACCACTTGCGGAAGTAGTTCTTGATGTTGGTGATAGAGGGATTCTTCAAGTGTTCCTGCGTACCAATGGTGGTCTGCGTACCGTAGGGGTGTGTCGGCGTGAGCTTCTTGCCCAAAGCACTCCACACCTTATCTCCATCGTCGGTCAGATAGATGTTATACTCCTCATAAACGGCCTCCAATTCGGTGTGGAAACCACGAATGACCATATTCTGGAAACGGTCGCTCTGAATCTTTGCCCAGTTCTCAATCTCGTTCGAAGGAATGTCCTCGGTATAACAGGTTACATCGTTTGAGGTAAAGGCGTTGGTTCCCTGTGCGCCGATGGCAGCCATGAGCTTGTCGTACTCGTTGGGAATGAAATACTGCGCAGCTACCTGCGAGACACTGTCAATCTCGTGATAGGCCTGCTTACGGGCTGCTGGGTCGGTCAACTGGCGATAGGCTTCATAGCGCTGTTCTATCTCATCGAGTAGCGGTGCCTCGGCAGCGGCATTATTGGTACCGAACTGCGTAGTACCCTTAAACATCAGGTGCTCCAGATAGTGTGCCAAACCGGTAGTCTCAGCAGGGTCATTCTTCGAACCCGTCCGTACAGCAATGTAGGTCTGGATACGCGGTTTGTCTGGATTGACGGAAAGGTACACCTTCAGACCATTGTCAAGGGTGTAAATTCTTGTTTTCGTCAAATCTCCGTCTACGGTAACATACTTGTAATCCTTCGCCTGTGCGTTCATCCCGAGCGCTACGAGGCATCCAATCAGAATGAGTTTGAGCTTCATAAATTCGTGTAATTCGTATAATTCGTTGTATAAAAATCAGTCTTCGTAGTCAATCTCGTGGTCGAGTTTTGAGATAAAGTCGTCATAGACCTCCTGTTCGACATCACCCATAGCAAACTCCTTATCGGCATCCTTGCGAATTTCGGCAATCCACGCACGACGGGCCTTGACATAGTCCTCACGAATACGCTGCATAGCCGGTTCGGTCAGTTCTTCAATGCCATAGTAATCAAGAATGAGCTTGTAAGTCCACGTCCACTGATATTCACGGTAGTGTTCATTGATGTCATTGAAACGATGGAGCACGTCACGGATACTCTCCACAGTGCCGTTCTTGAGGTCGTCGATAAGACGCTGCTCCTCGCTGGCAGGCAACAGCAGACCGCTGAGGTCGTTCCACTGGCCCTCGCCGATGGTTGAAGTGGGCTTGCCAAGGAAACTACCTTTGACGGCACGCTTCAGCACGGCACCCATATAGATGCGTAAGGCGATGTCGTAGTATTTAATACCCTTCTTCAGCGACGAGGCGTTGATGATGTATTCCTGGAAGTTGTAGCTCGACACATTGCTGCCACCGGCCTGACGCAGATTTTCAAGAATCTTCTTACCCTGAACGATCTCGCCGACAGTGAAGGGCGACAGCCAGTCGAAGTTGATGATGCTCTTACGGCTCGAGGCAGCACGCTTGTCGCGCTTAGGCCACTTTTTGATGTCACGATACAGTCCGACGGTCGTGATGTTACGACCAGGTACGATATACATCGTCTCACCGTATGCCATCAGGTAGGCAAAAGGCAGACAGCGCATGTCGGGATGGTTCATCAGTTTGCCGAAGCAGACGCTGAAGGCACCAATCTTAGCAGGCATTAGCACGTAGGCACCACTGGCCGTCTTCGTGCCACGCTCCAAAGTGCCGTAATGCAGGGGGCCCATCTTGTATGCGTGGTTCGAGAAATTGGTGTTTGAGCCGGCATTGTAGAACGAGAACTCACCACCGATAAGGAGCGAACTCTTGTGGTGGCTGGCCGAGAACGGTCCGCAGAAGGCTGCACAGGCCTCGCCATTGGCCATAAAGCTGTTGGCAAAGAACACGCTGGCCTCGGCGGTGAAGCCGTTGGTAATCTGACAAGCTTCGCCCACGAAGCAGTCCTGCATCTTGACACTGTTTGTGATAGAGCAGCCATTGCAGATGATGCTGTTCTCGCAGATGACACCCGTGCCGATATATACTGAGTCATCCTTCGAACTGAGGATGGTACAGTCGCACAGGCGTGCGGCACCGTTGATTTCACAATCGTCGCGAACGACGGTATTGGTAATCTCCTTGGAATTGATGATCTTCACACCGTTGCCAATGGTGCCACGCTCGGACTGCGTAAAGCGTATCTCCTCGTTAATAAGACGCGTGATACAGTCTTTCAACTGCTTGTCTTTGAAGTATTTCACCATGAATGCTGCCAACTGCGAATTCAGGTCGCGGAACAGGATGAGATTGCCGTCGCCCATTTCGTTGAGTACACTGATGAGATGACCCTCGCCGAAAGTAGCGCCGTCGGTGGTCTCCATCGTCGAGATGTTCGAGATGTAGCAATCGTCGCCAATGGTGTAGTTATTGATGTAGTTACCAACTTTCTCAATAAGACAGTCATTACCTACGGTAACATTACGTAGTGTAGCATCATTGATGCCTGAGTGTTTCATGAAATCCTTAGTGACCTCAACCATTTTGTTGAAAGCTCCCAAACGGATGTCACCATAGAAAATGACACGGTGGAAATTATAAGGTTTAAAATCCTCATCTACCAATACTCGCTGCCAGTCCTCAGCCCAACAGCCATTATTCTCCAAAATGTCAATCTCGTTTTGTGTCAGTTGTCTGTAATCTCTCATAATTATCTTGTTTTGGGGTTCATTATATATTTCGTTATGACGTTATAACATTATTTCGACATTACGACTCCTCAATCTGGTAAAGGAAGTCATTATACGGATATTTCTGGACGTGCAGTTCGCGCACCTTCTTATATAGCACATCGCGCAACTCGTCGACGTTCTCCTTCTTCTTAGCGGAAATGAAGAGAGGGGTGGTAGCAAATCCTTCACTTTTCACTTTTAACTCTTCACTCTTTGCCATCCACGTCTTCTTCAGGTCGTCTAAAGAAATGTTTTCGCGTGTCGGTTCCGTCAGGTCGTCCTCGTCCTGCGGTGTCCAAGTATAGGCGTCAATCTTGTTGAACACCAGCATCGAGGGTTTGTCAGCACAACCCAAGTCGGCCAGCGTTTTCTCCACAATGGTAATCTGCTCCTCGAAGTCAGGATGCGAGATATCCACAACATGCACCAGTAGATCAGCTTCACGTACCTCGTCAAGAGTAGACTTGAACGAGTCAATCAAGTCGGTAGGCAGCTTACGGATGAAGCCAACAGTATCGGCCAATAGGAAGGGAAGATTGTCGATAACCATCTTGCGGACAGTCGTGTCGAGGGTGGCAAAAAGTTTGTTCTCTGCAAAGACGTCGCTCTTCGACAATAGGTTCATCAGCGTCGACTTACCCACATTGGTATAGCCCACCAGAGCCACACGAATCAGACGACCGCGATTCTTACGTTGCGTCGTCTTCTGCTTGTCAATATCCACCAGACGTTCCTTCAGTAACGAAATGCGCTGACGGATGATACGCTGGTCCATCTCCAACTGGGTCTCACCTGGGCCACGCAGTCCCACGCTACCCTTACCTCCACCAGAACCGGAACCACCACCCTGACGTTCCAAGTGCGTCCACAGACGCTGCAGACGGGGCAGCATGTAACGGTACTGAGCCAGCTCCACCTGCGTCTTGGCCTCTGCCGTCTGGGCACGCATGGCAAAAATGTCGAGGATGAGACTGGTACGGTCCAAAATCTTCACCTTCAATTCCTGCTCAATATTGCGTATCTGCTTAGCACTAAGCTCATCGTCAAAAATGACCATTCCCACAGGCTGTGGTGCCTGCCGACCATCTTCCGGTTCAGGTGAACCGGCATCGAGCCAGTCATAATAGGCATCCTCCTGTTGCTTGATATATTGTTTGATTTCCTCCAACTTTCCCTTGCCGACATACGTCACCTGACTGGGACCCTGCACACGCTGCGTAAAGCGTTTTACGGTCACAGCACCTGCCGTATCAGCCAGAAATTCCAGCTCGTCAAGATATTCTTTTGTCTTGGCTTCGTCCTGCTGCTGCGTAATGAGTCCTACGAGCACAGCAGTCTCAGCTTTGACCTCAGAGATTACAAATTCTTTCATACATATTTAATACAGCGGACAAAGGTACGAAGAAAATCATAAATAATAAATAATCATTCTATTTTTTTTCATTGCGGAAGTAAATTTTTCACTTTTCACTCTTCATTTTTCACTTAAAATGATTACCTTTGCAGCCGATAAGAAATAAAAACTTTATATTTTTAAACTTATGAGAGTAATAATTGAATCTGATTATCAGAAAATGTCGCAATGGGCTGCTGAGCATGTCATTGCAAGAATTAACGCCTTCAAGCCTACTGCCGAGAAGCCCTTCGTACTGGGTCTGCCGACAGGTAGCTCACCTGAAGGCATGTATGCTTGTCTGGTGAAAGCCAACAAGGAAGGACGCGTATCGTTCAAGAATGTACTGACATTCAACATGGACGAGTACGTCAATCTGCCTGAGGAGCATCCTGAGTCGTACCATTCTTTTATGGCACGTAACCTGTTTGACCACATTGACTGCCCCAAGGAGAACATCCACATTCTGAACGGCAACGCCAAGGATCTGGAGGCAGAGTGTGCACACTACGAGGAGATGATTGCCGAAGCAGGTGGCATCGACCTCTTTATCGGCGGCATCGGTCCCGACGGACACATTGCCTTCAACGAGCCTTTCTCGTCGCTGGCTTCCAAAACCCGTGTCAAGACTCTTACTACAGACACCATCATTGCCAACAGCCGTTTCTTCGACAACGACGTCAACAAGGTGCCCAAGCTGGCGCTGACCGTTGGTGTAGGTACTGTGATGGCTGCTCGCGAAGTGATGATTCTCTGCAATGGCCACCACAAGGCTCGTGCTTTGCAGGCTGCCATCGAAGGTCCCGTTTGCCAGGCATGGACCATCTCAGCCCTCCAGACTCACCAGCACGGCATCATTGTCTGCGACGAGCCTGCTACCGACGAGCTGAAGGTTGCCACTTACAAATATTTCAAGGATATTGAAAAAGACAATCTGTAATAACGACATTTCGAAATAACGAAATAACGAAAAAAAGTAAGGAAACCTCTTCCTTACTTTTTTTATTTCTTCAGCTTAAAGGAATTCTCAATGCTTGAGAGTTCTGCTCCAAATGCCTTGTCAACTTTCAGACGCTGTTCAATGGTGCTGCAACTATGGATGACGGTCGAGTGGTCTCGTCCACCAATAAGCTGACCTATACGCGAAGCAGGCATCTTGGTATACTTCTGAGCCAGATACATTGACACCTGACGCACCAAGACATAATCACGCTTGCGGCTGCGGCTGAAGACACTCTGCTGACTGACGCCATAGTGACCGCAAACCTTCTCAAGAATGTCGTCGACGGTCAACGGTTTGTTGTCGACCTTCACAGCACGCTTGATGACGCGCTCAGCCAGACGCATATCGATATTGGAGTTGTAAACAATCGAATAGGCCATCAGCGAATTCACCACACCTTCCAAATCGCGTACGCTGCCATTGGCACTCTCGGCAATATAATGGATGACGTCCTCGGGAATCTTCAATCCATCACGACGGCACTTGGCGTTCAGGATATCAACGCACAGCTGCACATTGGGTTTCTCGAGTTCAGCAATCAGTCCACAGGCAAAGCGCGTCAGCAGACGGTCCTTCATACCCTGCAAGTCCACTGGAGGACGATCGCTGGCCAGAATAATCTGCTTGCCATTGCGGAACAGGTGGTTGAAGATATGGAAGAAGGTATCCAGCGTCTTCGTTGCCGTTGCCCACTCCTGAATGTCGTCGACAATCAGCACGTCAATAGACTGGTAGAAACGAATGAAGTCGTTCACCGTATTCTGACGGGTGGCATCCGTAAACTGCACTTGGAACAGCCGGGCTGACACATAAAGCACGCGCTTCTGCGGGTACATCTCTTTACAGCGTACGCCAATGGCATTGATGAGGTGTGTCTTGCCACAACCCGACGGTCCAAAGACAAAGAAGGGATTGAAGGTAGACTTGCCAGGATGCTCTGCAATAGCCAGACCGACGGTACGCGGCAATTTGTTGCTATCACCCTCGATAAAGCTTTGGAAGGTCTTGTGAATATCAAGCTGCGGATTCAGGTCCTGTCGTACGGCATCAAGCACGTTCGGTGACTTATTTGCACGGTCAATGGCCGGCATCGGTTCAATATCGGCATGGGGCTCAGCCTCCACATCCTGAATCAGACCATGATCCTTGTCTGTTACAACACGATAAGTAAGCTGCACGCTCTGTCCAAAGCAACGGGTCAGCACCTTGCCCAGCAGCAGCACATAATGCTCCTCCAAATACTCATACACGTACATACTAGGTACCTGTAGGAGTAAAGTCCGGCTATCCTCGGCATATTGCTCGAAGACGATTGGCTCGAACCAGGCTTTATATTGCTGCTCTGTGACGTTCTCCCTAATCAGTTGAAGGCAGTTGTCCCAAAGCGCCTTTGGACTTTTTTCCATGCGGCGTGCTTACTTTTTGTTATTAAAATAGATTTGACTTTAATATGGTCTTCAATTGTTTTCGGATGCAAAGGTCGCATTTTTTTTTGATATTAGCAAATCTGCATTTTTTCTCATTTTTTCTTCATACAAACGTAACTCTCTCGTTTTTCAGACAATTATAGCATTTCAGCGTTTTCACTATAGGAAAAGGCATTTGCAGAAATGTAATCAGTTATCAATCATAGACTTACTATAATCAAGCACATCCCATAACGCTGTGCAACAAAGAATAACACAATGGCTCGAAAGTAGGCAATATCAAGCACTTGGAGAATTTCGGTTAAAACTTCTTCAGAGGCCTTTATTATTTAGACGAATTAAAAACTACGAGTATTTTTATTTATCTTTTTTGCCAAAAACGGAGAAGTGTACATAGCGTTTTGGATGGGCTTTGATATCAATGAGCAATGAGTCACAGTCGGCAGCAGCAGATTCCAGATGGCGATACAATTTGTCGTCACGCATCAGCAGTCCCAGTGTTCCCTCATTACTATTCAAACGCTCAGTCATCGCATTGACATCAGCCAGGGTCTTATTGATGCTGGCAACCATGCCTGTCACGTCGATACCGGCCAGGTTCGACGTCAACTGCTGTGTATTGTCGAGCACACCGTCAGCCTTACCCATCAGCATAGGCACATCGCGGCTGAGCGATGTCGATAGGGCATGCAACTGACTGCTGGTGGCATTCAGCTGCCCTGTCATCCCCTCCACATTATGCAGGATATTGGCCAAAGCAGGATCGGCCAGCAACGCATTCAGACTGCCCAGTATGCTGTCCAACTTGGGTACGATAGCCTCTATAGCAGGCATCATCTGCCCAATCTTGCTCATTACGCCCTCCTGTTCTCCGCCAGGAATGGTGTCGCCCATGGCCACCATATTCAACGGGTCGTCACCCAGCACTAGGTTAATCTTGATGTTACCCAACAAGTCGCTGGCTATCTCGGCACGTGAGCCACGCGGCAGACGCATCTGCTTGTCCAGTCCCACTACGGCAACAATCTTGCCCTGTGGATTATAATTGTATATGACGTCCTTGACCACACCCACCCTATAGCCATTGGCATAGACAGGTGTCGATGCCGACACACCAGTGACATCACTAAAAGTTACATAATAGGAGTCATCGTTCGAAAACAGTGTCAGTCCTTTCAGGAAATTCATGCCGTAGAACAACACCACGATGCCAAGTATGGCCGCTAATGCAATCTTAACTTCTTTTGTAAAAAACTTCATATACTTTAAGCTTTATGATGACTACCGTGCGGTAGCAAATTTCACTTTTCACTCTTCACTCTTCACTTTTTCTTTGTTTCTTGTATTGCTTCCTGCACATTCATTTTCTGACCGTTCTTGAATGCAATGATAAATGCCTGGGGGAAACGGTCAGTCAAAGTCTTGCGTAGTTGAACAATCTCATTATAGTTAGTAGAGGAGCCTACCGTATATTTATACAATCCACCCTCTTTATAGAAATCAACATTCTTCACACCCTTCAACTGGGGGTCATTGGCCTTCAACTGGTAACTGCTGGCCATTATCTGAACCTTAAATACAGGAGCCTGGGTATTGGGAGCAGCTTTGGGAGCAGGTTTGGCGGCAGGTTGTTGCGGTTTCTGCTCAGGCTGTTTGGGTTTCTGCTCAGGCTGTTTGGGTTTTTCCTCAGGCTGTTGAGGTTTCTGCTCAGGCTTAGCCTGTTCTGGTTTCTGCTCAGCAGGCATGGTATCAGGCTGAGGTTGTTGGCGGTCGGCAACCGACGGTGTAGCAGCCACCACGGAGTCGCCATTCACCTCTGTTGGCTTATTATCGGCTGGAGCAGTCTCTGCCCTACCCTCGCGGGCATCTTCCAATTCCTGGGCCATCTTGCTTTTCTTACGCTTCTTAGGCTTTTCATCCTTTTGGGACTTTTCTTCTTTCTGTGGATTCTCAGCTGTCTGCGGTTTCTCAGCAGTCTGAGACTTTTCGTCAGGCTGAGCTGTCTGCGCAGGAGCAGGGGCTGGAGCAGCCGCATTTCCATTCTTTCGATAATAGTCCATGAAGGCCTGATAGATGCCCTGTCCCAAACGTGACACGCCCTCTGCAGAATTCAGGAACACTTCCTCATCAGGTGTTGAGATGAAACCCAACTCTATCAGGCAACTGGGCATTGACGTTTCGCGCAACACCAGAAATCCTGCTTGCTTGACGCCTTTATTCTGTCGATTGGCAGCTGCCGTAGTACGTTTCTGCACATATTTAGCCAACTCCACACTTTGTGCCATGTTATGGTCCTGAATGAACTCAAACATGATATAACTCTCCGAAGAGTTAGGATCAAAACCCTGATAACGCTGTTTGTAGTCTTTCTCATAAAGAATGACCTGGTTCTCGCGTTTAGCCACATCCAGATTGTCGGCAGCTCGGTGCATACCCAGCGTATAAGTTTCCATACCTCGTGAGATACGTCCTTTTGGCAGGGCGTTGGTATGAATGGATATAAAAAGATCTGCTTTGTTCCTATTGGCAATGTCGGCACGGGTATGCAGGGGGATAAACACATCAGTCTTTCGTGTATATATCACCTTCACATCCGGACAATTACGCTCCACCAGCCGTCCGAAGGCCAATGCGACATTCAGATTAATGGTTTTCTCCTTAGTAATGGCGCCGATGGCTCCTGCATCGTTGCCTCCATGACCAGCATCAATCACCAGCGTAAACTTTTTACCGGCAGCAGTCAGCGGCAGCAGTAGCATCAGACAAAACAAGAAATGCTTCATTATATTTTTACTTGATTGCGGTAGCAAATTCTTCACTTTTCACTCTTCACTTTTTCCACGTGAACTTCAACGCCGGCACCAAAACAGTCGGCACCCAGTGGCGGGTTCAGTTTCGTAATATTGATATCAACAGCTGTCACCTGAGGGAAGTTGTCGAAAACGGCATGGGCGATACGTCCTGCCACGTGCTCAACCAGCTGTGACGGAATGTCCATTTCGCGCTTCACCAGCTGATACAAAGTACCATAGTCCAGCGCTACCTCCAGCATATCGTGGTTCATGGCCGCCGACATATCCATAGCAGCACGTACCGTCACCAGAAAGTCCTGACCGACCTCCGTCTCCTGAGGCAGCACACCATGAAAGGCATGGAAACGGGCCTCCTTCAGAAACACATAACTCTCAGTCACCTTCATCACTTATCACTCCTCACTATTTGTTTCCTCTCCTCCACCAGGCAGATACTTCTTCAATGCACGCTCAACGCCCACTTTCCAGGTGTTGATGCTCTCGTCCTTCAGCGACAGCGAGCTCACCAGTTTGATGACGTGCTCCAACGGCATGCGGTAGCGCAACACACCACTGATCAGCTTGGCATAGTTCCAGTATTCAGGATTGAATTTCTCCGACAAGCCCTCAACGGTCGTCTTATAGCCACGCTTGTTCTCAAACTGAAAGTCGTAGCGTTTCGTACCGTCCTCGTTCACCTGCTTGATAATCTTGCCTTTCGTCACCGTCTTGGGCAGTACAATACCCTCGTCGTCGTCCTGCAAGCCTGTGAATATCTCGTAGGGATAGCCGTCCAGCAGACCCACAAAGGCCACCCACTTCTCCTTATTGTTCTGGAATCGCACCACATCGCACTGCAATTCCCTGGGGCGCACCTCGACCACCTCCGGACGCTGATTTTGTTCGTTGTTTTCTGTTTTCATGCCTCAATAAACGTTTATTTGGGTGCAAAGGTACGATTTTTTAAGTTCATAGTTCATAGTTCACAGTTCATAGTTGCAGACGTTTAACATCTTTTATTATAAAAATTATGAACTAATAACTAGCACCACCACTCAAACAACTTATATTCTCTGATAAGATGATACAGATGGAGGGCTTTCTCTTGACGGAGTCTTGATGGGTCACCTGCATAACCGCGTGGATTAGCCAAAGATCTTGACCAGTCTGAAGATAAAGAATTTCTTGTCAATGACACCTCTTAGCTGAGCCCTGAAGTCTTTGATTTTGGCATTGAGCGATTCTGCGGAAGCATTGGTAGATCTATTGACAAAGTAGTTGAGGATCTCGTCTTCTCTGTCGTACATGGCTGCAGCAATATCATTGAAAAACTTGTTGTCGAATTCACCTACCTTGACATACCATTTCTGTATACTCTTGCGTCCAGCTTCCTTGTCGCACCTTTGGGCAAAAATCATTCTTAGGGAGTGTGTCAGGCTATATGCCGTCTTTATGTCAGGATACAGCTCGAAGAGGATTTCCGCACGTTCGCTCTGGCTTGGAGTCCATTTCTCCGGCGATACCATCAGCAGGTACTTGCTTCGCATGAGCAATTCTGCCTTTGTCTCGTTGTTCTTCAGTCTCTCAGGATGGTATGCAGCATTACTGCGGATGGGATTGCCTTCTGCATCCACCAGGGGCTTTCCGCTCTTGATGAGGTCTTTTATCATGGCTCTGAAATCATCCCTTGCATTGGCCACCTCCGTCATTACCTCGCGACGATGTCCGATGCGTATTTCCTGTAATGCCTCCAAGCAGAACTGCTGATGATGGAAACGGGCGAGGGTTATCATCGCTTTAGGAAAGCATGCGCTGACAATCTGGTGCATGCTGTCAGAGAAGTCCAGCGTCACCTCTTCCACCAGTTGACGGACGGCTTCTGGCATCTTCTTCAAGACGTCTGTGACCTCTTTCGCCTTCGTCCCCTTTATAATGGCCACGAGGCATCCCTTACGTCCATGAGCCTCCTTGTTGGACAGAATGGTATAGACCTCACCGGTAGAGAGACACGTCTCATCGATGCTCAGGTGAGTTCCCATATTCTTGGGGATTATCACCCAGTCCTCAGCATGGCCTGCATCCTCCCAGGTCTTGAGGCCACTGATAGTTTCCTTGTATGAGCGTTCAAAATTGTCACCGTTGATGTGGTAGTCCTTCTCAAACGAA
Source organism: Prevotella sp. (assembly GCA_016286995.1). Taxonomy (GTDB): domain Bacteria; phylum Bacteroidota; class Bacteroidia; order Bacteroidales; family Bacteroidaceae; genus Prevotella. Next base: position 49,661 of record JAEEVA010000009.1, read on the forward strand.
CGGGCCGTTATAGGGAGCGTCTCCAAACGCTTCTTTTAAAAAATCCGCCAGTTCCTTAGAACAGCGGGTAGACTCCTGAATGAAGTCAAACTCGGACATGACATTGCGCCCTTCTGCATCAAGCCAGCGACGGCGACGCACATGTAGTAGCACCTCTTGGCCACGAATGGGAAAGTCGTGAAAAGTCTTGGCAGGAGTAAAACCGTTAGGACGAAGGTCTTCACGATTGTCCGGTGTCAGCTCATTCTCATCAAGATACAGATGGACAACATTGGGACTGTTTTCTTCTGACTGCTGCTCCTGGTTGGCTTTCTTCTCCTTAGGTCTAACCTCTACATTCGTCAAATCAAACCATTCCAACATATGCTCTGGCAACAGGCAATTGGCAAGTATTTCGTATTGCGGATTCATTGTGATATCTCGTTTCTTATTAAAACGAAAATATCACGGTTTTAGTGTGGCTAATCCACGCGGTTATGCAGGTGACCCGGAGTTTGCCAACAATCGCTTTCGATGGAAGGAAGCGGCACCTTCGGAGACATTCCATGCGGGGGAACGAACCGTCCAAAGGCTTGGGACATGTCGTTGCATGCGGGGGAACGACCCGAGAAGTGCCTTTGGGTCGCAAAAATGATAGCCTTTATTTTAAGCCGAATTGCGTTAATCTTCCAAAATCCGTTATCAGTTACAACTTTTTTTCGTAACTTTTTGCTTCGCAAGAAAGTACTTCCGTTCGAAAATGCAAAAAAAAATTTTGCATTTTGCTCACTTATTCGTACCTTTGCAGCATGAAGAATCTATTGACTCGGCGTACTATCCGCCAATACAGCCTCCGCGACGTCGCTCCGGAACTCCTCAATCGCCTCCTCACCGAGGCCAGTCGTACACAGACCATAGGCAACCTGCAGCTCTATTCTGTCGTTGTCACACGACGCAGCGACATGAAGCAGCGCTTAGCGCCAGTACACTTCAACCAGCCGATGGTCATACAGGCTCCTGTGGTACTCACCATCTGTGCCGACTTCAACCGCACCTCGACATGGGCACGCTGTCGCAAGGCCGAGCCAGGCTACGACAACTTCCTGTCGTTCATCAATGCGGCCACCGACGCCCTGCTCTACACTCAGACGCTCTGCAACCTCATGGACGAGGAAGGTCTGGGCTACTGTTTCCTCGGCACTACCGTCTACCAGCCTCAGCAAATTATCGACATCCTCGAACTTCCAAAACTCGTCATGCCTGTCGCCACCCTCACTGTCGGCTGGCCCGACGAACAGCCTGCCCTCTCCGACCGTCTGCCAATGGAGAGTTTCGTCCACGAAGAGACCTATACCGACTATCTTGCAAAAGATATTGACACCTATTATAATCCTAAGGAACAGCTCGACGAAAACCTGAACTTCGTCCGTATCAATCATAAAGAAACGCTTGCACAGGTCTTCACCGACATCCGCTACACCCGCCATGACAACGAGGCCATGTCGGCCACCCTTCTCGACACCCTTCGCCGACAAGGTTTTCTAGAATACTGCAGATATTAAGCATCGATAAGTCAAAGGGGGCCTTTCCTGTTTCGCCCAAAGAGCCTATTTCCCCAGAAATCTGGTGTCGAGATAGGCTTGGAAGGTGTCTTTGTAGAGGTCACCAATGGGCAGGTAGGTCTGTGCGTCGAGAATGACACGGTTCTTGTTGACCTCCTGAATCTTGGTGAGATTGACGATATAGGAACGGTGGATGCGCATGAAGTTGTCGGGCAGGCGTTCCTCCATCTTCTTCATGGAAAGCAGCGTGATGATGGGCTTGGCCTCGCCTTCGAGCCATACCTTCAGATATTCGCTCATAGCTTCAACGTACCGGATATCGCTGATGCTTACCTTGACGACACGGTAGTCGGTCTTGAGGAAGAATGTGTCGTCGTTTACGCCCCCTAAGTTAGGGGGTTGGGGGGCTGAAGAACTGCTAACGTTTCCCTTGTTCAGATCTCTGTCGTCCCCTAATTGAGGGGACAAACGCTCGCGCAGGCGGTTGGCTGCCCGCTGGAAATCCTGCAGGCCAAAGGGCTTCAACAGATAGTCGACGGCATTGACGCGGAAACCCTCGACGGCATATTCAGCATAGGCTGTGGTAAACACGATGAGAGGCGGAACGACCAGCGACTTCACAAAGTCCATGCCGTTGAGGTCGGGCATGTTGATGTCGCAGAAGATGGCATCCACCGTGTCCTTTTCCAGGAATTGCCGTGCTTCAATGGCACTCTGGCACGTGGCGGCCAACTCAAGGAACGGCACTTTGCCGATGTAGGCGGCAATCTGTTGGAGAGCCAGGGGCTCATCGTCTATGGCCAAGCATCTAATCATGATAGTGGAATATTGAGTTCAACATGATACGTGTCGGGATTGTTATGAATCTTGAGCGTATAGTTATTTCCATAAATCAGGTTCAGACGCTTTTTCACGTTGGTCAGACCCACACCGCCTTTTTCTTCGTTAGGCTTTTCAGCCTTCGAGTTCTTGCAGGTAAAGTGGAGCGCGGAGGGGGAAACGACTTCTGCCTTGACGTCGACAAACGACTCCTGCTGGTAGCTGATGCCATGTTTGAAGGCATTCTCCACAAAGCTAATCAGCATCAAGGGCGGCACTGTCTTGTCAGGGACCTCCTGCGGTAGGTCTACCGTAATTCTCACCTTGTCGGTATAGCGTAGCCGCATCAGTGTGATATAGTTGCGAATAAAGTCAAACTCCCGTGTCAGGGGAACATCGTGTTTGTCACCCTCGTAGAGCACGAAGCGCATCATCTTCGACAGTTCGAGGATGGTGTCCTTGGCCTTCTCGGGGTCGATGTCCACTAGGGCGTGGATGTTGTTGAGCGTATTCATGAAGAAGTGCGGGTTGATCTGATATTTCAGATACTCCAGTTGCTGTTCCAGGTTCTCCTTCTGCAGTTGCACCAGTTTCTTCTGGTCTTTGCGTGTCTTGAAGTAGAGTTTGACGCCGAGATTCATGCCACACATCAGGATAAGTACAACGATGGCAATGATGTCGTGTTGGCCGATGAATGTCGGTGGTTCTCCGTGATGGTGCTCGAAGGGTGGTGGCTCATGATTAAAGGCTTCATCCATCGGTGGACGGTCGTCGAGCATCTCCATTGGCGGACGGTTGCCATGCATCTCCATCGGTGGCCGGCGCTGGTGCATGAAGTCATCAGGCCGGTGACTGCACTGATAGAAAGAGAATATTCCTACCATACAGAATGTCAGCAGCACATAGAGCCACCGTTTACGTCCATAGACCAGCATGGGAGCCAGCACGAAGTTATGAATAAGGAATAGCAGCAGGTAGACGCCAAACTGTCGCCACACCACCAGAATCTCCTGCCAGTCGAAGTTGACGTTGGCATTGCTGGCGGTTCGTACCCAGAGGCTCAGCACGGGCGCTGCGAAGAGTAGTCCCCACAGCGCCGCGTAGGCTGCATTCTCATATCGTGACTGTTGTTCCATCCATTTCATAAAACGGACCTTTTGGTGTTTTATTGTTTGGTGTTGAGCGTTTTATGTTGGTGGTTCACCACCATGCACCGCCGGAATTGTAGTTTGTCAGTGTGACAGACGAGCCGCCGTTCACGGTGCCGCCAATGATGGTCACACCTCCAAAATACTCTGTGCCGCTGCTGACCGTTACGCCACTGCTGAGAGTCGGTGTTGACGAGGTGTAGACGATGAGCTTTTGGCTGCCACCGCCACCAGGACCGCCGCCACCAGGACCACCGCCGCCAGGCCAGCCGCCACCGCCGCCGGAAGATGACTTCGTAGGCGTCTTGAAGGCTGCCACCAGTGTGCCGCCGTTGTAGAGTGCGTACCAGCTCTGCTCATTCCAAGAGGTGGTGTACTTGCACGTGCCACCGCTGATGCTGGCACCGTTCTCCAGATCGCCTACGGCAATGATGGTGCCACCCGTGATGTATAGTTTCTTCTGTTCCTCGGTATTGGCATCGATGCTCTTCTCAGCACCACCCGAACCGATGGCATACACCAGTCCACCCTGGATGTAGCAGTTGCCGTTAGCGTCCAGACCGTCATTACCGGTAGAGCAGGCATAGACGTAGCCGCCTGAGATGGTGAGGTTGCCCGTGCCGTTCGTCGTAGTATTGTACGAGGCATTGATGGCATCGTCATTGGCGTTGACTGTCACCTGACCACCGGTGATGTCAATGCTCGTCTTGCTCTCTATGCCTTCACCGCCGGCCCCCGTTGTGGTGACACTGATATTGGCTTGGTCGCTGATGGTGATGGCACCGTCAGCCTTGATGCCTTTGGGCGACGATTTGTAGTCACTACTGTAGTTGTCGAGCTGGCGTGAATTAGTAACCACCGACAGTGTTCCCGTCGACGAAGCCACGACAGCATTACCTGACGTGCTAATGGTCACCGTACCACCGCTGACATTCAGCGCACCGTCCACATTCAGGCCCTTGCCACCGGCTCCAGTGCTGGTGAGCGTCAGCGTGCCTCCGCTGATGGTCATGTTGCCGTCAGCACCTAAGCAGGCCGATGCCTTCGTCTTCACCTTGTCGGCATCCCACACGCCGCCGCCGGTGGTCTTGACGATAACGGTGCCGTCGGTGATCTTCATGTCGCCCTCACCCTTGATGCCCTTGGCGGCATTAGCGGTGACGGTGACGTTGATCGTACCACCCTCGATATAAATATTACCGGAGTCTTCGTCTTCATGGTCGGTCAGCTCACCCGTGCTGACGCCTTCGTCGTTGTCGATGTCACACTGGATGCCGTCGTCGCCCGTGCCGCTGATGGTCAGCTCACCGCTCTCTATGAGGAAATATTCGTTGCATGACAGACCGTCCTTCGTGGCAGCGAGGATGTTGACGGTACAGTTCTTCATCTCCGTGTAGTCGCCGCTCTTGATGCCGTGGGCTGCACTGCCGTAGGCATAGACGTTGAGCACACCCTTGCCCTTCAGTTCCAGATGGCCTTTACAGTAGAGACAGCCTTTGGCAGTGCTGGCTGCGCTGTCCTTCAGCGTGTTGGTGCTACCCTTCTTGACACTGAAGTCAATGCGCTTGCCGTTGGTGATGTTGATGGGAGCACCATTGGGATTGGTCAGTTCCAGACCATTGACGGCCACCGTACACTTGGCGCTGCCGCCCAATGTCAATGAGCCGTCGGTACTGGTTCCGCTGAGGTTGTATGTTATCTCTGAAAACGTGCCGTCCTTGATAAGGTCGTTGGTGATGGCGTCACTCTGTGTGATGGTGACGTGGGCACCGCTGACGGAGGCGGTAATGTACTGTGCGATGTTGCCGGCTACATAGACCAGTGCCGCATCACCGTTATAGACCACATTGACTTCGTTGTCGCTGACAGCTGTCTCGTCGGTCCACATCTTGGTAACCTCACTCAACTCAAATGTCTTGTTGAGGATGGTCAGCGAGGAACCGTTTGCGAATGTCATGGTTCCTGTCTGTGCAGAGGGGAACTGGTCGATGACACTGCCGTTGTTTGTAGAGACATTCAGTGTCTGCGCCAAACTGACCATGCTGGTCAGCAGGGCTGCTATGGTTATCATCGTCGTTCTCATTTTACTGCTACTTTAATGGTTCTACCGTTAATCTTCATCAAATAGACACCCGTGGGCAGGTTAGAGCCGCTGGGCATCCGACGACCTTGCATATCGTAGACTTCCGTTGCCTCGCTGATGTTCAGGTCTTCTGTTGTCAGTGAACTGATTCCAGTTGTCTGGCTGTTGGAGAATTCCATAGCCGTCAGATCATTCAGGGGAATGGTAGCCAACGTCTCGCTGTCACTGGTGACGACGAGGTTGGTGCCACTGATGGATAGTGTCAGGTTGCTGGCTGCAACGGCCTGCTGGCCACTACTCGTCGTAAAGACAAGGTACTGGTAGTCACCAGCTGTAGCCCCCAAAGTGAGGGCTGCCAGCAGTGTAAGGAAAATCGCTCTTTTAATCATAATCATCATGTGATTGGTTATTTATTATTCATTGTTCATTGTCAGTTACCAATGTCCGCCAGGACCACCGCCGGGTTGTCCGCCAGGCTGACCGCCACCCATGCCGCCGCTGATGGTGTTCGAGGCTGTCACGCTGGTACTCGACGTGCCGATGTTCAGCGTATAGCTGCTGCCGCTCGTCAGGTCGGGAGCACTGATGACGATGGTGCCGTTATTATATGAGTAAGGAGGCATGGTGAACGAGACGATGGTCGTGGTGCCAGTGCTGACGCTGACCGTCTGGTTAGCCTGTACGGAGCCCGTCGTACTGATGATGCCCTGCGACGTGCTGCCCAGCGTGCCGTCGAAGCGTCCGCCGATGCCGAAGATGTTTCCACCCGTGATGTATATCTTGTGCTGCTCGTCGATGTCGATGCCTGCCTCGGCACCACCGGCACCCATTGCAATCAGCGTGCCACCCTTCAGATACATGTTGCCGTTCGAGTCGATACCGTCGTTGTTGGTGCCTACCACCACGACTGTGCCGTCGCTGATAGTTAGGTCGCCACTCGAGTTGATGGCGTCATCGTGGGCTGAGACGACCACGGTACCGCCACTGATGGTCAGCGTACCCTTGCTCTCAATACCTTCGGCATTGTTGCCCGTAGTGCGAACCATGATGTCGCCGCCACTGATCTCCAGCACACCGTGTACGTTCTTCGTACCAATCTTGACACCCTTGGGCGACGAGGTATAGGCATCGTCCAGATTGTCAGTATTGCCCGTATAGTTATGGTTTTCCTGAGTACCATCGCTGTAGTAGAGTCCACCCTCGGTAATGGCACGTATCTTGCCACCGCTGATGTAAGCCTCCCAGTCGGCCTTCAGACCCTTGCCGCCACTGCCGGTGGCCTTGACATAGATTTCGCCGCCCTTGATAGTCATGATGCTGTCGCACTTGATGCATGTTGCAGCCTTTGTCTCCAGGTCTTCCGTGTCCCACTCGCCATTACCTGTACAGATGACGGTGGTACGGCCGCCGTTAATGACGATGTCTTTCTCGCTGTTAATGCCTTTGGCACCGTCGCCAGCCGTCTCAATATTGATGATGCCGCCGTTGATGACAACAGCCTCGCTGGCCTTGATGCCATGATTGAAGGTGGTGTTGACATAGACGTTGACACCCTTCTCGAACAGCACATAGGTCTTGCCGTGGATGCCGTTGTTGTAGTTGCCGTAGATGTCGAGCGACCCCGTGCCACTCACCAGCAGCTTACCCTTGCTGTAGAGTGCGCCCTTATGGTCCTCGGTGGTGCCGTCAGTCAGCTTGTTGCTGCCCGTCAGCACAAGGTATGCCGCCGTCTTGGTTTCCAGGTCGAGGGCTGTCGACGCAGGATTGGTGATGTCGGCACCATTGAGGTTCACCTCATAGTTGGTTTTGCCCTCGATGGTCAGCGAACCGTTGGCCGTCTGACCGCTCACCACGTAGCAGACGCCCTCCACTGAACCGTGGTTGGCAGTCACATGACCGTCGCTGACGGTAATCTCCACACCGTTCTCCGTTGTGGCTACAGGGTTCGACATATCGATGTTGACCTTGGTGTCAAAGGTCTGCTGAGCGATATTGTCCTCAGCCTCAGGATAATAGGCGCTGGCGGCCTCCGTGGGTTCTGCCGTTGTCTTGTCGATGGCGACCGCAAAAGTGAGCAGCTCACCACTGGCTGCCGTAGAGCCACTGCCACCCGTATTGCCACCTCCCGACTGTTGTCCGTCAGTCGTCGTTTGCTGGCTATTGAACTCATTCGTCGGATCGTCCGATGAGCATGCTGTTGTTACAGCTGTCATGATGGCTATGAGCATCATACTGAAAATAATCTTCTTCATAATCGTTGTCCTTGTTTTAGTAATACAATCTGTTGGTATGTCACTTTTCTAATTCTGTTGCAAAGATAAGCATTACTTCCCTTTCCGCCAAAAAACTTCAGCGAATACCCCTTTTTTTTCAGTGAATCGCCTCTCACCTCTTAATTCTTACCTCTTACTTCAAAATAATAGAGACTCGAAGCTATCTCAGCGTCGAGTCTCTCGCAAAACCTGAAGCTCGACAGACTCCAAGCGAGCTTGTGTCTGTCCTCGCTTCTCAGCAAACTTCAAACATTTGAGTGAACCTGTCAAAGGTTTCTCAAATTATCTTATGAATAACAGCTCTCTGTATTTGGGCAACGGCCAAAGGGCGTCGTCAACAATCAGTTCGAGCTTGTCTATCTGGTAACGGATGGTGTCAAGATACGGCTCCACCTTATCATGATAGGCAATGGCCTTCTCGCGTTCGTCAACAATCTTGTTGGCGAGTTTACGGGCGTTGACGAGTTCCTCGACACCTTTCTCGATGGCAGAGGTACGTTCGGCTATCTCCTCGATAATCTTGAGGTTGCGGGCGTTCAGTTTCTCGGCCTTGTCGACGGGGAACACGGTAGATACGCTGTCGACATTCTTCAGCAGCTGGCTCTGGTAGCTGGTAGCGACGGGGATGATATGGTTCATCGACAGGTCACCCAATACACGGGCCTCAATCTGGATTTTCTTCGTATAAGTCTCCCACTTCACCTCGTTGCGGGCCTCGAGTTCTTTCTTGGTCATGACGCCAAGCGATTCGAACATCTGGATGCTCTCCTCGTCCAGGTAGCGTTCGAAAATCTTCGGGCACGACTTCTCAACGTCCAAGCCACGCTTCTCGGCCTCGATGACCCATTCATCTGAGTAGCCATTGCCATCGAAGCGGATAGGCTTACAGGTCTTGATATCCTCGCGGAGCACGTCGATGATGGCGTGGAACGTTGCACTGTGACCAGTACCGGCAAGTTTCTTCTCGAACTCAGGAATACGGGCATCGACACGTTTCTTGAAGTCAACCAAAGCCTCAGCAACAGCAGAGTTCAGGGCAATCATGGCGCTGGCACAATTGGCCTCGGAACCTACAGCACGGAACTCAAAACGGTTGCCGGTGAAAGCGAAGGGTGACGTACGGTTACGGTCGGTATTGTCGATGAGCAACTCAGGAATCTCAGGGATGTCCATCTTCAAACCCTGCTTGCCAGTCATGGCGAGGATGTCGTCTTTGTCGGCCTTCTCGATGTGGTCGAGCAACTCGCTGACCTGCTTGCCGAGGAATGAGCTGACAATGGCGGGAGGTGCCTCGTTGGCACCCAGACGATGGGCATTCGTAGCACTCATGATCGAGGCCTTCAGCAGACCGTTGTGCTTGTAGACACCCATCAGGGTCTCAACGATGAACGTGGCAAAGCGCAGATTCTGCTCAGCCGTTTTGCCAGGAGCATGCAGCAGGATACCGTTATCGGTAGAAAGGCTCCAGTTGTTGTGCTTACCTGATCCGTTGATGCCTGCGAAGGGCTTTTCGTGCAACAATACGCGGAAACCATGCTTGCGGGCCACGCGCTTCATCACCGACATCAGCAGCATGTTGTGGTCGACAGCCAGATTAGTTTCCTCGAAGATGGGAGCCAGCTCAAACTGGTTGGGAGCCACCTCGTTGTGGCGTGTCTTACAGGGAACGCCCAATTCCAGTGCCTCAATCTCCAGCTCACGCATAAAGGCGGCGACGCGCTCAGGGATGGAACCGAAGTAGTGGTCGTCCATCTGCTGGTTCTTGGCCGAGTCATGGCCCATCAGCGTGCGTCCCGTTAGCAACAGGTCAGGACGGGCAGCATAGAGACCCTCATCCACCAGGAAATACTCCTGCTCCCAACCGAGGTTCGAAGTGACCTTCTTCACAGCTGGGTCGAAGTAATGGCAGACATCGACGGCGGCCACATTCACAGCATGCAGGGCACGCAGCAACGGTGCCTTATAGTCGAGTGCCTCACCACTATAAGAAATAAATACGGTGGGAATACAAAGCGTATCGTCGATGATGAAGACCGGCGATGTGGGGTCCCAGGCAGAATAGCCACGGGCCTCGAAGGTTGAGCGGATACCGCCAGAGGGGAACGAGCTGGCATCGGGTTCCTGCTGAACGAGCAGCTTGCCCGTAAACTCCTCGACCATACCGCCCTTGCCGTCGTGTTCGATAAACGAATCATGCTTCTCGGCAGTACCCTCTGTCAGAGGCTGGAACCAGTGGGTATAGTGCGTCACGCCATTCTCGGTGGCCCACTGCTTCATGCCCTCGGCCACAGCGTCGGCCACGGCACGATCAAGGCGGGCGCCGTTGTCCATCACGTCAATCATCTTCTCGTACACGTCCTTTGGCAGGTACTTGTACATTTTCTCACGATTGAAGACCTTCTTGCCAAAATACTTTGCGGGTCTTTCACTTGGTGCTTTTACGTCGAGCGGCTTCTTTTTGAATGCCTCACCGACAACCTGAAATCTTAATGCTTCCATAATTGTTTGTGATAAATTATTGTTTAGTCCAGTTTTCTATTCTCGTTAATGCTTCTTCTGTTTTCTCATGGCTATTGAATGCAGTAAAGCGCACATAGCCTTCGCCACTGGGGCCAAAGCCTACACCGGGCGTACAGACAACGTTGGCACCGTAGAGCAGGGCCTCGAAGAACTGCCACGACCCCATTCCCTCTGAGGTGCGCATCCAGATATAAGGCGCGTTCTCACCACCGTAGACCTCATAGCCTAAGCTACGCAGACGGGTGAGCATGCGGTGGGCATTGTCCATATAGTAGTCGATAGTGGTCTGTACCTGCTGTTTACCCTCAGGCGTATAGATGGCCTCGGCAGCGCGCTGCGAGATGTAGCTGGTACCGTTGAACTTCGTACACTGGCGACGCAGCCATAACTGGTTCAACGGAATGCGCTCGCCCTCGAAGGTGCTGACAGTCACATCCTTGGGCACTATAGTGTAGCCACAGCGAACGCCTGTGAAACCTGCCGTCTTGGAGAACGAATGGAACTCGACGGCACACTTGCGGGCTCCACGAATCTCGTAGATAGAGTGTGGGATGTCCGGATCCTGAATATAGGCCTGATAGGCTGCGTCGTAGAGGATGAGAGCGTCGTTCTTCAGCGCGTAGTTCACCCATTTGCGCAGTTCCTGCTTTGTGATGACCGTACCCGTCGGGTTGTTGGGGTAGCAAAGGTAAATGACATCCACGGGGCGACCCTTCGGCAGCTCGGGAATGAAACCATTCTCGGCAGTCGTCGGCAGATAGCGCACATTCGTCCAGCGTCCGTCACGATAATTGCCGCAGCGGCCTATCATCACGTTCGAGTCGATATAGACAGGATAGATGGGGTCGGTCACGCCAATGAAGTTGTCCCAATGTAACAACTCCTGGAAATTGCCGGTATCCGACTTGGCACCGTCGTTGATGAAAACCTCGTCGATGCTAAGGTGTACACCACGTGGCAGGAAGTCGTTCTTTAGGATGGCCTCGCGAAGAAAATCATAGCCCTGCTCAGGACCATAGCCGCGAAAACCCTTGATGGTCCCCATCTCATGAGCAGCCTTGTGCATGGCCTCCACAACAGCAGGTGCCAGGGGTTGCGTCACGTCGCCGATACCCAGACTGATGACATCGGCTTTGGGATGCATCACCTTGAAGGCGTTCACCTTCTTGGCGATGTCGGCAAACAGGTAGTTCTGCTGCAGGTTCAGGAAATGAATGTTTACTAATGCCATATTCTGAGCCCCCTAAGTTAGGGGGTTGGGGGTCTGAACAAGCGTTTACCAGACCTTTTGTTATTACTACATTTGGAGCCTGCGCCTGTTCAGACCCCTGTCGCCCCCTAACTTAGGGGGCCAAGATCTCGCCATCAAACACAAACTCGGCAGGTCCCGTCATATAGACGTGATTATCACTCTCGCGCCACTCTATGGTAAGCGTGCCGCCATCCATCACAATGTTGCTTTTCCTGCCAGCCCTGCCTGTCAATACTGCAGCGACAGCTGTAGCACAGGCACCTGTGCCGCAGGCCTGAGTGATACCGCTACCACGTTCCCAGACACGGGTGCGGATGGTGTCCCCTTGGGGGGATGAAGGGGGGGTAGCGAACTCGATATTGCAGCGTTGTGGGAATGCAAGGTGATGTTCCAACAAACGGCCCGTCTCACCCACCATATCCACATTATCAGTAAAGATCACGTAGTGAGGATTGCCCATTGAGACAAATGTTCCCTGGTTAAGTCCGCGGTTGGACAGAAACTGTGCCTCGTTATCCAACACAGGCTCACCCATATCCACCGTCACACTGTCCACTATATTATTAATAATGTGTAGCAAGAGTGTCTTTATGCCCGACATCGTGAGCAGTCTGATCTCAGTCTTTTTCGTCAGTCCCCGCTCAAACAGGTATTTGCCAATACAACGGCTCGCATTGCCGCACATCATAGCTTCACTTCCATCCGCATTATAGATATGCATAGAGAAGTCAGCCTCAGGAATAGTCGATGCACCAATCAGCACCAGTCCGTCGGAGCCGATACCTTTATGGCGGTCGCTCCATGCGATGGCTGCTGCCTGCGGGTCGGCAATCTTCTCCTCCATCATATTGACATAGATGTAGTCATTGCCACAACCGTGCATTTTCGTAAACCTGATTTTTTGTGTCATATTGTTACTATTATTTGAAGTTTGCTGTCTTTTTGTTATATTTTCAACTGCAAAGGTATACAAAAAGTCATAAACCACAAAGAAATATCTCCGTTTTGTTTGCAAAAAAAGTAAATAAATATCATTTTGTAAAGTTTTCAGCCGTAAGTCAGTCCAGTTTATTGACACTTCGACAGCATATCACACCGTTTTCTTGCAAAGTGTCAGTTCGACACGCGTTACATCCATATATCCCACTTTTTTTGTTTAAGTAAAGGGGTAATTCAATAGTTTTTTGTATTTTTGCAGCGGCATTACATCTAAATGAGCAAAATTATCATGATGAAGAAAATAATAGTAGCTATTGATTCGTTCAAGGGGTGTCTGACATCAGTTGAGGCAAATCAGGCAGCTGTAAGGGGTATTCTCGACAAGATGCCTGATGTGGAGGTAGTACAGGTGCCTGTGAGTGATGGCGGTGAGGGATTCTTAGAGGCGTTCCTGGCGACGAAGGGCGGTAAGCTGGTGGATATCACAGTAAAAGACCCTCTGATGCGGCCCATCGTGGCACAGTATCTGTTACAAGGCGATACGGCGGTGATAGAGATTGCCAAAGCCAGCGGACTGACGTTGCTCACAGCAGAAGAAAGAAATCCTATGGTGGCAACGAGTTACGGCACGGGTCAGTTAGTGGTAGATGCCGTAAGAAGAGGGTGCAGGCACATCATCGTTGGACTGGGCGGAAGCGCTACCAGCGATTGCGGCACAGGGATGCTACGGGCGATCATCGACAGTTTTGCAGAACATGGCTGCTGGGATGATGTGCACGAACTGGATGACGTGCGCTTCACGATAGCGACGGACGTCACCAATCCGCTATGTGGCGAACAAGGCGCAGCACATGTCTTTGCACCTCAGAAGGGAGCTACGCCAGAGATGGTCGTAGCCCTTGGTGCTCGTGCCAAACGTTTTGCAGAGGCCTCTGCCAAGCATCTCGGTCGTGACTGCCAGAACATGCCCGGGGCAGGCGCCGCAGGCGGCTTGGGCTACGCTTTCCTGCAATATATGCATGCCGACTGTCGCTCAGGCATCGATCTCCTATTAGATACCATCCATTTCGACGACCTACTGCAAAATACTGACCTCGTGATTACTGGCGAAGGCTCTGCTGAACGCCAGACGCTCATGGGTAAACTTCCCTTCGGCATCCTCCAGCGAGCCCAAAAACACGGCGTGCCCGTTCTGTTAATAGCCGGTCGCATAGCCGATGACCAACTCCTCCTTGATGCCGGCTTCTCCCGCGTCGCCTGCATCAATCCTCCCGGCATACCCCTTGAAATAGCGATGCAGCCAGAAACGGCGAAGGAAAACATCAGGCATATTTTGGCCTCGGCTGGTGATGCATATACGCTTAATGACTACACCCTTATATAGAGACGGTTGATTGTTAATGTTCGAGGAAGGCGGCAACCTTCTTGGCGGTGTCGCGGCCAGAGGCGAGGGCGCGGACCACAAGGGAGGCACCGTTGGCGGAGTCGCCACAGACGAAGACGTTGTCCGGATAGGCGGGATGCTCAGGTTTGAGGAATCCCATGGCCAGCAGGACCAGCTCGGCCTTGATGATTTCGGGTTTGCCCTTCTCGACCATGATGGGACGACCGCCGGCGGGGTTGGGCTGCCAGTCGATTTCCTGTACCTTGACGCCTATGAGGTGGCCGTTCTCGCCTAGGAACTCCAGGGTGTTGATGTTCCAGCGGCGGGTGCAACCTTCCTCATGCGAAGAGGTGGTCTTGAGGGTGCGGGGCCAGTTGGGCCAGGGGTTCTGGGGGTCATCGGGACCTTCGACGGGCTTAGGCATAATCTCAATCTGTGTAACGCTCTTGCAGCCCTGACGGTGGGCGGTGCCGATGCAGTCGGAGCCGGTATCACCACCACCAATCACGAGGACATTCTTACCCTTGGCGGTGATGCGTTCATCCTTGCTGAACTCCATGCCGGCGAGGACGCGGTTCTGCTGAGAGAGCAGTTCAAGGGCGAAGTGGACGCCCTTGAGGTCGCGTCCGGGGACCTTGAGGTCGCGGGCGGTAGGGGTGCCTGATGCCATCACGATGGCATCGAATTGAGAATTGACAATTGACAATTGAGAATTATGATTACCTTGGTCCGCTGCATTTGCGCCTTGAGACATATCATAATTCTCAATTCTCAATTCTCCATTCTCAATTGATACGGCACTGCCGTAGACAAACTCTATGCCTTCCTGTTCGAGCAGAGCGATGCGGCGGTCGATGAGAGCCTTGTTGAGCTTGAAGTTGGGGATGCCGTAGCGGAGGAGGCCACCGGCGGCTTCGTTCTTCTCGAAGACTGTGACGGTGTAGCCCATGTGGTTCAGGTCGTTGGCGGCAGCGAGACCGGCAGGACCGGCACCGATGACGGCGACCTTCTTACCATTGCGCTTAATATCGGTGCGAGGAGTTATAAAGCCCTCCTGGAAGGCCATCTCGGTGATGGCGGCCTCATCCTCGCGGTTGGTGGTGGGCTCGTGGTTGAAGCGGTTCAGCACGCAGGCCTTTTCGCAGAGTGCGGGACAGATGCGGCCGGTGAACTCGGGGAAGGGGTTGGTGCTGTTGAGCAACTGGTAGGCGAGTTCGAAGTCGCCTTTGTACAGAGCGTCGTTCCATTCGGGCGCCTTGTTGCCCAGCGGACAGGCCCAGTGGCAGAAGGGTACGCCGCAGTCCATGCAGCGCGAGGCCTGCAGTTTGCGTTCGCGAGTGCTGAGCGTCTGCTCGACCTCGCCAAAATCGTGGATTCTATCGTGAATCGGACGGTAGCCCGCCTCCTGGCGGTGTATCTCTAAAAATGCTTTCGGATTTCCCATTGTCTTTATTTTTATGGAAACGAATTAGAATAATTGGAACGAATTATAACGAATAGTATTTTTTTTTCTCATTCGTGGATTTATTATTCTCATTATTCCAATTCGTTTCAGTTAATAATCTCGTTGAATGTCAGATATTTTGTCTCTCAGTTTCTTCATCTGCTCTTCCTGCAGCACGCGTTTGTACTCGATGGGCACCACCTGGATGAAGTCCTCGATGTAGCGGTGCCAGTCGTCGAGCATGCGACCGGCGAGGGCCGAGCCGGTGTGCAGATAGTGCTGGCGGATGAGCTCGAGCAGTTCTTTGCGCGAGACGCTGTCCTCAACCAGCGAAAGCTCCACCATGTCCATGTTGCAGAAGTAGTCGAACGTGTGGTCGGGGTCGTACACGTAAGCCACGCCTCCCGACATACCTGCAGCGAAGTTGCGGCCCGTCTTGCCGAGCACCACTACACGACCGCCTGTCATGTACTCGCAGCAATGGTCACCAGCACCCTCGATGACGGCGATGGCACCCGAGTTACGCACGCCGAAGCGCTCACCCACCTTACCATTGATATAGAGTTCGCCGGAGGTGGCGCCGTAGAGGCCGGTATTACCTGCGATAATGTTTTCTTCGGCCTTAAAGTCGTCGCTGCGACGGGCTGGAGGCAGGATAGAGATGCGACCGCCCGAGAGGCCCTTGCCGAAGTAGTCGTTGGTCTCGCCTTCGAGCCTGATGTCGAGGCCGCGCACGGCAAAGGCGCCGAAGCTCTGACCAGCCGAGCCCTTGAACTTAATCTTAATGGTGCCGTCGGGCAGACCCTGTTCGCCGTACTTCTGGGCAATCACACCACTCAGCATGGTGCCCACAGCGCGATCGGTATTCTTGATGGCATAGTCGAGCGTCACCTCCTCCTGGTTCTCGATGGCCTTTTGGGCGGCGCGGATGATTTCCTCGTCCTTGACACCACTGACCTTCGTAAAGGCGCCACGGTCCCAGTAGAGGGCTTTTTCACTTTCAGGCTTGTGCAGCAGACGGGCAAAGTCGATGGTGCGCCATTTCTCGACGACGGCGGAACCCGATGCTGACGCCTCGGGCACGACGGCTTCGATGAGTTCGGTGTGGCCGATGATCTCCTTCAACGAGTGGACGCCGATTTCGGCGAGGTATTCGCGCACCTGCTCGGCCAGGAACGTAAAGAAATTCACCACATACTCTGCCCTACCCTCGAAGTGCTTGCGCAGCTCCGGGTTCTGGGTGGCCACACCCATGGGACAGGTATTGGTATTACACTTACGCATCATCACGCAGCCCAGCACAATCAGGGGCAGCGTACCGAACGAGAACTCATCGGCACCGAGCATCGCCATGATAATCACGTCTTTCGCGGTCTTCAACTGACCGTCGGTCTGCAGGCGAACCTGATTACGCAGGCCGTTCATCACCAGCGTCTGCTGGGTCTCGGCCAGTCCGATTTCGGGACTGATACCTGCAAAGCGCATGCTCGAAGCGGGCGAAGCACCCGTACCACCCTCGGCACCGCTGATGACGATCAGATCGGCCTTGGCCTTAGCCACACCAGCGGCAATGGTTCCTACACCACTCTCGGCTACCAGCTTGACGCTGACGGCAGCGGTAGGGTTGATATTCTTCAGGTCGAAGATGAGCTGCGCCAGGTCCTCGATACTATAGATGTCGTGATGAGGTGGCGGCGAAATGAGCGAGATGCCAGGAATGGCGTTACGGGTCTTGGCGATAATCTCGTTGACCTTAAAGCCGGGCAGCTGTCCGCCCTCACCGGGCTTCGCACCCTGGGCCACCTTAATCTGTATTTCTTCAGCATTCACCAGATATTCAGCGGTAACGCCGAAACGTCCTGATGCAATCTGCTTGGTCTTACTACTCAGCGAAACACCGTCCACCTCGGTATGATATCTGGCGTTGTCCTCGCCACCCTCACCAGTGTTGCTTCGTGTACCAAGCTTGTTCATGGCCAGCGCAAGTGCTTCGTGGGCCTCGATGCTCAGGGCGCCAAACGACATGGCACCTGTCACGAAGTGCTTGACGATGCTCTCCACGGGCTCAACCTCGTCGATGGGAATGGGAGCCTCACCCCCAGCCCCTTTCCCAGAGGCGAGGGGAGCAGATATCTTCTTAAAGGTCAGGAAGTCGCGCAGGAAAATGGGGCTCTCCTTTTCGTCGACAGTCTTTGCCCAGTCTTTGAATTTCTCGTATGAACCTTGACGGCAAGCAAGCTGCAGCTTCGCAATGGTCTCAGGATTCCAAGCGTGCTTGATACCATCCTTGCGCCAAGCAAACTGACCGTTGTTGGGCAGGTGACCACTCCCCTCGCCCCTTGGAGAGGGGTCGGGGGTGAGGCTTTCCTTGCGCAGGCGGACGGCGTCCCTTGCAATCTCTTTCAGGCCTATGCCGCCGATGGTACTCACCTCCGTTCCGAAGTAGCGGCGCAGCAGGTCTTCGCTCAGTCCGATGCTCTCGAAAATCTTGGCACCGCGGTAGCTGCGGATGGTAGAGATACCCATCTTCGACATAATCTTCTTCAGGCCCTTATCGACAGCCTTAATGTAGTGGGTTTCAGCCGTGGCGTAATCTTCCTGAATCTTGTGTTTCTTTACCAGATTGTCGAGTACGGCAAACGTCATGTACGGACAAATGGCGCTGGCACCATAACCTAAGAGCAGAGCAGCGTGCATCACCTCGCGAATCTCACCGCTCTCAACAATCAGAGCTGTCTGCACACGCTTGCCAACATTGATCAGATAGTGGTGAACAGCGCTGACTGCCAACAGAGACGGAATAGCTGCACGCTTTTCGTCAATGTCACGATCAGTAAGGATGATATAGTTCACACCCTCGTCAACACTCACCTCTGCATCGTGACAGAGTTTTTCGAGTGCTTGCCGCAAGCCCTCTTCACCTTTATCCATATCAAAGAGAATGGGAAGTTTTTTGGTATTGAAACCCTTGTAGCGGATGTTACATAATATATCAAGTTGTGTGTTGGTCAATATGGGTTGTGGCAGGCGCACCATCTTACAGTTCGAGGCATCTGGCGTCAAGATGTTAGTACCTACGGCACCTATGTACTCCGTAAGGCTCATCACGAGTTCCTCGCGGATGGGGTCGATGGCAGGATTTGTCACCTGTGCGAACTGCTGACGGAAGTAGTTGAACAGCACCTGCGGACGGTCGCTGATGACGGCCAGCGGGGTGTCATTACCCATGGCAGCGACGGGTTCCTGTCCGGCTGTGGCCATTGGGATGATGGTTTTGTCGATGTCCTCCTGACCGAAACCAAAAGTCACCAACTTGCTTTGCAAGTCGCTCACACCATTGTCCACATGACGGCCACTCTTCAACTTCTCCAACTGTACGCGGTTCTCGTTCAGCCACTCGCGATAAGGATGGGCCTTGGCGAGCTTTTCCTTGATTTCGCCGTCGTAGTATATCTTTCCTTCTTGGGTATCGATCAGCAGAATCTTACCTGGCTGCAGGCGACCTTTCGATACCACATCGCCTGGCTCGAAGTCCATCACTCCCACCTCAGAGGCCACGACCATCATACCCTGCTTCGTAATCGTATAGCGGCTGGGGCGCAGGCCGTTGCGGTCTAACATACCGCCTGCATACCGGCCGTCCGAAAAGAGCAGTGCGGCAGGGCCGTCCCACGGTTCCATCAAGATTGAATGGTATTCATAGAAGGCCTTCAAGTCTTCCGAGATAGGATTCTTGTCATTGAACGACTCAGGCACCAGAATGGCCATCGCCTGAGGCAGCGAGAGACCGCTCATCATCAAAAACTCAAAGACGTTGTCAAGGCTGGCAGAATCACTCATACCCTCCTGCACGATGGGACGCAGATCCTTGATGTTGCCCAGCGCCTCGCTGTTGAGCACACTCTCACGTGCCTTCATCCATCCACGGTTACCACGAATGGTATTGATCTCACCATTGTGCGCCAACAGTCTGAACGGCTGTGCTAACTTCCATTTGGGGAACGTGTTAGTGCTAAAGCGAGAGTGAACCAATGCCAGTCCGCTCGTAAAGTAGTCGTTCGACAAATCAGGGAAGTAGCGTCGCAGCTGTCCACTGGTCAACATGCCCTTATAGATAATATTCTTTGAGGAGAGGGAGCAGATATAGAAATCAGACTCTCCACCCTGCCCCTCCCTGTCAGGGAGAGGAGCAGAGAGCTTGGCTACCCTATTCTCAATTCTCTTTCTTATTATATATAATGTACGCTCGAAGGCTTTTTCTTCTTCGACAGGGTTGTAATCACTCCCCTCGCCCTTTGGAGATGGGCCGGGGGTGAGGCTTCTCTTCACGAAAATCTGCTTGATGGCGGGTTCCACCTCGCGGGCAGCCACACCCAGCACCTCGGGGTTCGTAGGTACCGTACGCAGAT
This sequence comes from Prevotella sp., assembly GCA_016286995.1. Taxonomy (GTDB): domain Bacteria; phylum Bacteroidota; class Bacteroidia; order Bacteroidales; family Bacteroidaceae; genus Prevotella. The sequence goes on from JAEEVA010000009.1 coordinate 69,473, forward strand.
GCATCAGCTGCAGGCCCTCACGCTCAATCTCCTCGATCATCACGCTCAGTATCTGCTGCTGGGCTTTCTCGTCCTTAGGCAGGAATACCAAACCTGTGCCGTACTTTCCCTTTTCGGGCACGGGGATACCCTGCAACAAAATAAACTCGTGGGGAATCTGTACCATGATACCCGCACCATCACCGGTCTTGTCGCGTGTCTCCGCACCGCGATGCTCCATATTTTCAAGCACCTTCAATGCATTGTCCACCAGTTCGTGACTTTTTCCGCCGTGAATGTTTACCACCATTCCCACGCCACAAGCATCGTGCTCGTATTCGCTTCGATATAGTCCTTTTTGTTGAAGTTTGCAATGTGTCATATTATCCTTCTTCGTAATTACTTCTCTTTATAGGTACTCAGACAAGCAAGGCTCGGAGTCCTTTTTGTATCAATCTGTACAATTTCAACTGCAAAGATATATCATTTTGCAATTATGACCAAGATTTTGCTTACGTTTTTCAAGTTAAAATTTACATCATCTGACACTTTGCTCGATTTTTAACCTGTTTTCCTTACATTTTAAAACATTTCATGCCCTTTTCATCCTTTATTCCTTACACAATGTCATTTTACTAAAAAAACAAGGCTGTTGTGTTCGAACACAACAGCCTTATTATCTATCGATTGCTACGATAAGCTTTTTCATTTCCTTTCTTCTGTTGGTACGTTAATATTCTTACGATATCCCATACCCGTCACATAACAGATGAGCCGTCCGTCTTGATTGGTGACACGCACCTCAACAGCAGGAATCTTATGATGGTCGCATATGCCGACAGCCTCTGCCCGCAGCACATTGCCCTCATGCGCACTTGATACAAACATGATGCAGTTGTTGATGCCAAACGTGAGTTGACCGTTGTAGTTCATCCAGGCAGCAATAGCCAAGTCTGCCAACGTAAACAGCGCCCCTCCCTGACACACATTGCCTCCATTCAGATGCATCGTCGTCACCGTCATCTCCGCAACAGCATGCCGCTCGTCCACCTCCGTAATCCTACAACCTGCATTGGCTGCAAACCTATCTGTCCGATTCAATAGTTCCTTTATATCCATTGTCTATCATGTATGATGGCGCAAAGATACAGCAATTCCGCGAAACCACAAAAGTTTTTGCCCGAAAAAAGCAGTTGGGTCCTCCTTTTGATATATGTCAAGGCATATGTGTACGTACACACTGTCAGTAAAAATAACGATTTGTAACAAAACGGGGGTGATTCGACACAAAGTGTAACAAAACGAAAGTCAATAGACGCAAAAAGTTTACAAAATGTCAGTTTCTTAAAGTTTTAACAACCAAAATGTAAGAAAACTGAATGAATATTTATCAAAACATCGTACCTTTGCACCGTAAAAACCATATGGTGTTAGCCCGAACAAAACGGGTAAGTATAATTATTAATAAGGTAAAAGGGTATGAAAAAAATTGAAGCAATTATCAGGAAAACGAAGTTTGAGGAGGTCAAGGAGGCCTTGCTCAGTTCGGACATCGACTGGTTTGAGTACCACAACGTGCATGGCATCGGACAGAGCCGACAAGAAAGGATATATCGTGGTGTCCAGTACTCAACGGACGTGATAGAGCGTGTGGCACTGACTATTGTGTGTCGTGAACAGTTCGTAGAACCTACCGTTAAGGTTATCCTCGAGGTAGCTCACACAGGAGAGGTTGGCGACGGCCGCATCTTTGTAAGCGACATGATTGACACTTGGAGCATACGCACAGGCGAACACGGTGACACCGTTTTAAGAGACAAGAAATAGAAGTTTAACGACAACGGATTTAACGGATGTTTATACGAAGACATAATCCGTGAAATCAGTGTAATCCGTTGTAAAAAAGAATCATAGTTATGAACGAAATAGGATTATCACTCGATACCGTATGGATGCTATTGGCAGCCATGTTGGTTTTCTGGATGCAGCCGGGTTTTGCGCTGTGTGAGGCTGGCTTTACGCGTAGTAAGAACACGGCAAACATCCTGATGAAGAACTTCGTCGACTTCATGTTCGGCTCTCTGCTGTTTTTCTTCCTTGGCTTCGGCTTTATGTTCGGTAGCGAGGGCGCAGGTTTTATTGGTGCTCCCAACTGGGGCGACCTGAGTTTCTACAAAGGAGACTTGCCCGTAGAAGGATTCTTGATTTTCGAGACCGTCTTCTGCGCCACCTCTGCCACCATTGTGAGCGGTGCCATGGCCGAGCGTACGAAGTTCTCGATGTATTTGGTTTACAGTGCCGTTATCTCGTTATTCATTTATCCCATCGAAGGTCATTGGACATGGGGTGGCGGCTGGCTTTGTAATGATGCAGCCGACGGCTTTATGATGTCAACATTCGGTGCCACATTCCACGACTTTGCAGGCTCTGCCATCGTACATAGCGTAGGCGGTGTACTGGCCCTGATTGGTGCACTGGCACTGGGTCCCCGTATCGGCAAATACAGTAAGGACGGTAAGAGCCGCGCCATTCCCGGCCACAACCTGACGATGGCCGCACTAGGTGTCTTTATTCTTTGGCTGGGATGGTTTGGTTTCAACCCTGGTTCGCAGTTAGCTGCAAGCGGTGAAGTGAACCGCATCGCCATTTCTCATGTATTCCTAACCACCAACCTCGCTGCTGCTGCCGGTGGTGTGGCTACGATGTTCCTCACCTATATCAAGTATGGCAAGCCCTCACTCTCACTGACGCTGAACGGTGTGCTGGCTGGTCTCGTGGGTATCACCGCTGGTTGTGACCTTGTTTCGCCTTTTGGAGCCGTCATTATCGGTCTCGTCTGTGGTATCGTATTGGTCTTTTCTATCGAGATTATCGACCACGTGCTGCACATCGACGACCCTGTGGGTGCCAGTTCAGTACATGGCGTATGCGGTATCCTCGGTACGCTGATGACAGGTCTGCTGGCAACAGATAGCGGTGCCTTCTATGGCCATGGCTGGGGATTCTTCGGTGCTGAGTGTTTCGGCATTCTTGTCATCGATCTCTGGGCTGCCGTTTGTGGCTTCATTTTGTTCTACGGAATAAAATATATTCACGGTTTGCGCGTTAATAAACGTATAGAAGAAGAAGGTCTTGACATCTATGAACATGGTGAGGCTTGTTACAACTAATATATTTATAACTGAAACGAATTGGAATAATGAGAATAATTAATCCACGAATGAGAATAAACAATACTATTCGTTATAATTCGTTCCAATTATTCTAATTCGTTTCCAAAAAAAGAAGCGTATGAAAAAGATTGTTTTATTAGCATGCGGACTGATCATGAGCATGACCGCCTTTGCTCAGGATAATATTGAGACGACGATTAGTGGAGATATCGTAAGTAGTTACATTTGGCGTGGTCAGGACTTAGGCAATGTATCGCTGCAGCCGACGCTGGGTATTGGCTATAAGGGCCTGAGTCTGACAGCATGGGGCAGTGTGGGAATCTCCACACCTGCCGACAATAAGGAGTTGGACTTGACACTGGCCTACACCATTGGCGGTCTGAACATCGGCATCACCGACTACTGGACCAATGACCCCGCAGGTGGCGACCCTGAACGATATTTCAAGTACGACGCCCACGGCACCAACCACGTATTTGAGGCTAACATCGGCTATGACTTCGGCTTTGCGTCGCTACAGTGGTTCACCAACTTCGCAGGCAATGACGGCGTAAACAAGGACGGTAAGCGAGCCTACAGCAGTTACATGGAAGTAGTTGTCCCATTTAAACTGTCTGCCATAGACTGGACTGCTACGGCTGGCGCCGTCCCATACGCCACAGATTTCTATGGGACGACGGGCTTTGCGGTCACCAACCTGACGGTTAGGGCCGACAAGGATATCAAGATTACCGACTCGTTCTCTATCCCCGTCTTCGGACAGGTTACGGCTAATCCGTGTTCACAAAAAGCATACCTGGTATTTGGATTAACGCTGCATCCATAACCTCTTCTATCAGGATGCTCCCCCTCTTTTGCGATGATGCAAAGGAGGGGGATTCTTTTTTTTTCACAAGATGACGGTCGGTCATTTATTGGAATGGCTCTGCAGGAAGTTTCATGGCATTCGCAACATCTACTGCATCAAAGGGTATTCTTCCCTTGGCCAGCTCAGGGGCATTGAATGATTTCAGGAAGTCATCATAGAAAGTTGGATCCTGCTGCGGAAGACAGAAGGGTTTATGAGCCTTGCCATTTTTGTCCACATAGCAGAAATAGGGCTTGCCATAAAGGCCGTCGTCACGTTTTGAGGCGAACACAAACCAATGTGAATTGCCAGACCAACTGTGATAGGTATCGCTCATGGCTGAATTCACCACCTGTAGGATGTCTATAGCACCTGTTCTTAAATCCATCATCCACAAATCAGCTTCTTGATGCCATATGGGGAAAGTCCCGTAGTCCTGCACGGTAAAAAGTATTTCCTTCCCATCGGGCGACACTCTTGGATGGCATACACTGCGCTCAGTGAACAGCGTATCAACCTGTGTGCCAATGGTACCGGTAGCCTCGTCGAACGGTATCCTTGCCAAAACATATTTCATATTTTTGTAGTCCTGTGGCAAGTCCACCTTTGGTGATGTGCAATAATAGATGTATTTTCCATCTGGTGAAAAGGTGGGGAATGTCTCCAGACGCGAGGAATCACTTAACAGCTTAGAGTGGATAATCCTGTTCTCATCAAGGTCTGCCACATAGACAGCAGACTCTGTATCGTAGACCTCCAGTCTCTTTTGCGCCAACCCTTGAACAGCTGGTACGACCACATTGGATGAGAACACAATATATCTTCCTGACGGTGCAAATTGGAAATAAGTAGATGGCGCCACCATGTCAGGGGTGTTAATATTCAGTTTTCTCAGTTGCCCATTCCGGTTGAGAATGGCTCCTCCACCCTCCCCTCTTACATACAACATAGACAACCGGGGATTCTGGCTGCCGGGCGTGTGGCAGTTCATGCAGCGGTTTTCCTGAAGATGATAGTCCGCCAGTGCATACTCCTCGAAATTTTCCAGACACCGTTGCTTGATCTGCAGTCTGCTCCAAACAGAGTAACCTGGTTCTATCAGTCTATAGGTCAGATAGCTATCAATACTGTCGCGTACCACATACCAATGAAACCGCTTATACGCTATCCACTGCCCCTCCTTCAGCGCCGTCACTTGTACCTCAATCGTGTCGGATTCCTCCACCAACTTGTGCCACTCACGCATGCCGAACGTCACATGGCCACCACGGTTTCTTACTCTGAGGTCGCCTGCCTTTATTTCCACAGCATCAGCACCTCTCACCACAAAATTCAACGGGGCAATGTTTACAGGTATGGTGACATCCTTGTAGTCAGGATATATCTCTGCCTCCTGTCCGCTTTGTTTCACATCGTGTGGTGTGGGAGTACAAGCCATCAGCAGGATCAGTAAGGCTAAGGCCATGTAGGTAAATATGTTTTTTCTCTTCATAAAACCATGTAAGTGCTTAATTGCCTTCGAGGTTAAAAACATCGAAGTAATACCAATAGGTGTCGGCAAAGCGTGGATTTGCCCTTTCCGTTGTATATTCCTTCAACCGACTCAGAATTTGTTCGTCCTGGACATATCTCTGCCATTCTTCCTCCGGAGCCTGGTTGTTCATCAGCCAAATGCACAGTGCCTCCTGATAGAGTTTCTTCAGGCGTGGACGCTCCAAACAATACTGGTCGTAGTCATGTTTGAAGTTGTCAATATCCTTTCTTATCAGCTGGCTGCACAGCAAATAGTCAAGTGCCACGTCATTCTCTGGATTCGACTTGAGCAGTTGCGTCATGATGTTGTAGGAGTCCTCACTCGGTGAAATGGTGTCCTGCTTGTTGACAAACAGCGCCTTCTGCCTGTAACGCTCATCATTCCGAGCATTTTCAGCCCACGCCTTATATGGTATTGTCTGACGCAATAGTCCAAGATACTTATCAATGGCCCTCTGGTCGTTTCTTACCAGTGCGCATTCAGCCAATCGCTTAATGGTGTATGCATTCCGGTTGTTAGCAACAGATACGCACGCCATGAATGCTCCTCTTTCCGCACGTGCAATGTCGCCGATGGCATAGTAGAACTCATGCAAGTTCATAAACATCATCATGGGAATCTTTGTTCCTATCATACTGGTAAAGGTTCCCAAGTAGTTGGGATAATACTCCAACAGCACATCGGGCAGGTTACCCCTCTGTGCCTGAACGAGGTTATAAATGAACCGGCGTACAGTAGACGACACCCGTTCATCCTGGGAAAGTGTCATTTGGGAATATCCCTTTTCCCTGAGTATATTCAGTACATGGTCAGTTGCAGCCGTTTCCACGACATCGTCCCAGTCACCTGTTTCATAACTGTGTATCATGTGAAGGTCGGTTTCTTTGTTGAAATCCGGGGCGTACATCCTTCCTATACCAGGATATTGAAACAGGTCGGCGGTCGTCAGGTTGTAATGGCTTCTCATTAAAGGCAGCAGACATACAAGAGCGACAGCCACCGGAACCGTTACCTTCCATACGACAAGAGCCGACAGCAGCAGGAAAGGCCACACACCATAGCCAAACATCCAGTAACACAGTAGCGTTCCTGACAGTATGGCCATCAAAGTCCATGGCCATCGACAATTCATCAACCTGCGCAGTATCAGGAACATCAGCAGTCCCCCCATCAACGCGTATGTAGACGACAACGTATACACGTAGTACAGATGACACAAAGCCTCACGCAAAGAGATGACCAGAGCCACTGTCAGCACGATCCATCTGTTAAGTTTCAAATTGCCGAGAGCCTTGTATACCAGTCCCAACAAAACGGTGAGTGATGCCGTAAGGATGGCCGCACCGGCAACGGCATAACAATAGAATTGTGTCAGGAATTCTCCTATCAGGCAGGCAGCCCATGCTGGTTTTGCGAAAAATGTACTTACGTACGACCACGACATCAAAAACAGCTGGTTTTGCCCCTTGAAATAAAGATGATAATTATATCGTAGCTGAAAAAAACAGAAACATACCACAGCAAATCCTATGGCCGCCAACATCGGCCACAAGTTCTTGATATTCCATTTTCGCTTCTCCATCCGGGTGTATTTGGTTATTCTTTTCAAATTTGGTTACAAAATTACTCATTCTTTTTTAAACAACCAAACAAAAGCGATAAAACTTACGAAAAACACGAAAAGAGGGCGATTCTTTTTTTATATGAAATGACGATTTGCAACAAAATGACAGGTTTTTATTGCAAAATGATAACAAAAAGAAAGCTCTATTGGCTTCAGATAATACAAAATGTAATTTAGTCAGATTTTTAACAATCAAAGAGTAAGTAAAATGATGGCTATTTATGCAGAATGTATTACCTTTGCCGAAAAATTCGGCGAGACTGCTCACGCTTGGCAAATGAAGACGATTTTTCCTTGCTCTCGCTTAATCGCAGCCTTGCACCCAAAATAGTAGAATAAGGTAAAAAGAGCAAACTTCAAAAACAACAAAGGATGAATACAAAGTACATTTTCGTTACAGGCGGTGTAGTTTCCTCGTTAGGTAAAGGAATCATCTCCGCCAGTATCGGCAAACTGCTACAAGCGCGCGGCTACAAGGTCACCATCCAGAAATTCGATCCCTACATTAACATCGACCCTGGGACGCTGAATCCCTACGAGCACGGTGAGTGCTATGTGACGGTGGATGGTATGGAGACTGACCTCGACCTGGGGCATTACGAACGATTCACAGGTATACACACAACACGAAACAACTCTATAACAACAGGGCGCATCTATAAGACCGTCATCGACCGTGAGCGCCACGGCGACTACCTGGGTAAGACCATCCAGGTGGTGCCGCACATCACGGACGAGATTAAGCGGCGAATGCTACGCGAAGACGAAAAGAGTGAGCAACTTGACTTTGTCATCACAGAGGTTGGCGGCACCATTGGTGACATCGAGAGTGCGCCGTTCATGGAGGCCATCCGCCAGTTACGTTGGCAATTGGGACGCGATGCGGTGTGTGTACATCTGACATATGTACCCTATCTGAAAGCAGCCGACGAGTTAAAGACAAAGCCCACGCAGCACTCCGTCAAGGAACTGCAAGGGATGGGGATCCAGCCCGACATTCTCGTCCTAAGAACCGAACGCCACCTCAGCGACGCTTTACGCCTGAAGGTGGCATCTTTCTGTAATGTCGATTTGGAGTGCGTGGTACAGAGCGAGGACATGCCGAGCATCTACGAAGTGCCTGTGAGTATGCAGAAGCAGGGACTCGATGCCGCCATTATGCGAAAGATTGGCATCCCCGTAGGCGAAACGCCTGTAATGAAGCCGTGGCACGATTTCCTTGAAAAGCAGCGTAACGCCACTCGCGAGGTACACGTGGCGCTGGTGGGCAAGTACGACCTGCAGGACGCCTATAAGAGCATCCGCGAGAGTCTCAATCTGGCGGGTATCTACAACGATGTGAAAGCGAAGATTCACTTTGTCAACAGCCAGGAACTGACGGCAGAAAACGTCGCCGCACAATTGGAAGGCATGGCAGGCATCATCATCTGCCCCGGCTTCGGACAGCGCGGTATCGAAGGCAAAATTATTGCCGCCGAGTACACCCGCACCCACGACATTCCCACCTTCGGAATTTGTCTCGGCATGCAGATGATGGTCATCGAGTTTGCCCGCAACGTGCTGGGTTACAAGGATGCCAACAGCGCCGAGATGACCCCCGACACGCCTCACAACGTCATCGATATCATGGAGGAACAGAAGAATATCACTCAAATGGGCGGCACCATGCGACTGGGTGCCTATGAATGTCTATTACAACCAGGAAGTAAAGTGTATGCTGCATATATGCAGTCTGACGTATCTACTCCCCTCGCCCTTTGGAGAGGGGCCGGGGGTGAGGCTGTTATCAGTGAGCGCCATCGTCATCGCTACGAGTTCAACAATAAGTATAAGGATGAGTACGAGACTGCTGGCATGAAGTGCGTGGGTATCAATCCCGCTGCCGACCTCGTGGAAATCGTCGAGATCCCTGAAAAAAAATGGTATATCGGCACACAGTTCCACCCTGAATATTCCTCAACAGTGCTGAATCCGCACCCGCTCTTCATGGACTTTATCAAGGCTTGCGTCAAATAATTGATAATTGACTATTGAGAATTGAGAATTAATGGAACAATTAAAGCATGAGTGTGGTGTGGCGATGATTCGCCTGTTGAAACCGCTCGAATACTACGAGCAGAAATACGGCACGTGGGCCTACGGTTTCAACAAACTCTATTTGATGATGGAGAAGCAGCACAACCGCGGTCAGGAGGGTGCCGGTATTGCTTCCGTCAGTCTGAAAAACGAACCCGGCACGGAATATATGTTCCGTGAGAAGGCTGAAGGCAAGGATGCCATTACGGAGATTTTCTCTCGTGTGACGGAGGAGATGAAGGGCGAACTATTGATGGGACACCTGCGCTATTCGACCACGGGCAAGAGCGGACTGACGTTCGTACACCCTTTTTTGCGGCGTAACAACTGGCGTGCCAAGAACCTCTGTCTCTGCGGCAACTTCAACATGACCAACATCGGCGAGGTATTCCAATTTCTGACCGCACATGGTCAGTCGCCACGCATCTATGGTGACTCATACATCACGCTCGAACTGATGGGCCACCGTCTGGACCGTGAGGTGGAGCGCCTGTTTGTAGAGGCCAAGGAACAGAATTTGGAAGGTAGAGCCATCACCGACTATATCGATAGCCACGTGGAGATGGCCAATGTTTTGAAAAAGACCATGTGTCATTACGATGGCGGCTACGTGATGTGCGGAATGACGGGCAGCGGAGAAATGTTCAGTGTACGCGACCCTTGGGGCATTCGTCCGGCCTTCTATTATCACGACGACGAAATCATCGCCTTGGCCAGCGAACGTCCCGTATTACAGACCACCTTTGATTTGCAGGCCGATGACATCTGTGAACTCCTACCCGGCCAGGCGCTTATCGTACATAAAGATGGTGATATGAGATTGGAACAAATCATGCCCGCCCAACAACTATCGGCATGTAGCTTTGAGCGCATCTATTTCAGTCGGGGTTCTGACCGCGACATCTACCAGGAGCGTAAACGGCTGGGCGAGCAACTGACACCCGCCATCATGCATGCCATCGACAACGACGTCGACAACACGGTATTCTCCTACATCCCCAATACCGCTGAGGTAGCCTACTACGGCATGACCGACGGTTTCCGCCAACAGGGCTACAACGTCCGCACGGAGAAAGTTGTATGGAAAGACATCAAGATGCGCACTTTCATCGCCGACAACTCCGAGCGCAACGACCTTGCCGCCCACGTCTATGACATCAGCTACGGCTCGTTGCGACCCGGCATAGACAACCTCGTTGTCATCGACGACAGCATCGTTCGTGGCACCACGCTAAAGGAGAGCATCTTCAAAATCCTCGACCGTCTGCATCCAAAGAAGATTGTAATGGTCAGCAGCTCCCCGCAGATTCGCTATCCGGACTATTACGGCATTGACATGGCACGTCTGGAGGAGTTCTGTGCCTTCCGTGCAACAATAGCACTGATTGAGGAACGTGGTCTATGGCAGCTCGTCAACGACACCTACCTCGCCTGCAAACGCGAACTCGAAAATTACACAGCGGAACCGACCCCATTGTGTAATCGGGTACGCGACATTTATGAGCCCTTCACCGTCGACGAAATCAATCAGAAAATCGTCGAGATGCTACGCCCTGACGATATGCAGGCACCCATCGAACTGGTGTTCCAAAGCATCGAAGGACTGCACAAGGCGTGTCCCAACCATCCCGGCGACTGGTATTTTACGGGGCATTACCCAACGTCAGGCGGCGTCCGATTGGTGAATCAGGCATTTATAAACTACGTTGAACAGACATTAAAAAAACAATAAATGAGACAAGCAAGATTAATCCTTGAAGACGGTACGACATTCTGCGGCTGGTCGTTCGGCTACGCAGGAGCCCCCCGACAAAACGAGGGGCGGCCTTCTGGCAGGGAGCAACACTCCGACATTTATGTGGGCGAGGTCGTATTCAATACGGCGATGACGGGTTACCCTGAGAGTCTGACAGACCCCAGCTATGCAGGCCAGATACTGGTAACGACATTCCCATTGATAGGCAACTACGGTGTGCCTGACACAGGCACTGGTGCTGACGGTCTGCCGCTGTTTATGGAGAGCGACCGCATCCACGCCAAGGCACTCATTGTGGCCGACTACAGCGAGCAGTACTCGCACTGGAATGCGAAGGAGTCATTAGCCGCATGGCTGAAGCGTGAACATATCCCCGCCATCACAGGCATCGACACCCGCCGATTGACGAAGGTGCTGCGAGAGCATGGCGTGATGATGGGAAGAATAAGCCTCACCCCCGACCCCTCTCCAAAAGGCGAGGGGAGTGATTACCAAGAAGACTATGGCTCTGTGAACTGGGTGGAGCAAGTGAGTTGCAAAGAGGTGATTACATATCGGCCTGACACAACAGCCAATAATTCTCAATTCTCAATTTTCAATTCTCAATTAAAGCGTGTCGTCCTCGTGGACTGCGGCGTCAAGGCGAACATCATCCGCTGCCTCATCCGTCGAGGCATCGAGGTGGTGCGTGTACCCTGGGACTATGACTTCAACCAGTTAGAGTTCGATGGGCTGTTCCTGGCGAATGGTCCTGGCGACCCAGAACAATGCAGCAAGACGGTAGACAATATCCGCACGTTCCTCAATAATAAAGAGGTGAAACCTTGCATGGGCATCTGCCTCGGCAACCAGTTGCTGGCACGTGCCGCAGGGGCCAAGACCTACAAACTGAAGTACGGTCATCGCTCGCACAACCAACCCGTGAGGAAGATAGGCACCAACCAGTGTTTCATTACCTCCCAGAACCACGGCTATGCTGTTGATGACACTACCCTACCCTCTGACTGGGAACCACTCTTCGTGAATATGAATGACGGCTCAAACGAGGGCATCCGCCACAAGCGGAACCCCTGGATGTCGGCACAGTTCCACCCCGAGGCCTGCTCAGGTCCCGTAGACACGGAATTCCTCTTCGACGAGTTCACAAAGATGCTTTTGTCAGAACAACGGATTTAACGGATTAAACGGATTGCTGAACACAGAAATAATCAGTGAAATCCGTTGTAGAATAATGATTAGATGTTATGGACAAAATAAATAAGGTATTATTGTTAGGATCAGGTGCCCTGAAGATTGGTCAAGCGGGTGAGTTCGACTATAGTGGTGCACAGGCGTTGAAGGCGCTGAAGGAAGAAGGCATTCACTCGGTGCTCATCAATCCCAATATCGCCACGGTGCAAACATCAAAGGATGTCGCCGACACGGTGTATTTCCAGCCCGTCACGCCCGAGTTCGTGGAGCGCGTCATTGAAAAAGAGCGGCCTGACGGCATTCTGCTGTCGTTCGGCGGTCAAACGGCTCTGAACTGCGGCGTGGAACTCTACGAGAAAGGCATCTTAGAGAAGTATGGCGTCAAGGTGCTAGGTACCCCTGTGCAGGCCATCATCGACACGGAGGACCGCGACCTCTTCGTGAAGCGCCTCGACGAGATTGACGTGAAGACCATCAAGAGCGAGGCCTGCTCAACGGTTGAGGAGGTACAGCAGGCAGCCCACAAATTAGGGTTCCCCGTCATTCTCCGTGCTGCCTACGCCCTCGGCGGTTTAGGCTCCGGCTTCTGCGACAACGAGGAACAGCTGCTGGCGCAGGCCGAAGAAGCCTTCTCGTTCTCGCCGCAGGTATTGGTAGAGAAATCACTCAAAGGTTGGAAGGAGATAGAGTACGAGGTGGTGCGCGACCGCTATGACAACTGCATCACCGTCTGTAACATGGAGAACTTCGACCCGTTAGGCATCCATACGGGTGAGTCCATCGTCGTCGCTCCGTCGCAGACGCTCACCAACAGCGAGTACCATAAACTGCGTGCCCTTGCCATCAAGATTATCCGACACATCGGCATTGTCGGCGAGTGCAACGTACAGTATGCCCTCGACCCCAACAGCGAGGACTACCGTGTCATCGAAGTTAATGCCCGCCTGAGCCGTTCATCAGCTCTGGCCAGCAAGGCCACGGGCTATCCCTTGGCCTTCGTCGCTGCCAAACTGGGCCTTGGCTATGGTCTCTTCGAACTGAAGAACAGCGTCACCAAGACTACAAGTGCCTTCTTCGAACCTGCCCTTGACTACGTAGTCGTCAAAATACCCCGCTGGGACCTCACCAAGTTCCAGGGTGTGAAGCGCCAGCTCGGTTCGTCGATGAAGAGCGTCGGCGAGGTGATGGCTATCGGCCGCACTTTCGAGGAAGCCCTGCAAAAGGGGCTCCGCATGATTGGCCAGGGCATGCACGGCTTTGTAGAGAACAGAAGCCTCACCCCCGACCCCTCTCCAAATGGCGAGGGGAGTGAATGCACTCAAAGCGGAAATATATCGGAAGAGGTAACTATTCCCCTCTCTCTTTGGAGAGGGGTCGGGGGTGAGGCTGCTCTTCACGAACCTACTGACACTCGTATATTCGTCATCTCTGAGGCAATGAAGATTGGTTACAGCATTGAGCAGATTCACCAGTTGACGATGATTGACCGCTGGTTCCTGCAGAAGCTGAAACATATCGTCGACATCGACCAGCAACTGCACGAATACACCCACCTGTCGGAAATCTCTGAGTTCATGGAACCCAGCGAGTTCAAGGAGTACCTGCAGTCGCCCGAGGTCTACCAACTCCTGCGTGTCGCCAAAGTCTACGGCTTCAGCGACTTCCAGATTGGTCGTGCCGTTGGCTTGGAGCACCGTATGAAGATGGAACAGGCCGGTCTTACCATCCGTAAATGGCGCAAGATGCTTGGTCTCGTACCCACTGTCAACCAGATTGACACCCTTGCGGCTGAGTATCCTGCCCAAACCAACTACCTCTATCTGTCGTATCTGTAAAAGGCGACACTTACGCCTACGCCCAGTAGCAGCGATGACAATGGAGGTGGTGACAATTTGTAACAATCTGACGCCGATTCTCTTCAAAAGAAAAGCAAATAGATACCAAATCAATACAATTGCTTTACAAATTGTCAATTTATATTAGTTTTAACAAACAAATTGAAAGGAAACTAACGGCTTCCTCTTTTTTTGTTATACCTTTGCAGCCAAAACAATAAAAAAGGTAAGAAAAGGTATGAAGATTAAGAAAAGATGGATAATCTTGATGACAGCAATGACGCTTATTGCTGTAGCAGGCTTGGCGGTAGGAGAACCGTCGTTTGATTGTGACTGGTCGGTAATATCAGCTGCCGATGTGGCTTGGTTGATTACAGCCACTATTTTTGTGCTGATGATGACACCCGGACTATCATTCTTCTACGGTGGTATGGTGGGTGCAAAGAATGTCATCTCGACAATGTTACAGTCATTCATCGCTATGGGACTGATTTCAGTTCTATGGGTGGTGGTTGGCTTCTCGTTATGCTTTGGTGACGACATTGGCGGTGTGATTGGAAACCCGTTGACATTCATGATGTTTCAGAATGTTGGCGCAGAGGTCTATACAACACCTGCTGGTAATATTTTAGGCGGTGCGACCATTCCCTTGGCACTATTCGCGCTGTTCCAGATGAAGTTTGCCATCATCACCCCGTCGTTGATTACAGGATCATTTGCTGAGCGTGTACGCTTCTCGGCCTATATGTTCTTTATGATGTTCTTTTTCTTCATCATCTACTGTCCGTTAGCGCACATGACCTGGCACCCAGAGGGATTGTTTATGAAGTGGGGGGTTATTGATTTTGCAGGTGGTATCGTTGTCCATGCTTCTTCAGGTGTAGCAGCATTGGCAGGTGCTATCTATCTGGGACGGCGTAAAGCTGAGACGCGCAAGAGCGAACCTGCCAACATTCCCTTCGTGCTTCTGGGAGCTGCTATGCTGTGGCTGGGGTGGTTTGGCTTCAACGCTGGTTCGTCGCTGCATGCCGATGGTCAGGCTATCAAGGCTTTCCTGAACACCAACACTGCCTCGGCTACGGCCATGATGACGTGGATATTCTTTGACTGTCTGCGTGGTCGTAAGCCGTCGGCCATGGGTGCTGCAGTAGGATGTGTAGTCGGCTTGGTGGCTATTACACCATCAGCAGGCTACGTCACTGTAGGTCAGAGCATTTTCATCGCATTTGTCATCACGCTGATTTGTAACATTGCCGTTTACTGGCGCTCACGCAGCAGCATTGACGATGCGCTCGATGTGTTCCCAACGCACGGAACAGGTGGTATCTTTGGCACAGTACTGACAGGTATCTTCATTCAGGAGGGCCTCATAGCTGGTACATGGGATGGCTTTGTTATTTTCCTCTACCATCTGCTTGCCATTGTTATCGTCTTCGTTTATACCTTCGCCATGAGTTGGCTGGGATACAAACTCATAGACAGTCTTATTCCTATGCGCGTGTCTGCGTATAGTGAAAAAGTGGGCCTTGACTTCTCACAGCATGACGAGCATTACGGCTTAGCGCATATTGGCGAGCGCGAGTTAGCTGAGTATGAGGAACATATTAGGGAGAAGAACAAATAGTCAAATCATAAATCATCAAATAGTCAAATAGAATTATGTGTGGAATCGTTGCAATACTTAATATTAAGGAGCAGACGAATGAGCTGCGCAATAAGGCATTAAAGATGAGTCAGAAAATCCGTCACCGCGGCCCCGACTGGAGTGGAATATACTGTGGCGGCAGTGCAATCCTCGCCCACGAGCGACTGAGCATCGTCGACCCCGAATCAGGTGGACAGCCGCTGTTCTCGCCAGACAGGAAACAGGTACTGGCAGTCAACGGTGAGATATACAATCATCAGGAGATTCGCCGCCGCTATGCCGGACAGTATGAATTCCAGACGGGATCCGACTGCGAAGTGATTCTGGCATTATATCGCGAAAAGGGCATAAACTTTCTCGAAGACCTGAGTGGTATCTTCGCCTTTGTACTCTATGACGAGGAGCGCAACGAGTTTCTGATAGCCCGCGACCCCATCGGCGTCATACCTCTTTATATAGGCTACGATAGCGACGGCACGGTCTATGTCGCCTCAGAGCTGAAAGCCCTTGAGGGCCAATGCGAACGCTACGAGCCGTTCCTGCCAGGACATTACGTTCATGGAAAAATTGAAAAATTGAAAAATGGAAAGATTGAAGACTTCAATTCTTCAATTCTTAAACCTTTCAATTTTATAAGGTATTATCGTCGCGACTGGATGCAATATGATGCTGTGAAGGACAACCCCGCCAGCATCGAGGCTATCCACGATGCTCTCGAGGATGCCGTCAAGCGCCAGCTGATGTCCGACGTCCCTTACGGCGTGCTGTTAAGTGGCGGCTTGGACTCCAGCGTCATTTCCGCCATCGCCGAGAAATATTCGGAGATGCGTATCGAGGACGATTCCAAGACAAAAGCCTATTGGCCTCGTCTGCACTCGTTTGCCGTTGGACTGAAGGGTGCTCCTGACCTGGCCAAGGCCAAGCTCGTGGCCGACCATATCGGCACCGTTCACCACGAAATCAACTACACCATTCAAGAAGGTCTTGATGCCATCCGCGATGTCATCTACTACATCGAGACCTACGACGTCACCACCGTCCGCGCCTCCACACCGATGTACCTGCTGGCTCGTGTCATCAAGTCGATGGGCATCAAGATGGTACTCTCCGGCGAGGGTGCTGACGAGATCTTCGGCGGCTACCTCTACTTCCACAAGGCACCGTCGGCCAAGGACTTCCACGACGAGACCGTGCGCAAACTCTCGAAACTCTATCTCTACGACTGTCTGCGTGCCAACAAGAGTCTGTCGGCCTGGGGCGTCGAAGGTCGCGTACCCTTTCTCGACAAGGAGTTCCTCGATGTCGCCATGCGTACCAACCCCGAGGCTAAGATGTGCGGCCTCACCCCCGGCCCCTCTCCAAAGGGCGAGGGGAGTTTCGTGATTGAGAAGAAGATAGTCCGCGAGGCCTTTGCCGACATGCTTCCCCAAGAGGTTGCCTGGCGACAGAAGGAGCAGTTCAGCGACGGCGTTGGCTACAGTTGGATTGACACGCTGAAACAAATGACCTCCGAGGCCGTCACCGACGAGCAGATGGCTCACGCCGCCGAGCGTTTCCCCATCAACCCGCCACTCAACAAGGAAGAGTATTACTACCGCAGCATCTTCGCTGAGCACTTCCCCAGCGATTCCGCTGCCCGTAGCGTCAACCAAGAGGCCAGCGTAGCCTGCTCGACCGCCATCGCCCTCGAATGGGATGCCGCTTTCCGCAACATGAATGACCCATCTGGCCGTGCCGTCAAAGGCGTGCATGAACAGGCCTATTAGCGTGCCGTCAGGGTGATTATTCGACCATTTTCTTTTTGACTGCAGCAGCAAAGAATGCACCACACATGGTGTGTGGACCGTAGTATCCAAATTGTAGGTCAACGTCAGCAACTCCCGCCGACATCAAGAACGCATACAGGTGTTCGGTGTTAACCGGCGGGACGGTATTGTCCTGCTTGGAGTGGAAAAGCAGAATCTTTTCATCCTTGCGTGGGGTCCAACCCCGACAGACGTTGCTGCGGTCGAGTACCTCTGTGATGCGCTGCGAGAGAGTGCCTTCGGGTTGCAGCAGTTCGGGTTGCACATAGTCGGCAAGCTGTGTTGTCCCTATCAGGCGGTCAATGCTGCCACTGGTGTAGAGCTTGCTCAGAATCCAACCGTTCACATGGCTACAGAGGGGTTCCTGGAACAGTCGGTCGTAGGGAATGTCGAGCTGGTAGTATTCATTGGCGGCTAACAGCACGCCGACGATGCTGCTGGGCATCTCCGTCTCGCCGGTGTCCAGGAAGTGGCCGTAGGTGGCGGGCATATCGTAGGGGCCGGCGCCTGCCATCGTGCAGGTGAACTTCAGTTCGGGATGCTGCAGAGTGGCCAGCTTGAGCACGGCCATGGTGGTTTGTCCGCCCTGTGAATAGCCCACGTTCAACAGTTCGTCGCCCCACTGATAGCCTGCTTCGGCCATTAGCTGCCGGGCGGCAGTCAGTGCGTCGATGCTGGCCGCGGCGTTGGCGTCGGCCACACAGTAGGCCTGCGGTTTGTCGGTGGTCACGCCGAAACCGTAGTAGTCGGCAGAGACGATGATGAAGTCGTTGCCGCCGAACAGGTTCTGCAGGTCCAGCATGCCGCGCGACGGACACTCGTCGGCCCTGTTGACCGTATAGTGGTTGTAGAGCAGGAAACCCCTGGCGGGTTTCTCCCTGGTGATTTCCGCACCCACGGAAATGGTGCCCGACAGCATGACGGGTTCGCCAAACGGATCGGTCGAAGGGTATACAAAATTGTAATTGGTCAGTTTGGGGGCTGAGGCGTAACAGACGGTATCCGTGAACTGCGCCTGCGGCTTAGGGTCCGGTTCGGGTTCTGGCTCCGGATCTGGCTCTGGTTCCGGTTCCGGCTCAGGCAGCTCTTCTTTCTGTTCTGTCAGCGTCTCATCCTGGTGACATCCCGTAAGTGCCAGGCAGAGGCATGCCAGCAGACAGGATATAAAAGGTAGGATGTATGATGGGCGATGTGTCATTTGTCTGCTGCAAAGGTACGAATTTAAATTGACAATTGACAATTGATAATTGACAATTTGCTTCCGCACGCAAAAAAAAGGGGATAGGAAACTAAAAAAACGAAAAATATATCATGGCGGCAGCAAATTTTGTATTCTATTATTCTATTTTTTTTTATTTTTTATCTTTATATCTTTTATTTTTTTATTTTTTTTCGTATCTTTGCAACGTTAACTGATTATCCATTCATTTTTTTCATGATTATGATGAACGTCAAAAGAAAGACTTTGGGAGTATTCTCACTCCTGTTGTTCTGCGGAACAACTATGGCACAGAGTGTTCCCGTCGAGGAGAAGCCCGTCAGACGGGTGACCTTCGACCGCGAGAACGTCACCATTTACTATCAGGACGGCACCAACAGGGCTAACGTTGATGCCGCAGTGATTCGCCGTACGGAGCCTACGGGCATTACGGAGAAACGAACCGACGAGGGCCGTCAGAAGGCTGCTACGGCCTACGACTTGAGTGGCCGTAAGGTTTCTGGAAACAGCACCAAGAAGGGTGTCTATGTGGTAAAAAGGGGGAACAGCGTACGTAAAACCATCAAAAAGTAAGCAGCTATGAAGAAAATCCTACTTCTATTGACCGTGCTGCTTGCTACAGTAGTGGCCGAAGCCAAGGTTATCAAGATTGCCTTCGAGGACGGTACGACGAAATACTACTCCAGCAGCCAGCTCAGCGCCATCGAGTTCGACGACGAGGGCTATGTCACCATCTATACCTGGGACGGACAGGAGGAAGTTCTCGACACCCATGCCAGATACGAAGAGGTGACCATCGACGACAATCCCGTCATCTACGAGGTGGTGGATGCAACGGTTGGCCTGACCCTCAGCGAGGGGGCCTTCATCCCCGAGGAATACCTGCCGACGCGTGACGTGACGGTAATGAACATCCTCTATCCGTCAACCGACCCCGACGGCAATCCCGTCACATTGAGCGGCAGCATCTTTATACCCAAGAACATCATGGATGGTGATGCCGAGAGTCATGGCATCCTGCTGCATAACCATTTCACGTCAGCCTACAAGAACCAGTGCTCCACCCACGGCTACTACCAGTTTGAAGGCATGCTGCTGGCCATGCCGGTATTCATCGACTACATTGTGGTGACCTCCGACTTCTACGGCTTCGGCACCACTGAGCGTTTCCCGCAGGCATTCCTCTGCGGCACCACCAATGCCAAAGCCAGCCTCGACTGTCTGCGTGCTGCCAAACAGCTGCTCGACGACGAGGGCATTGCCTATGGCGACCTGCTCTTCAATATCGGTTACAGCAGTGGCGGTTTCGACGCCCTTGCCGTGCAGAAGCTGCGCGACAACGAGTACCGCGACGAGTTCTTCTTCGACAAGACCTTTGCCGGAGGACTGCCTGGCGACATCAAGATGGCCTATCAGGAGTATGTCACCACGTTCCACACCATCTACAACGTGGTAATGCCTCTGATGGTCGTTGCATTCAACGAGACGCTCCATCTGAATCTCAGCTACAGCGACGTGTTCCAAAGCTTCCTGGCCGACAACATCGATGACTGGATACTATCCAAGAATTATAGCACTCAGGAAATCAACGATCTGATAGGCCGTGAGAAGACCGTCGACGACATCTTCCAGCCACCATACCTCGACCTGTCGACGGAAGAGTCCTTAGCCCTGCAGGACTGTCTGGAAAGCCAGAATCTGGCCAATGGCTGGACACCCGACCCCACCCAGAAGCTCTACATCATGCATGCACGCGATGATGACTATGTACCCATCCAGTCGGTCCGGGCCATCCTTCCCTTCCTTGAAAACAACGGCTATCAGCCCAGCATCATCCCAGGCAGAACAAACCTGCAAACCAATTTCCTGGTGCGCCGCCAGGGACACCTGACAGCCACACTGTTCTACCTGGTGCAGACCGTCGCCGCCCTGAAGGCCTGGCCGACGATGTATGAGAACCACGAGATGAAACCCATCTTCCAGCAACTGCTCCAGTCGGAAGAGTTCAACATTGCCGAAACGATAGCCCTGCTCGAAAACATGGGCATCGACGTCCGCGGCATTGTCAACCGCATCATAGCCCAGATCATCGCCGGCCAGGATGGCCAGACCATCGACCTCAGTGCGCTGACACAACAGCTGATGGCAGCCCTCGCCCTCATCGGCATCGACTGGCAGGAATTCAACGAGATGCTCGCCGACAGCGGCATCAACCTACAGGCACTGGTGCTCCAGCTCATCGACTATCTGACGACTCCCACCGACGCAGGAGCTTCGCCCATGCATGCTCCTCAGCAATCCATGGTCCTGCCATCCGATACTTACGAACAGCAGCTGACACAATGGCTGAATGCAGTAACTGTAACCAAATAATAAAAAAATCTGCCGTTTTGTTACGTAATTCAAAGAAAAAGTGTAATTTTGCACCCTGAAAGCGAAAATTTGATAACGATAAACTAAACGACAATGAAAAAAATCAGAGCAGCCGTCGTAGGTTACGGCAACATCGGTAAGTACACCATTCAGGCACTGGAAGCCGCTCCCGACTTCGAGATAGCTGGCGTAGTGCGCAGAAACGGCGCACAGGACAAACCTGCTGAACTGGCAGCGTATGAGGTAGTGAAGGACATCAAGGAACTGAAGGACGTCGACGTAGCTATACTGGCAACGCCTACCCGTTCGTGTGAGGAATATGCCAAGCAGATTCTGCCATTGGGCATCAATACCGTCGACTCGTTTGACATCCATACGAATATCCGCGGCTACCGCGAAAGGCTGATGGCTATCAACAAGGAGACGGGAACGGTGAGCGTGATTGCCGCTGGATGGGACCCGGGCAGCGACAGCATCGTGCGTACGCTGATGCAGAGTCTGGCACCGAAGGGACTGTCGTACACCAACTTCGGTCCTGGCATGTCGATGGGCCATAGCGTCTGTGTACGCTCGAAGGCTGGCGTAAAGAATGCGCTGTCGATGACCATCCCCCTGGGTGAGGGCATCCACCGTCGTATGGTGTATGTGGAGCTGGAGGACGGCTTCACGCTGGAACAGGTAACGAAGGACATCAAGGCCGACCCCTACTTTGCCTCGGACGAGACACATGTGTTCCAGGTGGAGAGCGTCGACGACGTACGCGATATGGGTCATGGTGTGAATCTGGTGCGCAAGGGCGTCAGCGGACAGACGCAGAACCAGCGACTGGAATTCAACATGCAGATTAACAACCCCGCGCTCACGGGTCAGGTGCTGGTGAACGTGGCGCGTGCCTCGATGCGTCTGCAACCAAGCTGCTACACGATGATCGAGATTCCTGTCATCGACATGCTGCCGGGAGAACGGGAAGACCTCATCGAGCATCTGGTGTGATTTATCTTGACGACGATATTGACGGATTTGACTTAGAGTCGGCACTGCCGCTGCTCAGCGAACAACGGCGGAAACAGGTCTTGCGCTTCAAATATGAGTTGGGGCGCAAGACTTGTGCTATGGCATACATACTGCTCAGACGGGCCTTGCATGAAGAGTATGGCATCGACGAGGCACCAATGTTTGAATATGGTGAACATGGCAAACCCTATATCGTGGGACATCCTGACATCCACTTCAACGTGAGCCACTGCCGACAGGCTGTGGTCTGTGCCGTGAGCGACCAACCTGTGGGCATCGACGTAGAGAGCATCCGTGAATACAAGGACAGTCTGGTGCACTATACGATGAACGAGGAGGAGGTCAGCCAGATAGAGCATGCCGAGCGTCCTGATGTGGAATTCATCAGGCTGTGGACCATGAAAGAGGCTGTGCTGAAGCTGTCAGGCGATGGCATCAGCAACGACCTGAAAACCGTGCTCACCGGCAACGAAGTCATCGAGACGACGGTCGTGGCAGACAAGGGCTATGTGTGGTCGGTGGCGAGGAGGGGAAATTAAAAAATTTAAAAATTAAAAAATTAAAAAATTAAGAGAGAGAGATGATGAAAAGAAGGACAATGAGTAAGGTAATGGGTTGGGGAAGAAGGTTTCTACCTCTTTACATCTTTACCCTTTTACCGTTAATGGCCACGGCACAGATGCCGCAGTTCGGCAACCAGAAATCGGAAGCTACGGCACGAGAGTTTACACTCGACCTGACACCCGACGGCAAGGCACAGATGGTGTGCTTCCTGCCACAGCAACCGTCAGGAAAGGCCATCGTAGGCATACCAGGCGGCGGCTACTCGGTGCTGTCGAACGGTCATGAGGGCATGATGGCAGCGGGATGGATGAACGAACAGGGCATTGCCTACTTCGTGGTAAACTACCGACTGCCGGAAGGCGACCGCACCAAACCCATCAGCGACGTGGAACAGGGCTTCCGCACGGTGCGCGACTCGGCACAGGCGTGGGGCATCAATCCGCACGATGTGGGCATCATGGGATTCTCGGCAGGCGGGCACCTGTCGTCGGTCATCTCCACACTGTCGCCATTCGACGTACGGCCTGACTTCACCATCCTGTTCTACCCCGTCATCTCGATGGATGAACGCGTCAGCCATAAGTGGTCGTGCATCAACTTCCTGGGCGAGGAAGGTCATAAAGACCCTGCACTGGTGCATGACTTCTCGACACAGAATGCCGTGCGCCGTCACCTGACGCCTCCGGCCTGTATCATCTCAGCCAGTGACGACCGTCTCGTGCCTTTCGTAACGAACGGACTGGAATACTATAAGGCCATGCGTAATGCCGGCAACGATTGTGCCATGTTTGTATATCCCACTGGCGACCACGGTTTCGGTTTCGGTCCCTGGTTCAAATATCACGACCAGATGCTGGCCAACCTGGGTGCATGGCTCAACGCCCGTCAGACGCCTAAACCGAATGCCATCCGTGTAGCATGCATCGGCAACAGCATCACCGACGGCTTCGGCATCGATATGGCCAGTGCCTATGGCTATCCCGCTGAGTTGCAGAAGATACTGGGTAAAGACTACTGGGTGAAGAACTTCGGCGTCAGCAGCCGTACGATGCTGAACAAGGGCGACTATCCGTATATGAACGAACAGGCATGGCGCGACGCCCTGGACTTCAAACCCGACATCGTCCTCATCAAGCTGGGTACCAACGATTCAAAACCCGAGAACTGGCAGTACGGCAGCGAATTCCAGCAGGACCTGGAGCAGATGATTACCACGCTGTGTCCACAGTTGGCCCAGCCTGTCAAGAAAGGTAAGAAAGCTTCCGCTCAACAGGGAAAACAGGCGGGTTCTCCCCGTATCTTCCTCTGCACTCCCATCCCTGCGTTTAAGTCGACGTGGAACATCAGCGACGAGGTCATCAAGGACAAGATCATCCCCATCCAGCAGCAGGTGGCCAAGAAATATGGCTTGACGGTCATCGACCTGCATACGCTCTATGCCAACGACGGCGACAAGATGCTCGACGACGGCATCCATCCCGATGGCAAGGGTGCTCACCGCATGGCAGAAATCATTGCGGAAGAAATAAAAGTTAAGAAGTAAGAATTTAGAATTTAGAATTAAGAAGTAAGAAGGCTGCGATTGAGCGAGAGCAATGATAAGCTTGCTTAAGCATTGCCGAGCGTGAGCAGGCTCGACCGTAGGTCAAGTAAGAAGAGTGGGCGTTCCTTGCAGAACGCCCACCCACTTTTTTAACCACATAAAATCAGCGTAATCCTTAGGGGAGGCTGATAGCTTCTGACGGACAAACGTCAGCGCATGTGCCGCACTCTGTGCAAACATCGGGGTTGATAGAATACTTGTCGCCCTCAGAGATAGCTCCTGCGGGGCACTCATCGATACATGTTCCACATGCGATGCAGTCGTCACCAATTACGTATGCCATAATCTTGTCTAAATTAAATTGTTTAACCTAAATACTTATTAATTGTGATGCAAAGGTAAACAATTTATTTGAATCATACCCATTTTTGAGGAGTGTTTTTTATGTTTTAAGGTTAATTTATACGTTATCGAAATAATAAACAATCACTTTCCGACGTTATAAAAGAAGTGAATAGTGAAAAAATTTGCTACCGCAATATGGAATATATTATAAATAAGGTGAAAGGAACGGGTGTTTGCTGGAAGGTGATAGTGCTGACAGCA
The DNA here is from genome assembly GCA_016286995.1 of Prevotella sp. GTDB lineage: Bacteria > Bacteroidota > Bacteroidia > Bacteroidales > Bacteroidaceae > Prevotella. The sequence continues at coordinate 94,257 of JAEEVA010000009.1, forward strand.
CTCTTCACCATGCACGCTTCACTCTTCACCGCAATGGCACAGATTGACCGTAAGGTTCAGAACAAGCCCTACATCGACCTGCGCACACTGCATTTCGGCATCCTGGTAGGATTGAACATGCAGGATATTGAATTTGAGAATACGGGGCCGCAAACCATCGTCGACGAGGATGGCACACAGCACGAAGAGCTGATTCTCTGTGATGCTGACAAGTGGAATCCTGGCTTCACCGTGGGTGTGCTGGGTGAGCTGCGCCTGTCGAACAACTTTTCGTTGAGGGTGACTCCCCAGATGCATTTCGGTGCTAAGCACCTGACGTTTCTGAATATGCACCAGTTAGACGAGGAAGGCCAGCCATTCCGACAGACGCAGGATTTGAAGAACACCTACGTGTCGATACCCATAGACCTGAAGTTTGCCGCTCCTCGCTGGAACAACCACCGACCGTATATCATGGCGGGTATCAGTCCATGCATGAACCTGACGGGCGGCGAGCAGGACATGGTACGTGTGAACCGTTTCAGCACGATGGTGGAGGTGGGACTGGGATGTGACTTTTACCTACCCTTCTTCAAGCTGATTCCTGAACTGAAATTCTGTTTCGGACTGGGCGATGTGCTGGACAAAAACCATAAAAACGAACTGCGCGACGAAAACCTGAAAGCCTATGCCGGGTCGGTTAGCCGTGCGCAGTCGAAAATGATTGTCCTGACGTTCTACTTCGAATGAGGAATGTGGAATGAGGAATGTGGAATGGTCGCCTGTGGCGATTATCAATGAAGAATTGAGAATTCATCATTCAAACATCGCAGCGAAGCGAGAATAATTCAACACTCAACACTCAACATTCCTCATTCAAAACTATTTCAAATCAATGATGATCTTGCCGACGAAGCAGCCCGATTTGCCGTTCTGATCGACGGGAACGGGCTTACCGTCAAGATTGTTCCAATATTCCAGATGTTCCATGTAGGTATGGGTATGGCCACCCAGCACCAGGTCGATGTTGCGCGACCCCTGAATCATATACTGGTCATCCTGGCCACGGTTGCTTTCCCAACCTAGATGAGAGATGCACACCACCACGTCGCACTTCTGCTGTTCCTTGAGCATGGTAGCCGTCTCAAGAGCCACCTTGGCAGGATCGAGGTATTTTACGCCTGGACAGTTCTTGTCGCTGACCAGTCCCTTCAGTTTCGGACAAACGGCAAAGACGCCAATCTTCACACCGTTGCGCTTGATGATAATCCACGGCTTCGTCACGCCTTCCATCGGAGTCCCCGTGAAGTCGTAGTTGGCACAAAGGATGGGGAAGTTGGCCTTACAGAACATCGTAGCCATATTGTCCAGTCCAAAATCGAACTCATGGTTGCCGATGGTAGATGCCTCAATACCCATCTGGTTCATCAGCCCTATCTCAACATCACCCTTGAACATGGTGAAGTAAGCCGACCCCTGAAAGAAGTCGCCTGAGTCGAAGTATATCAAGTCAGGATGCTTGGCACGCTCCTCCTTTAACATGGCCAGACGACGGAGGAAGCCTCCTCTGTTAGCCCTCATCGTATCGGGCAACTGCTCAGAGAAGGGGAATATCTGCGAATGTGTATCGTTGGTATGCAGAATCACCAGCTGCTTATGTTTCTTGGCTTGTCCTGTCAAGGTTACACAGAACACACAGACAGCACATAATAATATCTTTCTAATCATAATTCTCAATTTTCAATTCTCAATTCTCAATTTTCAATTGTAATCCTTCCCTCTATCTGGGCATCGACAATCTTGCCCTGCTTGGCCTGTTCGCGGAAGTAGTTCATAATAATGAAACGTGAATTGTTCGATGCCTCCTTAGGAGCGTTGATATTAAACGCTTTCTTGAAGGCCTCCAATTTGTCAGTACCACCCAACAGATAATCAATGGTAGCCAGACGGTATTCACGTGCAGGGTCGACAGGTTCACCGTTGACGGTGGCACTAACCAGTTTGCCGTCGGCAGTGATGACCATACGTACGGCATGACTGACACCCTCGCCACCCACAGAGGCCATCTGCTGGAACAGTTCCTGCAAGGCATCGCCACGCAATGACGCAAAGGCTATCTTGTTCTCGAAAGGTGCAATGTCAAGCACATCACCATAGGTAATCGTACCCTTGGGAAGGTCGGCACGCACACCACCCATGTTATACACCCCCAAGTCTACCGTCTCATGGTAGTCCTTGGCAGCCCACACCATGATGTCGGACAACAGGTTAGACAAGGTACCCTCCGGACGTTCTGCCGTCATATATCTGGCCGACTCACCCACTACAGGTCCCATAATGCTGTCGACCACGTGCTTGTAGGGTTCCAGGAATGCAGTAGCAGCTGCATCAGGCTTGGCATCGTAGCGTGTATCTACAACGATACGGCTACGCTGGATGCTCGCCACTTCATAGTGCGAACGACACGCTGTGACGGTCAGCAACACTGCCGTCAGCGCAATAAAAGTTGTTTTTCTGTTCATAATTATAGGTTTTTATGGTGCAAAGTTACGAATTTTAAATTAAAAATGAGGAATTAGAAAATAAAAATTATGATTACCTGAGCTACGTTTTGGTTAAACTGTGTTAAATTCAAGCTTTTCTGGTATAAAACATATCATAATTTCTAATTCATCATTCCTAATTCCTATTTTTTTTGTACCTTTGCACCCGCTTTCCGCGTAATCGCTGGCAGGAAGTCACGTGTTGCCTGTTATGTTGCGCCGGAACGATACAGCAAAATACAATAAATAATTAAAAGTTAAAGCAATGGATTTAATTAAAGTTGCTGAAGAAGCATTTGCAACCGGCAAACAGTTCCCAGAGTTCAAGGCTGGTGATACGATTACTGTCGCTTACAAAATTATCGAGGGTTCTAAGGAGCGTATCCAGCTCTATCGTGGTGTGGTCATCAAGATCTGCGGCCATGGTGAGAAAAAACGCTTTACTGTTCGCAAGATGTCAGGTACCGTGGGTGTAGAGCGTATCTTCCCCATCGAGTCGCCCAACATTGAAAGCATCGAGGTGAACAAGGTTGGTAAGGTTCGTCGCGCTAAGCTTTACTATCTGCGCAAGCTCACTGGTAAGGCTGCCCGTATCAAGGAGAAGCGCAGCGGTGTTGTCAAGAAAGACTAATGCTGCACAACCTGCACGACATAAAAAGAGACATCCACGCACTGTGAATGTCTTTTTTTATTGGAAAAATCCAAATAAAATTTGGATTTTCGCTCGTTTTGCACTAACTTTGCCGTCGAAAACAGAAACTATACATTATTATATATATGAAAGAGCTACAACTGAAGTACGGATGTAATCCAAACCAGAAGCCCTCACGCATCTTTATGGAGGAGGGCGAGTTACCCATCGAAGTGATTAACGGCCGTCCCGGCTACATCAACTTCCTCGACGCCCTGAACGCGTGGCAGTTGGTGAAGGAGCTGAAGGAGGCTACAGGTCTGGCTGCCGCTGCCTCGTTCAAGCACGTGAGTCCTGCCGGTGCCGCTGTCGGTCTGCCGCTGAGCGACACGCTGAAGAGAATCTACTTCGTCGACGACGTAAAGGGTCTCGACGAGAGTCCTGTGGCTTGTGCCTATGCCCGTGCCCGTGGTGCCGACCGCATGTCGAGCTACGGTGACTTCGTAGCCCTGAGCGACACTTGCGACGCCACCACTGCCCTACTCCTGAAGCGCGAGGTGAGCGACGGTGTCATTGCTCCCGACTTCACTGCTGAGGCCATCGAGATACTGAAGGACAAGCGTAAGGGCACTTATAACGTCATCAAGATTGACCCGACGTACAAGCCCGAGCCCATTGAGCGCAAGCAGTGCTTCGGCGTGACTTTCGAGCAGGGCCGCAATGAAATCAAACTCGACGACCCCACCCTGTTTGAAAACATCCCCACGCAGAATAAGACATTCAGTGCTGAGGCCAAGCGCGACCTCATCATCGCGCTCATTACGCTGAAATACACCCAGTCGAACAGCGTCTGCTATGTCAAGGACGGTCAGGCCATCGGTATCGGAGCCGGCCAGCAGAGTCGCATCCACTGTACCCGTCTGGCAGGCAACAAGGCCGACATCTGGTGGTTGCGCCAGCATCCGAAGGTGATGGCTCTGCCCTTCAAGGAGGGTATCCGCCGTGCTGACCGCGACAACACCATCGATGTCTACATCTCTGAGGATGAACACGACGATGTGCTGCGCGACGGTGCCTGGCAGCAGTTCTTCACAGAGCAGCCCGAGGTACTGACATTGGAAGAAAAGAAGGCGTGGATTGCCAAGAACACCAAGGTTGCCCTCGGCTCTGATGCTTTCTTCCCCTTTGGTGACAACATCGAGCGTGCCCACAAGAGTGGTGTAGAGTTCATTGCCCAAGCCGGCGGCAGCGTTCGCGACGACCATGTCATCAT
>JAEEVA010000063.1 GCA_016286995.1 Prevotella sp.
TGAGCAAACCGAGTTCCTTAAACTTCACGTTCTTACCGATGAGCTTGTGCGTACCTATTATTATATCTATCTTGCCCTCAGCCAAGTCCTTAAGAATAGCTGTGGTCTGCTTGGCACTACGAGCACGAGAGAGATACTCTATACACACGGGAAAGTCCTTCAGACGACCAGAGAAGGTCTGGTAGTGCTGATAGGCCAGCACCGTAGTTGGCACGAGGACAGCCACCTGTTTTCCATCGCATGCAGCCTTGAAGGCCGCGCGTACGGCCACCTCAGTCTTGCCAAAACCGACATCACCACATACCAGTCGGTCCATGGGTTGCGCCCGTTCCATATCGTTCTTAACATCATTGGTGGCTTTCAGTTGGTCGGGTGTATCCTCATAGAGGAACGAGGCCTCCAGTTCGTGCTGCATGAAGGTGTCTGCCGAGAAAGAAAATCCGCGTTGTTTGCGTCGAGTGGCATATAGTTTAATGAGGTCGCGAGCAATGTCCTTCAGCTTTTGTTTGGTGCGCTCCTTCATGCGCTCCCACTGACCAGTACCAAGGTGTGACAGCCGCGGAGGCTCGCTGCCGTCCTGCGATTTATATTTCGACACCTTATATAAAGAATGTATAGAAACATAAATGGTACCGCCACCGTCGTAGATAATCTTAATCATCTCCTGATAAGCCCCCTCCCGGCCTTCTCCTGGAGTAGAGGTGACAGGCATGCGCACCAAGCCGCCGAACTTACCAATGCCGTGGTCGATGTGTACTACGTAATCGCCGATTTCGAACTGCTGAATTTCCTTCAGCGTCAATGCCACCTTGCCACTGCGCGCCTTATCGGAACGTAGGCTGTACTTGTGGAAACGGTCGAATATCTGGTGGTCGGTAAAGACACAAAGGCGCAGGTCGTGGTCGATAAAACCGGCATGCAGGGTCTTTTCGATGGGATTGAAGGGGATGTTAACGGAGTCTGAATCTCCGCTTACTGTACCCATTTCGGCGAAGATGTCATGCAGACGCTGCAACTGCTTCTTGCTATCAGCCAGCATGCAGAGGCGATAGCCGTCGGCCAGACTCTGTTTGAGCGAGTGCTGCAACAACTCGAAATTCTTGTGGAACTGTGGCTGTGGGGACGTCTGGAAGGTGATGGCAACGTCAGGCTGGACCATTGTCCGGATGCCTATCTCAATGCGACGGAAATTGGCTGTCTTCGAGTAGTTCTTCGTTACCAGCACGGCATCTTCAGGTAGGAACGAAAAGAAAGACACCACCTCCCTGTCGGCATTCAGCTCCGACACAATCTCTGCTATCTGGCGTTTGTCCTTCGACAGCTGCGATTCAACCTCGAAGGTACTAATGGTTTCGATGTCGTCACCGAAGAAATCGATACGGAACGGCCATTCACTACTGAAGCTGTAGATGTCGAGAATGCTGCCACGCAAGGCAAATTGACCGGGTTCATAGACATAGTCAACCTCGTTGAAGCCCAGTTGGCGGAGCTTTTCCACCGTCTGGTCGACATCCACCGTCTGACCACACTGCAATGTCAACATACGCTCGCTGAACTGCCGTTGAGAAGCCACAGGCTCTTCCAGAGCGTCAGGGTAAGTGACCATATAAAGGGGACGATTGACGTTCACCATCGACTTTGATGATAGGTGATGAGTGGTGGATGAAAGTTTGGAGAGAACTTCGGTACGAAGAATCTCGTTAGCAGCATCGCGTTGACCGTATTTGGCAGAGCGGCGATAGCCCGACGGGAAAAAAAGCACGTTGCCTTCACCCAACAGCTGCACCATATCATGATAGAAGTAGCCTGCCTCGTCAACGTCCTGAAGGATAAAAAGGAAGGGAACGGAAGCAGGAAGCGAAGCGAACGCCATTGGTGCCGAAGAACACATGAGCCCTTCGAGGAAAACGGTCTTTACCGACTTTTTCCCCAATACATCTGCCAGCGCACCAACCTGTGGCGACTTGGCATATAGTTGCAACAAATCCTGTATTGTCATACGAATTTCGGATGCAAAAGTACGAAATAAAGTGAAAAGTTAAAAGTGAAAAGTGAAAAATTTGCTTCCTTTATCAGATAATTGACAATAAATTCGTAATTTTGCAAGCAAATAGAGTTAAAAAGAAACATTATGCACGCAAGCGACAGCATTGTTATCATACCCACGTATAACGAGAAGGAGAACATTGAGAAGATTATCCGGGCTGTGTTCGGACTAGAGAAATGTTTCCATATTCTGGTCATCGACGACGGCTCACCAGACGGTACTGCCACCATTGTCAAAGGCATGATGGCCCAGGAGGAATTTGCCGACCGTCTGTTCATCATTGAGCGTAGCGGTAAACTGGGACTGGGTACGGCCTACATCACTGGCTTCAAGTGGGCGCTGGAACACGACTATGGCTACATCTTCGAGATGGATGCCGACTTTAGCCACGACCCTAACGACCTGCCAAGGCTCTACAGTGCCTGTGCCGACGAGGGTTACGACCTCGCCATCGGTTCACGCTATGTCAGCGGTGTCAACGTCGTCAACTGGCCCATTGGCCGTGTGCTGATGTCTTACTTTGCTTCGAAGTACGTACGACTGGTGACAGGCTTCAAGGTTCACGACACCACGGCAGGTTTCAAGTGCTACAAGCGTCGTGTGCTGGACACCATCGAGCTTGACAAAATCCGTTTCAAGGGCTATGGCTTCCAGATTGAGATGAAGTTCACGGCCTACAAAATCGGCTTCAAGATCAAGGAGGTACCCGTCATCTTCGTCAACCGTCGCGAGGGTGTCAGCAAGATGTCTGGCGGCATCTTCGGCGAGGCATTCTTCGGTGTCATGCGTCTGCGCTGGGATGGCTGGACGCGCAAATATCCAAAGATTAAAGATTGAGGGATAAAGTTATCATAAAGCTCAAAGAAATATATGGGAATCATCATAGGAATAGACGTGGGTATTTCGACCACGAAGATTGTAGGACTGCGTGAAGGGCGTGTGCTGTCACCCATCCGCATAACGGCAGCCGACCAGGTAACATCACTTTACGGTGCTTTTGGTAAGTATCTGCACGACAACAAGATATCACTCTCAGACGTGGAGCAGGTAATGCTAACAGGCGTAGGTGCCGGTTACATCAACGAGCCCATGTATGGCATTCCCACGCAGAAAGTCGACGAGTTCATTGCCGACGGTCTGGGAGCACGCTTTGAGTCAGGGCTGTCGAAGGCCATTGTGGTGTCGATGGGTACGGGAACAAGCTTCGTACAGTGCGACGGCGACAATATCCAGCACATCGGTGGTTTGGGCATTGGTGGCGGTACGCTGCAGGGACTCTCGCGTGTCATGCTGAATACCCGCGACTGGAAACAGATTCAGAGTCTGGCCATGAAGGGTGATATCAGTCATATCAACTTACAGATTGGCGATATCTCCACACATCCGCTGCCAGGTCTGCCCATGGATGCTACAGCCTCGCTGTTCTCGAAAGCACAGTATGATGCGCCGAAAGAGGATATTGCCCTGGGACTGATCGTGATGGTGCTGCAGACCATCGGTTCGGCAGCCATCCTTTCATCACTTAACTCAGGCATCAAGGACTTTGTACTCATTGGCAACTTGACGCTATTGCCGCAATGTAAAGAGATATACCCTATGCTTGAGAAACTCTATGGCGTACACTTCCACATTCCTAAGTACGCCGAGTTCTGCACAGCCATTGGAGCTGCGCTAAACTATAAATAGTAACGGGTTAATCACTTCTCGCTCTTCGCCTTTACTCTCCTGTCAATTTTCCTCAGGATGAAATTGAAGGCCTCCAGCCCCACCAACACCATCAACGTGCTGGCAATGCTGAGTACGTACATACCACCACCACAGGCCAGACCGATGGCTGCCGTCACCCATAAACCAGCAGCTGTAGTCAGTCCGCTGACCACATTCTCTGCCTTACGGAAAATGATGGTACCAGCACCAATAAAACCGATACCGCTGACCACCTGAGCAGCCACACGCGACACATCCCAGCGGTGCAGGTCGCTCGCCATAGCATCGCTAAAGCCATAGGCAGACACTATCATAAACAGTGCCGATCCCATAGCCACCAGGAAATGGGTGCGGAAGCCAGCCTCCTTGGCACGTAATTCTCGCTCCAGACCAATGGCAGCACCAAGTACGGCTGCGACAAAAATACGTAGAATAAAATCGTACTCCATAGTTAAATGATGTTATTTGCCTGCAAAGATAATCTTTTTTTCGTATCTTTGCAAAAAATATAACCAAAAACAACGGAATATGACGAAAATACTTCTGTTTGGAATAGGAATGCAGGAAGTGCTGGTCATTGCACTCATCGTGTTGCTGCTGTTCGGTGGTAAGAAGATTCCTGAACTCATGAAAGGACTGGGCAAGGGTGTCAAGAGCTTTAAGGACGGTATGAAGGAGGTAGATGACGAAGTGAAAGAGATTAAGGGTGAAGAGTGAGCAACTGACATTCTGGGACCATCTGGATGTGCTACGGTCGTCACTGATACGTATGGCTGTCGCTGTCGTGGTGCTGGCTGTCATAGCTTTCCTGATGAAGGAAGAACTGTTCAGCATCGTACTGGCCCCACGAAGCAGTGACTTTGTAACCTACCGTCTACTTGGTGTTGAAGCGTTCTCGATTCACCTGATGAACACCGGACTGACGGAGCAGTTCATGATTCACATGCGCACAGCACTCTATGCAGGCATACTGCTGGCCTCACCCTACTGGCTCTACGAGCTGTTCCGTTTCGTGTCGCCAGGACTTTACCAAAACGAGCGGCGTTATGCCATCTGGATAGTAGGAGCTGCCTATGTGATGTTTCTCGTCGGTACACTGACTAACTACTTCGTGGTATTCCCGCTGACAGTGCGCTTCCTTGGTACCTATCAGGTCAGTCCCGATGTTGCCAACATGCTGACGCTGCAGTCGTACATCGATACGCTGTTAGGCATGAGCCTGGTGATGGGTGTGGTATTCGAACTGCCTGTAGTCTGTGGACTGATGGGACGAATGGGACTGATTACTAGTCGGTGGATGGCGGACTATCGCCGACATGCCGTGGTGGCCATCCTCATCGTAGCTGCCATCATCACCCCGACAACGGACGTGTTTACACTGCTGGTTGTGGCACTACCCATCTATCTGCTTTATGAAATAAGTATTCAAATAGTCAAAATAACTAACCAAAACAAATAATGACTTATGCTAAGAAAAATCAGAATGGCATTGGCAGCAGTAATGATTATCGGCATCACGCTGCTATTCCTCGATTTTACAGGAACCTTGCATCACTGGTTCGGATGGATGCCGAAACTACAGTTCATTGAGGCTGTATTGGCTCTGAACCTACTAGTTGTCGCAGGACTCATCGTCCTTACTCTCGTCTTCGGACGCATCTACTGCAGCATCATCTGCCCTTTGGGTATCATGCAAGACTTCTTCGGATGGCTGGGCAAGAAAGCGAAGAAGAATCGTTACAGCTACTCGAAAGAGGTGAGGTGGCTGCGCTACCCCATGCTAGTGGTGTTCATCATTGCCCTCGTGGCAGGCATCGGCACGCTGTTCCAGTTGCTGGCGCCCTACTCAACATTCGGTCTTATCGCTACCAACCTGCTGCAACCGGTTTATCAGGCTGGCAACAATGTATTGGCAACTATTGCCGAACATTACGACAGCTATGCTTTCTACCACACGAACGTCTGGTTGCGTTCACTGCCATCACTCATCATCAGTGTCGTCATGCTGGTTATACTAGCCATACTGGCCTGGCGCCATGGACGTACTTATTGTAACACCGTTTGTCCGATAGGCACTATCTTGTCGTTCTTCAGTCGCTTCTCGTGGCTGAAGATTCACTTCGACACAGAGAAATGCCGCAACTGCTCACTGTGTTCGAAGAACTGCAAGGCTGCATGTATCGACTACAAGACGCACACCGTTGACGCCAGCCGTTGCGTGGTGTGTGGCAATTGTATCGAGAGTTGTAAGTTCGGAGCACTGAAGTATTCTAGAAATTCTAGTTCATCTAGTAATTCTAGTGACTCTAGATCATCTAGAGAAACCAGTCCTGAAAACGACGGTCGCCGTACCTTCCTGCTGTCATCTGCAATGCTGGCTACCGCTGCTATCGCCCAGAACAAAGACAAGATTATGGATGGTGGACTGGCAGAGATTCAGGACAAGGTGGCACCAGAGCGCCAAACGCCTGTAACACCGCCAGGCTCTATCTCAAAGCAGAACTTTGAGACACACTGCACGGGCTGTCAGCTCTGCATCTCAGAATGTCCTAACGAGGTACTTCGCCCCAGTAGCGACTTGTTGCACCTGATGATGCCCACCATGTCGTATGAGCGCGGTTACTGCCGTCCGGAATGTAACCGCTGTTCAGAAGTTTGTCCCGCAGGAGCCATCAAGCCGTTGGCAAAAGAGCTGAAGGCATCAACGCAGATTGGCCACGCCGTTTGGATTAAGAAGAATTGCGTACCTCTGACCGATGGTGTGGAGTGCGGTAACTGTGCCCGCCACTGTCCTGTGGGAGCCATTGATATGGTACCCAGCGACCCCGACAACGAGGAATCTCCCTACGTTCCTGCCGTCAACGAGGCACGTTGCATAGGTTGTGGTGCCTGCGAATACCTCTGTCCTGCTCGTCCCTTCTCAGCCATCTACGTCGAGGGCCACGAAGTTCACAAGGAGAATTAAGTAAGAAACAATTCGTTTCCGTTAACAATAAAATGAGTTTCTAATATGAAAAAGCAAAATATATCAAGACGAAATTTCTTAAAGGTGTTGGGCGGAGGCGCAATGACTACTGCTGCCGTACTGACTGGCTGTAAGTCGAAGACGGAATCGAAGGCCGTCGAAGAATATAAGAAGCAAGTAGAGCCTCCTGTTGGTAAGATGACCTACCGCACAAACCCTAAGACTGGCGACAAGGTATCGCTATTGGGCTACGGTATGATGCGACTGCCGTCAAAGACCGAGAATCAGGACGACTACGATCAGGATATGATCAACCGGCAGATAGACTATGCCATTGAACACGGTATGAATTATTTCGACACCAGCCCTGTCTACTGTCAGGGTAAGTCAGAAGCCTGCACCGGCATCGCCTTGAGCCGCCATAAGCGTGAAGAGTATTTCGTAGCCACCAAGCTCTCCAACTTCCATCCCTCCACACACAGTCATGAGGCCAGTGTGGCCATGTACTTGAACTCCATGAAACAGCTTCAGGTCGACTACATCGACTACTACCTGCTGCATGCCGTCGGTGGTGGTATGGATGAGTTCAATGCACGCTATGTGGATAATGGTATGATGGACTATCTCATGAAAGAGCGTGAGGCTGGTCGCATCCGTAACCTCGGTTTCTCATTCCACGGCAAGAAGACAGTGTTCGACGAGATACTGGCCATGAACGACAAGTACCACTGGGACTTCGTGCAGATAGAGTTGAACTACCTCGACTGGGACTTCGCCAACGAAATCAGCAGCAATAACGTTGATGCCAGCTACCTCTATGCCGAACTGGAGAAGCAAGGCATTCCTGCAGTCATCATGGAACCTTTATTAGGCGGTCGTCTGGCTAATCTGCCACAGTATCTGGCCACCCAACTAAAACAGCGCGACCCCGAACATAGCGTAGCCTCATGGGCTTTCCGCTATGCCGGCACTCCCAAGGGTGTACTCACCGTGCTCAGCGGCATGACCTATATGGAACACCTGAAAGACAACCTGCTCACATATTGTCCACTGGTGCCGCTCAACCAGATTGATCAACGTTTTCTCGACCAGACCATTGCCGAACGTATTGTTGGTCTGGAAAATATTCCCTGCAACGACTGTAAATACTGCATGCCTTGTCCCTATGGTATCGACATCCCTGCCATCTTCGTACATTACAATAAATGTAAGAACGACGGTACCCTACCCCGTCTTGTCATGGACGACGAATACTACCGCTTGCGCCGACAGTACCTGATAGGTCTTGACCGTGCCGTACCACGTATGCGCCAGGCCGACCACTGCATCGGATGCGGCCAATGCGAACCACATTGTCCGCAGAGCATCCATATTCCACGCGAGTTGCAGAAAATCAGCCAGTTCGTGGAAGATTTGAAACAAGACAAAGTAGCCAAAGAATAGATGACAAGAACGAAGGGAATCATACGCTTCATGCATCTGCTGCTGTTACTCATGATCTGCTCAACGACATGGGGACAACCTGCATACAGCAAGATGTCTACTATGGTCAGGCAAGCTGCTAAAGAGCGTTACAAGGACAAAGTGCGAGTTCCAAGAAGCCATCAACACGGAGAGCGATGGATGACTGCCTTCGTACAAATCACTAATGAGCAAGTGCTTAACGACTATGGCTGCCGTAAACTGACGCAACTGGACGATATTGCCATTGTAGCCATTCCGCTGCAACAACTGGAAGAATTGGCCAGACAGCCGGAGGTA
>JAEEVA010000035.1 GCA_016286995.1 Prevotella sp.
CATCCTTTTTCTAAAAGTCACCCAATTTCTCAGGTTTGATGCTTATAAGCTTCGACGATGATTCCAGTAATTGTTTGGCATATCGCTTAAGCTCTGCATTAGGTATGACCCCCTCTCCCTCACCACGGTCGTAGTTTTTGAATGTCATACGCATGGTGGAAATCTTGTCACCGTAAAGGTATGAAAAAATCTCCCATCCGCGGTCTCTGACCGTGATACGGATGGTGTCAACGGCAGTTGATGTCATGACGACATTTTTCGGTACGTTGACGATTTCCACGGGAACCTTGATTTCCTGTTCGTAGGTGTCGTTCAGGGTCATGAAGAGCCAGAACGATGCCGACAGGATCAGGAAGAACAAAAAGATGAGAAACTGCTTGTTTATATTGCTGAACAAGTAGTTTTTAAGGGTTTGAAACAGGCTCATACCTTCCATCTCCATCTTTTTGTTCTTATTCTAAAGTATTCTTACTTCTGAGCAGGTGTACTCGACATGTCCTTGTATACGTAGCTCTTGTCGACCTTGATGATGACGCCGTCGGCAATTTTCACCTCGATGATGCCATTGGCCAGGTCAATTTTCTTGACGGTGCCATAGATACCGCCACCTGTTACTACTTCCGTACCTTCAGTCAGCGAGTTCTGGAAATTCTGAATTTCCTTCTGACGCTTCTGCTGCGGACGAATCATGAAGAAATACATGATGGCAAAGATAGCCACCATCATAATGATGAAACTCATGCTACCGCCACCTTGTGCGGACTGGGCTGCTAAAATAATCTGTGTCATGTTAATTTAAATATAACTATTTACTATTTACTGTTTCTAACCTTTTTATCTTTTATTTTCTCTCCTCCATGTGCTTCAAGAGCCTTCCTGTCGTGATAAGGTGGCGGGCAATGGCGTCGAGCATGCCGTTGATATAGCCGGCGCTGCGTGGGGTTGAGTAGAGCTTGGCAATCTCCACATATTCGTTGATAGTGACATTGACTGGTATGGACGGGAAGGTCATCATCTCGGCGATGGCTATCTGCATGATGACGATGTCCATATAGGCCAGACGTGAAAAATCCCAGTTGCGCGATGCTTCGCTCATGTAGTGCTGGTATTCGTCTCCGTTCATGATGGTGGCTCGGAACAGCTTGCGGGCAAAGTCCTTATCCTCTTCAGAGTCATATTCAGGCAGCAGTTCCTGCGATGCCTTGTTTTTCTCGTCGAAGCGCTTGATGGTCTTCAGTACAAACGAGTCGACAATTTCCTTGTCGTCATTCCAGTACAGGCTTTGCTCCTCCAATAGGGTGTCCAGATCGGGATTGTTTTCTATCAGTGTGCGATACAACTTGCGCCATACCTCGCGGTCGGCAGCATAGTTATCCTCACCTGAAGCCATGTAGTCCTGGTATATCTCACTGTCTGTAATCAGCGTATACATCTTTTTCAGGAACTCCGGTTCGTCGTCCCAGTTTTTCTTTTGCGCCTCCAGAAAATCGTTCAGCATCTTATTCTGCTCCACCTGCAGGGCAAAGCGGTTGTATGCAAAACGTTGCGACGGCATGGGCGTACCTTCGCGTTTGGCTCTCGACTCTGCCACCTCCAAATGGCGGCGTGCCTCACGGGTGATGCCAACGATGAGCGCCAGCAAATAATTGTACATGTCGTATGCTTTCGACAGGCTGAACATCAGTTCCTTCTCTGCTGAGTCGATGTTCTTGCTGCCGTTCTGATAGTACGCATAGGTTAACTGGACTGTCTTGGTCCTAATCAATTCTCTGTTAATCATAACTTCATTTCTTTCGCTTTGATACTCTTATCAACTGCAAAGGTACGAAGAAAAATTAAAAATTAAAAATTAAAAATTAAAAAAATGCTTCTGCACTCTCTTTTTTATCTTTTTACCCTTTTACTTTTCAACTTTTCACAGGTTGATGCCGTAGTTTTGCTTGATTTCGTTCATGACGAAGGTACTCTCAATGGAGCTGAGGCTGTCTATTTCACCCAGTTTGTTGAGCACAAATTCCTGATACTGCTTCATGTCCTTCGCGCGAACCTTTAATAGATAGTCGTAGGCACCACTGGTGTTGTAGCACTCTGTTACTTCTGGAATGCGCATGATGCGACGGGTAAAGCTGTCGGCAATTTCGTGGTTAATCTGCTTCAGTTTCACCTTGCAGAACACTTGCAGGCCCAGTCCGAGCTTTTCTGGGTCGAGTATGGCTACATACTTTTTGATATACCCTTTCTTTTCCAGTCTTTTCTGGCGTTCGAAGACTGGTGTGGGAGTCAGATGAACGGCATCGGCCAACTCCTTAGTGGTCAATTTCGCATTCTTTTGCAGCGTTTTCAATATCTGCAAGTCAATTTCGTCTAAGATTTCTGCCATTATTTACCTTCTTTACTTTTTAGAGTTTTATTCTATTTATAGGCATTTACATCCGTTTTCTTGGAATGATTGTCTGTTTCGGGTGCAAATATAGGAAAATTTTCTGAATTATGCAAAATGTTTGGTAAATATCGCCAATATTCGTATCTTTGCAGGTCGAAAATGAATAAAATGGATATCGTAGAACGTTTACGACAACGAATACTGATTCTTGATGGAGCGATGGGTACTAAGATTCAGTCAATGGGACTGATGCCTGAACACTACCATCAGGGACGCTTTGCCCAGTGGCCAGTATCGCTGACAGGCAATAATGATGTGCTTTGTCTGACGGCCCCGGACGTCATTGGCGATATTCATCGACAGTATATCGAGGCAGGGGCTGACATCATCACTACCAATACTTTCTCATCTAACCGCATCAGCCAGCACGAATATGGTTGCGAGGAGATGGCAAGTGAGATGGCATATGAAGGAGCAAGGATTGCCAAACAGGTGGCCGATGCCTTCTGCCTTCATTCTTCTGCCTTCAGCCGTCAGATTTATGTGGCAGGCTCGATGGGACCTACATCGAGGTCGCTGTCGTTAGCCTCCGATATGAATAATCCTGGTTTTCGCAGTACGTCTTTCGACGAAATGGCGGCCGCTTACTATGAACAGGCCAAGGCGCTGGTGAATGGTGGTGTTGACCTGCTCCTGATAGAAACCTGTTTCGATGCGTTGAACACCAAAGCTGCACTTTATGCCATCCAGCAAATCAACGAAGAAACAGGTAAAGAGATGCCAGTCATGGTTTCGGCAACCATCAATGACCGCAGTGGTCGAACATTGACAGGACAGACCCTTGAAGCATTCTTTGTTAGTATCAGCCACTATCCTCACCTGTTGAGCTTTGGCTTGAACTGTTCGTTTGGTGTCACCGACTTGCGTCCTTTCGTGGAACAGCTGTCGAGTCGTATTCCGGTCTATCTGTCGTTATATCCCAATGCCGGACTGCCTAACGAGATGGGTGAGTATGACGAGTTGCCAAACTATACTGCAAGTCATCTGCGCCAGATGGCTGAGGATGGTCTGCTGAATATTGCCGGGGGCTGCTGTGGTACCAATGAAGAACATATCCGTGCCATCAGTGACGCCCTCAAAGACATCAAGCCTCGCCAGTTGCCCGACGCAGATCATCGTATGTGGTTGTCTGGACTCGAACCGCTGTTGGTAGACAAAGTGACGCAGAATTTTACCAATGTAGGCGAGCGTACTAATGTGGCTGGCTCGCGGAAGTTTGCCCGTCTGATTGCTGAGAAGAAATACGAAGAGGCTATGACCGTTGCCCGCCATCAGATTGAAGGCGGTGCCTCCATCATCGATATTAACATGGATGATGCCATGCTCGACAGTCAGCAGGAGATGCAGACCTTCTGCCGCTATATTGCCAACGACCCTGCGGTATGTCGTTCTGTCTTGATGATTGACTCATCCGATTGGGACACTATTCTGGCAGGTTTGAAGAATGCACAAGGCAAATGCATCGTTAACTCCATCAGTCTGAAAAACGGTGAGGAGAGTTTTATCAGCAAGGCCAGGGAATTGCGCCGTCTGGGAGCTGCAGTGGTAGTGATGGCTTTCGACGAGGAGGGGCAGGCTACAACCTATGAGCGCAAGATTACCATCGCAGCGCGAGCCTATCAATTGTTGACAGACATTGGATTCCCTGCCCAGGACATCATCTTCGACGTTAACATCCTCTCTGTGGGAACGGGATTGAAGGAACACCAGGCCTATGGTGTGGATTTCATTCGTGCCGTGGCGTGGATTAAGCAACACCTGCCTTTGGCTAAGACCAGTGGTGGCGTGAGCAACCTGTCATTCAGTTTCCGGGGAAATAATAAGGTTCGCGAGGCAATGCACTCCGTATTCCTCTATCATGCTATCCGTGCCGGACTGGATATGGCCATCGTCAATCCTGGCATGCTTCAGGTTTACGACGACATTGATCCCACACTGTTGAAAGTCGTAGAGGACGTTATTCTGAACACAGATGACGGTGCTACTGAGCGTCTGATTTCCCATGCTGCAACGATGCTTGCCGATGCTGCCGCTGTGCCTGTTGGTGCCAGCGGGATAGTGGATTCCTGGCGTACCAAGAGTATTGAGGAGCGTCTAGCCTATGCCCTGAGCAAGGGTGTGAGCGAACATTTGGCAGAGGACATCCCTGAGGCAATGCAGAAATATGGCCGTCCCATCGACGTGATAGAACAGCCGCTGATGCAGGCAATGGAACACATTGGCCAACTATTTGGCGAAGGTAAGATGTTCTTGCCGCAGGTGGTGAAGTCTGCCAAGGTCATGAAAGATGCCGTGGCCATTCTGCAACCCTACATTGACGCGGAAGGAGGAACGGAAAAGGAGGGTCGTCCCTGTGTGGTACTGGCTACCGCTAATGGCGACGTACACGACATTGGTAAGAATATCGTGAGCATCGTGCTGACCTGTAATGGCTTTGAGGTGATCGACCTCGGTGTGATGGTACCCAACGAAACTATCCTTGAAGAGACAAAGAAGCGCAAACCATGTATGGTCGGCATCAGTGGACTGATTACCCCCTCACTGAAGGAGATGGAACAACTCTGTATACTCTTCCAGCGTCAAGGGCTGCGGGTGCCTATCGTGGTGGGTGGTGCCACCACATCGGCAGTACATACAGCGGTCAGACTGGCACCGCTCTATGAGGGATGCGTAGTCTATGGAGGCGATGCCTCGCAGACCTCCCTGTTGGCCAAGCACCTGCAGATGGATGCTGCGACGACGATAGCCCAGATTCAGACCGAACAACAGACCTTGCGTGATGCCTATGAGGAACATCATGCCCCACTGACTCCGTACGATGAGGCTAACAGCAAGGCTCCACACTTCGAACCCTATCTATCAGACTTCATCCCTCAGCCTTCAGACATCACCCCTCACCCCTCAGACCTCATCCCTCTCATCGACTGGCGCATGTTCCTGCTATTCTGGGGCTTCAAGGGCGAGACGCTCCAACAGCTGTTGGTGAATCCGGAGGCCGAACGTACCCTGAAGGAAGGCAAGGAATACCTGCAACGAGCCATCGAGCAGGACAGCATCGAGGTGAAAGCGCTGTTACGCTTCATGCCTGCAACACGCCAAGGTAATGACATTGTGCTCACTGGTCTTGCCAGCGAGCAGCAAGTTATTCTCCCCATGCTGCGCAGTCAGAGTGCTGCCGGCCATTACCAGTGTCTGGCTGACTACTTCGACAGTGAGAAAGCCAGTCCGCTGGGACTCTTTACGATTGTGTGCCAGCCGAAAGCACAACTCAGCGACGAAGCAGAACGTTTGATGAGCCACGCCATTTGTGCCCGTCTGACTGAGGCTTGCGCTGAATGGCTCCAACAGTCCATTCTCCATTCTCCATTCTCCATTCACCATTCTCTCCGCGTTGCCTTTGGCTATGCCACCTGTCCAGACCATTCGCTGAAACGCATCGTATTCGATTTGCTCGATGCTGAGCGTCAGTTGGGTGTCATACTTACAGACCACTATTCCATCCAGCCCTCGACAGCCATCTGTGGACTGTTCATTTGTCACCCCGAGGCTCGCTATTTCCCTGTGGGACGCATTGACAATGTCCAGTTGACTGACTACTGTCAGCGACGTGGCATTAGTATGACCGAAGGTGAACAACTGCTTTCGAAATACATTGCAAAGAAATAATTCGTCATAACGAGATATACCGTAACAACGTAATAAGAAGAACATGAAAGTTATCGACATTATCAATAGTTCGCAAAGACCCTTCGCCAGTTTTGAACTCGTGCCACCCCTCAAGGGTAGCGACGTCAGCCGA
This sequence comes from Prevotella sp., assembly GCA_016286995.1. Taxonomy (GTDB): domain Bacteria; phylum Bacteroidota; class Bacteroidia; order Bacteroidales; family Bacteroidaceae; genus Prevotella. The sequence goes on from JAEEVA010000035.1 coordinate 6,243, forward strand.
CTTTACGACAGCATCGACCCGCTGATGCAGTTCCAACCGCCATTCATCAATGTCACCTGCCATCGTGACGAAGTGGAGTACGTGCCCAATACCGACGGCACATATAAAAAGATGACACTGGCCAAGCGTCCCAGTACGATAGCCATTGTGGCAGCCATCATGCGTTGCTATCCCAATCTGGAGATCGTGCCTCATGTCATCTGTGGCGGGGCTTCGCAGTCACGTGTCGAAAGCGAACTGCTCGACCTCCATTTCCTGGGCATTCAGAATGTTGTGGCCCTTCGCGGTGATGCCATCCCTGGTCAGCGCTTCTTTATTCCCGAACCTGATGGTTTCAGTCATAGCGCCGAACTCGTGGCGATGATTCATCGCCTGAACCACGGCCAGTATCTGGACCCAACGGTCAAACAGGGACTCTCTACCGATTTCTGTGTGGGTGTGGCAGCCTATCCTGAGAAACATTTCGAGGCGGCTAATCTGGATGTCGACATACAACACCTGAAAGAAAAGGTGCAGGCTGGTGCTGACTATATTGTCACTCAGATGTTCTTCGACAATCAGCAGTTTTTCCGTTTTGTAGACCGGTTGCGTCAGGCAGGCATTACCGTTCCTGTCATCCCAGGGCTGAAACCCATCTCCAGCCAGCGACAGGTCAATCTCTTGCCACGCTCCTTCCATATAGACATTCCGCAGGAACTTGTCAGCGAGCTCAACAAGGCTAAGACCGCCGATGCAGCCTATCAGGTTGGCATTGAATGGGCCATCCAACAGAGTCGTGACTTGTTGGCTCATGGTGTGCCAGCTATACATTATTATACTATGGCAAAGACCGATAATGTGTGTCAAATCGTTAGGGAAGCGTTTTGAACGAAGAATTGAAGAATTGAAGAGTTGAAAAATTGAAGAATTGAAGAATAAGAGAATAAAACCATTGGAAATCGTTTCAATTCCTGTCTAAAAATCCCCATTTTAGAGAATTATTCTGTTAAGACTGGCTTTTGGAGAGTTAATTAGAATAATCGCAAGGTTAAAGTAAGATAATTAGGAATATCTTCTGGATTTCAATAGAAATTTGGAGGATATTTCTTTTTGCCGTACCTTTGCACCGTCGAAAAGACAGAATAACAAATAAAAAAGACAGATTAACAAAATAACAAATAAAAAAAGACAGATCAACAATAATAATATGTTAATATGTTATTATGTCTAAAATAAAAAGTTATTATGTCTAAAAAGAAAAGATAATATGTCAAATTTAAAATAAAAGAAAGGATAAGATTATGAGTAAGAAGAATTATCGTTTTGAGACTTTGCAACTTCATGTAGGCCAGGAACAGGCTGACCCCGCAACCGACGCACGCGCCGTGCCTATTTATCAGACCACGTCGTATGTGTTCCGTAATTCACAGCATGCTGCCGACCGTTTCGGTCTTCGCGATGCAGGTAACATCTATGGTCGTCTGACCAACTCCACACAAGGCGTTTTCGAGGACCGTGTGGCTGCCCTTGAGGGTGGTGTGGCTGGTCTGGCTGTTGCTTCCGGTGCTGCTGCCATCACCTATGCGCTGCAGAACATCGTACAGGCCGGTGACCATATCGTGGCTGCCGACAACCTCTATGGCGGTTCCTACAACCTGATAACCCATACGCTCAGCACACAGGGCATCAGCAACACCATTATCAATGTCAACGACCTTGAAGCCCTTGAAGCTGCCATCCAGCCCAACACAAAAGTAGTATATGCCGAGACCTTCGGCAACCCCAACAGCGACGTGCTCGACCTTGAAGGTGTGGCTGAGGTCGCTCACAGACATGGCATCCCCTTCATCGTCGACAACACCTTCGGCACACCCTATCTGATTCGTCCGCTGGAGCATGGAGCCGACATCGTGGTACACTCTGCCACCAAGTTCCTCGGTGGTCACGGAACCTCATTGGGTGGTGTTATCGTCGACGGTGGTAAGTTCGACTGGAAACAGAATCCGGACAAGTTCCCCACACTGGCCAAGCCCGACCCCTCGTATCATGGCATCGTGTTTGCCGACGCCGTCGGTGCTGCTGCCTACGTCACCCGCATCCGTGCCGTCATCCTGCGTGATACCGGAGCAGCCATCTCACCCTTCAATGCCTTCATCCTCCTGCAGGGTGTCGAGACCCTGAGTCTGCGCGTGGAGCGTCACGTGGAGAATGCCCTGAAGGTTGTCGACTTCCTCAGCAAACACCCCAAGGTAGCCAAGGTGAACCACCCGGCACTGGAGAGCCATCACGACCATAAGCTCTATCAGAAATACTTCCCCAATGGTGCCGGCAGCATTTTCACCTTCGAAATCAAGGGTGGAGAAAAGGAGGCATGGAAGTTCATCGACTCGCTGGAGATATTCTCACTGCTGGCCAACGTGGCTGACGTGAAGAGTCTGGTCATCCATCCCTACACCACCACCCACTCACAGCTGTCGCCCGAGGAGCTGGCTGAGCAGCACATCACGCCCTCGACCATTCGCCTGAGCATCGGTACCGAGCATATCGACGACATCATTGCAGACCTTTCGCAGGCTCTCGACAAGATTTGATGTTTTGGAAAGGAATTATGGGGAATTTCCCATAATTTCTTTCTTATATTTAAAAAAAACATGTAATTTTGCACGCAAATGAGATATTATATCATAGCAGACAATCAAGAACTGACGCGATTTGCGTTGGAGGGACTCCTTCAGAAAGACGGAGAAAATGCTGTTTATCGTGCATTCGACAAAGCAAAACTCGTGGAGCTGCTCAAGGAACACGAGAGTGCTGTAGTGCTGCTCGACTACACACTGTTTGACTTTGCCGACGAGGACCAGCTCCTGATTATCGCTGAGCGTTTCAATCTCTCGAACTGGATACTTATCAGTGACGAGCTCACGCCTCAGTTCATTCGCCGTGTGGTATATGCTTCCCATCAGTTCAGCGTGGTATTCAAGGACGGCCCTCTCAGCGAGATTCGCGAGGCTCTCAGTGCCGTCAGCCGACAGACGCGCTTCCTGAGCCAGCGTGCTCTGGAAACCATTATCACACAGCAGCAGGAAGAAGAGACACCCGGCATCCTGACCACTACGGAAATGGAAATCGTGAAAGCCATTGCTCTGGGTAAGACCACCAAGGAGATTGCTGCCGAGCGTTTCTCGAGCATCCATACCATCACCACCCACCGCAAGAACATCTTCCGCAAACTGGATATCAATACAGCGCACGAAGCTGTGAAGTATGCGCTCCGTGCAGGGTTGATAGATCCTTCAGAATTCTATATTTAACAGAGGCACTTCAAATAGGCACATCCTCTTTTATTCGTCGATTATGTCTTGAATGACGAGGCCGGCAAGCATAAAGCCAAAGATGGCAGTGATGTGGGCAATAGAACCGTTTGTCTGAGGCTTGTTGAAAGGTGACGGCACCTCGTCTTCGTCGGACGGTGTACCTTGGTTGGTCAGTAGTTCGTCGCTATATACGCACTGGAACTTCCGCTTGGGGAACTGCTTCTCTTTCTTGAACTTGTTACGCAGGGCACGCGCCAAGGGGTCGCCTTTTACCTTCCAAAACTCCGTCACCTGGATGCGGGTAGGGTCGAGTTTCAGGGCTGCACCCATCGACGAAAAGAACTTCGCTTTCGTCTGACAAGCCAACAGAATCAGCGCCGCCTTGTCCTTCAGTGAGTCGATGGCATCGATGATGTAGTCGTAGTCCTCCAAATGAAAATCTCCAGCCGTCTCCTCGGTATAAATCTTCTGCAGGGCCGTAATGTCTGCAGCGGGATTGATGCTGAGCAGGCGCTCTTTCAATGCCTCTACCTTCACCTGTCCCACGGTCTTCGTCGTTGCCATCAGTTGGCGGTTGATATTCGTGATACACACACGGTCAGAGTCTACAATTGTCAACTGCCGGATACCGCTGCGCACCAAACTCTCGGCGCACCACGACCCTACGCCGCCCACGCCGAAGATAATCACCCGCTTCTGGGCGATACGCTCCATCGCCTCGTTACCTAACAGCAACTCACTCCTACGAAATATTGCATCTTGCATTGCCATCGTCTTTCTCTTTTTCGGGCACAAAGTTACGAATAAGCGAGTAAAAAGCCAAAAGAATTTTGAGCTTTTTCAAGCGCGAGTAACTTCTCACGAAGTGAAAAGTTACGAATAAGCGAGCACAATACAAAACAAAAAGCTCGTTTTTGTTCTTTGAGTTCGTCAGTCAGAAGGAAGGTAAACCCCATTGAAAAAAGCAATATACCATGTTTATGGTATGCGAATGCCAAAGACATGGGATTGTGGGAGTGCGGAAATCGCCGTACCTTTGCAGCGTGAAAAGAATAAAAGAATAAAAAAATAAAAGAATAAAAAAGTAAAAAGGCTAATACATTATTTATTAATTATATAAAAGGATAAGATTATGACAAAGATTGCAAAGCAGCTGACTGAGCTCGTCGGCAACACCCCACTTCTGGAGCTCAACAAGTATTCAACGGCAAAGGGTCTGGAGACCCCAGTGATTGCCAAAGTAGAGTTTTTCAACCCCGGCGGCAGCGTAAAAGACCGTATTGCACTGGCGATGATTGAAGATGCCGAAAAGAAGGGCATTTTGAAGCCCGGTGCTACCATCATTGAACCTACCAGCGGAAATACGGGCGTAGGATTGGCACTGGTATCGGCCGTCAAAGGCTACCATCTTATCCTTACCATGCCCGAAACCATGAGCGTGGAGCGTCGTAACCTTGTGAAGGCATACGGTGCCGAGGTGCGCTTAACCTCTGGTAAAGACGGTATGCCAGGTGCCATCCGCGCCGCCGAGGAGTTGCGTGACTCCATTCCTGACGCAGTCATCTTGCAGCAGTTTGAGAATGGTGCCAACCCCGCCAAGCACTATGCCACTACGGGACCTGAAATCTGGCGCGACACCGACGGTCAGGTAGACATCTTCATCGGTGGCGTAGGTACGGGTGGTACCATCAGCGGTACGGGTAAGTTCCTGAAGGAGCAGAACCCCAACGTGAAGATCATCGCCGTTGAGCCAAAGTCGAGCCCCGTGCTGAACGGTGGCCAGAGCGGTCCCCACAAGATTCAGGGTATCGGTGCCGGTTTCGTGCCCAAGACCTACGATGCTGGCGTCATTGACGAGGTGTTCGACGTAGAGAACGACGACGCCATCCGCACGGGTCGTGAAATAGCACAGTCGGAAGGTCTGCTGGTTGGTATCAGTGCCGGCGCAGCCCTCTACGCTGCCATCCAGGTGGCCAAGCGTCCTGAGAACAAGGGCAAGAAGATTGTGGTGCTGCTGCCCGATACTGGTGAACGCTACCTGTCGACGGTGTTGTACGCGTTCGAAGAGTATCCGCTTTGATGGAATAATTAGTAACTTCACTTATCACTTATGACAGATCAAGAGATAGATTCCAGGGTTGCCCGTGCTGTCGATAACTTCATGCAGGGTTATGGCTGTTGTCAGAGTGTCGTGGCAGCCTTTGCCGACCTCTATGGCCTTGACGAGACGTTAGCTAATAAGATTGCCGCTGGTTTTGGCGGTGGAGTAGGGCGTATGCGAATGATGTGTGGAGCCGTTTCCGGCATCGTGATGCTTGTCGGTCTTGACTGTGGTCAGACAGAAGGCAGCGACCGTGAAGGCAAGTCTGCCTGCTATAAGGTCGTCCAAAACCTCCTCGCCAAGTCGGAGGCGGAGAATGGTAGCATCATTTGTGCCGAGATTCTGGGCATTGACGGCCACGAGAAGGCCCCCTGCAGCTACGTCGCCTCTGAGCGTACGGCAGAATACTACAAGAAACGTCCCTGTGCCGCTAAGGTGGAGAGTGCCGCCCGCATTTTCGCCAATTATCTTAAGAACAAGTAATCGCTGCTGTTTTGCAGTGCAACTGATGTATTCGATGTATGTAGGTCGTCGGCTTCGATGTACGGGGTCGACGACCTCGATGTACGTAGCTCGTTGGGTCCAAGCTTATGAGAGAAGTCTTCGTAAACGATTACGTAAGGTTTAGCCCTAAAAAAACTGAAAATAGTTTGCTTTTCTCCCACATAAATTGTATCTTTGCAATCTGCTAACCATACACTCGCGCGAACATTATAATAAATATAAACATAATTATTAACTTAAAAACAATCAGATTATGAAGAAAAAATTATCTCTATTGATGATTGCTCTTCTTGGGATAGTAGGCTTTGTGTCTGCTGCTCTTGACTTGACAGAGTCAACTGAAGCAACTACAACAGTCTTACTAACCAAGGAAAACATTGAAGCACAGGATTATTTGTCTGTAACAACAAACAACTGGGCAACAAACAAGACATACGGAGGTGTCACTGGCGACTTCTATAACATGTCAGCGGCCGACCGCCAACTGAGCATCTCTGTCAAAGGCGTTAGCAGGTTTGAAGTATTTGTTCAAAACTCTAATGCAGGCAGAAGCTATACTGTTAAGATTGGTGACGCTGAAGCACAAACAATCAGTCATAACGGAACCGGTGTTGAGTCTTCCGGAGAGATTGAAACAGGCACAGCAGATGAAGTGACCATAACTCTTGCTGGTGATGGTAGCGGCTCCGTCTATCCTGTCAAAATTGTTCTCACCAAGGCCGTTAATGGTGAACCCGCCATTGCCAATCCTTATACCTACACATTCGAGAACAAGGTTTTTGATGCCAAACAGCAGACAAAGAAGCTGGCAGGCGTCAACTGGACCCTTGACATGACAGCTGAAGGTGACAGCTATTTCGGCTATGATGGAACTAAAGGTCAGCAGTTCGGTAAAGCAGCTGACCCTGCAACGGCACTAACTCTTTCTACTTCTGAGATTCCTGGTACCATTACAAAGGTAAAGGTAAATGCCAGCGGTGCATCAGGTATTGACGCCACAATGGGTGTAACTGTAGGCGACGCTATCTTCCAATTAGCTGGTGATGCTACCACAGTTACTACAACAGCAACATTAACCAAAGATGCTACAGAATATGAGTTTACTGGTTCGTCAGCAGGAAATATCGACATCACTATTAACAACAGTTCACTTAAAGCTGTCTATATCAAGTCGATTACCGTAGAGTACGAGGCTTCTACGACTACCGGTTTCCGCGACATCAAGGTGACTTTGGCTGACGCAGACAAGTGGCAGGCATTGGTTGCCAATGGTGCTACCGTATATGTCACCGTTGCTGAAGACGGCACTATCGGCACTACCGAGAATGCTGACGAGGCTGCTGCCACGCTGACTGGTAAGTGGCACAGTACAGGATATGGTTGGTCGAACTTCACGGCAGATGTTCCTGTCGAGGGTTGTGTGAAGATTACCTACGCTACTCACGACTTCGGCAACGACATCTTCGTCACCAATGATGCCGGCACGCAGGTTGCCAAGTTCAATACTATGGGCGCCAAGTGGTCGAGCGACCCCAGCAACGTCGTGGTTGCCTACTATCGCATCAACGAGCCCACCACCCTGCACTTCAGCAATGCCAACTACAACCCCTACTTCGCCGTAGAGGCTATCGACGAGGCTGACCTGCCTGCTGAGGTAACAACGTATAACATCACATTCGACGCTGGCGAAGGTACGGGTGTTGCTCCTGCAGCCCTTGAGGTGAATGCCGGCGACAAGTTCAACGCTCCGAAGAACTATACGCTCTACAAAGAAGGTGCTACATTGACCGGATGGGTTGATGCTCATGGTATACCATATGCTGTTGATGCCGAGATTACCCCTGAGGCTGATATGACGTTGACGGCCCTTTATACCACGAATGAAGTCAACTTGTCAGACCGCACGGACGCCGTCACTCTGACTTACCCATTGAGCGGTTATAACGATTATCCGAAATATAAGTTTGAGGGTAATACAGGTATCATCGTGACACAGGCCACCGTCAACGGCAAGAGCATAGATGTGAAGGCCGATGTTGACGCAACCAGCGGCAAGTTTAAATATAATGGCAGCGGCTGGCATCAGGTGAATGTCGGTACCAAGGTGACTGTTCCTTCTTGCAAGGATGCTACCATTGCTGTGACTACATACAACGATGCAACTTCCGTTACTTTCAACGGCGAAGCTGGCGTTGCTGACGGCAATACTGCGACTTATACGGCAACAGCAGAAGATGCTACCATCGAGATTTCGCAGGTCAGCAACAACTACTGGAATAATCTGGTCATCACCCTGCCTGCTACGTCACAGGGCGGCGGCGAGTCCACGGAATATGCTTACCACGACTTCGAGATTGACCCATTGGGCGACCTGCTGACAGCAGATGAAAAGCAACAGGGCACAGAACTCAACTTTGGTGTTGTTATTGCCGAGGACGGCACACAGACCCGTGTTGCTGCTGACAACCAGGCTGCCAACGTGGTATTGAGCGGTACATACCACAATGATCATGGCTGGAGAAACTTTAAGGCTGTGGTTCCCGTGCCCGGTTCCGTACAGATTACCATGAGTACCTGTAGCTGGGGTGGCAATGTTACCGTCAAGGATGATGCTACAGGAAAGACCGTTGCAGAGTTCACTACCCAAAAGGGTGAAGGCGGTTCTGGCTGCTACGGAGGAAATATGGGTGAAGACCCGAACACCGTATCCGCAGAATACAATGGCGGTGCTACAACATTGACCATCAGCGGTGGCAACTACGTGAACTATTTCGCCATCAAGAAGATTGAAGGTGGTGACGAGCCTGAAACTCAGGATATTACGGCAACGTGGGACTATGCCAATACAGACGTCATGACTGAGACGATGGCACTCTCTGGAACGACAGAGGCCGGCGAGGTAAACTCTATTGAGAATACCCTCAAGATGACCGTCGAGGCTAACGGTGCTGCTTTCCGCGACAACGGCGGCAACATTCAGGTACATTCTGGTGCTGTCTTCAAGATTCCCGTCAGAAATGCCGGCGACCTGGTAACCATCAAGGGCTTCCCCGGCTACTCATATTATAAGATTAACGACGGTGATGAAATACAAAACACCCAAGACAATCCTATAACAGAGTACAAGGCCAAGATAAGCGATGCTACACAAGGCTACGTGGCCGTCACATCAACCAACGACAACAACTATTATTATAGTCTCTCTGTTGTCCAGTATGCTCCGAAGGAGAAGATTACACTCGACAATGAGCCTGCTACCGTGACCTTCCCGTTCAACGAGGGTACCGAAGGCCAAAAGGCTACGTTCTCAAACGCCGACTACTTCCTGTCGAGCAAGGTGACCCACGGCAGCAACTGGTTCATCAAGGACAAGACCACCTATGCAGGTACAACGGAAACCCGCTTGGAGCCCATTGAACAGCATAACGACAATCTGACCGACGATGATGCCATTAGCTTCATCTTCACACCGAAGCCCGGCTTCACCTTCACACCGACGAAGGTGTCGTTCAAAGCCAACCGCTTTGGAACCGACAATGGTCTGATTGATGCTTACTGGCAGAATGTCGACGGGACAACCGTAGAACTGGAAAAGGGCATTAAGCCGGAACGCAACAATACGAACTTGACGACCTTCAAGGAGTATGAGTTCACGAGTGCTACACCCGGTGAAGGCTCATGCGGTCTGAAACTCTTCCTCTATCATATGCAGGCCACTAAGCAGATTGGTCTGGCAGACATTGTCATCGAGGGTCTGCTGAACGGCACTGAGAAGGATGTGCCCGTGCTTGCCTCCTTCAAGATCAACGGAAACGAGTATGCCGTTGAGGATGTCTTCGGTGAGGCATACGAGGCAACCCTCGAACTGCCAAAGGCCGAACAGATGGTTGGCCCGAACAACCCCCTGACGGACGTCACCGCAACGAGCGGCGAAATCGGTGAGATTACATATCAGGAGAAGGAGAACGCCTGCACCGTCACCATCCCGATGACAGCTGGCGAAACCCAGATGGACTATGTGTTGAACGTCGTCTTCAAGCCCGACTTCACGCTGAGCTATCTCGATGTTGAGGGTAACGTGCTCACGACACAGAACGTGGAGAAGGATGCCACCATCGGACAGTTCGCCTACGACATTGACCAAGTGCCCGCCACGAAGGAAGGCTACAAGGCTCGCGGCTGGTTCAAGACGGCCGTCCTTGGTGAGAAGTTCACCACTGCCGACGTGATCACCGCCAATACGAATCTCTATGCCATTCAGACTGAGATTGAGGAGGCCAGCACCCACAAGAAGTATTTCTTCGACTTGGCTGACAAGAACTTCTATCCTGAGGACCACGAAGCTTTCAATCCCACGGGTGGCTACTACTGGCATGACGCACAGCACGGCTATGCCTTCAAGAACGGTGACCTCGTCGACCTGCTCGTAGGTCCGAAGGCTACCATCACAGTGACCCTCTGCCAGTATGGCTCTGGCACCGGCATTGTTGTGAAGAAGGGCGAAGAGGTGCTGGAGACGCTGCCCGGCGTTGCCGAGGGCGACGGCGGCACCGCTGTCTACAACTATGAAGGTGAGCCTGGCACGCTGACCCTTGAGATGCAGTGCGGTGGCGAGATGTACATCCACGCCATGAAGATTGTGAACACCGCCGAGGTGAACTACGAGAGTGAGGGTAACTGGTACTTTGTGAAGGCAGGCAACGGTGGCAGTCTCATCGATGTAATCGATGCAGTGAATGGCATTAATGCAAGCACTGATGCTGAGCGCGCCTTCATCTTCCTGCCCGACGGTACCTATGACCTTGACGCTACTGTGAAGACCGCCATTACCGGTCACAATATCTCCATCATCGGTCAGTCGATGGATAAGACCATCATCGTGACCAAGCCCGACAAGAGCATTGAGGGTCTGGGCAAGGCCGACCTGTTCGACGTCAGCGGCACTAACCTCTACATGCAGGACTTGACGTTGCAGAACGCCCTCGACTACTACAATGCCGGTTCTGCCGGACGTGCCGCCGTGCTGCAAGATGCCGGTAACCGCACCATCGGTAAGAACGTGCGTATGCTCTCCTATCAGGACACCTACTACAGCTCGAACAACAGCCAGCAGGCCTACTGGGAGACGTGCGACATCCATGGTACTGTAGACTTCATCTGCGGCGGTGGCGACATCCGCTTCCAGAACACCACTATCTCGCTGGAACCGCGCAAGACTGACGGCACCGGCGGACGCACCATCGTGGCTCCCACTACGACGACGCAGTTCGGCTATGTCTTCGACGGCTGCACCGTGGTTGACCTGGCTAACGGACAGGGCGATTGGAACTTCGGACGTACTTGGCAGAACGAGCCAGTTACCGTCTATCTGAACACCACGCTCGACGACCACGCCAAGAGCACCCTCGTTGCTTCGCGCTGGACTCAGAAGGGCATGAACAACAAGGACCCGAAACTCTTTGGCGAATATGGCACCAAGGACGCTGAAGGCAACGACATTACGCCAGCCACCAACAAGATTGTCTCGTTTGGTGGAGAGTTTGAAACCATCCTCACCGCCGAACAGGCTGCCAATTTTGCCTATGACAAGATGTTCACCAACTGGGATCCTGCTCAGCAGACCGTACAGGTTGAGGCTCCTGCAGCCGAATTGAAGGACGGCGTCATCTCGTGGACGCCGGCTAACAACGGCGCTGTAGCCTATATGATTGAGAAGAACGGCGAATTCGTCGGCATCACTACTGAGTCGACATTCGTGGTAGAGCCTATTGCCAATGCTGCATCGCTGAGGGCAGAGGGTGCCGACATCGATGTATATACCATCCGTGCAGCCAATGCTCATGGTGGATATGGCGAGCCCGTGCAGGTAACAGTCAATGCCACTGGCATCAACACTGTTAAGAGCAACGTAAACGACGACACCATCTACAACATGCAGGGTGTGCGCGTAGAGAAGGCCCAGAAGGGTGTTTACATCGTCAACGGCAAGAAAGTGGTCATTAAGTAAAATGGTCATGATGAGGTAACTACACCTTATTATATTATAAAGGAACGGGAGCCGTGGGGTTTCCCGTTCTTTTTTTATGCTTTTTCGTAAACGTTTTCACAAAAAAAGGTTGTAAGATTTTGGTTATGTTAATAATTCTTCTTATCTTTGCAGTCAGAATAAATCTATTTTTGTTAAATTTTAAAAACTACTAATTTATGTCTGTTAAATTTAAGAGTATGCGAAGTGCGCTTCTGCTGACATTCCTATTGTTTGTAGGCAGCATTACCGCACAGACCGTTACTGGTACTGTGAAAGATGCAACGGGTGAAGCCGTCATCGGTGCCACAGTTCAGGAACAAGGTACCCAGAATGCAGCAATTACTGATTTCGACGGTAATTTCTCGTTGAAGGTATCAGGGAACAAGCCCATTGTCATTTCATACATTGGCATGAAGACCAAGACTGTTGACGTGAAGGGCAAGAGTCACATTGACGTAACGATGGAAGATGACAACACAACGCTCGAAGAGCTGGTGGTCATCGGTTACGGTTCTGTGAAGAAGAAAGACCTTACGGGTTCTGTAGCTACCGTTGGTGCTGATGCTATCGTAGCAGTACCTGTTGCCAACGCTTCGGAGGCCCTGACAGGTAAAATGGCCGGTGTGCAGGTAACAACCACTGAGGGTTCACCTGATGCCGACGTGACCATCCGCGTTCGTGGTGGTGGTTCTATCACCCAGTCGAACGAGCCGCTGTATATCGTCGACGGTTTCCCCGTTGAGAGCATCAGCGACATTGCCCCCTCTGACATCGAGGACATTACCGTGCTGAAGGACGCCTCGTCTACCGCTATCTATGGTAGCCGTGGTGCTAACGGTGTTATCCTGGTAACAACAAAGGGTGGCAAGGAAGGTAAGACCAATGTCAGCTATAACGTTTACTACAGCTGGAAGAAAATTGCTAAGAAGTACGATGTACTCGGTGCCCGTGACTTTGCTTCCTGGCAGTATGAGTTGTGGCAGATCAGGAATTCTCCTGAGAAATACAGCAAGTATTTCGGCAACTTTGAAGACCTCGACATGTATGACAACATTCCTACCATTGACTGGCAGGACCAGGCCTACGGTCGTATTGGCCACACGTTCAACCACAACTTGAGCATCACTGGCGGTTCGGACAAGATGAAGTATGCCTTCAGCTATGCACACGTCGACGACAAGGCCATCATGCAGTCGTCAAACTTCAAGCGTGACAACCTGTCATTGAAGTTGAACCACAAGCCTCACAAGAAGGTTTCGCTGGACTTCACCACGCGTTTCTCACGCACCACCATCAACGGTGCCGGTGCCAACGAGCAGACCAGCCCCTACAATACTGACAAGCGCCTGCGTCTGGCCGTTCAGTATGCACCATTCCCCGTTGCCGGTCTGACTGGTGACGACGAGGATACCGATGCCGGTAACAACTACATCAGCCCGCTGACCTCTATCAGGGACAACGACAAGCACCAGGAGCGCGTACAGCTGAACTTAGGCGGCGCCTTCACTTGGGAGTTCTACAAGAACCTGAAGTTCAAGTCTGAGGTTGGTTACGATTACTACCGTGCCGACAACCAGCTGTACTATGGTCCCTCGACTTACTACATCCAGAACGTGCCTAAGGGTGACAACCAGGGTCTGCCCGCTATCACGCTGACCAAGCAGAACCGTTCGAAAATCCGCAATACCAACACCTTGAACTACGACTTCAAGGAGCTGTTTGGCAAGGACAGCCAGCACCACTTGAATGCCCTGGTGGGTCAGGAGTATGTGCTTCAGAAGAATGAGCTTCTCACCAACACGGCACACGGATTCCCCCTCTCGTTCTCAGCACAGGACTGCTGGAACCTCACCACACAGGGTGAACCGTTCGAAATCACAGACTTCTTCTATCCCGACGACAAGCTGCTGTCTTGGTTCGGTCGTGTCAACTACGACTTCGACAGCAAGTATCTGCTCAGCGTAACGTTCCGTGCCGATGGCAGCTCGAAATTTGCCGACGGAAACCGCTGGGGTTACTTCCCCTCTGCCGCACTGGCTTGGCGTATCTCTTCTGAGCCTTTCATGAAGGGTACAGAGAAGTGGCTTGACGACTTGAAGCTGCGTTTAAGCTATGGTACGGCTGGTAACAACAACATCCCATCGGGTGTATCACTGTCACAGCAATATGAGGCTAAGGCCACTACGTGGATCAATGGCTATACAAACTACTGGGCTCCGTCAAAGACCATGAGCAACCCCGACCTGAAGTGGGAGACCACCATCACACGTAACGTCGGTCTGGACTATGTGCTTCTGGGCGGCAAGCTCAACGGTTCATTCGAATTCTACTGGAACAACACCAAGGACCTGCTGATTCAGTTCCCCGTATCAGGTACTGGCTACGACTATCAGTATCGTAACATGGGTGAGACACGCAACACCGGTTTCGAGGCTACTGTCACATGGAATGTCATTGACAAGAAAGACTATGGCTTGAGCATCGGCGCTAACGTATCGTTCAACCGCAACAAGGTTCTTGACCTGGGTTCATTGGAGTCTATCGACAACATTTCTACCGGTTGGGCTTCTACCGAAATCGACCGCGACTTCATCATCAGAGTGGGTGAGCCTATCGGACAAATCTACGGTTATGTCAGTGACGGCCGATATGAGGTTAGCGACTTCGACATCGCAGCTTCTCAGGCTGCTGGCAAGTGGGTGCTGAAAAATGACCCGAAGGAGGATGGAAACGGTGCAAATAGTATTCTTGGCTCTTCCGTAATGCCTGGTATGATGAAGATTGCAGATACCAATGGTGATGGTCGCATTACCACTGATGACCGTCAGGTTATCGGCGATACCAACCCGAAGTGCATCGGTGGTTTCAACATCAATGCCCGTGCCTACGGCTTCGACTTGGCTGCCAACCTCAACTGGAGCATCGGCAACGACGTCTACAACGCCAACAAGCTGCAATTCACACAGACCGGTAAGGCTAACGTCTACTGGAACCTGACTGACGAGATGGCTGCCGGCAAGCGCTGGACCTATATCAATGCTGCAGGTGAATATCTGGACTACACCAGAGCTGAAGAGTTGGCAAACCTGAATGCCAACACCAGCATGTGGACACCTTATACCACCAAGTACGTCCTCACCGACTACGGCGTGGAGAAGGCTTCATTCCTCCGCATGTCAACGCTGACACTCGGCTACTCACTGCCGAAGTCAATCATCAAGAAGATTTATCTCAATTCGCTGCGCGTCTATGCTACCTGCTACAACGTGTTCTGCATTACCAACTACAGTGGTTCCGATCCTGAGGTTTCTTCTGTCCGTAGAACAAACCTGACTCCTGGCGTAGACTTCTCAGCCTATCCTAAGAGCCGTCAGTTCGTCATCGGTCTCAACGTGAATTTCTAATACGTAAACAAAGATATAACTATGAACAAATATAAATTTATTTTAGGTATTGCTGCTGTAGGGCTCACCCTGACATCCTGCAGTGATCCGTTGGAAGCTCCCAACAAGTCGGCAATGAGCGAAGACATCATCTTCTCTACCGAGGTGCTGGCAGATGCTGCTGTCATGGGTCTTCACCAGTCGTTCGGTGAGACTAACTCATACCGTGGCCGCTTCATCCCATATTACGGTCTTAACACCGATGCTGAAATATTCAACAACTATGGTGGTGTGGCAGACCCCTCCACAGATAAGGAAGCTTCTCTGGTGACCTATTCGGCACATGTGGACAACACATATATGAATACCGACAACAATGCATGGGCAAAGTTGTACGAGGCTATTGAGCGTGCCAATAAGGCTATCGAGTCTATGGAAATTTACGGCGGTCTTGACAAAGCAGACAACGTCAACATGCGTCAGCTCTATGGTGAGTTGCTGACTCTGCGTGGAATGATATACTTCGATCTGGTGAAAGCCTGGGGCGACGTTCCCTACCGCTTCAGCCCTATCACGTCTGAGACCATCTATGTGCCGAAGACTGATCGTGTCACCGTCCTGAAGAAAGTCATGGAAGACCTATTGAAGGCCGAAGAGTATGTAGGATGGCCCAACGACAACAGCTACACCAAGTCTGTGGAGCGCGTCAGCAAGAGCTTTGCCAAGGGACTTCGTGCACGCATAGCCCTGTTCCTGGCCGGCTACTCACAGTGGCCCACAGCTGAAGGCGACCACACCAACTCCGAATTGCGCTACAACCTGTCTGATGGTGCTGAGCGTCAGCAGATGTATCAGATTGCACGCGACGAGTGCGTCAGCATCATCAATGCCGGTCACAACACCTTGGGTACTTTTGAGGCTAACTTCCGTGCACTCTGTGAGGAAGATGTAACGGCCGGTAAAGAGTCGCTCTTTGAGATTCCGTTCTCTGAAGGACGTGGACGTGTACTCTTCACATGGGGTGTCAAGCACAAGGATGTTGACCAGTGGACCAAGCAGGCCAAAGGTGGTGTCAACGGTCCTACACCTACACTCTGGTACGACTACGATGCTCAGGACATCCGTAGAAACATCACCTGTATTCCCTATCAGTGGGAAGGTGGCGTGAAGGTTGTCAGCAACTCTTCTGGTGGTGGCTGGTGCTTTGGTAAGCTCCGCTATGAATGGATGAAGCGCATCGTGACTTCTACCAACGACGATGGTATCAACTGGCAGGTGATGCGTATGGCCGACATCTACATGATGGCTGCCGAGGCTGAGAACCAAATCAGTGGCCCGTCAAATGCTGCCCAGTATCTGCGCCCAGTGTTAAGCCGTGCTTATCCTGCCGCCAAGGTCAGTGCAATCATTGCCAATGCTGCTTCACCTGAGACCTTCCAATTACTCATCGAGAACGAGCGTAAGTTTGAATTTGCCGGTGAGGCTATCCGTAAGACTGACTTGATCCGTTGGGGTAAGCTGAGCAGCAAGCTGGCTGAGACAAAGGAGAAGATGAAGGCTCTGGCCAACCGTACTGGTGAATATGCTGACTATCCCCAGAAGGTCTACTACAATGACGGACTGGGAGCAGAGTCGACGGACGCTGACGGATATACCATTTATGGTCTTGAGAAGGGACAGACTGACGACGAGGGCAAGAATGCCTTTGCCAACAATTCACGCATGTTCTGCCTGAATGGAGATGCCGCATCAGACAACGACAAGAAGATCAACAACATGATCAACAATCTCTATATCAACGATCCCAATAGTAAGATGTTCTGGCCTATCTGGAGAATCTTCATCAACAATAGCACTGGCACACTTGTGAATGACTATGGTTACGGCGAATAACTAACCAAATAAAAACGAAAGAATCATGAATAAGATATTTAATAAGATTTCAATGGTTTTGGCAATCGGTCTCTCCCTCGTAGGGATGACCGCTTGCTCAGACCCGGACGAGCCCATCACAAGCGTGGAGTTCAACCGTCTGTTCAGCCCCACACAGCTGGAAGCTAAGATTCAGAATACCACTGGTGTTAAACTGACGTGGTTTGCCATTTCAGCTTCAGAGAAAGCCCTGATTGAGATATATGCTGATGATCCGGATATGCAGTACGCTGGCACTCCGATGACGTTCGAAGCTGTTCCTAACGAAGCTATTGCTCCAAGCAGAACCGAATGCTCATGGGTACTGCCTGCCGGTACGCTGGAAGGTGAGACAACCTATTCTGTGCGCGTCAAGGCTGTGGGTAAGAACATGGAGTCAAAATGGGCCGGTACAACCTTTGAGACTGGAACAGAGCAGATTTTCTACGAAGTTCCTACGGCAGACATTTCCAAGACTTCTATAACCCTCAGATGGCCTGCAGGCACGAAGGTTACAAAAATCGACGTCCAGAAGAGCGGAGAAGTCATTCAGACTCATCAGCTTACTGCCGACGAGATTGCCAAGGGCGTTGCTACCATCAACGACCTGAAGGTTGAGAGCACTTACACCTTCTTAATCTACAATGGTGACAAACAGCGTGGTAAGATTCAGGTACAGACTCTGCCCAACTACACACCGGTTGCATCAGCTGCTGAACTGCTGTCAGCTATCGAGGCTGCTGAGCCAGGTGAGGTGCTTATGCTGACTGAGAATGCTGTCTACGACTTCACCGATGCTGCTGCATTGGGTAAGGAAGAGGCTGTCAAGTCTCTCAAGATTGACAAGGACCTTGTGCTGAATACTAACAACGGTGCAACCATCAAGGGTATCTACTTCCAGATCTTCGGTGGTGCAAGCCTCGAATTTGCCAACATCACCCTCGACGGTGAAGGCGGTTCTGGCGACCAGGCATTCAACTATAAGGAAGATGGCAACTATGGCAGACTCTACATCCACGATGCAGAAATCAAAAACTACACCAAGGGCTTCTTCTACATCAATGTGGCTGCTGTCATCAACGACATCACCATCGACAAGTGCCTCATCCACGACATCCTGTGTTCAGGTGGTGACTTGTTCGACAGCCGTTCGGGCGGTTACAACACGTTCAACCTGACTAACAGCACTATCTACAACAGTGCAGCAAGCCGTGACTTCATCCGTATGGACGATGCTTCCGGCAAGGTGACAGCTACACCAGTCATCACGATTGACCACTGCACACTCTACGATGTAGGCAATGGTGGTGCCAACTATCGTCTGCTGTACGTCCGCTTTGCCGGTAACGTCATCAATTGGACGAACAACGTAGTGGCCAACACCAACAACAAGCGTGGTTTCTCTAATCAGACCAGCACGTCTGTTCCAACGTTCAGAAACAACTTCTACTTCAACACTGTCAACCTGCTCAGTCTGGCTCCTGGCAATGAAGAGAAGATCCAGTTCTTCGATGAAGAGGGTACAGATGTGACAGCCAATCCATTCAAGGATGCTGCCAATGCCGACTTTACTATCCTCGACGAGAAGATAAAGGACAAGGAAGCAGGCGATCCCCGCTGGCGTTAAAGAAGAAAAGTATGATTATCACAAAGGGTAGGCAACCGTCTGCCCTTTGTTTTTTGGCGTTTTATTTGGAAATAAGAAATAAAAACCGTATCTTTGCACCATTACCAAAAACTATTCGGACTATGAAAGTATTAATGACTTTATTATTCATGGTGGCATCCTCTGCACTCACAGCACAGACACTGCCCTACCAAAATCCCAGTCTCACTGCCGAACAACGCGCAGAAGACTTGTTATCACGACTCACACTGGAAGAGAAAGCCCTGCTGATGATGGATGCCTCGCCGGCTATTCCACGTTTGGGTATTCCCACATTCCAATGGTGGAGCGAAGCCCTGCACGGCGTAGGCCGTAATGGTTTTGCCACCGTATATCCCATCACCACGATGATGGCTGCCTCATGGGATGATGCACTGGTATATCAAATTTTCTCATCTGTCAGCGACGAGGCACGTGTCAAGCACCAAGAGGCCAAACGTTCTGGTAACATACAGCGCTATCAGGGACTATCGTTCTGGACGCCAAACATCAACATTTTCCGTGACCCTCGCTGGGGACGCGGACAGGAGACATACGGCGAAGACCCGTATCTGACGGAGCGCATGGGCTTAGCCGTCGTTAACGGTTTGCAAGGGCAGGGCCTGAACGGAGAAAGCGGTCAGCACAAATACAAGAAACTGCTGGCCTGTGCCAAACATTTTGCCGTACATAGCGGACCAGAGTGGAACCGCCACGTATTCGACGTCCAGCAGTTGCCTGAGCGCGACTTGTGGGAAACCTATCTGCCTGCCTTCAAGGCACTGGTGCAGAAGGGCAATGTGGCAGAGGTGATGTGTGCCTACCAGAGCATCGATGGTGACCCCTGCTGTGGTAACGCCCGTTACGAACAGCATATCCTTCGCGACGAATGGGGATTCAAGGGACTCATCACCAGCGACTGCGGAGCCATCCGCGACTTCCTGCCCCGTTGGCATAATGTGTCGAAGGATGGAGTTGCTGCATCGGCGAAAGCCGTACTCAGCGGTACTGACGTTGAGTGTGGTTCAGAATACAGGAATCTGCCTGAGGCCGTCCGTCGTGGCGACATCACCGAACAGCAGATGGACATCAGCCTGAAGCGTTTGTTAGTGGCACGTTTTGAATTAGGCGATTTCGACTCCGACGATATGGTCGAGTGGACGAAGATTCCGTCTTCGTCCATCGCCAGCAAGGAGCACAAGCAGCTGGCCTTACAAGTAGCCCGCGAAGGCGTGGTGCTGTTGAAGAACTCGGAGCGCTCCCCGCTCAACGGGAAGGCAGCTTCTGCCGAAGGGGCCAAAGTACCAGTCCTGCCACTTTCAAAAGATGACAAAATCGTCGTCATGGGCCCCAACGCCAACGACAGCGTCATGCAGTGGGGCAACTACTACGGCTATGCCACCAAGACAGTAACTGTTCTGGAAGGTCTGCGCAGGCAATTAGGCAACGTGCCGTATGTTCAGGGCTGTGGGCTGACTCAGAGCGAAGTCTTTGAGAGCCGCTTCGACAAGATACAGAGTCCTCAGGGACAGCAGGGCATGCAGGCTGTCTATTGGAATAATACCGATATGAAGGGTGAGCCTGCTGCCACCGCTATTTTGAATAATGCCATCAATCTGAGCAATGGAGGCAACACCGTCTTTGCACCTGGTGTCAGCCTCGAGAATTTCTCGGCCTGCTATGACGGCACGCTAATTCCTACTGAGGACGAGACACTCTTCATGCGTGTGGCTGCCGACGACAAGGTACGCGTATTGGTTAATGGCGATACGCTGGTGAATATCTGGAATGTGCGTCATCGCATTCAAGAGAAGACCAGCGAACTGAAAGTGAAGAAGGGCAACAGCTATCGCATCCATATCGACTACGTGCAGGAAGCAAACATGGCCGCTCTGCAGTTTGACATCAGCAAGAAGCAGAATCCTACACGCGAACAACTGCTCAGTCAGATTGGCGGTGCCCAGACAGTGGTATTCGTCGGTGGTATTTCACCTCGTGTGGAAGGTGAGGAGATGAAGGTCAGTGACCCTGGCTTCAAGGGTGGCGACCGTACGGACATCGAACTGCCTGCCGTTCAGCGCAACCTGCTGAAGATGCTACACGAAGCCGGCAAGAAAGTCATCTTCGTCAACTGCTCAGGTGGTGCCATGGCGATGGTTCCTGAACTGGAAACGTGCGATGCCATCATCCAGGGCTGGTATGGTGGCGAAAGCGGTGGCGAGGCCATTGCCGAAGTTATCATGGGCAAGCAGAACCCCAGCGGAAAACTGCCAATGACGTTCTACAAGAGTGTCAACGACCTGCCCGACTTCCTCGACTACACGATGAAAAACCGTACTTACCGCTATTTCCAAGGCGAGCCGTTGTTCCCCTTCGGTTATGGTCTGAGCTACACGACGTTCGACATCAGCAAACCGCAATACAAGAATAACAAGGTGAGTGTGACGGTTAAGAATACGGGCAAGACGGACGGCACAGAGGTAGTGCAGGTGTATATACGTAACATTGCCGACACAGAAGGACCGCTGAAGACGCTGCGTGCCTATCAGCGTGTTGACTTAAAAGCCGGCGAGAGCAAGACCGTCGATATTGACTTCCCCCGTGAACGCTTCGAAGGATGGGACGCCAAGACGAACACCATACGTGTCGTCCCAGGACGTTATGAACTGATGGTGGGTTCTTCGAGTGCCGACAAGGATTTGCAGAAACTGGAGGTCAGCATAAAGTAGCCTTACAGGTTGCTGATGAGCCAACCCAGATAGACCAGATAACCACCCACGAGCAAGGCCCCCTCCCAACGCTCTACCGTATAGCGGGTGAAGGAGAACAGCCATACCAGGGTGACTGACAAGAGCATCACTGCCATATCGATGGTGGTGATGCCTTCTATTTGCATCGGACTGATGGTAGCCGTCAAGCCGAGAATCAGAAGGATATTGAAGACGTTGGAGCCAATGACGTTGCCAATGGCGATGGCCGACTGCCCCTTGCGGGCTGCCACCACACTCGTGGCCAACTCGGGCAGACTGGTGCCGCCGGCAACGACGGTAAGACCGATAATGCCCTCACTGACCCCTAACGAAGCGGCCACACTGGAGGCCGAATCGACAAATAGATTACTGCCTACCACCAACAAAGCCAGACCTGCCACAATATAAAAGGCACTCAACCACGGATTCAGCTGTTTCACCTCTTCCACCTGTTCTGTCTGTCCTTTCCGAGCCTGACTCAACGTATAGGCCATAAATACAGCAAAGCCGACGAGCAGCAGGATGCCGTCGATACGTCCAAGAAAACTATCGAAAGCTATCAGCATCAGCAACACAGAGGCACCCACACTGAAAGGGATATCCTTCTTTACCGTCGAACGACTGATAATCATAGGTGCCACTATGGCTGCCGTACCTACTATCAGCATACAGTTCATGGTATTCGAGCCCACCACATTACCAACGGCCAGATCAGGCGTACCATTCAGTGCCGACACTAGACTGACAAACAGCTCCGGAGCCGATGTACCTGCTGCCACGATGGTCAGACCGATAATGATCTCTGGCACATTCATGCGACGAGCCACAGCCGAAGCACCCTCTGTCAGAATGTCGGCACCTTTCAGTACCATGGCTACACCTAATACAATAATTATAATATCTAATACCATAGCTATAACTACCGATTGCCTGCGCACTAAATCCGTTAAATCCGTTAAATCCGTTGTTTATTCTTCGTCGTCGAGGTCCCAGTCGAAATCCCCATAGCCTTCGAGTGACGGGCCAACAAACTCGTCGAGGGCACGGCGTTCCTTCTTCGTCGGACGGCCCGTACCGCGCTGGCGGTTGACGAAACCGCTGATACGGTTCATCTCCAACAGCTCATACTGGTCGGGAGTCGTCACATTCTCATAAATCTCGGGCAACAGCTTTGCCCCAACCCTTTGTTCTATGGTTTTCAGAATCTTGAACGAGTATGTCACGGGCGGTTTACGCACACTGACCACCTCGCCAACCTTCACCATACGTGAGGGTTTGACGTTCATGCCCTGAATCGTCACACGGCCGTTCTTGATGGCATCGGCAGCAATGCTCCGCGTCTTGAAGATGCGCGCCGCCCATAGCCATTTATCTATTCTTGCCTCATTCATGCGGTAGCAAATTCTTCACTCTTCACTTTTCACTTTTCCCTTTGCCCAGCTTATTATACTGATTCATCGTGACATCGATGCCTGCCAGGACAAAGCTCTTGATGATGTCGACAGCCAGCGTGATGGAAGGCTGCAGCTTTTCCTGTTCCTCGGGCGCAAAACGACCAAGCACATGGTCAATCTGCGAGCCGACAGGATAGTCATTGCCGATACCCATACGCAGGCGGGCATACTGCTGACCGATAAGCTGCTGGATGTGTCCCAGTCCGTTGTGGCCGCCATTCGAGCCGTTGGCCTTCAGCCGGAACTGCCCCACAGGGATGGCTACGTCGTCGCTAATGACCAGCAGACGGCTCTGGTCGATGTTCTCCTTGTTCAGCCAGTAGCGCACGGCATTGCCGCTAAGGTTCATAAACGTGGTGGGCTTCAGCAGAAACACCTTGCGACCCTTCAGCGAGGTCTCGGCCACAAAACCATAGCGTTTGTCCTCAAAAACGATATTGGACGCCTTAGCAAAAGCGTCCAATACCATCCATCCAGTGTTGTGGCGGGTCTCGGCGTATTCATCGCCAGGATTACCCAAACCAACAATTAAGTACTTGTCCATTCTTTAAAGTAATAGGTAAAAGTGAACTGTGAACAATTTGCTACCGCCATTACTGTCCGGAAGGAAATTTTTCACTTTTCACTCTTCACTTTTCACTTACTCAGCGGCAGCAGCCTCAGCAGCAGCCGAACGAGAAGCACGAGTAGCCTTCACAGAGCATACGATAACCTCCTTTGAGGTAGCAATCTCCAGACCCTCGAAGTTCAGCGAGCCAACCTTGATGGCCTTACCCAGCTGCAGGTCGGTAACGTCGATGTCCAGCTTCTCAGGAATATTCTTATAAGGAGCGGTAACGTCAATCTTACGGATAGAGAGGTTCAGACGACCACCATCGCGCACACCCTGAGCGTGACCTGTCAGGTTCACGGGGATACCAACGGTGATAGCCTTGGTCTCGTTGATCTCGAAGAAGTCAGCGTGCAGCAGGTCATCACTTGTGGGATGGAACTGCAGCTCCTTGATGATAGCCTTGTGCTCAGTGCCGTCAATGTTCAGGTTCACGACATATACGTGTGGGCTGTACACAACCTTGCGCAGCTCAGCCATAGAGGCAGTGAATGCCATAGCCTCGGGCAGACCGTTCTCACCCTTCTTCTCACCATACAGATTGCAGGGTACCAGACCCTCCTTGCGAAGCAGCTTTGAGGCCTTCTTGCCTGTCTCGGTGCGCTTCTGACCGCTTACATTAATCTCTTTCATAATTTAATTGTGTTACTCTAAAATTAAGTTGTTTTTGCTTAATCCACCATCACACGATGCGAAAAGCGGCTGCAAAGGTACGAAGAAAAATTAAGAATTAGAAATATATAAGTAAAAAATTTGCTTTTACACGATTATTTTTTACCTTTTCACCTGATTATAGTGTGTTATTGTCGTCATATCAGGAGCCAATGGTCTTTGCTTTGCTTATCATTTCCGTCAGTTTAAGATTTCATCCGCCACTCATGATGACTCGTGATGAGCGTGATTTTCTTAAAAAAACAGCCTCATCGTTTGGTAATGTGAGGAATAGTGTGTACCTTTGTACGCAATGAATACAAAAAGAATATTTTCCAGCCTTTTCAGCATGCTGTTCCTGACAGCTGCCGTAGCCGTAACGGCACAGAACATGATGGACGTGAATACCAAGAAGATGGGTGCTCGCGTCCAGCCAACTATGTATGGCATCTTCTTCGAAGATATCAACTACGCCGCTGATGGCGGACTCTATGGCGAACTGGTAAAGAACCGCTCGTTTGAATTTCCGCAGCATCTCATGGGCTGGCAGACCTTCGGCCGTGTCGAGGTGAGGAACGACGGACCCTTTGAACGCTGTCCGCACTATGTAGTGCTTTCTGCCCCAGACCATCATGACCGTCGTACGGGACTGGTCAACGAGGGCTATTTCGGCATTGGTGTGAAGCAGGGCGAGCAGTATCGTTTCTCAGTCTGGGCGAAAGCTTTGCAGGGTAACAGCGCTATCTGCGTGCAACTCATTGACGAGCATTCGATGGCTGAGCGTCAGGAGTTGGTGGAACAACAGATAGAAATCACTGCTGCCGACTGGGTGAAATACACCGTTACGCTGACTGCTCCCGTGACGCTGAAGACGGCTAAGCTGCGCATCTTCCTCACCAATCCTCAGACCTCAACCATCACTCCTCAGCCTTCGGTTGCCTTGGAACATATCTCGCTGTTCCCAGTGAATACCTATAAGAACCGCGAGAATGGCATGCGTCGCGACCTGGCACAGGCATTGGAAAACCTGCATCCAGGCATCTTCCGTTTTCCTGGAGGATGTATCGTCGAGGGTACTGACCTGCAGACGCGCTACCAGTGGAAGAACAGCGTAGGACCAGTGGAGAACCGTCCGCTGAACCAGAACCGCTGGGAGCATACCTTCGAACACCGTTACTATCCCGACTACTTCCAGTCGTACGGGCTTGGATTCTTTGAGTTTTTCCAATTGTCTGAGGATATTGGTGCAGAGCCCTTACCCATCGTTAGTGTCGGACTGGCATGCCAGTTCCAGAACTGGGACAAGGAGGGTGCTCATGTGCCTGTTGATGGGCTGCAACCCTATATCGACGACTGTTTGGATCTCATCGAATTTGCCAACGGTCCCGTTACCTCGAAGTGGGGGAGGGTGCGTGCCGATATGGGCCATCCCGCACCGTTCAACATGAAGTATATCGGCGTGGGCAACGAACAGTGGGGGGCGTTCTACTATGAGCGTCTGAAACCCTTCGTGGCGGCCATCCGTGCGAAGTATCCTAACATCAGGATTGTGGGTTCGAGTGGTCCCATGCCTGACGACACTCCTGACGACACCTACAAGTTTGCCGAAGGCTGGAAGGCCATGAAGGAGCTGAAGGCCGACTTGGTGGACGAACACTACTACCGTGACGAGGATTGGTTTCTCAGCAACGGTTTGCGCTACGACTCGTACGACCGCAAGGGGCCGAAGGTCTTTGCAGGTGAATATGCCTGTCACGGGAAAGGCAAGAAGTGGAACCACTATGAGGCTGCCATCCTTGAGGCTGCCTTTATGACCAGTTTCGAGCGTAATGCCGATATCGTCTATATGACCTCACCGGCTCCGCTTTTCGCCCATGTCGACGGCTGGCAGTGGCGTCCTGACCAGATATGGTACGACCAGACGCAGGTCTTTAAGACCGTCAGCTACTATGTGCAGCAGATGTATGCCACCAATGCTGGCACCAATGTGTTACAGTTGACGATGGACAAGAAGCCTGTTGCCAACCTTGCTGGACAAAACGGTCTCTTTGCCTCGGCTGCCTTCGACGCCAAGACAGACGAAGTTATCGTGAAGGTGGCCAATACCTCATGCACTGCCCAGCCTGTCAGCATTCGTCTGAACGGCATGAAGGGAGAACACACGGCCACTACCATGACGCTGAGCCACAAGGGTATGGACGATGAGAACAGCATCCAACAGCCTGAACTCATCACCCCCCAGTGTGGTACACTCAAATGTGGTACCGACCGGGAAGTTACGCTGCTGGCCGATAATCTGCCGGCGATGTCGTTCCGTATTTATCGAATTGGAAGGGGAAAGTGAACTATGAAACGTTGGAGTATATTGTTGATAACCTGTTATTTGTTCTTTAACAATGCTACTGCGCAGATGCCGCTCGTACAGAACATTGGTGCCTACGAAAATATATCGCTGAACGGTGACTGGCACTACATTGTTGACGTACAGGAGGAGGGTTACTACGACTACCGCATGAATCCCACACCGTGGGGCTTTTTCCGCAATGCCAAGCCACAGCTTCCTGAGGACCTCATAGAGTACGATTTCGACTTATCGCCCACTATGCATATTCCTGGTGATTGGAATACACAGGACGAACGTCTGTTCTTCTACGAAGGTACCGTGTGGTTCAAGCGCAGTTTTAACTTCTCACCTCTCACCTCTTACCTCTCACTTCTATATTTCGGCGCTGTGAACTACGACTGCCATGTATGGGTCAACGGCCAGGAGGCTGGTCACCATGTCGGCGGCTTCACACCCTTCAACCTCGATGTCACTGACCTGCTCATTGAAGGTGAGAACGTGGTCATTGTCAAGGTTGACAACAAGCGGCATGCCGAAGCCATACCCACACTCATCTTCGATTGGTGGAACTATGGCGGCATCATCCGCGACGTCAGTCTGGTCAAAGTACCAGCAGTGTATCTGGAAAACTATTCTCTACAGATTAAAAATGAAAAGATAAATGATAAAGAAGAAAAAGGAATCTTTTTCTCAGCCAAGCTGAATAAGGCAGAGGCTGGCCATGCTGTGACGCTGTCTGTTCCAGAACTGAAAATTGAGAAGACGTTCACCACCGATGCTCAAGGGGAAGTGAAAAGTGAAAAGATAAAAGTTAAAAGTGGGAAGGTGGCGTTTTGGTCTCCTGACAATCCGAAACTCTACCGCGTAGCGCTTCAGTGTGGCGAAACCACACTGCACGACAGCATTGGTTTCCGTACCATTGAGACGCGTGGCAAGCAGATTCTTCTCAATGGCCAGCCCATCTTCCTCAAGGGAATCTCCATTCACGAGGAGAAACCCTTC
>JAEEVA010000036.1 GCA_016286995.1 Prevotella sp.
CCAAATCGACTGACAAGCCTATGCTGAAGGAGGTCCCTGTGGTCAGGGGAGAGGAGTAATAATAGCCCTTGGGCTTGAAGTTGAAGAGGTTGTCGATGGCTGTATTGAGATGGAATCCGCGCCAGATATGGTGCTGGAGCATCAGTTTCCAGATGGTATAGCCTTGATCGACGTCCGAGCGACCAGACTGTGGTTTACCCAACCAACGCCCTGAGATGGCAGCATCGAGGGTGTAGAAACGTGCGAAACGATGGTTGTAGCCGACGCGCCACGTCATGGAGTGATTTCGCGGCTGGTTGAACTGCGAGAAGTAGGCATTGCCCTTTTCGTACATCCACGAATAGTTCAGCTTGAGCGACAATCCCCAGTCGAGGACATGTCCCATACTGGCATCGATGCCCCACACCGTGATACCGTCTTCGTTGACGTAGAGTGCGCCGGGCGTCTTCTCTTGGGTTTGGGCATCAACATAGTCGTA
The DNA here is from genome assembly GCA_016286995.1 of Prevotella sp. Classification (GTDB taxonomy): domain Bacteria; phylum Bacteroidota; class Bacteroidia; order Bacteroidales; family Bacteroidaceae; genus Prevotella. The sequence continues at coordinate 479 of JAEEVA010000036.1, forward strand.
GTCCATCGTGGTAATGCGCTTGTCGAAGATATTGCAGGACCCCATGAGGGTGAAACTGTAGACACCATCGATGATGCTTCCCTTCCTGATGCGATGCTGTCGTTCAATGGCCACATTGAAGTTGTGGCTCTTCTCGGGTTCAAGTTCGGGGTTTCCAATCAGCATGTAACCCATGTTACCCATGTCGAAGTGCATATACATCTCCTTGAGTGAGGGTGCACGGAAGCCGCTGGCATAGTTGGCACGGAAGGTCATCCACGGAAACTTATACACCACGGCCAGTCGCTCGGTAAGGGCTTTCTTCGAAGAGGCCGAGAAATAGTCGTAGCGCACACTTCCCACGACGTTCAGCCGGTCGGTGATGTTCCAGTCGAACTGGGCAAAGCCATCGATATTGTCCTGCGCATGGCTGGTATTGTCGATAAACTGATACGTAGACAGATAGTCGTGCATGTAGTCGGCACCCAGCGTCAGGTTGTTCTTACCAAAGGCATGATGGTAGAGGGCATGGCCCACGTGCTGTCGGTTGCTGTAGTCATGGTCATAGGTACGGGTACCGTTGGGCATGAAGTTGGCCTTGTCGTACTGGTCGTAGGCATACGACAGTTCCAGGTTGCGTCCTGTGCTCCATGCGTATTTGCCCTTCAGGCCTGCGCTGTAGGCATTGAAATGGTAGTCGTGGGTATCGCGCTCGCTGGTGCGGAAGAAGTAGCTGCCGCGTCCGACAAGCGTCAGCCGATCTGTAGCACGCCACATCAGCCGCTCCTTCACATTATAGGTCTTTTGTCCATAGAGACGGCTCAGGTTGGTGTCGTCGTTGAGCACAGACTCATCGTAGGGCTCTCCCTGTGCTTTTTTTAATAACTCCATGGCAATCTCCTCGGAAGAGTAACGCTTGGGCAGGTCTATCGGGTCAATCTTGGTATGCTGGAAACTGGTCTGAGAGTTCCACTTCTTTGTATTAAACGAGAAGTTGGCTCCGTTGCGCCATTCGTGGCCGAAGGTGCTATAGCGGGAATTGACGTTGGCCGTCCAAGGCTCGAGACTCTCGCGACTGATGATGTTCACCACGCCACCTACGGCATTGGAGCCATAGAGGGCTGACGAGGCACCCTTTACAATCTCGATGCGTCCGATATTGTCGAGGCTCAGACGGTTGTAATCGACGTTGTCCATCGTCTCGCCTGCCATGCGCTCGCCGTCGACCAGAAAGAGCACGGCATTTCCGCCAAAGCCACTCATGTTGAGCGACGTCTCCTGACTCATGGCAAAGCCGAACTCCAAGCCCGGTATCTCTTGTATCAGCAGGTCCTGGATGTTGGTGGCATCGGTAATCTTGATGTCGTGGCGCGTGATGAGGCGCGTTACCACCGGTGCGTCCTTCAGCGCCTTTGGTGTGTGGGAGGCGGTGATGACGACGGGCTCCAGTTCTATGGAATCACGTATCGACGGCTGTGCAGACACACTAATAGCTGGCACAGCCAATGCCATGCCAGCCAGAAGAGATGTCTTGATGCGAGCGGCCATCACTTATTTGCGGATTCCTGTAAAGGTGGTCTCCATTGCCATCGGCATGTTGCCATATTTCAGCGAGTAGGTCACCACAACGTTCTTGTCGCTGAACATGAGGGCGACATTGCTCACGGTATAAGCCTTATCCTCGCCTTTGGCATTCTTCACCGTACCGCTGTAAGAAGCGACTTTGCCGGTAATAGTATTGCCGTTCTGAGTCAGAGGAATGTTCTTCACAGGGAAGGCGGGAATAGTCATCATACCGCCCATACCCATTTCGGGAACAGTCATGTCAATGGATGTATCTGACACTTTGGTAAACTGATAGGTCTTGGTATCATTCGACGACTCGTCGCCCATCACGATAACAATCTCATTACCTGTATAGGAGCCTGCCACCTGAGTGGCAACGGGAACCTGAGGCTCGTCATCGTCGCTGCCACAAGAAGTGAAACCCATAACTACGGTTGCTGCGGCAACCAACATCATCATAAAACTTTTAATCTTCATAATCTTTTTTACTTTTTACTGTTTTACCTTTTTATTTTTTTAGTTGCTGTGTTGTGTAATCATACTCTGAGCCGTAGCTGCTGTGGGGAATCGTGAAGACGGCAATCATCAGCAGTACGGCAAGACCCACCAGCCACTTGTTGTACTTCCACTTCAGCGTGGCCAGGGCGGCAGCGAAGAAGAGAAAGGAAAGGAGGGTCTTGTTGTCGGTGAGGTCGGTGCCATAGGGGAATCCTGTCCACCACGGACCGAAAGCGGCATGCTGCACCAGGGGACCGAAGATGAATCCGCCTACGAACAACGTTCCGACGGTGATTTTCAGCCACTTGGCATACTCCCTACGCGTCATCACCAGCAGGAAGGTGTAAACGGCAAAGAGCATGGCACCGAACATCAGCAGGATGTGGGGAATCAGGATGCCGGCAGGAACATCGTTGCGGAAACGTATCACGACAGGCTCGTCGGCAGGATAGTTCTTTCCTTCAACGGTCAGGTAATACTGCAGTTTGCCTGCTACGGGCTGTACAGGCAGCGCTGCCTGCCACTCGTTGTCTATGTATTTGAAATCCAGAGTGGTATATTCGTCCGACGTCGGATAGCGGCGGTAGTGCAGCGTGATGTTCTCGTGATTTTGGGGAATGTCTTTGAGCGTGATGATCTCATCGTGCTGCACGCCACTTCTGGGCAATCGCACCTTGTAGCTTCCGTCGTTCAGTTCCATCACCACCTTCTTGGGGTGGGTAGGACCGGTCATGCGCTGGTAGATGCTCAACACCAACGTGATGACGACGGCTAAAATCCAATAGGTTGCTTTCTTCATCTTACGGGTGGGGTTAGGTGAACTTGGAATGTGATGGTCTCCTGATTCCTCAGGACTTTCACGGGAATAGTCGTGCCGGCAGTCAGTTCCGACAGGCGCTGCATGTATTCTTCGATGTCATTCACGGGCTTGCCGTCAATCTCCTGGATGATGTCACCGCTACGGATACCAGCATTATGGGCGGGCTTTCCTGCCACCACAATGTCGGCGCGAAGACCGGGAACGGTGCTCGCTCCCATGACGTCGGGCATCAGACCTAACGTGACCTTGAACTTGGCATGCTTCATGGTCTGCGTGCTGGGCACATTGATATAGTCGGGCGTCTCGGGCATAGCGGCCAGTCGGGACACCAGCTCCTGCGTGTATTCCAGCGTCTGCTGCATGCCGTCATAATTCAGGGTAGGGGGGATGTCGGCAGGCGTGTGATACTCCATGTGACCACCTGTGGTGAGGAAGAATACGGGAATCTCCGCAGCAACGAATGACGCCTGGTCACTCGGGCCATAGCCGTCAGCAATACAAGAGATGTTGACGTTGGTCTTCTCAGCCACCTGCTCAGCCAGAGTCTTGAAGCTGCTACTTGTCCCCGTGCCCGACACGCTCAGGGCATGGTCACGCATGCGTCCCACCATGTCCAGATTCACCATGGCTACGATACCTTTCTGATTATCAGGGAGATTGATGCGGCGGTCGTCCTCGCTTTTCATCCAGTCCAGAAAGAATTTGGAACCGACAAGGCCCTGTTCCTCTGCACCAAAGAAGGCGAAAATGATGCTTCTTGGCGACCCCGTCTTCTTAAAATACTTGGCGAGTTCGAGCACCACGGCATCGCCGCTGGCATTGTCGTCGGCTCCGGGATGCACGCCTAAGGTATCGGGACGGCGCGAACCAGAACCCTGGCCGCCCATGCCCAGATGGTCGTAATGCGAGCCAACGACGATGAATTCATTTCTCAACTTCTTGTCCTTTCCTGAAAGAACGGCGAGAATGTTATGGGTAGTCCGCTTCTCCGTCTTCCCGTAGGTGAAGTCATGGTAGAAGCCCTTGCTCTTTTTACCCTTGACAACGGGCTTGAACTTCAGCTTGCGAAGCTTTTTTGTAATAAATTCAGAGGCAAGGGTGTCGCCGGCTGTGCCTGGATAACGGCCTCCCAATTGCTGTGAAGCCAGGTATTCCACCGCTTGTCGCATATCATCCTGCTTCTGCGCTTGTGTCTGCAAAGTAAGCGCAAAGGCCAAAGATAATAAATAATATTTTCTCTTCATGAATTGCTCCTGATTTCTTTTCAGGGTGCAAAGGTACGACTTTTCTTCCGTTCCTACAATCCCCATTTATGTGGATTTTTAAAAGGAAACCGCCCAAGGGTAGGGCCTTGAGCGGTTAGAGGTTATTTTAATCGATAGTTACAATTCGTTTATAGCTGGTTGATGGGGCTTTTGATGGGCTTTGAGTCGGCAGCATCACGCAGGGTTGAGGCCGCCTCATGGGCTTCGAAGGCGTCGAGTTTCTTCAGGTAGTAGCTGCGCAGGTCGGCCCATTTATAATAGGGATATTGGTCGGTGGCGATGGGCAGCGTGGCCTCGCGCTCGTTGAGCAGCGCCTTCACCAGAATGTCACCCTCGCCCTCCTGTGGCCGGTAGAACACCAGCTGGATGTTGCAGGCCATGGGGAATATCTTGTAGTTGCGCCACGTGCGGTCCAGCTCGTCGAGATTGGTGACGCTGGCGGCACAGGAGTCCAGCTCCAGCAGACAGGCTAGCGGCATGACGCACACCTCATGGCCGAAGCGCAGGGTAGCCTGCGTCTGGGTGATGGTGTCGGCAGTCTCGATGATGTTGCGCAGCAGGTTGCGCTGTGAGAATGGCATCACACCGCCCGACTGGGGTGCAGGGCCGTAGTCCAGATACCAGCCGATGTTCCGCATGCGCCACTGCTGGTAGAGCTCCTCCTCAGTAAAGAGGTCGTAGAGGTCGGGGCCGTTGTCGTGGCTCTGCATGTTGGTGACCACCTCAAAGAGTTTGTAGGCTAGCTTGTGGGTGTCGATGTGCTCGCGGGCCCAGGCGACATCTTTGAACAGCACTCCCATCAGTCGGCCGGGATCGTCCATGTTTTGAGGTGTCTTGCGGTATTGATGTCCCTGGCGGCTCATCTGCTCTACCAGTCCTGTGCGCGGCTGGTTCAGGTAGTATTGCAGACAATTGCTCACGTCGTTGTGAATGCGCGCCGTGGGGTTGGCCGCCATCAGCTCCTCACACTCTGCCGTCATCGACAGGATGCAGCGGATGACTATCGTTGAGCGGGCATCGATGGCTACACCGGGGTGCTTAAAGATTTCGGGGAAGTTCTGTGCCATGCGCTGCCCAATGCCGTGGTGCTGACGTTCGCCCACCGTTGTCAGGTCGCCCAGACGCTCCGATGTGCCAACCTCAAACTGCTTCAGCTCGCGCAGCACGTCCATGCCACGCTGGGTCAGCATCTCTGCCTTTTGGCCCTGTTCTAGGGGGTCGATGACGCTCGTATAGCTGTCCTCACCGATGAGCCAGCGCGAACCATGCCGTCCATAGTGCGACATATAGAACGGCACATAGCCCTCCGGTGCAGGAGTCAGTGGCTGGTCGGTACGCTGGCGTTCGTAGTCCAGATAGTTGCTGCCCGCCAGATACTTATTGGCACGTATCTCTTCACGTGCCGTCTGTGCTGTTGCTGCCAGTGTCAGAATCAGCATCAGCAGGGTGTTAATAAGTCGTCTCATAGTCCTTTGTTTATCAGTTTTGCTTGCAAAGGTAGTAAATAATTGATAATTGACAATTGATAATTGACAATTTTTAGCGTCAGGAGCATAATTTTCAGTGTTCAATGATAAAAAAGGGTGGTGTTTAAATAAATTCGTGTAATTCGTTTAATTCTCTGCAAGCAGAGTGTGACGTTCTTCGACCTGAAGGTACGAAGTGTGGCGTTGCAATGCAATCGTGGTTTTTAATATAATCCGTATAATCCGTTCAATCCGTTGTTTAAAAGAAAAGGCACATCCTTAGTCGGGATATGCCTTCGGACGCGGCAGGATGTGCCTTCTCTCAGTTGAGGTAGTGTCTTTGCGCGGTTCAGGAAGTGCCTTTATACAACAGGGGTTCCGTTGTGTATGGTAACTGATGTCGTGGATGTGAACTGATATTGGAAACGAATGAGAATAATGAGAATAATTAATTCACGAATGAGAATAATAATTCGTTCAAATTCGTTCAAATTATTCTAATTCGTTTCCATACACAGTAGGTTCTCTCATTGAGAGGAAAGGTAGTAGTCGCTGAAGTCCTTGCAGTCGGGTGGTAGCTGGTGGTGTACCAACGAGGGCAGCACCTCTTTCAGTTGCAGGAACAGCCGTTCACCAGGTTCATGTACTCAATCTCATCGTGGTCTCGAAAAGAGCGCATAATTGTCTCAATGAGATCGTGTAACTGGTCCTTGCCTATACCAGAAGGGCCTATCAGATGGCCCATTTGGCCACAAAGTTCGTAGTATTTGTTGTCGCTATACATAATCTCCACGTCAGCTACATGGGCAGCAAGTGCCGGAATTGTCATCGGAAGAAGCGGTTCTCGCATCTCTTTTGAGACTTGTGAGAGCAGTAATTTCACGATTTCTGTACCTTTTCCGAGGTTAGGGCATCTCGGGTGCCTTGGGTTTGCTAATGTCTCAACTGGAACACTCAAGTTATTCTGTTATTCTGTCGAAAAATCTTTTTGTGTTTAGTGATGCTCATAAAAATGGGGACACACGATTCACATCGGATGTCCCCACGAATCAATTACATTTCTTATGAATTACTATTTTGAAAAAAACTATTTCTATAAGTTTAGACTCTTCTTGATGGCCTCAATCTTGCCCTCAGCAGCCTTGATGCAGCGCTCGTAGTCGGCAGCACCCTTGAAGCTGGCGTCCTTCACCTCGGTGTAGAACTTGATCTTCGGCTCAGTGCCAGAAGGACGGACAGAAACCTTGGTGCCGTCGTCGCAGAACCACTGCAGCACGTTCGACTTGTCGGGCATGTCGAGCTTCTCAACGGTGCCGTCGGCCTTCTTGGCCTCAAGCAGCTGGAAGTCCTTCGAGAGCACAATCTTCGAACCACCCAGGTCCTTCGGCGGGTTGGCACGGAAGTCGGTCATCATTTGCTTGATCTCGTCGGCGCCGCTCTTGCCAGGACGTACCACGTTGATAGTCACCTCCTTAGAGAAGCCATACTCCTTGTAGATGTTCATGAGCAGGTCGTAGAGCGTCATGCCATTATCGCGAGCCCATGCGGCAATTTCGCAGATGAGACAGATGGCTGCGGGGGAGTCCTTATCGCGCACCTTGTCGTACGGCAGGAAGCCGAACGACTCCTCACCACCGCCGATGTACTTCTTTTTGCCCTCGTTGACGCGAATCTCGTTGGCAATCCACTTGAAGCCGGTATAGCAGTCCTTGTACTCCACATGGTTCTTCTTGGCAATCTCGGCAATGACCTCGGTGGTCACGATGGTCTTCACCAGGAACTCGTTGCCCTTCAGCTGGCCGAGCTTCTTCTTGTTGGCGATGATGTACCACGAGAACATCATGCAGGTCTGGTTGCCGTTCAGAATCTCCCATTCGCCCTTCGAGTTGCGGCAGACGATGGCCAGACGGTCAGCATCGGGGTCAGAAGCAATCACGAGGTCGGCATTGAGCTTCGTACCCAGCTTCATACCAAGGGTCATGGCCTCGGCATTCTCGGGATTGGGGCTGACAACGGTGGGGAAGTTGCCGTCGATGACCATCTGCTCTGGCACCACGTGGATGTTCTGGAAGCCCCAAGAGCGCAGGGCCATCGGAATGATGACGCGGCCTGTGCCGTGCATGGGTGAATAGACGATGTTGAGGTCCTTCTGGCGCAGGATGACGTCCTGGTCGACCATAGCCTCCTTGACAGCCTGGATGTAGTCCCAGTCCATCTCACCGCCGATGGGGATGATGAGGTCCTTGTTGCCCTCGAACTTTACGTCGCTGATTTTCACCTTGTTAACCTCGTCAATGATGCCCTTGTCGTGGGGGAACAGCACCTGTGCACCGTCGTCCCAGTAGGCCTTGTAGCCGTTGTATTCGCGGGGATTGTGCGATGCAGTGACGTTGACACCAGCCTGGCAGCCGAGCTGACGGATGGCGAATGAAATCTCAGGGGTAGGACGGAGGCTCTCGAAGAGATAGACCTTGATGCCGTTAGCTGAGAAGATGTCTGCCACGCTTTCGGCGAACATGCGGCCGTTATTGCGGCAGTCGTGGCCGACGACCACTGAGCACTGTTTGCCGGGGAATGCCTTCAGGATGTAGTTGGCAAAGCCCTGTGTGGCCATGCCTACGATGTACTTGTTCATGCGGTTCGTACCGGCACCCATGATGCCACGCAGACCACCTGTACCGAATTCCAGGTCGCGATAGAATGCGTCAATGAGATCAGACTTGTCGGGATTGTCCAACATGGCCTGAACTTCCTTACGTGTCTCCTCGTCAAAGGCCGGAGAGAGCCATTCCTTTGCCCGTGCCTCGCACTGTGCAATGAGCTGAGCGTTATTTTCCATAATTGTTGCGTTAAAATGTTTTAGATGTAGTTACAAACGCAAAATTACGAAAAAGAAGTGAGAAGTGATAAGTGAGAAGTAATAAGTTATGAATAATTAACACTCGTCACCTCTTACATTATAATTCTTAATTCCTAATTCTTAATTCTTACTTGCCGTCAGGCAACACCTCTTAATTCTTAACTCTTACTTCTTAATTTTTAATTGCCGTCAGGCAACACCTCTTAATTCTTAACTCTTACTTCTTAATTCTTCAGCAGTCGGTCAATTTCTTCGAACTGTTTGCCCATGTTCAGGTTGAGGTAGATGCGGTAGAGCGCCGGAGCCCAGTGCTGCCGGTCGTCGGGAGCCAGTTTGCGGTAGGCTTCCATGTAGGGGCGGGCATCGGTGTACAGCTTGGTCAGCTGCCGCTTGTTGAGCCGCGGCTGGTTCTGCTTTTCCAACTCATAAGCCTGGTTCAGCTTGACGGTAGCATAGTGGAGGTACGGCTCAGGCATGGTGTCGTTGAGGGCAATGAGCCGTTCGCAGGTTTCAAGGCAGTCGTCGTACTGTTCCAGATTCAGCTGCGCCATCGACTTCGCCAGGAGGAATAGCAGGTTGTCGCCATCGGCCTGAAGTGCCTGATTGGCCAGTTGCAGTACGGTTTGGTAGTCGTTGTCGGCGGTATAGTGGTCAGCCAGTCGGGGGAAGAAGTACGGATTGAGGGGATAGCGGTCGAAGCCTTCGTGCAGCGTGCGGATATAGTCGCCTGTGTCGTTCATCTGGCGGTAGGCCTCACACACATATTGCAGCGTAAAGGCCGCCTTGGCAGTGTCGCGCAGGGCCAGTTCATGATAACACAACACGGAATCGGGCCGTTGCAGCTTATGTGCACAATAGGTGGCCCAGTAGGCTGCCTGGGGCATGAGCGTATCGGTCTTGACGTAGTCGTAGCCGGTAAACAGCGGTTGGCTGGCGGCATCAAGACAGGTCTGATAGAAGCTGTAAGCTTCGTCGTATTGCTCCTTCTTTACATGCCAGGCACCGGCAGCATAGAGGTTGCGGCGCAACTGGTTCAGGCGCTCGGCATGCCGTTCGCGGTATTTCTGCTTCTTGTCTATCGAGTCGAGGGTCTCGGTAATGGCGTATAGACGCTTGATAAGTGTAAAGAAGTGGGTCGTATCGTACTGCTGTTGCAGATACAGCTTCTCATTGGCCGCCTCGTATTGTTTCACGACGGTCTGATACCAGGTGAGGTAAATCTTCTGGTTGCCACGGTTGGCGGAATCGTCCAGCAGACGGATCATCATGTTTTCTGCTGTCTGCAAATCCTTCTCCTTTCCGCTCTTGATGAGCGTCTGTGCCTGGTTTAGTTCTTTTTTCTGTGCCGCTGCCGTCAGGACGAGCAGCAGACAACAAAGTATGGTGATGGTACGTGTCATTTCTTCTTGAACTCAAGTATCTTGGGCAGTTTCTGCCATTTACCCTTGTTGGGTACCTTGATGACGTTGCCCTTGACTTGTTTGAGCTGGTAGACAGAGTCGTTCAACTGGGTGAGGGTGGCAGTGAGGTCGTCGCTGCCGAAGTCGTTAATCATCTGAATTTCAGCCTCTTTGTCGCTTATCAGCTTGCTTGACACGATGACCCAGCAGAACGAGTTGTTCACCTTGCCCAAATAGCCTGGCAGCTTGCCATATAACTCCTGACCCGGCACCACGATGTTGTTGTCGTAGAAATTGATGCGCAGGTAGACATTATATAAATTATTAATAAGGTACGCGCGAAACGGTGTATCTTGCTGTTGGGCAAAACCTGCTGCTGAAAAAGCGGATAGCCAGCTCGTCAGTATGAAAATCTTTAACGTTTGTCTCATAATTCGCTCGCAAAGGTACTAAATCTATATCAATAAATCGATAGTTTGAAGAAAAATTAATTCAAAACGTGGTAGGTTTTTAAAATTTTTAAGTATCTTTGCAGCCCGTAATACATGTATTGTTATGAAAAAAGAATATTTAAAGCCTGATTATATCTTTGAATCGAGCTGGGAAGTATGCAATAAGGTTGGTGGTATCTATACCGTGCTTTCCTCTCGTGCAAAGACACTTCAGGACGATATGAAGGACCGTATCTTCTTTATTGGCCCAGACTGTTGGAAAGAGAAAGAGAGTCCTTATTTCCGTGAAGAGAAATCACTCCTGGCGGAGTGGCAGTGGACGGCAAAGGAAGGCGAACCGGAACACGGGGTACCCGGACTGAAGGTCAGAGTGGGCCGATGGACCGTTCCAGGAGAGCCAATTGCCATTTTGGTGGATTTTACTCCTTTTTTCGAACAGAAAGATGCTATCTACACATGGCTGTGGGAAAAGTATGGCGTGGACTCGCTGCACGCCTACGGTGACTATGACGAGGCATCCATGTTTTCGTATGCTGCCGCATTGGTGGTGGAAAGCTTGTATCAGTTCATAGTTCATAGCATAGTTAATGGTTCACCCAAGGTCATCTACCACGCCAATGAATGGATGTGTGGACTGGGTGCGCTCTACATTAACAACAAACTGCCACAGATTGGTACGGTGTTTACGACCCATGCCACCAGCATCGGCCGTAGCATTGCCGGCAACCAGAAACCCTTGTACGACTATCTCTTTGCATACAATGGCGACCAGATGGCCGGTGAGTTGAACATGCAGTCGAAACACTCCATCGAGAAACAGACTGCATGGCATGTGGACTGTTTCACCACTGTCAGCGATATTACTGCCAACGAGTGTAAAGAACTGCTCGACAAACCTGTGGATGTGGTGCTGCCCAACGGCTTCGACAATAGCTTTGTGCCCAAGGGTGCTCAGTTTACGAAGAAGCGTAAGGCTGCCCGTAAGCGTCTGCTGGACGTGGCCCATGCCCTGCTTGGCGAACAGCTTGACGATGATACCCTCATCGTCTCGACTTCGGGTCGCTATGAGTTCCGCAACAAGGGTATCGACGTGTTTGTGGAGGCTATGAACCGCCTACTGCGCGACCGCGACCTGAAGAAGAAGGTGCTGGCATTCATCGAGGTTCCCGGTTGGGTAGGGGAGCCCCGCAAGGATTTGCAGGAGCGCCTGGATATTATTGGTAAGAAGAATTCTCAATCCTCCATTTTCAATTCTCCATTGGAAGTACCCCAGGTGACCCATTGGCTGCACAACATGAGTCACGACAACGTGCTGGGCATGTTGAAATATTACGATATGCACAACCGCAAGGAGGACAACGTCAAGGTCATCTTCCTGCCCTGCTATCTGGATGGTCAGGACGGTATTGTCAATATGACCTATTATGATGTGGTGCTGGGCAACGACCTCTGCATCTATCCTTCCTACTACGAGCCGTGGGGATATACACCGCTGGAGGCCATCGCCTTCAAGGTGCCTTGCATTACCACGGATCTGGCTGGCTTCGGCCTGTGGGCCAATAAGGAGTTCGGTCATGAGGGTGAATTGAAGGACGGCGTCAAGGTCATCCATCGCACCGACTATAACTACAGCGAAGTAGCTGACGTTATCAAAGACACCATAGCTGATTTCTCGGCTATGTCCCAGAAAGACGTCGACCAGTGTCGTAAGCAGGCCGATGCCTTGTCGAAGAAAGCACTCTGGAGCGAGTTTATCCGCTACTACTACGAGGCTTACGACATTGCCCTGCGCAAGGCTGAAACGAGAAAAAAATAAAAAGTAACTATATTTAGTATAAGATTATGAAAATCAAAGCAGATTATGCAAATGCTCCTCAGTGGAAGGAACTGACCGTGAAGTCGAGTCTTCCCGAGCAGCTGAAGTGTTTGGACGAAATTGCCCACAATATGTGGTGGGTATGGAATTATGAGGCCCGTGACTTGTTCCGTGACCTTGACCCTGAGCTTTATCATGATGTGAAGCATAACCCTGTGATGCTCCTTGAGCGTCTGAGTTTCGCCCGTAAGGAAGAAATATTGAAAGATAAGGCGCTGATGAAGCGTGTCAAGGAGGTCTATGCCCTGTTCTGCAAGTATATGGACGTTAAGCCCGACAGCAAGCGCCCGTCAGTGGCCTACTTCTGCATGGAGTATGGCATTCACTCCGCCCTGAAGATCTATTCTGGCGGTCTGGGCATGCTGGCCGGTGACTACGTGAAGGAGGCTTCCGACTCTAACGTTGACATGTGTGCCGTTGGTTTCCTGTATCGTTTCGGCTACTTCACACAGTCGCTGAGCATTGACGGACAGCAGATTGCCAACTACGAAAGCCAGAACTTCGGTTCGCTGCCTATCGAGCGTCAACTGGATAAGGACGGTAATCCGCTGGTTATCGACGTGCCTTACACCAACTACCAGGTTCACGCTTATGTCTGGCGTGTCAACGTTGGTCGTGTGAAACTGTATCTGCTCGATACTGACAACGAGATGAACTCCGACTTTGACAAGCCCATCACCCATGCCCTCTACGGCGGTGACTGGGAAAACCGTCTGAAGCAGGAGATCCTGCTGGGTATTGGCGGTATACTGCTGCTGAAGAAACTCGGCATCAAGAAGGATATCTACCACTGCAATGAGGGTCATGCGGCACTCTGCAACCTGCAGCGCCTGTGTGACTATATTGAGGAGGATGGTCTGACGTTCAACCAGGCTATGGAGCTGGTGCGCGCCTCTTCGCTCTATACCGTTCACACCCCTGTTCCCGCTGGCCACGACTACTTCGACGAAGGACTCTTCGGTAAGTACATGGGCGGCTATCCGCAGAAGCTCGGCATCTCGTGGGATGAGTTCATCGGCATGGGCCGTACGAATCCCGACGATCATGGTGAGAAGTTCTGCATGTCGACCTTTGCCTGCAATACCTGTCAGGAGGTTAACGGCGTGTCGATGCTCCACGGATGGGTGTCGCAGAAGATGTTCGCTCCTATCTGGAACGGCTATTTCCCCGAGGAGAACCATGTGGGCTACGTCACCAACGGCGTACACTTCCCCACCTGGTGCGCTACCGAGTGGCGCCGCGTCTATGCCAAATATTTTGACGGGAAGCATATGACCGACCAGTCAAACGAGGATATCTGGCACGGCATCTACGATTGTCCAGATGAGGAGATTTGGGCAACACGCACAGCTTTGAAGAATAAGCTGTTCGAGTACATCAAGGAACAGTTCCGTGAGACGTGGCTGAAGAATCAGGGTGACCCCTCACGTGTGGTCAACCTGCTCGGTAAGTTCAACCCCGATGCCCTCGTTATCGGCTTCTGCCGCCGCTTTGCCACCTATAAGCGTGCCCACCTGTTGTTCACCGATTTGGACCGTCTGAGCAAGATTGTCAACAACCCGGAGCGTCCTATCGTGTTCCTCTTTGCAGGTAAGGCTCACCCCGCCGACGGTGCAGGTCAAGGCTTAATCAAAAAGATTTACGAAATCTCGCAACGTCCTGAGTTTCTGGGGAAAATCATCTTCTTGGAGGACTATGACTTCTTGCTTGCACGCCGTCTTGTAAGTGGTGTGGATATCTGGATGAACACCCCGACACGCCCGTTGGAGGCCTCTGGTACGTCAGGTGAGAAGGCTGAGATGAACGGTGTGGTGAACCTCAGCGTGAAGGATGGCTGGTGGCTGGAAGGCTACCGCGAGGGTGCCGGTTGGGCGCTCACCGAGAAGCGTACCTACCAGAACCAGGGCTATCAGGATCAGCTGGATGCTGCTACCATCTATAACCTGCTGGAGAACGAGATTGCTCCCCTATATTACAATAAGGATAAGAAGGGTATCTCGAAGGGATGGATCAAGGTTGTCAAGAACTCCATCGCCCAGATTGCTCCGCACTATACGATGAAGCGTCAGTTGGATGACTACTACGAGAAGTTCTACAACAAGGAGGCCAAGCGCTTCAAGGAGATTGCCAAGGACGGCTACAAGCTGGCCAAGGAAATTGCCCAGTGGAAGGAGTCCGTTGCCGAACGTTGGGAAGCCATCAATGTTGTCAGCTGCGAGACCACGCTGCCCGCTATCGGCTGTGAGGCTGGTCAGACCTATAAGATTCAGTATGTCATCAACGAACAGGGTCTTGACGATGCCATCGGACTGGAAAAGGTCAATGTCTTTACGAACAAAGACGGCGAAGAGCGCATCTTCTCAGTTGAACCTCTGAAGATGGTCAAGAAGGATGGCAACAACTACACCTTTGAGGCCGACCTCAAGCCTACCCAGTACGGACAGTATAAGAGTGCTATCCGCATGTATCCGAAACACAAGAACCTGCCCCATCGCATGGACTTCTGCTACGTGAAGTGGCTGGATCTCCCCCAGATGTAAAGTTGTTCTTGGTACACGTTTATTAACACCCGTCCTGCAGCTAATTAGGCTGTAGGGCGGTTTTTTTGTTGAAAAAGTGAAGAAAAAACAGGAAAAAGTTAGTTAATAACAAAAAAAATCATATAATTATTGCTTTATTTATTAAAAATGTATTATCTTTGCACGTTGAAAATGGTATTTAATACAATTGTAAAGACTCTACAACTATTATTAACAACAATATTAACTAACAGTATAACTTAAACTATGCCAGTAGAAAAAGAGTAGCACAATTCGCCATTGCGGGCCCTAGGGGCTTGGCGTGGAGGGATGCTGCTGTTATTGCGGTGTTCCAATCGGTCTGAAAACAAAATAATGTATTTTATCCAATCAATCAAAGAAAATACTTAAGTATGAATCAAAAAATCAGAAAAACTGCGCTGCTGATGGGTGCATGCTCCCTGTTGGGTGTGTACTCACCTGTTATGGCCGCTGGTGCTGACAATTCGGTACAGGCTGTACAGCAGTCAACGAAGAAGGTCACGGGTACCGTCTCTGACGCTCAGGGCCCCGTGATTGGTGCAAGTGTCGTTGAAAAGGGAACCTCCAATGGTACGGTGACCGACTTCGACGGAAACTTTACGCTCAACGTGAAGCCCGGTGCTACGCTGGTTATCAGCTACATCGGCTACACTACCCAGGAGATTGCCATCGGCAATCAGACTACTTTCAATGTCACTTTAGAGGAAGACAACAACTCACTGGATGAGGTTGTCGTTGTGGGTTACGGTGTCCAGAAGAAAAAGTTGGTGACTGGTGCTACCGTTCAGGTTAAGGGTGACGAAATCGCCAAGCTGAACACAACCAACGCACTCGAGGCTATGCAGTCAAGCACCCCTGGTGTGCAGATCACACAGTCTTCTTCTCAGCCTGGTAAGGGCTACAAGGTTTACATCCGTGGTATCGGTACCACTGGTAACTCTGCACCTCTGTATGTGATCGACGGTGTAGCAGGTGGTAGCCTTGATGACATTAACCCCGCTGATATCGAGAGCATCGACATCTTGAAGGACGCTGCTTCGGCAGCCATCTATGGTGCCCGTGCTGCAAACGGCGTTATCCTGGTAACTACCAAGCAGGGTAAGGCTGGTAAGATTGAGATCAGCTATAACGGTGCTTTCGGTTGGTCAAACGCCTACAAGCGTCCGCAGCTGCTCAATGCTCAGCAGTACATGACCATCATCGACGAGTACACCTTCAATACTTCTGGTCAGAAGATGGATTGGGCTGGCTACGTTCCCGAGGACATCCTTGCAAAGGTTGAAGGTGGTTGGACAGGTACTGACTGGTGGGGTGCATTCGAGAATAAGAACGCCCTGCAGTCGAACCACTCTGTAACCCTGACCGGTGGTAACGACATGTCTAAGTTCGCTATGTCTTACACCTATACCGGTAACGAAGGTATTATGGGTGGTGACCAGGCTTCTTACTACAAGCGTCACACTATCCGCCTGAACAGCGACCACGTGCTCCTGAAGGCTAAGGACTACGATATCATCACCATTGGTGAGAACATCTCTATTGGCTATAACAGAAGTCACGACCTGGCTGAGGATAGTATGTACTGGAGCTATATCCACAGCCTGCTTCAGACTTGCCCGCTCATGCCACAGTATGCTGACAATGGCGACGTATATTATTATCAGGAATTTGACGGTACACCCGCATACGGTCAGGGCTGGAACTCTTCTCTGTTCAGCAACCCCTGGGAGAACCTCATTCATGGTGGTTTCAACTCTTTGGCTGAGAGCCGCAACTTCAATACCAGTGCAACTGCTTTCACCACCATCCAGCCGATTAAGGGTCTGAAGTGGCGCACTCAGTTCAACTATAACTGGGGTTCTGGTGCATACCGCAACTTCAACGAGCCTCGTTCTACTGGTTATGGTAATGCTACATCAACTGTCTACAGTGTTAACCAGAGCTCATGGCTGAATACCAACTGGTCTGTAGAAAACACCCTGACTTACGATCTCCCCATCATTTCTGGTCACAAGATCAGCGCTATGGTCGGTCAGAGCTATCAGAGCACCGCTTGGAGCTTCAACATTGGTGGTTCTAACAAGGTTAATTATGGCGATCAGCTCGCAACTCTGAAGGGTTGGGATTCTGCATGGCTGTCAAACATCAAGCTGGTCAATGCTACCGATGCTACTCTGACTGGTAAGCCCAATGATGAAGAGTACCTCGCTTCTTGGTTCGGTCGTGTAACTTGGGACTGGAACGAGACTTACATGGCTACCGTTACCATGCGTTATGATGGTTCAAGTATCTTCACCGATGGTAAGCGTTGGGGCTTCTTCCCCTCTGTATCTGCAGGTTGGGTAGTCACCAATGAGAAATTCATGGAGAGCACCAAGAGCTGGATGGACTTCTTGAAGATCCGTGCTTCTTGGGGTCAGAACGGTAACAAGGACATCAATAAGTACCAATATCTGGCTACTATCGCTCTGTCAGGTGAGTCTGGCGACAGCGGTTATAAGTTCGGTTCTGATATGGCTACTTCTGTTGCAGGTACTCCGTATACTGGTGCTTATGCTAACATCGTTCCGAATCCTGACCTGACTTGGGAAACTTCTGAGCAGCTCGACTTCGGTTTCGACGCTCGCTTCCTCAACAGCCGTTTGGGCGTTAACTTCGACTGGTATAAGAAGACCACGAAGGACTGGCTGATCGGCGGTCAGAATGTTGCTATTTACGGTACCAATCCTGCTGCTATCAATGGTGGTGACGTTCGCAATACCGGTGTTGAAATCGCACTCTCTTGGAACGACAGAATTGGTAAGGACTTCCGTTACAATGCCAGCGTGAACTTTGCTACTAATAAGAATAAGGTAACGCGTATTGCTAACGACAACCACTACATCAATGGTCCTGGCGGCGTGCTCTCACAGGGTACTGAGTACATCTACCGTGCTGAGGAAGGCAAGCCCATCGGTTACTTCTATGGTATGTCTTACAGCGGTATCTGGCAGAACCAGGAGCAGATTGATGCTGCTAACGCTAAGTCTCTCGTGGATCATCCCGACCTCGACAAGCCGACATGGGATGGCGCACAGCCTGGTGACTGCATCTGGGATGACTGGAATGGTGATGGTGTGATTACCTACGCAGAAGGTGATGCTTGCGACCGTCATGAGATTGGTAATCCTAATCCCGACGTGATGCTGGGTATCAACCTTGGATTCAACTGGAAGGGTCTTGACTTCGCTATCAACGGTGCCGGTGCATTTGGTCAGCAGATCATGCGTTCTTACCGTTCATTCAGTGATGCTCCTTATCAGAACTACGACACCACCATCTTCAACCGTTGGTATGGTGAGGGTACCTCAAACGACCAGCCCCGTATTTCAAGTACAGGTCACAGCAACACCAACTGGGTATCTACCCGTTATATGGAAGATGCTGACTACTTCAAGATCAAGACCGTCACGCTCGGTTACGATTTCAAGCACGTTTGGAAGGGTTGTCCGTTCCAGCAGCTCCGTCTCTATGTCCAGGCTCAGAACCTCGTGACCTTCACTGGTTACACTGGTCTCGATCCTGAGGTAGGTAACTCTGCCGGCGGTAATGGTTGGGCTTCTGGTATTGACCTCGGTCTGTACCCGCCGTCTCGCACATATTTGATTGGTGCCAATATTAAATTCTAATCCGATTATAAGTTATGAAGAAATATATTTTATCATTAGCTGTTTTGTCTGCAGCGACTTTGTTTACAGCTTGTAACGATAATCTGGACACTGATCCGCGTGTTACAGAGTTGACTGCTGCTACATTCCCTGGTAAGCCTGCAGATGTTGTGGCTTTGAATGCTGCTACCTATAGTATTATGAATACACTCGGCGGCGGCGACCAGAGCGGTCTGTTGAATAATCCTTTCTACTGGTGGTGCCTCATGTCTGACGACTGCTACGGAAGTGGCGGTTTGCAGGACAATGTGGCTAAGTCACTGCATCATTTCACAACAGCAAGTGCTAACCAGTACGAGCAGGATTTCATCCTTCTCTATGGTGGTGTCTCACGTGCCAACAACCAGATTGAGACCATTGACAATGTGAAGTGGACAGACAAGAATAAGAGTCAGCGTGACCAGCTTCTTGGTGAGGCTTACTTCATGCGTGGTTTTTATAATCTCTTGCTGACCCAGATGTATGGCGATGTTCCTCTGATTACCTCTACTACTATTACTGATGATATGCAGCAGGAGGTTAGCGCCGAGGAGGTTATCTATCCGCAGATCCTCTCTGACTTCGTATCTGGTGCGAACCTGATGAACGTTGAGTCAGGATATGGTTTGCAAGGCGACGGCCATGCTAACAAGTATGCTGCCGAGGCTTTCATTGCTCGTGCATGGATGTTCTGGGCTGGCTTCTACAAGGGCGTTAAAGAGCTTGCTACTGGCGATGCTTCCATGGATCTTATTGATCAGGAAGGTTGTAAGCAGCTTCATCTTGCCAAGGCTGATGTTGTCGCTTATCTGAAGGACATTGTTAACAGTAAGCGTTATGAACTCCTGAGGGACTTCCGCTCACTCTGGCAGTACTCTAACAGCTTGTTGTTGGCTGAGGCTCTCGATGGCGAAGGTCATTCTTATGAGTTCATTAAGGACATGAAACCTGAGGATTGCTTCGATGCCCCCGGCAACGGTAACGGCAACAAAGAGGAACTCTTCCAGATTCAGTTCTTGAATGCCTCTAAGTGGGCTATTGGCGGAACCTATTGCAACCCGCGTATGTATTCAAACTACCTCTCTTGCTTCTGGGGCCTTCGTAATGGTGCTACCAACGATAATGGTAAGCGTGACAAGACTTATCCGTTCAACCAGGGTTGGGGTCAGGGTACTCCTTCCGTCAATATCTGGGCCGACTGGACAGCTGCTGAAAATGCTGGTGGTTATACGGATATCCGTAAACTCGCATCTCTGATTGACCTCGATCATGAACTCGCGGCCTATACCTATGAGAAGGACGACTGTGAGGAGTCTGGCTATGCCGTCAAGAAGTATGCTGATGTGAACCTTGACGCTTGCGCTGCCGATAACGATTCATGGTGGTCTCAGTGTGAGGGTTATACCAGCAGTTCGCTTGATAACAAGCAGCAGGGTGACCACTTCGAGGACTTCTACCTGATGCGTTATGCCGACGTTCTGCTGATGCTGACCGAGCTTACTGGTGATGCTTCATTCATGAACCAGGTTCAGAAGCGTGCTGGTGTTCCTCAGACAGGATACTCTTTGCAGAATGTGCAGAATGAGCGCCGTTGGGAGTTTGCTCTTGAGGGCATCCGCTTCAACGATATGCGTCGTTGGTCTGGTATTAACTCTGGCGAAACTTCTTACGCCGCTAAGGCTCTTCAGGCTCAGAGTGGAAAATCTATTACTGTCAGGGGCAAGAGGAATGCTATGAATATGGCTCATATGACCTGTTCTTGGAGCAAGCGTTACGCTGATACCAACGGTTTCTTGCCGAAACCTCAGGCTCAGATTACTCTGATGAGTGGTAAGATGAAGCAGAATCCAGGATGGGATGAAAACGCATCTCCTGCAGAGTACACGTATAAAGTTCTGTATTAATATTTAATAAGTAATCAATATGAAAAAGATATTTTTGATTTTTGCCGCTGTATGTGCCTTTGTAGCTTGTGATCCTACTCATGAGGATATCAGTAATGCAGGTCGCATCACTGTCGACGAGCTCAAGGCTAAGACCAGTGTTACTGTCGACAAGGCTCCCAGTGGTGTTAATGGCAACGTGATTACCTGTTCGACTTCAGCTCCCGTTAATGCAAAGTGGGATATCGGTGGTAAGGAATTCATCGGTAATTCTGCAAAGAAGAAGATGAAGGTTAATTGGAATGAGAAAGGTGATTATGTTACGACTCCGTACACAGTTGTTCTCACCGCTGTTTGTCCTGACGGTACTGTGTTGACAGCAGATTTTCCTATAAATTGTGAAACAATCACTGATCCACTTGTGAAGTACTATATCTATGGTGATCCTAATAGGTCAGAAGCAGAAAAAGCAGAAGATCCGCAACTGCCATTCCAGCCCGCTGCATGGGATGCAGCAGCCATGCGCTTCAGTTCTACTGAAGGTGCACATCTGCCCACTATTCCTGACGAAGTTTACGATGGCCTGAAGACTCTGATCTTTGACGTATCGGATGTTACTCCTGATTTCGATTTGAAGGTCATGAACGGATGGTGGAGTAACACCTACTACGATCATGTGAAGTGGGTGAATGGTTTGAATGAACTTCAGATTACCCCGACAATGGCAAGGGAATGCGCAAAGAAATATGCAAACGACGATCCCGCCGGTGGTAAAGACCTCGACCTCATGCTCTACAGCGGTACCATGACGCTCAAAACTGTATACTACGAGGAATAATCATTCCTTATCAGTATAATTCATTAAGAGGGCATATCTTTTCGATATGCTCTCTTTTTATGTGATTATTAAGAATTTCAGGAAAAAGTTTGGGGATTTTGAATATTGTTGTTACCTTTGCAGTTGAAAATGTAGCATAACAAATATGAATAAGACAAACAAATTCTCATATTTTATTCTTTATGGAAGCCTGTTGGCTTTCATAGTTTTTGCCGTATACATATTATATATTAATAGGGAGGTGCTATATACGGCACACGAACGCTCCGAATTCCTCTACGGAGCTCCCTTCTTTCATGCACTTCTGTCGAAGCCTTTTGGCTTGATGCAGTATGTGGGAGCGTGGTTCACACAACTGTTCTATAATCCAGCCTTAGGTGCCGGTGTCCTGATGATAATTTGGACACTTATCTTCTTAGTTGGTACCAAAGCTTTCCAGTTAAAACCTAGTGCCTCTGCACTGATGATCTTGCCAGTAGCCTGCCTGCTCACATCTGTGGTTGATTTAGGCTACTGGGTCTATGTATCCACCATCAGAGGCTATTGGTTTTCGCAGTCGGTAGGCTATCTTGTTATGCTGCTGCTCTTGTGGGTAGCTCGCCAGACACCGCGTAAATGGCATCTCGTCTGGTATCTGATAGGCGTTTGCCTCTATCCTGTGCTGGGGTGGTTTTCCTTGCTGTTCGTGCTTTGTCTGGTACTATGCGAAAAGCTTACCTGGCGTGAACTCGTCGGCTTTGTCCTGCTATTCTTTGTCGCCAGCATCTGGCATACACAGTTCTATTCGAATCTGAGATCCGACGATACCATGCTGGCAGGCTTGCCTCGCTTCATCACACCAAGCGACAATAGTCCACATCTTACCATCCCGTTCTGGGTCTTGGGTGCAGTCTCAATACTTATACCATTATGTAGCCGT
Organism: Prevotella sp.; assembly: GCA_016286995.1. Lineage (GTDB taxonomy): Bacteria > Bacteroidota > Bacteroidia > Bacteroidales > Bacteroidaceae > Prevotella. Next base: position 22,548 of record JAEEVA010000036.1, read on the forward strand.
TATTTGACAAAATGGTTTGTTCCTGTATTATGTGCTGTTGCAGGCATCATCTTTACCTCGTCACTCATGTTCCACGACAAGAACTATATCGATGAGATGCGTATGGTGCGTTATGCTGAAGATGACAACTGGCAGGAGGTGCTTCATATAGCAGAAGAGAACAAGCAGCTAACCAGCACGATGATCTTTCTCAAGAATATCGCCCTGATGAATGCAACGCCACACTCTCAAGGAGAGAATAAAGGCGGCTTACTCGACCGTTCGTTCAAACTGGGTAACAATGTTACGGACATCTATAACCCTGATACGCTCCATGTATCCCTTTTGGACATAGCGTCTCCTTTGGTTTATTATAATTATGGCATGTTGAATGAAGCCATCCGTCTGAATTTCGAAAATGCCATACAGGCAGGTTTTTCCCCCTTCTACTTGAAGGTGCTTTCCCGTTGTGCCTTAGCTTGTGGTGATAAAGAACTGCTGGAACGCTATACCACTCAGTTACATCATCATCTCTTTTATGATGATTGGCAGCCGGCTCCTGTTACAAACATTATCAAGGAACTGCAAAAATCCTATCCCGATGAACTCACTGGCGTTGAGAATAGTGATATCTATATTGTCAATAGTATCAGTCTCTGGTATGAATCTGATAATAAGATTACCTCGGAACAGGCACTGTTGTATGCCATGCTACGTTGCGACTCCCGACGCTTCTGGGCATCGATGCGCAAATGGGTGAAACTGCACATGAACGAGGAATTTCCTGTGCATGTGCAAGAGGCATATATCTTGTTTATGGATAAAGCCCCGGAAGAAAAACGCATGATGATTCCTGTCAATGAGGATATTTTCAATCGTTACAAACAGTTCTGGAAAGTACTTGAAAGTAAAGCAAAGCCAGGCATGACCATCGAACAGGCTGGTGAGATGATGCGCGAGGAATTTGGAGATACCTATTGGTGGTATAACATCTTCGCCATAAAACCTATTAATATAACCCGTAAAATTGGAACAGAAACTCATTCGTAAGTAATTATGAAAAGATATATCCACTCATACACTCTACTTTTAGTAGCGTCTATTTGGTTACTGTCATCGTGTGCAAATCACCCCGATGTACCTGCTTCATCCAAAGAAGCTAAGTGCCTGCCGGCTATCTTCCCTGACTATTGCAATGTCACCGTACCCTGTAACATCGCTCCGCTCAACTTTATGCTCCCAATCGACGAGTACGAGGCCTGTGTGGCACGCTTTACCATGCCCGACGGCCAGCAGCAGACCTATGGCAAAGGTGTAAAAGTCCAGATACCTGAGGAGGAATGGCACGATATGCTTAACGTATCTAAAGGCAAGAGCATCAAGGTTGAGGTCTGGGGAGAAAAAGCGGGCGAATGGCTGGCGTACACCCCGTTTGAAATCCGTGTAGCCAAGGAGCCCATCGATGAATATATTTCGTATCGTCTCATCGAACCGTCGTATGTGGCATGGACCTTCATGGAGATTGCCCAGCGCAACCTCACCACGTTTGATGAATCGCAGATATTCAACAACGAGATTACCATGAACGACAGGAAAATAGGCCAGTGCATTAACTGCCACAGCTATCAGAACTACAAGACCGACAACATGCTCTTCCACGTACGTCTTGCCAATGCCGGTACTGTGATTGTGAATGATGGTAAGATCTCAAAGGTCAACATGAAACGCGACTATACCATCTCCGGAGGAGTATATCCGTCATGGCATCCTACGGCCAAACTGGTAGCCTTTTCGACTAACAGGACACGACAGGGGTTCCACACGCTCAACCCCAATAAAATCGAGGTTTACGACGAGGCCAGCGACCTCATTCTCTATGATGTTGAGACCGATTCTGTCCAGGTCGTCAGCAACGATTCCACACTTCTGGAGGTCTATCCCACCTGGTCGCCCGATGGCAAAAGCCTCTATTACTGCAAGTCGGTCCCGCTGCCTGAAGAGATGCGCGACAAGGACATCAGAACATTCTACCCGAAAATACAATACAACCTCTATCGCCGTTCGTTCGACGTGGCAACGCATAACTTCGGCGACGAGGAACTGGTGTACGATGCTGCAGCAAACGACAAGAGTGTTACCCTGCCGCGCGTCAGCCCCGACGGGCGTTATCTGCTGTTTGCCCACGGCCAGTATGGTTGTTTCCATATCCGCCACAACGATGGTGACATTGTCTGTATGGATCTTTCGGACGCTTCTGATCCACAGCACCCAACGTTCCTCGACTTCACGAAAGTGAACTGTGAAGGGCGTCCTGACAGCTACCCCTCTTGGTCGAGCAATGGCCGTTGGATTATGGTTGCCAGTCGTCGTGACGATGGCAACTTCTGTCGTGTCTATTTCTCCTATTTCCACGATGGAAAAGCTGAAAAAGCCTTTATGCTGCCGCAGGAAGACCCGGAATACAATACTTTCCTACTGAAGAGCTTCAACCGCCCCGAGTTCATGGTGGAACCTGTCAAGATAAGTGTCGAAGAGTTCAGCAAGGTCTTTGACAAATAGTATAGATGAAATATATACTTCCTTTATGCACGCTGCTTTTTGGTGTGGCCGTCCTGCTCTTCTTCGGACTGGCCTATCCGCATCACCTGCATTATCAGGAGCAGTTTCAGCTCTTCCTTTTCGACAGCAACTATGTGTGGGACATTGTCAAGCATCCGGGTGGTGTCGCTGATCTGTTGGGCCGTTTCTGCACGCAGTTTTTCTTGTATGCCTGGGTAGGCGCTGCCATCATCGCCATTCTGCTCTCGGCGATACAACTCCTAACCCTCCGGCTATCCAATGGTCAATGGTCAATGGTCAATGGTCAATGGTCCTACGGCCTGACCTTTGTGCCTTCTTTCCTGCTCTGGCTCTATCTGCTTGACGAGAATGCATTACTTAGCGGCGTCTGGGCGGTTCTTCTTACACAGCTCGTTGTTTGGGCCGTTGTTACGCTGGTAAGCGGTTGGACGCGACGCATACTGCTCATTGCCGTTATTCCTATATTATATATAATGGTTGGACCGGTCTGTTTCCCGCTACCAGTCGATAGCCTCTGGCTTGGCGTTCATTATCATCGCTACCCGACGGTATTCCCCTGGCTCTTGTGGGGGGCAGCACTCTCTGTCTGGGTCCTCGTACTCGCAGCCTGGATCATTGGGACGGTTCTGCGTGATACCATTTCCAAAGGAAATTGGATCATCAGAACCGTCCCAATGATCCTCGTAGCCGCTGTGATGGGAACATTGGTCTGGAAGAATACGAATATCAAGGCGGAGAAGGTGATGCAGTACGACTTTATGGCTCGCCATCAGCAATGGAACCGCATCCTTCAGACCATCAGCGCCGAGAAACCCAACAATCAGATTGGCGTGACGGTACAGAATCTGGCCTTGGCCATGCATGGCATGCTCCTGGAACACATGGGCGATTTCAACCAGAACGGCATTGCCGGTCTGCTGCCCGATGTCAAGGAAGATGCCACCAGTCCTCTGCCCACCGCCGAGGCTTTCTATCAGTTAGGTATGATCAACGTCGCCCAGCGTACTGTTTTCGAGGCGCAGGAAGCCATCCTCGACTTCCAGAAGAGCGGTCGCTGCTACCAGCGCTTGGCACAGACGAATCTTATCAACGGTCAGTATGCTGTGGCTCGCAAATATCTCTCGGCCCTGCAGAAGACCCTTTTCTATCGTGACTGGGCCAACGAGACCCTGCCATTGTTAGGCAATGAAGAGGCCATCGCCAAGCATCCCGAATACGGACGTCTGCGCCAGTGGAACTACAAAGATGAATTTTATTTCAGCGACCACACAACACCCGAGATGCTCGAAAGCCTCTACCAAGCCAATCCCGACAATCGCTTGGCCTACCAATATCTCTTGGCTTATTATGTGCTGACGGGCGACCGCGAACGCTACAATCAATTCATGTCCAAAAAGCAATGAGAAAGATCGTTTATATTATAATGGGTTTAATGGGGTTGATGGGCCTGATGGGATGCACCGAGACTATCAGCGATGCCAAGCAGGAGGCTGCACAGCCCCAGATATATCCTGACTACGTTGGTGTCACCATACCCGTGAATATTGCGCCGCTCAACTTCGGCATGGCCGACGAAAAGGCCTTGTTGGTTGATGCCATTATTGCTGACCGTCATGGAAACACCCTGCATAGTCAGGGCGACGAGTCTGTCGACTTCGATCTTGACGACTGGCATGCGCTGCTCGGTCAGAATCCTGGCGACTCGCTCACCGTCACTGTTTCGGCCAAGTACGATGACGGCTGGCACACCTATCGTTCTTTCTCTCTCTACGTCAGTCCCGACAGCATCGACTACGGCCTCTGCTACCGTCTCATCGAGCCGGGCTACGAGGTATGGAGCAAAATGGGCATCTACGAGCGTGACCTCTCCACGTTCGACGAGCGTGCGCTGATAGAAAACACGCAGTTCGAGGGCTGTGTCAACTGCCACAGCTTCAACCGCGGCAACCCCGCTGACATGAGCCTGCATATCCGTGGCCCGCATGGTGCCACCCTGCTACGACATAATGGTCAAAGGTCAATGGTCAATGGTCAATGGTCAATGGCTGCCTACAACACCAAGACTCCGCAAACCCTCGGCCTCTGCGTCTATCCCTATTGGCACCCCTCTGGTCGCTATATTGCCTATTCCACCAATACCACGCGCCAGCTCTTCCACAGTGCCGATCCTAACCGCATCGAGGTCTTCGACGAAGCCTCCGATATTCAGGTCTATGACGTCGAGAAGAACGAGCTGCTCCTCTCGCCCCTTGTCAAGCAGGACTCCGTCTACGAGACCTTCCCCGTCTTCTCTGCCGACGGCCGCTCCATCTACTTCTGTGCCGCTCGCGATTCTTCACTCTTCACTCTTAACTCTTCACTTAACAACCTCCACTACAACCTCTGTCGCATCGACTTCGATCCCGCCACGGGCCGTTACGGCGACAAGATAGAAACCATCGTCGATGCTGCGGCAGCTGGTAAGTCCATCTCCTTCCCCCGTCCTTCCTACGACGGTCGTTTCCTCTGCTACACACTCTCCGACTACGGACAGTTCAGCATCTGGCACCACGAGGCCGACCTCTGGCTCCTCGACCTTGCTACTGGCGAGAGCCGTCCTATGATTGAAGCTAACTCCGACGATACCGAGTCGTTCCACAATTGGAGCGCCAACTCGCGCTGGCTCGTGCTGAGTTCTCGTCGCGACGACGGTCTTTTTACCCGTCCATATTTCTGCCATATTGATGCGCAAGGTACTGTCACTAAGGCTTTTATGCTGCCACAGCGGAATCCGCGTCGTTTCTACCGCGACCGTTTCTTTTCCTTCAATGTGCCCGAATTCATTAATGGCCCGACTCGCTTTGATAGTCATCAAGCCAGTCGAGCCATCAACGATGAATACCGCAAAAACTTCGGTGTTAGTAGTTCTCAGCCTTAACCTGGAAGTAGGCCTGCGGATGGTCGCAGACAGGGCAGATGTCGGGAGCTTTCTGGCCAATGACGATGTGGCCGCAGTTGGCACACTGCCAGATGACGTCGCCGTCCTTCGAGAAGACGCGCTCCTTCTTGACATTGTCTAACAGCTTGCGATAGCGCTCCTCGTGAGCCTTCTCGATAGCTGCCACGCCTTCAAACTTTTCAGCAATCTCGTCGAAACCTTCCTCGCGGGCCTCCTTGGCCATGCGTGCATACATGTCGGTCCACTCGAAGTTCTCGCCACCGGCAGCTGCCTCCAGGTTGCTGGCTGTGTCCTTGATGCCGCCCTCCAGGAGCTTGAACCACATCTTGGCATGCTCCTTCTCGTTGGCAGCCGTCTCCTCGAAGATGGCAGCAATCTGTACGTAACCGTCCTTCTTAGCTTTCGATGCCCAGTATGTGTACTTGTTACGAGCCATACTCTCGCCTGCAAATGCTTCCTGCAGGTTCTTTTCAGTCTTTGTTCCTTTCAATTCTTTCATAGTCGTATTGATGTTTTTAGTTTAGTGAATAACGATTTCTTTTCGCAAAGATACTACTTTTGTTGTTGTCTTCCAAATCTTTTAGCAAAAAACTTCTCCTAATTCAAAAATATTCTCTTTCTAGGGCCCCCTGTGAGCCAGACCTCACAGCGTGCCTGTCCCCCTGTGAGCCTTCTCTCGCTAAAGCGTTCTTTGACATCGTGGCACAGAAATAGTGAGAAAAATTTGGAACTTTGCTCAATTTACGCTATCTTTGCAGCATCAAAACTACATTGACGTATGAAAGAGAGCAAACCATATCCAAAATTTGACGAAGAGGACGGCAGCTGCCTGACGGCTCAGGAGCCTGCTGCTGACGCAGTATACGCATACGAAGAACCTGTCATACCCGATGACATGGCTTATGCCCCTATTGTGGACGGTGTGCTTCAGGTGACTCCTGATATGGAAGAGGAGATAGCCGAGGTGGAGCGTGGCGAGGTTGTTTCAATGTCTGAATTTAAAACGATGTTTGCCCGATGGCTCTGACCATTGAATTCAGCCGCCGTAGCACTAACCAGCTAAAGAAAATCCTCACATTTTATGATGAGCGTAACGGCAGCGACAACTATAGTCGCCGTCTACTGCGTTGTCTGCTTGAGGATTTACAACGCCTTGCACATACTCCTACTGCCAGTAGCCCCTCAACGCGCTCTGACGTAAGATTTTTCTACTTGATGGGCTTTACCATCATCTTCCGATATAACACGCGGAAACTGACTGTTCTCAGTATCCGCTCTTCAGCACGCAAGCCACTGAAAGTATATCAGCCCAAATAGCACTCACTTTTCTCATATTTCTGTGGATCATGGGGTCGGTTCTTCTGGATCATGGGGTCGGTTCTTCTGATCATTTTCAGGAGTCCGTCATTTTGATTATGATTCATTACTGTCTTAATTCTCATATTATTTGCCTTGATAAGTGATCAGTAGAACCGACCCCATGACTATAAAACAAATAAAGAGCATCAGAAAAATTCCGATGCTCTTTACTCTTTGTGGGGTCAAGACCTCACAGCGTGCCTGTCCCCCTGTGAGCCTGCCTGTCCCCCTGTGAGCCCGATTTGTGGGGACACATTCGGAATATGATAAAATAGACAGTTCAACGATATAAAGAAGGGAGTGGTTATGAATAAGAAACTGACAACAAGACAGGAGTATGATGAGACGAAGGCTATTGTGGAGGCTTTAATCTCTGAAGCGACAGAAAAAGGCATGCTTGAACCTGAGATGGATAATGAGTAAACTCGTCAAATCTCAGAATTGAGCAAGTTGATGGCAACGTATGAGGATGAATATATGGATATTTTGCCTCTTCGCGAGAAGACCCCTTTAATCAGGTCGATTGAGGACTACTTCTATGCTCGTAATATGAAACAAAAGGAAGGTGCCCAGCTTCTTGGCATCAACGAGTCTGTGTTCAGCCAAATACTTAGCGGAAAGAGGCGTATCACTATGCCTATAGCAAAGCGACTGCATTCGAAATTAGGCATCAACGCAGATATGATATTGGAATATTCCTAATTGTCACCTGTTGGCAGAATTACACAGCGGAACCGACCCTATTGTGTACACTAATCTTTTTTTGGTAAATTGTACGTTATTTCGGAAATAATGTGTATCTTTGCGCGACCTTGATGAGGGGCGCGTATATAAAGTGAAAGATGTGGACGATTTGTTCAGACAGTGTTTGGAGGAGATATAGCCCCCAAAATGGCAAATAGTCGCCGTAATAAAACAAATAAAGAGCATCAGATTAATTCCGATGCTCTTTACTCTTTTGGGTCAAGACCTCACAGCGTGCCTGTCCCCCTGTGAGCCTATATTTAAGTGGAAGCAACTTACACGCTAATCTCACCGCGAATGCTCTGATTCATCAGGTGGCGCACCTGTTCCGGGTCGTCGTAGCGTGACTGTAGGAACATCAGCTTGTTATTTTTACTTTTTAATTAATTGTTTTAATAGGTTATTACTTATTATTCTCTGACTTCTTCATATATTTATGGTATGCCTCTACCAATTGTTGGCGACGTTCGGGTGTGACGGTAATCAGCCGTACATTTGTGTCGTCATCCAGCTTGATGTCGTATTTGGTGTCTCTGTTACAGTAGAAACTGTATTTCACCTCGGAGTGCATGTCGTCAGTGACCTTGCCGTCGTCACAGCAGTAGTATAGCGACTTTTGGCCTCCCTCCGTTTGGTCTCTTTTCTTCATCCACTCCGTCCACCCCATGAGAGGCTTCTCGATGTTCCACTCTTCCCAGGAAATCGGGATGTACTTCTTGCCGTCGATGGTCAGTTCTATGAGTTTGTCGCCGAACATATCCATGTATTTCGACATCAGTTTGTCGTACAGCATGGCCGTCATATAGTCCGTGTGCTCTATTCCCTGCTTCTTGTTCTTGGTCAGATGATTGCGTAGTTCCGTCATGTAATACAGCGACCTTTCATCCTCGTCTTTCGTCAAGCTGAAAAAGGCGCCATACATGTCGAACACAAATGAGTAGCCATCGTCCTCGCCCAGGCGCACGCCCATCTTTTCGGCATGCCTCATCGCGTCTATGTAGAACAAGGCGCGGTCCAGGTCTTCCTTCCCGGCAGCTATCGTCGCCAGCATCATCCCCGCCGCAGGTACCACCGAGTCGGGTACCTCCTTTTTAAGGTCCATGGCAAGGTGAAAGAGACGCTCAAAGTATTTCTCTGCCTGCGCCGGGTTATACATTTCGGTCCCCTTGTTGACCAGGAACATGCCCGCATCAAATTGGGCCTTCCAGTCCGTGGGGTTCTCGTCTGCCGCTTTCGTCAAGCGAAGCATCTTCTCGGTCTTGCTTTCCGTCTCACCCGTCTGGGCGTTCACATTCATTGCAGCGAAGCAAGCAAATACTGCCATTACAATAATCTTTCTCATAGTTAATAATGTTTTAATGGGTCTATAATGTTTATAATTATTCATACTTGCGCAGCTTGTCACACAAATCCGTGTCATCGAGAAACTGCTCTTTGTAATCGTCGGCAATACGGTTGGTCAGACGTATGCTATATCATCGTCTTCTTGAACAACCCCAATCTTGCGACGAGGCTTCTCTCTAGGCTCCTTCGATTGCAACTCTGAGAGGGCGGTACTGATGGCTTCAATCTGAGCGCGAGTGTCTTCATTAATCTCATTCTGATCATGCAGGATGTCTTCGATGTCGAGTTTCAAATCTTCGAAATCTTTACGCAACTGAGCAACGTCGGCAGCTGTCTGTGGCAGGGATGCAGCCATGTGGCGGAATTCAACAAAAGCACGCATGATTTCACGATTCACCTTGATGGCTACAGGCGACCTCAACACACTGCTAAGCATAGCAACACCCAGTTCGGTAAATGCAAAAGGAAGGTATTTAATATTATGACCTTGCTTTGTGTTCATGGTGCCAATTTGGCATCTTGAAAGTTCATCGCGAGTGACCTCAAACATAAAGTCATCTCCTTCGAAGCGTTCAATGTTTCGACGAACCTGCCTTTTTAATTGCGATGTTTCAATCCCATAGGCTGCGGCCAAATCGAAGTCCAGCATCACTCGCTGACCTCGTATCTCATATATCTTGCTTTGAATGTTCTGGATATCATTCATGATCGGTACAGATTGTATTTGACTGCAAAGATAATAATAATTACCATTTTACCATTTACCATTTACTATTATTCTGCAAATCAATGTGTCTTTTCTTCACAAATACTTTGTTTTTGTAGTTTGACACTTATCAGTAATGGTTATGGGTTATAGGTTATTAAAATGAAAAAACAATGTTTTTTGACTGTTCTGAGGCGTAATTTGTTAATGTATAATGGAAATAAGGTACCCAACAGGCATTCAACCTATGGCAGGGTTAAGGTAAAAACCATTCAACTTTTTCTAGGGAATACAGGAGTTTGCGTTTCACGTTTCAGTTGTTTCAGTTAAAAACTGAGTAGTGAAAAATCAAAAAGAAATTTTATATTATATATTATATATTTATATATAATATATAATATAAGTTATTTTTGTGGGTTGGAATACCTAAAAATGAACTGAAACAACTGAAACGTGAAACAGTTCCTTGCGAATTTAGAATTGTAATGCCTGAATTGACATCTGTACTTTACAAAATGATATATTTGTTTATAAATTTACATTCTATGGTTGATTTTTATGCCTTATTATTTGGTTATGTCGCAATTAATTCGTAACTTTGCAATGTGAAAATCAAGTGTGATTTTGCAGCCCTTAGTGGTAACAATTTTTCCCCCTCGGGGGAAGCGAAAACAGCCCCTCCAACCCCCTTTAGGGGGAGCAGTCACTCGCCGTCCGGAAGGCAGTAGATAGTCTTTCACCCTTCAAGGGTGAATAAGAAGAGGGTCTTAATCAACCAAATTACTAACCTTAAATTTTTTAATTCTTAAACTTTTAAATTCTAATTACTATGGCAATCAAAGTAAATGCTCGTGAAACCGAGCTCAAGATCGGAAAGAATCCAGGTTATTACTACGTGATGACTCCAGAGCTTTACCTGGCACTCAATCAGAAGAAGGTCATCCGTGAGGCAG
>JAEEVA010000010.1 GCA_016286995.1 Prevotella sp.
CAAGGTGACGGAACTTGTCGCTATCCAAAAACTCTATCAATTGAGCGAAGACGTATTTTGATTTGTTCATATGCAGCCATCTGTTTTGACTGCAAAGATACGAATTCAAATCGTCGCACCCTCAAAAATGCTTGTAAAAGACTGAATTTCAATTATTTCAAAGACCGATTAGTCCACTTTAACGGGACAGTAGTGATCTTTAAATGAATCAGCGACAGGTCAGCGTTGTAAACTCCTCGATAGTCAATCCCATTCACAATTTTGTGAGTGGGATTGATTTTTTCTCGTTTCCTTTTTGGAAGTTGCGGATTTTTTTCGTAAATTTGCCGTCGGAATCGTGGAGAAGAACTATTCAAACACTATCAATAACTTACGAAATAGAAATATGAGAAAAGAACTTTCAATATTGCTTTTTTCCTTCATGTTGCTATATCCTATAACTGCAATAGCACAAGATTACCGCGATGTGGTATTCATGAAGAATGGAAGTGTTATCAAGGGTTTTTATAAAGATTTCTATCCTGGCGATAGTCTGCGTATGGAAACCATCGACGGTGGGGTTTTCATTTGCGCCGTTAAGGATATAGAACGCATCGCTAAAGAGCGCACCAGCATTTATGTGACTAACATTCAGGATGAAGACCTTCTTCCTAAGCGTGCTTGGCGACCGGCGGGTGCAAAAGGTTACGTGGAGTATGGGCAGGACATCAATGGCAGCGACCAGAATTTGGTAGGCTATTCGTTGATAGTGGGCGCTGGCTATCAGTTTGGGCACCATGTCTATTTTGGCGGAGGCATTGCGATGACTCGCTATGAGTATGAGTCCAACAATCTCAAACTGGTTACCACCAATAACAGTCTTCCTCTCTTTGCCGAATTTCAGTATAACTTGTTGAGGACGCGTATTACGCCCATTCTCGGCTGCAGGGCCGGCTATACAGTCAAGGGGTTTAAGGGCTTTTACTTCAATCCCTCTGTCTCCGTCGATTTCGGTCTGACTCCTCGTTTGGGAGGTTATATCTTAGTAGGTTATTCATTACAAAATTATAATGATAATGATGTTTCAAGGAAAGCTGAAGGTTTGTCACTCCATATCGGGCTGCATTTCTAAACTGGCAGTCTTGACGGTGGCGCTGTTCTGCTCTGGAACAGCATGGGCTCAGGAGAGTGAACCATGGGTTCACCCCGACGGCTCTGTGACCTTTACTTTTCATTCACCAGGAACCAGGAAGGTCGTACTCAAGTTGTCTGATAAGAAATACAAGATGCATAAGCATGGAGATACTTTCTCCTTCCACACCGAGCCGCTGCCTTCAGAGATGTATACCTACCAATATGTTGTCAAAGGCAAGGCTGTGGACGACCCGAAAAACAGCCGTTTTGTCCGTGACGTCAACCAGCGTCTGAACTACTTTTTTGTCGAAGGCGACATTTCCGCCCATTATGTTGACAGGGACATACCCCACGGCAGGTTGTCAAAAGTGTGGTATCCCTCCACGCTGAACGGAATGTCGCAACGCCGCATGTTCATTTATACCCCAGCCGAATATGATGACTGCCCAGAAAAACATTACCCCGTGCTTTATCTGTTGCATGGCTCAGGAGGCGACGAAACCTCGTGGAGTGACTATGGACGGGCTTGTCAGATATTTGACCACTTGATTGCTTCCGACTCCATCAGTCCCCTGATAGTCGTCATGCCTAATGGAAATATCGAGCTCGACGCGGCACCTGGCGAGAGTCCCTATATGGACAAACAGCCATCAGCAAACAATGCCACCTCAATGATGGGCAAGTTTGAATCGCTCTTCATGAAGGAGATAGTGGGCTATACGGAAAAGCATTTCAGGGTCGTTGCCGACAAGGAACACCGTAGCATCGCCGGACTCTCCATGGGTGGACTCCACACGCTCTTTATCGCCCTGAACAATCCTGATGCGTTCGACTGCGTCGGGCTGTTCTCTGCCCAAACGACAAACATGCTCAACGAGCATCGCATGAATAAGGTAAAGCACTTCAATTACAATCTGCAACGCGCAAAGAACATCCTGGCCCTGATTGGCGACAATATGTCAAGCACCTTTTCATTGTCAGACAAGATGAGCTGCATAGATATCTATCAAGACCTTGAGAAGAAACTGGAACGACAGTTCGAACATGCACCACGACTTTATTATATAGCCATAGGCAAGGACGATTTCCTGATGAGGATGAACAACGAGTATCGCCGACAATTGGATGCCCGTGGTTACAAATACACCTATGAATTAACGGATGGCGCACACTCATGGGAGAACTGGCGGAAATATCTTGTTTCTTTCCTGCTGAAGATGCAAAAGCCAACCCAGAAGCAGAGCCTATTTTGACGCACCTGTGAGCCTTTTGAACTGAACAAGAACCAATCATTTATAAGACAAAACAATATCAACAACAAACAAAAGAAGCCAAACGGGTACACCAAATTCAGTGAATTTACTGACCAATTTAACTGAATTTGCTGACCAAATTAACTGAATTTGCATTGTAGTTCCATACCTCATAACTGGTGATGCCTATGAGCTGAGAGATTTAGACATAATAACTCGAAAGACAAAGTAGCTTGTAAGACATAATAACAGAATAACATTTTTCCGCAATTCCTTTGGGAGTTGCGGATTTTTTCGTATCTTTGCCGCTGTTGTTTACCAACTAATTGTCAAGATGGATATGATACAATTTGAAAGTAAGGAATGAAACAAGAACTGATAAAGAAATTGCTCGATGCGCTCAAAGAATATAAGTCATTGGGGACTGCTGATCAGATAGACTATAAAAAGTTCTATCTGTATTCACTGATTACCCATTCCACAGCCATTGAGGGTAGCACAGTTACAGAGATAGAGAACCAGTTGCTTTTCGATGAAGGCATCACCGCAAAGGGCCGTAGCCTACAAGAGCAAATGATGAATCTCGACCTAAAAGCGGCATACGAACATTCTATGCGATTGGCACATCAGCACGAAAATTTCTCTGTGGAAATACTCAAAAGCCTTTCTGCGCTTGTTATGAAGAACACAGGTTCATCATATAATACTGCCCAAGGCTCTTTCGATGCTTCAAAGGGTGACCTTCGTTTGGTAGGTGTAACTGCTGGCATTGGTGGGCGTTCATACATGAACTATCAAAAGGTGCCAACCAAGTTGGAAGAGTTCTGTAAGCAACTTAATCAACGAAGGAGTGAACTGACAAACCTTGATGACATTATTGCTAAATATCTTTTAAGTTTCGATGCCCACTATCAGTTGGTAACCATTCATCCTTGGGTAGATGGCAACGGGCGTATGTCTCGCCTCGTAATGCACCACCTTCAATACGAGTTCGGATTGGTACCTGTGAAAATCATAAAAGAGGATAAGGCCGAATATATTCAAGCTCTCGTTGATTCTCGTGAACAGGAATCGCTCGAGCCATTCCACGAGTTTATGATGGAAGAGCACATCCGAAACATCAACAAGGAGATAGAAGAATACAAGAAATCACAAGAAGATGACCCGATAAAAGCCACTCCTGACCCGATAAAGCCATTCTCTGACCCGATAAAAGAGCGATTATATCAAGCTATATTACGGGATGGAACTCTCAACTATGCTGAATACGCAGCTATCGTGGGTACATCAGAAGCAACAGTAAAACGTCGCCTCGGAGAGTTAAAAAAAGAGGGTGCCATCATTCGAGTTGGAAGCAATAAAACAGGACATTGGGAAGTTAATAAGAACTAAGACAGTAAGAATACGGATAGAAGTAAACAAGAATATAAAAATGAAGATATGATTTCATTCATTGATACGGAGGTGAACCCGCAGACGAAGAAAGTGGCGGATTATGGAGCAGTGAGGGAGGATGGTGCGAACTTATTACGTGGGACTCACTCGGGCAAAACGAAATCTGTATCTTGTTACGAATCCTCCTACCGAGTATTCTTTGATATCGATTGCATTGAATATGCGTGATGTCTGGCTTGATTTCTTCAAGGGACGCAAAGATATTGTGCTTCGCCTCAGGAGTGGTGATAGCCTGCAATACAAAGACGGATACCTGCTAAATGAACAGGAAACCAATGTGGCTGCTTTGTCTGCCTCTGGAAAAGACAAACTAAAGGCGTGGACAGATAAAGGTTACGAAGTGACAAACGCAAAGGTAAGCTATACATTGGCTTGGAAACCTCAAGACTCTAATCTGGAATATGCCGTTTGTTTGGCGAATATTGCCCTTACAAAAAGTGAAGGATTGAATAATAGTGAATCTAACGAGGATGAATAAACAAATAGAAGTCGTAGCAGCAATCATACACGATGACGAGGATCGCATCTTCGCCACGCAACGGGGATATGGCGAGTGGAAGGATTGGTGGGAGTTCCCTGGCGGAAAGATGGAGTCTGGGGAAACACCGGAGGAAGCACTCGTGAGGGAGATTCGCGAGGAACTGTCTACGGAGATCAGCGTAGATAAGTTTCTTTGTACGGTGGAGTATGATTACCCAAAGTTTCATCTCACCATGCATTGCTACCTGTGTTCGTTGGTGACGGAGGCGCTGCAACTGAATGAGCATGAGGCCGCCCGATGGCTCACGATGGATGAGTTGGACAGTGTGAAGTGGTTGCCTGCAGATGTGAAAGTGGTAGAAGCATTAGTACAAAAATAGTATTTATGAGATTATATACGATAGGGCATTCTAATCATACTTTAGACGAGTTCCTCCGCTTGTTGAACACACATTTCGTGAATTGTGTGGTCGATGTGAGGAGTGTAGCTGCGAGTAGCCATTATCCTCAGTTTAATCAAGAACCGCTCGGTTGGTTCCTACGGGAAAAGAACATTGATTACCAGTTCTTTGGAAGAGAGTTGGGGGCTCGTCGGATGGATTGCATCAATCAAGATGGGCTGGTGGACTTCGAAAGAGCGATATATACCACATTGTTTCAGAATGGTGTTAATAAGTTGATGAGATTGTTTGATACTAGAACGGTGACTTTGATGTGTTCAGAAGCGGAACCTCTGGAGTGTCATCGTTTTGCACTCGTGGCCCGGTATTTTCATGAGCATGGAGTGGAGGTGTTTCATATTCTGAAAGATGCATCGCTGGTTAGTCATAATTCGCTGGAGCGGAAAATGGTGGACACGTATCTTCATACGAAAAGACCCATGTTGGCTCAGATTGACGAGTTGTTTGGAACATATACTTCAGAGCAGCAGTTGCAGGATGCATATCGGCTGAAGAACAAGGAAATAGGTTTCCGTTTGAAACAAGATGACTTCATTGACTAAACGCTATGGATACTCACTTTATCTGTCTGGCAAATTCGTATAAACGTGGAGGACGATGTGTAGCAGGAGTTGAGGTTGACATCGATGCTAACGACCGTTGGACCGTAAAACGCAAGGCGGATAGGAACCCTATTTGGATACGACCAATCTCAAAAGAGACTGAATATGGGGAAATTCCAGAAGGTGAAGCATATAACATCCCCCTTATGTCTGTTGTTCGACTGACGGATGTGGTGGCATGTCCGAGTGAGTCGCATACCGAGGATGTGAACTACGGCAGCATGCACGCTATCGGGAAGGTGCCATCGTGTCATGAAGTGCTTCGAGAGTTGACGGATATTGTGCATACAACGCTTTTCTATTCAACTGAGTTCTCCATATCTATTGAGACATACGTTCAGGGAGATTACTCTTTGATGATGGTGCATCCTGAAGGATTTTCGTTTCGACTGGACCCGACAAAGAATCGGGCGAAATACTATATGATTTTCCGATACAATGGTTTGACCTACGATTTCTCAATCACAGATCCTGCTTTCTATCAATATATTAATCAGTATCCAGAAGCATTGAACAAACTTTCAGATGTATATCTTGCACTGTCTTTAGGATTGGAGTACGAACAGAGACATCACAAACTGATAGCTGCAGTTCTCATTCCGAAAACAGGTAATGCCATAAAGGATCCTTTTGTGATTCGTCGAGATATCTTACACGAAAAGGCTGTACGGCTGTTTTCGTCTTTGGAGCGTAGAAAGTGTAAACAATGTTTTATTGTTCCAAGCCAACAAGGGTTTGCTGCATGTCTGAAAATGAAGAATGGGCAGGAGGAATTTATGTCTATAGACGATGATTGTCAGGTTGAGGCTTGGCAGAAGGTTAATCTCAGAAAGGCACAGGTGGTGATATATGAGGATGCTGATGGCAACGAAGTAAAACGGATGAGGATACCAGACACAACAATGTGTTTCTCATTCTCTGAACTGTTTTCGGATTTGTTGAAATTGTTCCGTACCGGAAGAACTTGCAGATGATGATGCATATCAAGCAATAGTCTGGGGAATAAAACGTTATAAGAACATATGGCACAGGCGACGGATAAAGGACAAGGGAAGTGGCGGCCGGCAGACCTCATGAGGCACCACCGTGAAAACGGATGGGACTACAAGGGGCGTGCCATCTATCATTTTACACTGCCTGTAGAGGAGCGCTATCCGCTGTTTGGAATGTTGGAGGGTGAGAGTGCGGAGACGGCTTTCGTGAGACTTAATCCCTTTGGGCGTCGTGTGTGCCAGATGTTGTGCGGGCTGGCGCAGTTTTATGCAGGGAAGGGGTTCGCCCTGAAGGTGCTGACACAGAAGGTGATGCCCGACCATGTGCATCTGGTGATACAGGTGCTGGAGCCGCTGCCGCAGAGCATTGGGGCGGTAGTGCGCGGGTTCAAGAGCGGGTGCACGAAGATGTATAAGGAAATGTATGGCAGCGGCGAAAACGCCGCTGGAGTGCATGGAGGATACGAACAACAAAGACGCGAAGCAAGGGCAAACGCCTCTGGAGTGCACGGAGGATACGAACAACAAAGACGCGACGCAAGGGCAAAAGGTGCTGGAGTGCATGGAGAAAGCGAGGACGTTCCCGTGCAGTTTGCTCGCATTTTTGCGGGCAGGGGTAGCATCTGGCAACAGGACGCGGCATATTATCATGAACGCATACTCCATGCGTCTGGGCAGTTGCGACGGATGATTGACTATGTAAAGGACAACCCTCGGCGGCTTTGGCTAAAGAGCCATAACCCTGAGCTTTTCAAGTTGCATAGGCAAACGGAGGCGGCAGGACTGTCGTTTACTTCGATGGGTAACCATTTTCTCTTGAACTGGCCCGATAGGCAGGTAGTGGAGATGTCGCGAAGCGCTACCAACGAAGAGGTGCAGGAACGGCTACGGAAGGGGCTCGCGGCGGCGCACAACGGGACGGTCACTTATACGGCTGCCATCAGCAAAGGTGAGAAACTCATTGCCCGCACCTTGCGTGAGCAGGGCTATCCGCTGGTGGTGCTGCTTAACGACGGTTTTCCCAAGGAAGGTTCGCCGCACGAAAGTTATTACAAACCGGGTGGAGTGTATTTCGAGGCGTGTTCGAAAGGACAGTTGTTGCTGTTGGAACCTACTGAGAAGACGTTCATCGATGCTGGCATCCAAGCGGCTGTAGAAGCGACGTTGCGCCACAAAGCAGAGGCACGGCATTACACATATAACCCCATCGCTATGACATCGCAGCGCTACCGCTTTGTGGCGCTTAACGAAATGGCCAAGCGGTTGGTTGATAATTTGGATTAGATGTCTATGGATATACTCTCAGCACAATAAAGACACTCCAATGGCGACAGAAAAGACTTTATGACAATAAACATATGCATCAGCATATTCAATCAAAAAGTTTCTTCCATATCCACAATACCGTAACCGCACCGATAACACAGAACACGAAATTGGTGAGATAGCCTTTCCCCATCAGTTCAATGTTTAAAAGGTGGCTGATGAACGTGCCGACATAGCTGCCGATGATACCAATAATCAGGTTCATGCAACAGCCTTTACCTTCGCCGCTCATAATACGGTTGGCAATATAGCCCACCAAGATGCCTGTCAATATAGGCCATGCCGTAAAATCTGCAATGTGTTCTAACATACCCACTCTAATTTTTCCTTTTCTATTCCAATCTCAAAATATCACAAAACATATTAAATCTGCGTGTAAAGGTACGAAAAAACGAAGTATATTTCGTAACTTTGTGCCCAACTATTACGATATTTTAATAATTTCAATGTGACAGTAATTGAATAATGAAATAAAAAAACTCGCTGTATTCTGTATGCTTTTCATGCCTTTGGCTGCATGGGCGCAAAAGCAGTATTACCTGCCTACGGCAACCCCCTCTGACGAGGAAAAGGACAAGCCGATGATTGAGGTCTATCTACCCCAACAGCCTAATGGTTGTGCCGTCGTGCTCTGTCCTGGCGGTGCCATGCGATGGCTGTCGTGGGAGAGCGACGTGGTGAAGATGGCCTCGTTTCTGAACGAGCACGGCATTGCCGCCATCGGACTGCGCTATCACCTCAATAGGGCTCCGATGCCTCAGGGTATGAAGATGCCGCCGATGGTGGACGTAACGCATCCTGAAGCTTTCCCACAGGCTGATGCCAATCCGATGCACACAGCGAGTGGCGACTCCATCATCCAACTCGCTGCACAAGATGCGAAGGCTGCCATCCGTATGGTGAGAGAACACGCCGACGAATGGCACATCAGCAAAGATAAGATCGGCTTCCTCGGCTTCTCGGCTGGTGGCGGCGTGGCCATCGCAGCAACGATGTCTGCCGACAGCATAGAGCGTCCTGACTTCTTCTGCACTAACTTCGGTCCCTCGCTGATGCCCGTCACTGTCCCGCAGGATGCACCTCCCTTGCTCATCATGACTCGTGCCGACCATCCCAATGTGGCTGCTGGTCTCGTGGCCCTATTTATGGAATGGAAGAAGGCTGGAGCCAATGCCGAACTACACATGTATGGTGACGGCAAAGGCCCATACGAACTGATGCCACAAACGGGTGAAACAACCACTGAGACGTGGAGCAGTCAGATGATCCATTGGCTAAAGGCTAAGGGGTTGATTCATTAATAAGAAATAATATGGTGCATTATATTTACAATCCGCAAAACGAAATGTTCGCATGCTTTCAAACGAAGCGTTCAGTCCTACAAAACGAAATGTCCTCTCAGTTGCCGCAAAAATATCTCTTTTCAAGTTTAACATAAAAGCCCCGAAAAATTAACGTTTTCGGGGCTTCTTTTTGATATATTTTTTTGTAATTTTGCAGCATGAAGATAGATGTAAGTAAGGAAGAATATGATGCAATCTGCTTTGCAAAAGATCTTGTAGAGAACGACTATTCAGTAGAAGGGAACTGCCACTTTATCCGTTTGTTGGATTTGGTCTCTAAATGTGAAATCGAATTAGCAAGAGAGCAGATGCGTGAAAGCCTTTGGGAAGAAGCGAAAAGGCTCAATCCTGACAGAAAGCCACGCGAAATTAAAAAACTTGTCAATAGCGCGATGAAGTTATTGGGTCCCTAAGTCCCTGCTATGTGCGCTTATCGAAGGTGGCATATTGCTCTACTTGCGGTACTCTGCGTTGAAAGCCGCTTGCAATGCTATTTAAACAGCGTTCCAACGTTCTTAACATGGCAGGTAGTATGTGCTGCTCGTAGAAGTCTCGTGGGCGCAGGTTGTAGTCTATCTTCACTATCTCCTGCTCGCAGATGTCGCCTGTGTCGTAGCCATTATCAGCCCAGAACCATGTAGCGGCCGTTATCGGCTCATGTCTCTTGTATGCCCATTTGATGGATGAGGCTCCGCGTCCGTATGGCAACGGCGAAGGGTGGAATATGAGCGTACCGAAAAGCGGCTCCCTCAGTTCGTCTTCAGGAACTTTCTCCGTAAGCAACGGTGCAACGGCCAAATGGTAGTCGTGGTTGCCCTCGCTGCACAACTGGTGGCCGTGCCCCAGTATCAGCGAACGTGCGGCCTGATATGCAGCCGTATCCCTATTTCCCAATATCCTGATAACCATTTTCACCAATATACTTAAATGCCTGTACTGCCCGGAAGTGGCCACCGTAGCCGATGGCTGCCGCATCCTTGTTCCCCTTACGCTCAGCGGAACGCTTCATGGACGCTGCACTGCGCCCTTTGTTATCACCATAGAGGTGTGCGCCCGTCTGGATCCATTTCTTAGAGTGCCTGAGTGCTCCGCATAACTGAGGGTGTGATGTGTGGAAGAACACGGGCAATTTATAGCCACAGCGGCCCCTGCCCTGTAAGTGGTACTCACAGACAGCATTCAGGAACCGTGTGCCGACACCAATACCCTGCCACTCCGGCATGACAACCAAGCGTGTGGCCCTGTATGCGTTTGCAGTGAAAAGTGGAGCCACGCACAGGTGGCACACCGGCTCACCGTCGATAAAGCCCACAAAGCACTCAGCAGCTACAGGCATAGCCAGATCTAAATAGTAATGCTGCTTAAACAGTCTTGGGAACACAGTTCCCCTGACTTTATAAATTTGAAGTTCGAGCTCCGGACGCTGCCGAAGACAGTCACGCTCGTAGAAGCGCGCCTCCGCAGTGTCATAGACCCAATCGGGCTGTAGCCATTCAATAATGTCGTAGTGGCAGGAAAGCAACACAATCTGCCCCTTTCCGCGTCGCCACGTTTTAGCGAATGCAGCGGCTCCTACCTTGGCAATCTGACGGTCGATAACAGACGTGAACTCATCCACAACGGCATGTTCCGGACGCTCACAGGCCAGGCGTGCCAGTCCCGCCCTGAATTTCTCGCCATTGCTGAGCACATTGAACGGACGCAGCCACGCAGGAACGTCGCCAAGGCCTACGGCAGACAGCATACCTGTAACGATATTGAAGTCACCCTCAGAATCGATGCAGTCCACGATGGGCTTATTACTATCCCATCCTGAATAAAGGTCATAAATCGGCTCACCCTCAAAGATGCGGTTTCCGATGCTCGTTTTACCGCTACCAGACGGGCCGACAATGAGGCCGATTTGCCACTCCTTGCCCTCGATGGGCAGTTCTACGGTCTTTCCCCAGTCACAACCCTTTTCAGCGTTGAAAAGGCTCTTAACACGTGCAGCGCGATAGCTGTTGAAGTCGCTGCAATGATGACTCACTTCTATCTTCATACGTTTACGACTTTAAGGGTTAGACCTTCACTGTGAAGACGGTCATAGACTGCCTTCTGTTCTTTTTCCTCGGTGCAGATAACTATCACACCGAATTGTGGTTTATAGGTGTACTTTCCCATGACTTGATATTTTTGATAACCAGTGCAAAGGTAGTCAGGGAAAGCGAGAATAAAGAAGAAAAAAGGGCAATCACACTGCACCGCTCGTGCAGTCGGTTTCCAGATGCTTGATGATACTGTAGATTTTCCGTTCGCTGACGCTGTACCTTTCGGACAGCACCGACACGATATAGGTTACCTTATCGCCCTCCCTGCGCATTTGCACATAGTCGCGATAAAGTTCCAGATATCGGCAATCGTCTGGCCTGAAACCAAGCGAAATAAGCCTTTTTAACAGCTCCCGATTAAAATTTAGTATCTCAAACAGTGTCATTTCAAAAAATAGTTGTACCTTTGCACCATCTCACCTACTTAGTGGCACAAAAAAAACGTATCACCGAGACGAAGGGCTTACGCCCCCGGTCTTGCGGTGATACGCATTTTGTGTTAAAAGTAGGTGAGATGACTATTAACATGGGCCGGGGGCTTTTTCTATTCCAGCCCCCTTGAGTCAGCAGCGATGGCGCAGGATGTTGTAGAGCTCGGTCTTGACAAGCCCGGCTATCTTCATAGCAAATGGTGTCATTGGGTGGACGTAGTAACCATCACCAGCATAGAGGTCCTTGCTGTTGGCACCAATGTTGAAATATGGATTGGGGCCAACCAGTGCGCCTTTGTCGATGACAGGACAGCCCATGGCCTCGGCTACAGAGCGTATGGTGCTACTGATCGGGGCCAACAGGTCATTTACTGCCTTGGCATTGGCAGCACTTGCCCCTCCTGCCCTTAACGGCAGACCAAAGACAATGACGGCATTGCTGCACCGACGCTGTATGAACTCAGCATAGAGTCTTACAGCTCCAGCAATAGTGCACACATCGGCGTCAAATGGGTCGGCAGTAATTTTGTCCTCAAATGAAACGCTCCAGTCTGTAGCAACACTGACACTCCCCAGATTGTTATCATTGCGATCATTGAAACCAGCGTCGATAAAGAAAAGGTTCTTTTCATCTACGTTAACGTCGGGCCAGCATCTGTCGCGCAGCAAAGTCCACACGCTTCGGAATGTTGCGCTGCTCGACGGGGCGTCATCGGCATCTGGAGCCAGCGTCCAGCCGCCCTGAGCGTAGCGCCGACAGTTTCTGAACGCGGTTTCTCGTTCAAACTTGCCGTACCATGCTCCGGCTGTGATGCTGTCACCCAGCACGAAGACATTCCAGTCTTTGACGGTACCAAATACATCGTCAACCATACGGGTAAGAACATTCATTTTATTATAATCCTTGTCACGCTCGTAGACGGCAATAAGCTCTGTGTCAGGCATGTCACAGTTTTTGATGTTGAGAATAGCGACGACGGCGGTTGCAGGAACGGTGAACATAGATGCGCCGTAATCAACACTGAGAGCCAATCCGTTAGAATTCTCATACACGATGCTGTCTACAGCAGTAAGGAGGTCGCTATACCTTATATTATATATCCTTCCCGCCACAACGCTGACCGTAATGTACGACATAGTGGCGTCATCGTCTATCTGTCCACGAACGGCGTAGTCCGTCAGCACCTTCTTGCCCGCAACGATGCTTGCTGACGTCACAAGATTTCTTTTAACGCTGACCTGTCCGGACAGGCGGGAAAAGGTGTTCGCATCACCATCTCCCAGAATTTCCTCGAGATTGCGGCCGTCACGGGTCTTTACAGCTTCCGCGACAGTTTGTGGAAACTGAAGACGGCCAGCTTCGTTCATCTGTATAATATCTCCTGTCATGACTTAGTCAAAGTTAGTGAATAACAAGTCTCCAGTAGTTCCCGCATTGTACGGGTTGCCGTCCTGGCCAACCTGAATGTCAACAATTGGCGTCTCCACCTCCATCGCTTCATCGACGGTAGAGTATTCTGTTGAGGAAAGGACAATAGCCAACCGCCTTATTTTTATATCTTGGTCAACACCTGGCACAATAGTATTGTTTGTCACAGCACTTTGTAATGCTTGATTAGTAATATATGATGACAATAAGCTGCTGTCCTCAATTCCTATGCCAATAAAATCATTCTGAGCTGACAAAGTACCACTGGCCACAGAACCTTGATCCGCTGTACCATCGAAGAAATATCGAATATAATTCACTCCATTAAATGATACTTGGATTTTGCTTCCTCCAGTACTCTGACTTGACCTTAGCTTTTTTGCTTGAATCTTGACATCCCATGACTTGTAAGGATTGCCGGAACTATAACAAACAAGCATCATACCTCCTCCGTTTTCAAGAATTATCTGATCATTGTTATATCTGCCAGAGTAGACAGCATCCTTCAACTGCAGGTGCAGATATATCTTCTTTCCAGACAACTGGCTTGCCGGCAATGGCACTTTCCCGACATTCCCCTTCAAATTCCAGTAGTCCTTAGGCTCGACGTACGTCAGTGTCACCTGCTTCGTGGCCACAATGGAGGAATTGGCCGTCGACGTAGCCGTGACTGTCACCTGCGAGGCATTGGCGCCAGACAGGATAGTCAGCAGGCCGGTATTGTCGATAGTGGCCTTGGTGTTGTCGCTGACGCTCCACGTCACACCTGTCTGGGTGGTATCGTTGGGTGTCAGCACGGCGGCATACTGCTGGCTGGCCCCTGACACTTCAGACGGTCCGCTGATGGCGATGCCTGTCAGTGCCACCTCTGCCGAATACGTCACGGTGACGGTCTTCTGGGCAGTGACGGTCTGGTCGTAGATGCTTGTGGCCCTGATGGTCACCGCCGCTGCATTGGCACCTTGCAGGACGGTCAGGACACCGTCGTTGCTAATCGTTGCATACTCACCACCAGTGACAACGCTCCACGTCACGCCACGCTGGTTCGTCGTCGCAGGGAGATATGCGGCAGTGTACTGTGTACGCATGCCGGTAAATGTTGCATCACCGCTGATGGTGATGGCCGTGACGTCCTCATCCGCAAGGAACGTCACCTGTCCCAGATTCTTCGCTGAGAAGTCAGCACCGGGAATAATAACTGCTATTCCACTCATATCCTTATACTATTTAAATGGTTTTCTAATCCTGTTTTCACGCGTAGTCTATCTGCTTGACCACCTCATAACTGCTGCCGCCGCCGAAACCTGCGCTTCCGGCAGCAGTGTTATAGGCTCCTATGTGGCCGGCTTCATCAACGAGGAAGAATCCGTCTTCAGCAACTTCACGAAGGTTGCCCTCAAGGAGACTGACACCGCCACCACTGCCACCTATTCCGGGAATGGCACGGATAAGCCCCTGCAGGTGCGCACTCAAGAGTGCAACATCCAGTCCGTTACCGTCGACACAGAAGGCCACATTCCCGTTCTCATCGGTCAGGGTAAAGCCCTGTTCGTCGGTCTCACTGAGATTAGCCGTCTTGTGCTTCAGTCCGAGAATCTCGGCATGGTCTCTCATGCCCAGACTGGCATCGTAGGCCGTACCGGCCACGGAACCGATGAGCAGACCAAGTTTCGGTATGGCCCTGATGAGTGCCTGAAAGTGTGCGCTGAGCTGTGCCGCGTCCAGGCCGGCATTATCGTATTTCATGCCGATGTTCCCGTCCGGGTCTGTCACACAGAACACGCCATCACCCTCTATCCGCGCCATAACGTCCTGGCCGTCCTCCGTCTGCCAGGCGTTCAGCAGCTCCAGCTCCGCCAGCCTGCGGTTAACAGTGGCCAGTGCACTGTTCAGGTCTTCCGCCGACTGTGCGTTGGCTGAAATGGATCGCAAGATGCCTGCAATCCTGTTGACAAGTGCCGTCAGTTCGTCAGCATTGTTGTTGACGACCGCCTTCAGCTCGTTGGCATTATTACTGCTCCATATATTGCCCGCGACCTTGTTGGGATATTGTACTTTCTGTACTGCCATAGCTATCTTATTAATTCAAAATCTAAAACATACGGGAAAGCGTTGACTTCAACCATCGGGAAATCCAGCACGTAGTCAAAACCCAGATGAGAGAAGGTGTCTTCCAGGATGCCTGCGTTCCTGATGCTGTTCAGGACGTTGGGCAATTCGTTGGTACTGAGTGCCGGACGGCTGCTGGTCAGCATCCTCATGCTGAGCCTGACAACCCCGTTAGGACAGACCTGCTTCCCCTCGAGAATACAACTCGTGTTACTGTTCATGGAGCAGCCTCGTTACCTCACGTCTCAATGCAGCAGTATAGTTGCACTGTTCCATCACCCGTAGGATGTACTGGGCATACTTCTCCGGAACCTCGACTTCGCCCTTGGAAAAGTATATCTCCTTGGCCAGCTCCTCAAAGCCGATGTCGCAGATGACCGAGCCATTGAACATCATGTCATTACCAAGGCTCCCTGCAATGTTATACACTCTCTTGGCACCGTTAAACGACACCTGTACCGTCAGTTTCGTAAAATCAATTTTCGTCATATCTGTCTGTATTATGGTTTTACCTTAATATTGTCACTACCGTCTCTGTACAGCTCGCCGCTGACTACGTCGTTGAAGCCACCCCAAAGAGCCGTCACACGCAAGATACCCCCATTGTCAATCCTGACACTCATGTATTTTGTAGAACCTCCATTCATCATGTGTATCAGACCGGCCGACGGAACACATTCAAGATAGGTATTGTTGTCGTGGACTACTCTCATAGAGCCATCGCCATACTCAGAGTTGCCAAGTTTCAGCCTTGCTCCCTGCACACTGCTGCCTTGCTGGTTATAGATTGCATACGGTGACAGCGAAAACACTTCACTGCCGTTATGGAAGCCACAAATCGAAGGTCCGGCAGGATCCAGGCGGATATAGTCCGTATTGTTGCCCGCTGTGCCTATGTCAAGAAAGGAACCAGTCCCGACCCTGCCGCTGAACTCACCGTTGACGGCCTTCAAGTTATTCATGGTGACGTTGCCGTTGGCATCGACATAGAACTTCGACTGCGTTGCCGGGTCATAGTCGCTGCCGGAACCGCCGGGGATGACGTCACGCCCGCACCATGTAATCTTTTCGGCATTCAGGTTAATGGTGGGAGCGTTCAGGTTGATGCTCGTAGCTCCGCTGAAGTTGAGAACCTTACCGGACACATCCACATTGTCTGCACTGATCTTTGCCCCTGTGATATAAGCATCACCGTCTGCCGTCTTAGTTACAAATGTACCAATTTGGGCAAATGAGAAACTGCCGTCCTGGTCCGTGAAACCGGAGAATATACCGGCCATGTCCTGCTGGGTGACAAAGCCTGAGCCGGTCAGCGTGCCGTTCTCGCTGCCGAACACAAGCAGGCGCACCACCTTTCCCAGGTTCTGGATGACCCCTGTGGTGCTTTCCTTCAGCACCTCCCAGGCGTCACCGTTGAACATCAGGATCTCAGCACCGCCCTTGACGGCCTCCGCAGCCTGTGTGTGAAGCGGATCGTTGAATGACAGTCCGATGCAGCAGCAATCGTATTCAACCGCCGAAGAGGACATCATGTTATACACATGGATGGTATGCTGCCCGAGCAGGGCATACACCGTCCTCATGGCCAGCGTCAGGTGATCCGTATCCTGTGACGTGGGGGCAAAATAGATATCCGACGTACCGTTGGTACCCGCTGAGCCAAGATGTATGTCAAAACTGCTGTCGGCAGAAAGACCGTCGATGACCGACTCGCCGTATTCCTGGTACACCAGTTCCAGAAGAGCACCGATGGCACTTCGTGGGTCCCTGACGGTATTGGAGAAGTTT
Source organism: Prevotella sp. (assembly GCA_016286995.1). Lineage (GTDB taxonomy): Bacteria > Bacteroidota > Bacteroidia > Bacteroidales > Bacteroidaceae > Prevotella. The sequence continues at coordinate 16,873 of JAEEVA010000010.1, forward strand.
ATCCAGTCGCCGTCACTCTCCTGACCGGCCGTCAGACAGGTGTGGATGCAATACATGATGGTCCCGTTGTTGCTGTTGGCACTGTTGAGCTTCATCCACAAGTCACCTTCATAGTACGGTGCCGACGGGCGGCTGACGCTGACGAAAAAGCTGCTCCTGGCAACGCTGATGGCCGTATTGAGGGCAGAGCGGGTCTCGAAGTACGTTTCCCACCGCAGGCTGAACGTGGCACCATTGAAACCGGTCGAGGCATCCTCGTTGCGGTCGATATAGAGGTCCGAAGAACCTTGGCTCACAGGCTCGGCACTAAGCAACAGGGGAGTTTCGGTGCCGTTCCATATAATTGCTCCCGACGGGTCATGCAGATACTGGCCAAGGGCGTTGAAGGCCACCGTATAGTCGTTCAGTGCCGTACCATAGGTGTTGGCCAAATGGGCCTTCTCAGCACGTGCCGTCATGTCGGCATACTCTTCGACAACCGACAGCCACTCCCTCAGGACGGCTCTCTTCTCCTGTGGCGTGAGCACGCCGTCATCAGCCATGTATCTCAATCCTTGCAGGGCTTCGTCACCGATTGACTTGATGGCATCGTTGACAGCCCGGACCAGGATGGCCAGCGTAGAGTAGCACAGGTTCCATGCGGCCCTGTAGGCACCGGGATCCGGAATGGTCTCGGTAACGTCAAGCCGTGTCAGCCAGAGGGGCGTGCTGTCCTCGATATTGCCGCTTTGTACTAGTTCTCCCGAGTGCTCGCTTTCGCCACTGACCGGCGTACCATCGGATACGGCAGAACCACCGCTACGGGTCAGGCCTGAAATAACGGGGTCTACTATCTGGTCAGTGTATGCCCTGCCGCCATTGAGAATCTGGAAGAGGGCCAGAACGGCATTGTAGAAATTGTTCCATACAGTATTCTCAACACCGTATTCTACACGTTTGGAACGGTATTGTACCAAGCTGCTCATCAGGTCACGCCAGTCTATCAGGACCGAGGCCTTCTCGGCACCGGCCGACAGCTTGCCGTCACTGGCCACGTCACGAATCTTCTCGAGGGCAGCCAGGGTGTCGGCATCAGTGACTTCTTTCCAATAGTACTGGAGCAGCTCCTCATCATACTCCCAGCGCCACACCCTGCCGCCATCAGTACCGGGATTGCGAAGGGTATTGGTAAACAGGTCCTGTACATGATCGGCCTTGTCAGTTTCAGTGTCCCAGTCGCAGGCCGGATAGTTCGGCTCCGCATCAGGATCGTCCTCGTTGGGAAGCGGTGTGTAGTCACCGAAGAAGATGTCAAACTTACGGTCACTCTGGTTCTTGACTTCCTCAAAGGTGCTGTCCAGCTCGGCTATGGTGTTGCCTTGCTCTGTAATGTCATCATAGACGGTCTTCAGTGCAGGAATACCGACGATGTTGTACAGCGTACGGAACTGGTCGATACCCATGGGGGCGGTGTTACGGCTGTACTCCTGGCCCTCTCCAACATATCCGCCGCCGCTGACGCTCACCTGCTCCAGCTTGTCCACCATGCTCTCAATCAGACCCTTCGGACGGAACGTACCGAACTGGACGGACTGCGCTCCTGTAATCAGGTCCTTCGTGACACTGGTGACAATGTAGTCGCCGGCAGAGTCGCCAAGACTGCTGCCGGAACGCACCGCATTCCTCGCACTCCTGCGGGGCTCGCCGACGCTGGGAACCTCCGCACCTTCTGTCAGGAAGTCCGGATAGGTGGTCTCTGATTCGAGACTCGGGGCAACATGCGCCGCTGCCATATAGATACCGGCCATCTGCTGCGCCGCCTCTAACAGCTGCTGCTGCGCAAGTGCCTTGTAGCGGTCATCCAAGGCCACGCCGGTCAGCATCACCTTGTCGCCTACTGCCGGACAAAGGCCGCCGGGCAGGCTGGGCAGCAGGGTGTCGCCGTCAGCCTGCATGATGATGCGGAACATGCCGGCCGTTGCCGTGAAGCCGTCCGGCTCGACGTCATCCTCCATGTGCTCGTTCGTCTCGTGGTCGAAATAGGCCAGGTCGAACTCACGGCCGGTCAGCACACCGCTCTGGAACAGAATGCCCAACGGCTTTCCCTGAATGACCTGGTTTGTGCTGAAACCATACTCGCTGCCGTCGGTAAGGGAAAGGGTGATGTACCATTTCGCATACTTCTTATACACAGGCAGGTCATTCTCATAATGGTCTACGACGTGCTTACCCTTTTCGTCCAGGACATAACAGGTACGGGCCGCAGCCGACGCTATCTGAAGCTCCATCTTCGGGTAGATGTCATCGAAGATCAGCAGCTTCGTCATGTGTCCCTCGGCAGGCGTACCGGCAGGATACACGCTGTGCGGATAGCCGGCAGGAAGTCTCAGCCTCTGAGTGACTGCTGCGTAGAAGCCCTCGTCGCTCAGGGTGGTCTTGCCCATGTTACGGGTGCCGCCCAGCACGACAAACCTGTCGAAGTATTCCTCTGCGGCCAGCACGTCGTGCTTGCCTATCTGTATGGTACCGTCAATGATGACCATGTTGGTACCAAGGGCAGAGGCTATCTTCTGTGCCGCCGACTTCACATTGTCGCCGTCAAAGCTCACGGTAATGCCGATACCGGCCAGCTCGGGGGCTATCTCTACAGGGGCAAACCGCGACAGCTCCTCGATGATGATGCTGGCGGGACCGACAACGCTGAACGTATATAGCTCAATCTCTTCACCGTCGGCAGTATGGCCCACCTTGAAGAAGAGTATGCCGGTCAGCCTGGAGTCAGTACTGATGTACGACGGCGACCAGGTATAGCTGCCGTCACTGTTCGGCGTCGGCACATAGTCCTTTTCCAAAAAGTACTCACCGAAGTCCTCTATGCTGATAATGTCACCGGCCGCGAGACCGCCGCCGTTAGAAGACTTCCACGACAGCTGTAGCTTGCCGGTGCCGTCGATGTTCTTTTCAGCGGAACCGGAGTCAAGAATGGTCTCACCCGTCAGGAAGTCAACCAGACCCAAGGACGATATGCCTGCTTCTTCTAATGTCATGATCTCTATATTTGGATGATATGCGGGTTACGGGCGTCACGGATGTCAGGATGAGGCTCGGAGACAGTCAGCGTGTATTTCGCCAGGTGCATCCGGAACTCACGGAAGTTCTTGCAGTCCTCGTATCTGAAATGGAAGTACTGGTTGCACTTCTGATGTCGTACCTGCAGGTACCCGTACTTCAGTACCTCTTCCCAGAACAGGTCATAGCGACGCATGAACTCCTGTTCGTCAGGCGCGCTGAAATGAACGTTCAGCGACAGCATGCGCTCATTGTATCTGCCTATCGACTCCTCCCAGTAGGCCACGCCGTGCCTCGTGGCAACATTAGAACCCGTAGGCTGCTTCATAGGGGCATAGGCCATCAACTCGCCACGTCCGCCTGCACTTACCGACAGGCCATAGCGCTCCCAGGCGTCAACCCAGCCGTCATGGAAGGCGTCATCAGTAAGCCAGTCAGGCACCCCGGCAGCGCCGGGAATGAGGATGCCCGTCATGTCAACTCCTGCCCTGTTGGCCAGGCGCGTACCTTTCGACCTTACGAAAAACTCTCCTTTAGGCATATTCTAATCGTGTTTATAGCTTGTTTAAATACGAATTCATCGCGTCCAGCTTCTCGCTGATGCCGGAAACCAGCTTCTTTGTGGCCAGCAGGTACTCGTTGGTGGTACCAAGACGGTTGAAGATCTCCTCACCGTAGTTCGTGTCAGAACTGGTGATGCCTTTAGAGGCCTGCACCGTTTCCAGGATCTTCTGCTGTATCTCCTTCTGCTGGGCAAGCAGCAGCTCCTGACCCGTGGCAATGCCAAGGAACAACTCAAACTGGTCGTAGGTGGCCTTGTCGGCCATGTTCATAGTGGCTTCCTGGTCATCAGGGTTGTACGTACCCATCAGCTTCATCCATTCCTCCGCCTCCAGCTCCTTGTCGGACACAAAGCCCTGCATGACCTTCACGAGCTCGCGCAACTGCCTGGCACGCTCTTCGGCGCTCAGCGTCGGGTCACCCATGATTTCCTTGAGGCTCTCCTTGTATTCCTCTATCTTCTCCTTGAAGGCATCGCCCATCACGAATTCCTTGATAAGTTCATCCGTCAGCTTCTTGCCGAAGTCCTTGGCCCAATCCTCGGCATCCTTCTCGATGTCGGTCAGTACCGACAGGAACTGGTCCTCGAGGTCGTCAAACGGATTGTTGTCGCTGGCTGACAGCTCCACGCCCAGGGCGTCGTATATCTGCCTGACGGCCTCCTGTAGTTCCGGATAGGCGTTCTTGATGGCATCCAGGGCTGCCCTGACACTGCCGTCGGCCACGACGTCCTGCCATGTGGCACCGTCCTGACCCATCACGGCATTGATGGCATCCTGAAGGTTGTCCAACAGCGGCTGCATCATCGTAGGGGCTATCATGTTCGAAATGATGTGCCGGACCATCGTCTTGCCGACATCCTGAGCCCAGTCGTCTGCCGTCTTTTCCATATCCTCAAGAGAGGAAATCCAGCTGTCGGTCATATCCTTGAAGGTGGTGTCCTCGACGGTTTCCTTCAAACGGTCACGCAAGCCCGCTGCGGCCTCGGCCATAGCCTCCTGCTGTGCAACAAGCTCGTCAATGAGGGCCTGCAAGAGTGCTTCGTCACCGGCCTCCAAAGCCTCGGAATAGCGCCTGTTCCAGTCCTTCGCGTAGGCGTCGAAGTTCTCGAAGTCCTGACCGTTCACCGTCATCTTGACATCGAAAACCTGCTTCTCCATCAGGTCCTGGACCAGCAGGCGGCTCATCTCCTTCCTGAAGTCCTCGGCATCACCCTCCATATCCATGAGGGTGTCGAGGAACTTCGAGCGCAGGTCGTCGAAGTGATCCGCAGCTTCTTCCACGTCAACAGCCTGGATAATGCTTAAATCCCTGAACTGCTCGATTTGGCTCTGGGCATCGTCTACATACCCGTCGTATTTCGCTTTAAGCTCATCAAGGCGCCTCTGGTATTCATCCTTACCTATTCTCTCCTCAGTATAGTCATTGTTAAGGTCGTAAAGACTCTGGTACCATCCCGCCAACTCATCCTGGAACTGGTTCGCAATGAAGTTGTTGATGACCATACGGTTCACCATCTTCTGCCAGTTCTCCGCAATGTCATCCATCACGTCCTCAGAACCGTCGGCAAGTTCATAGAGAGAATCCAAGAAGTCATCAAACACCTTGTCAGAAGTCGTCGTAGTCAGCTGCTCCATGGCCTGCTTCTCGGCCGCCTCGATGGAGTCCTGGACGTCAATGAGCTTCTGAATCCATTCCTCAAGCTTACCGCCGTTGTAACCCAGCTCCGTCGAAATGGTACGCCAAAGCTCAGGATCGTTCTGCTGGATTTCGCGGAACATCTTGGCCAAAGCCTGAGGGTCATTCCTTAACAACTCCTGCCATGTGAATTTACCCTGGCTGTCTTCCCATGCGTTCACGCCATACTGCTTGCCATAGCCGTTTATCTGTTCTAACACGCTCTGAGCCTTGTTCACATGCCAGTAGTCGGAATGCCCTCCGCCGTAGCTGTCGGTGAGGACGGAGTCAATACCCTGTATGATCGACTCCATCTGCTTCTTGCTTTGCTCTTCTATCTTCTCCTTGTTTTGCAGAGCCATGATGCCATAGCTCTTTTCAAGCTCTTCCGTCCAGTGTTCGATAGCTGCGGTGGCAGCCTCCATACCTGTTGTCAGCTCTTCGCGCCTCTTTTCCTCCTCTTGATGTCTTTCCCTCGTATTGACGTCACCAAGGCCAAAGGCGTGCGTCGTAACATTGAGGAAGGTCGACTCTATAACCCTCGACAGCAGCTCATATATTTTGTTGATAAGCATGACGTTGCCAGGGGAACCCTTCTCTAAATCAACAGTGAGAGAGTCCATCAAGGAACCGATGACGTTAATAATCTTGTCGAATAACTGTTCTATGTAATTCGTCGTGTCTATGCCGCTGCTGCCGAGAGCATCAATGATTGACAAAATAGCACCAATGAGGCCTCCTGCTTTCCCTAAGCCGGAAAGTCCCTCAGTAGCCTTGCCTCCGAGGGCCTGCACGAGTTTGACGATGCCGTTCACGAACCCATGAAGTGTGCCATTGGTAATTTCGCCTAAGGCATCTTTGAAACCGTCAAGGGCCTGTTGCGCCTGGGTAGTACTTCGCGTCAGATTGCCTTGAGCGAGTTGGACATTAGTTTGGGCCTGCTGTTCCTGGCTCGAAGTGAAGGTGACTCTGTTCTGCGCATCGGCAACGGCATTCTGAGCCGCTTTGATACGCTCACCGGCCTTCACCTTCTTGGCTTCGTCACCTTCCGCTGCTGCAAGCTCAGCCTCGGCCTCGGCCAACGCTTTCTTGGCATTCTCCAGTTCCGTCTCAGCATCAAGCTGGCTTTGGACGGCCATCTTGTGGGCAAGGATAGCCTTCTGATATGCCTTCATATCTTCGCCTATCTGGGAGTAAATGGAGAAGTCAAAGGTACCGACACCGCCACCCGTCTTACTGACAAGCTCGTTGCGCATCTTCACGTACTCGGCTTTCTCCTGCGCGGAGAGTGCCTTGAACGAATCAGTCTGGATATACTTCTCAATCTTCTCAAGCGTGGCAACCATTTCGTCGTGCAAGGCGTCGCCGATGCCGTCAAACATGGTGGTCCAGTCTATCTCAGTGCGCAGCACCTCAATGTCAATGGCATTCAAGGCTTTCTTCTTTTCCTCTTCCAGCGACTTTTTCAGCCACTTATCCCGGGTCTCGGCTATCTTCTTGTCGTACTCCTCGGCAATGGCCTGCTTCTTCTGCGAGATGCTGCCGTATTTCTTCAGGTAGTCACGCATCGACTGCATCTCATTCTCCAGACGCTCCTTCACACCACGTGCATAGATGGCATTCTCGGCATCCACCTGAGCCTGTATGATTTGCTCCTGCTCAGACGACAGCTGCTGACCCTGCCAGCCAGCTTTACCTTCAGCGGTATCTGTAAAAGTCTTCGTCTTATCCTTGTTGGTGGCATTCCAGCGATCCTCGGCGGCTTTGTAGGCTTCCTTCTTCCATTCCTCGGACTGCCTTCGGATGGCCTCGAGCTTGTCCTGATGGTCTTTCTCCATCTGCATCAGCTCACGCTTGGCATTGTCCTGCTCCTGGGCGATGTTGCGATTGGTAATAGCATCCTTCAGAGCACGCTGCTGTTCGGCCTGCTCTTCCTCCTCCCGCTGTGCTAATTCAAACAGCTTGCGACGCTCTTGCGCATCCTCCCTCGCAGCACGTAAGGCACTACCGCCATGCGACTTGCCTTCATTGGCTATCTGCCGGTTACGCATTGCCGTACGCCGCTTCTCATCTTCCAGCTTCGCCTCCTGGCGTATCCGCTCAGCTTCGGCCTCATTATTCTTCCTGCGGGTTTCAGCATTTTGCTGCGTCAGACCGTTCAGACCCTTCGTTATGCGCTCCTGCTCACGGGCCATGGACAGCTCTTCCTTCGCCAGACCCACACGCAGCTCGTCAATACGGCGGCTGGCGGCTTTCTTCTCATTGATCTTGGTATGGCTGTCTGCTATCTTCGCCTCTAAGGTCGCCACCTCCTTCTCAGCCTTCGCGCGAGCTACCTGTTGGCGTGAACGGCGCTCTTCGAGATTGGCTTGGTCTTCCATCAGACGGGCACGCTCATTGGCCTTCGCACCAAACTCACTCAGCCGATCGGGAGCACCGCTAATGAGGTTCCACAGTTTCCGCACAGCCTCCTGAGGCTTCGTAAAGGCCGTAAAAAGAGCCTCGCCCAAATCGGTGGCTATATCCATCACGGTCTCAATAGCCTGGCTCAGGTAGGCCATGCCCTTCCGAAGCACAGAACTGCCCTCATCAGTACGCTTCATCCAGGAAACAATAGCTGACAAAGCCAAAGGAATGGCAGAAAGAAGAGCCACAATGGGGACTGCTATCAGACGGATGAAGGCCCCACGAAGAAGACCCACGCCATTCGTCGCAGACGCCAGGGCTCTCGTCTTCGTGTACAGCTTGGAGGCACTGTCGGCCATCCCCTTTACAAAGACTACTAACAGAGGGTTCGCTTTGGCTATATTGCCAATAAAGCCACTGGCAAGGGCACTCGCCAGGCCTTGACCTGACGTAGTGGCCTTTTGGGTTGCAGCGTCTATCTTCTCGATCGACTCCTGGGTGGCTTTCGCACCTGCGGCAAAATGCTTGTTATCTAAGCGTATCTCTATCTCTACTTTCTGACTCATCGCATTCACTCATTTACTCATTTTCCCGCCACTACTCCCGACGGATCACCGTCGGGCCTGACTGCCACCGTACGCCGAGGGTTCCCCTCGGCCCTTGATATGCCCTTGGCCCCAAAGAAGGCCAGCAGCTGCTGGTCGGCATTCTCGGAGTCGCCGTCAATCAGGGCGCCGACACTGCCAGTGAGATTCTCTACCTCGTCGTCGCTCAGGTAGACACTCACCGGCTTGTCTAAAAGCATCAGCTGCATCAGGGAGTAGTCACGCTCGTAGACTATCTCATCGTAGGTGAAGCCCATCTCCATCAGCGGGTATATGAAGGCTCCTAACAGGCTGATGCTGCCGAACTGCATGGAGTTCCTGCTGTCAGCCTTGGCACGCAGAGTCTCGCTCAGACGCTCACGTTCACGGTCCAGACCGAGATGGACTACCAGCTCATGGGTGTGGGTACTGGTCATACCTGTCACTAACAGGTGGCCCAAGTCACTGTCAGTAAGTTCACGCTCGAAGAATCCGGCACGCTCACGCCTCAGAGGAAGGTCGAAAAAGGCTGTGCGACTGTTATCCATGGTAAGGATGGAAAGCATCATGGCACAGTCCGCACGCCTTTCCCGAACCTTCTTCAGCAGGGTCGACACCACTCCCGACGGGTCACCGTCGGGCACTGAGGTTCCAATTCCGAGGCTTTCAAAATAGGGTTTCAGCAGCAGGTGCTTGCCGAGCGTCAACGGCCACAGATAATAGGTCGCACCGCCCACAGTGAAGTCATGCGGACGACCGGTAATGGCATCGGCCAGTTTTTCCTCGATACCCTCAATGGCCTTGTTGCTGTTATTCTGTTTCTTCGTTCCATCCATAGTGCCAGGAGCAGGAGTCGAACCCGCATTGCCGTTTGTTCCTGGCGGGAATGGCAGACCTTTTCAGGGAAGCCCGGCCTGCCGATTGGGCTTGTACGCAGAGATTATGAAAGTATTCACACCACCGTTCCAGACGGTTCTCCGTCGGGCGCACAGGATTATCCTTCCTGAACGCCACCGGCATTATCACCACCGCCGGCATTGTCACCACCACCGGCATTGTCACCACCACTGGCATTGTCACCACCACCGGCATTGTCGCCACCACCGGCAGCAGGAGTCATGTCGCCCTTCGTGATCAGTTCCACGTCGGTCAGTTTGCCCTGATCGTCCGTGGTACCCTTGGTCTTGTAGGTGTAGATAGCTACCAGACCGTCCTTCGTGTCCATCTTATAGGCAACATGGCGGGACGGATTCTTCAGACGCACGCCCAGACCGCCGTTCTTCGGGCAGGCCTCGGCAACGTCGACCTCCTCGGTGAAGCCAAGGATGCCCTCAACTTCAGTCTTGTCGCCAATACGGCGGTGGACCTTCAGGATGTACTTGTCGGGCTCTTTGCCACGGGCCTCCGCACTGCGATCCTCAATCAGGGCCTCGTCCTCAGTGCCTTCCTCAACGGAAAGGTCAGTGGTGTCTGCAACGATGTCCTGGTAAGGACCTACCTCTGAATCCTTGAAGATGTTACCCTTCCAGCCTACGATTTTTCTTACTTGTGACATGTTTTAAACGGGTTTTAATTGTTATTTGAATAGGTTACTATCGTCTCTTATAGAGCCACAGCCACAGCAACGGGATTATGACTCCTGCAAAGATAAATACTGCCGCCAGGGTATCGCGTGGCCTGCGGGTCTGTTCAGTCTGGCTGCCGCCCTGAGAATGGGTGGCCTGACCCTGGCTATGACTGAGGCCCGTTGAGCCGCCCTGCTGTGTCGTTTCCAACGTCAGGCTGCTCGTGCCTGTGTTCAGGCTCTCGCCCTCCAGTAGCAGATTGTCGCCCTTCCGTGTAGCCGTCACCCTGGCCGTGCCCTGACGGCCAGTGTAGCTCGCGCCGTCAGGCAGTTGCGTCAGATCCCGCAGCGGGAGCGTCACGCTGGCCGCGTCCATGCTGACGGGGGCCGTCTGGCTGCTTACCCTTACGCCCTGGATGAGGCGAAGCGCGAGGCTGTCGCTTGACGAGGAAGCCGAGGCCGTCGCACTCTTCGCCGTCTTGCAGCTTGCCAAGCACAGGACACTCGTCATGATAAGAACAAAGGTTAATGGCCTCCAGTGCCTTACTGAGACGAACCACAACGCGCTTGACCGAGCTGAGTTCTTTTCTTGTAGCATCTAATTCTCCTTTTAAGGGTTTTACAATGTTATCTATCAGGATGCGGGTGGCCTGCTCAGTGTTCGTTATCTTCACCGTGTCGGCTTCGGCCTCCGCACGGCGGGCTTCCGCACGGGCTTTCTTCAGCTCGCTACGGATGTTCAGAAGCCCCGCCACCGTAGCCACAAGCCCGGTGCCGAAAACGTAGTTGAGTATTTCGCTAAGTTCCATTTCCTTCATCCTGTTAGTTGTTACGTACGCTGCGCTAATTGCGCAGTCCAATCTCCTTCAGCCACCGTTTCACGTCGAAGCCCGGGCAATCAGTGGCTGCACCTGGCAGGTCGCGGTGACCCACTATCTCGGCTTGGGGATGCTGACGGTGGAAGTTCCTGACATAGCGCTCCATGGAGCGACGCTGCTCGGCTGTACGCGTGTCACGGGACTGGTTGTTCATGCCGACACCGCCGACATACACCACGTGGAGGCTCGTGGAGTTGTAGCCCTTGGCACCGTTGGTCACCTCCCACGGATCGACCCTTTGGTCTTCGTTGTACGGCACCAGGTTCTCCACACCGCCGTTCAGGTGTATCAGGTCTGAATAGCCCACCTGTTTCCACCCGCGGCCACCCTTCGACTTGGGGGAGGTGTGCCAGTGCCGGATCTCGGCACCGGACACCTCGCGCCCCTCGCGGGTTGCCGTACAGTGGATGACAAGTCGTTTCAGTTCTGACATGGCGTTTCAGTATTATTGTCAGTCTCAGCCACAGTGCCTGCTCCGTCAGCGTCGGGTTCCGCAACCGGCTCCAAGATAATCTCGGCTTTCTTGTTGCCCTTGAACTCCTTGACGAGTCCACGGGATACGAGGTCGGCGGCACGGGCTTCGTCCTGGACGTCCAGGATAACACCCTGCTCGTATTCGGTCACGTGATCATGCTTGTCACGGAACTTTTCAACTACCTTGAACTTCATGGCTCAGACCTCCTAAGCTTGTGAGGCCATCGACTGCGTAACAGTGACGGTCTTGGTTACTTCGGTACCCTTGATGCCGATAGTAACGGTGGCAGTACGGGTAGACTCACCTTCTGCGTCGTAGGCGTAGGCCTGACGGGTGAATGTCACCTTGTTGCCGCTGACAGATACCGCCAGCCAATCGGCATTGCTCTGTGCAGTCAGACCGGCACCGTTGCTCGTGGCGTAGGTACGCACGCTGTTGCCAGAGGCGGCGTTGACAGTCAGGGCTGCATCACCCTTGATAGTGGGAGCACCGGCAGCGTCGTAGGCACTCATCATCACCACGCCTGCATCCTGCTTCTTAGGCATGCAGATGAAGTAGTGGCGGAAGTTGACCTTATTGCGCTGGTACTCGGGATCGGTGTTGGCAGGACTGTAGTACATCTCCGTAGAACCCGTAGCCTTGAACACACGCTGAGTATAGAAAGCGAACGAGCACTGGAACTCACCGGTACTGGCAGTGGCAAATATGGCCTTTTTCACACCGGCAGTGGTATATAGCGGGTTGTTGACAAACTCGTAGATATCGAAGCCATACAGACGCCCGACGGTACCGTTGTTGCGGTCGATGTTGTACTGCTCCTTGAACTTCTGATCGGCCTCCAGCAAGTCGTTGACATGGTCGTTACAGAGCACAAGGCGACGACCCTCGGTGGGAACGTTCAGCATATCCATCGCACGCTTCATGCGCAACAGGTCGTTGGGGGTCATCTTCTTGCGTCCTGTCTCAGGATCGCGGTCACCGGTGGTTGACAGCACGGGGGTCTTGGTTCCGTTGCTGTTGGCGCACATAGCATGGGCGGCCTTGGCAAATTTCGCATCCTTGATGGCGTTGCCGTGGCTTTCCTTCACGCGGGTCATCTTGTCATAGGAGATGGCGTAGAGCTCATCGTCGGTGATGGGAGTCACCTTCGTCTGGAACTTGTCAAGACCGATGGGGATGTCTGCATCATCGAGGGCCTGCAAGGGAATGGGATAGGTGGTGTTGTTGACCAGCACGTCAGGGTCAACACCTACGTCCACCAGATGAATCACGTCGTTTTCGACGATACTGGAATTGTCGGGAATACCATCCAGCCACGTAGCCTCCAGACCACGGCGCAGGTACTTGACCAGCTCGCCGGTCCAGACCTCAGTGTACACGCCGGCATACAGGCTCCCGGAAGGTGCTGCACCGCCGACAATGGCAGCAACGGCATTCATGCCCACGGCACCGGCCAGCGGACTCATGCCGACAGCGGCAGCTACGACGCTACCACACAGGCAGTTGAAAAGGACTGCCGACAGCATTAAGAGAATCTTTGCTTTCATGTTTTTTTTCTTTATTGGTTTAACAATCAGATTTCACACTCCATGCCGTACTCGGCCTTGTACAGGCGACGGTACGTTTCCTTGTCATCCTGACGCAGCTTCAGCAATTCGTCGGCAGGAACCTCGCTCAGCTTGGTATAGGTAGTAACCACAGCACCCGGCGCACCAGCGGCGGGCTTCAACATACCACTCAGCTTCACCTGAGGTGCCATGGCCTTCAGGGTCTTCTCCAGCTCTTCGGCGCCGACCTTTTTGCCCAGCTCAATAAAATGGTCACGGTTCTCAGCCGTCAGCTTCTTCTCACTGATGGCACCGTCAACCAGGGTTGTAATACCTGCAAGCGTCAGCTTGTCGTTCTCTGCCTTGAGCGTCACAGCGTCACCGGCAGTCTTCTGTAACTCGGTTATCTTCGCCAGAATGATAGCCTCGTCTGCCGTTTCCGGCAAGCCCAACTGAAGGGCCAGTTTCTTCAGATCCATTTTCACGTCTTTTTTAATGTTATTATTCAGTAATGGCAACGGACAGTTGCCGTCTTTTCCAAGTTCAATAACAGTGCCGTCGTCCTTCATGACTATAGCGTCATCGTTCGCACCGATATCTACCAGCGATATCTCAACCAGCTTACTCTTTGTCACCGTCGGACGTTCCTGACCTTCAAGCAGCAGTTCTGGGGCAGAACTTACTTCAATCGGATCTATGCCGATACTCACCATGCGCAGGCTGCCTTTCTCAAACTGCTTCTTACAGCGGATGCTCAGCTCACTGGCTTCGTCGAACACCAGGATACCGGTAATCTCACCGTTTGCAACTTGCAGGTCGTCGACAATACCTATAACATTACCGCGCTCGTGCATGTATAGGAGCACGGGATTGCGCTTGTATTGTTCCAGGTCTATACCGTCCGTCAGGACACGGAACTTATAGCCATTGACACTTTCGTTCGTTATTCTTACTCGTTTAATCATAATAAAATGTGTTTCTTTGCGACTGCAATATTACGTCATTTTCCGCTATCGTCCAAAAAACGCTGCAAGCCCTGCACTAAAGGCTGCAACGACAGCGCCGTTATTTGTTCAAGTCGACCTTTTTATGCAATTTTGCAGTGCAAAATCGCAATAAAAAGTACAGGACCTGACGGTTTTGCCGCCAGGTAAAAAGCAAAAGAAACATGAACAAGAAAGAAACTGAAAACAAGAAACAGCTCGCACGGGCGCTATTCCTCTCGGGCATGGAGCAACAGGAGATTGCAGAACGTGTGGGCGTGGCCGCCAAGACCATCACACGGTGGTCGGCAGCTGATGGATGGAAGGAGGCACGCGCCGCCAAGAACATCACACGCCCGGAACTGGTCAATAAGCTGCTGCTGACCATCGACAACCTCATTGAGAGTGTCAATAAGTCGGGAGATCCAACGCTCATAGGGTCGCTGGCCGACAAGCTGTCAAAGCTCAGTGCCGTAGTCGAAAAGTTGGATAAGAAGGCCAACGTGGTTGATGCCATCGAAGTATTCATGGCTTTCAACAAGTGGCTACAGTACAATTCCGAATTCGACCCTGAGATCACGCCGGAACTCATCAAGACCATCAACAAGTACCAGAACCGCTTCCTGATGGATAAGATGGCACCGTCCGCTGAATTGTAACATAGAGTGACGTGTGGTTTTGCCACACGGAAGAATCAGACGATGACAGAAGCAGATAGGAAACGCGCCTTTGAAGAGTGGCAACGGCATTGTCAGGACATACAGTCCATGACATCGGAAACGCCGCATGCTCACGAGAAACCGGCACAGAAGGAGCAGCGCATACGCCGCCTCCAAAAGGACTATGCCGCTTTCTGTGAGTATTACTTCCCTCATTTCCTTACACTACGCGATAAGGTGACGGGCGAGCCCGTCCGCATTATCCACAACGCTCCGTTCCACAATCAGGCAGCTCTGAAGGTTAAGAACACGCCCAACCTTAAGGCTGTCTTCAAATGGCCACGCGGCCATGCCAAGTCTACACACTTCGACATCTTCATGCCGCTGTGGCTCATGTTCCAGCCCAAGCGGCTCATCAACTTCATGGTGGTGGTCGGAAAATCCGAGGACAGTGCCATACGACTGTTAGGTGATATCCAGGCTGAACTACAGTACAACAAGCGTATCATTGACGACTTTGGCCAGCAAATGTCTTTGGGCGATTGGACTACTGGAGAGTTCACCACGAAGAGTGGCGTACACTTCCTCGCATGCGGTCGCGGGCAGTCACCACGCGGACTCAGAAAGCGTGAAGCCCGCCCTGACTACATCGTTATCGATGACCTTGACGACGATGAACTATGCCGCAACGAGCGACGCGTCCGTGAACTTACAGACTGGGTGAAAGAAGCTCTCTTCGGTGCACTCGATGTGGGACGTGGACGCTTCATCATGGTGGGCAACCTCATCAGCAAGACATCGGTTCTGGCCAATATATGCGCCACCAAGGGTGTGCACGTCTCTACAGTCTATGCCGTTGATAGTGACGGCAATCCCGTCTGGAGGGAGAAGTGGACCAAAGAAGAGGCACGTGAGTATGCCGAATTCGTGGGCTACCGCGCATGGAACAAGGAAATGATGCACAACCCCATCGTGGAAGGCACCGTATTCCGTCAGGAATGGATCCGCTGGGCCAAGCACCCGGCATGGAAGGAATTCTCCGAGTTCGTGCTGTATATTGACCCCTCGTGGAAGTCCAAGAAAACCAACGATACCAAGGCCTCCAAGCTGTGGGGAAAGCAGGGAACTAACCTGTGGCACCTGCGCGCCTTCGTCCGTAAGGCTACAGTGGCCGAGATGGTACGCTGGTGCTATGACCTCTACGAATGGAGCCAGCAGGCGGGTATTGCGATACGCTTCGCCATGGAGGCCAGCTTTATGCAGGATATCATACTGGATGACTTCACTACAGAGGGTAATCTTCGCGGATATCAGTTGCCAATCACGGGCGATAAGCGGAAGAAACCGGACAAGTTCCAGCGTATCGAGGCGGTCAGTCCACTATGGGAGCGTGGCTTCGTGTTCTATGACATAGAACAGAAGGAAGACCCCGACATGCAGGCGGGCATCGAGCAGCTGCTGGCCTTCGAAAAGGGAATGAGCGGCAACGATGACGCACCGGATGCCGACGAAGGAGCCATCTATATATTACAAAAGAACACGCGCATACAGTCATTCAAACCGAGGTTCGGCAAACGTCCGAGCCCAAAGAACCAATGGTAAAAAGTACAGTGCCCTGTGGTTTCGCCACAGGGGCCAAAAACAAATAGAGGTTATGAAACAGTTGATTAAAGACATTATCTTTGGCTGGCGCTACAAACACGCCGTCAAGAAGGCCGTCAAGGTGCAGCGCCTGACTGGCCGTAAACAGTTCGTAGTCATGTACGAAGGCAAGCCCGTCGTTGTCTCAAAAAAGAAGATTCGTAAGCTCGTTGCCACCCACTACTTTGCCAAGGGTGTGACAATCCAGGATATCGAGCGACGCGCCCTCTTCGTAACCAAGTAAAAAAGTACAGAGTGCCCGGCGGTTTTGCCGCAGGGTTAACCAAAACAGTATCAATATGTTCATAAACATCGAAGATTACAAAGTAGTCATCGGAGACCAGGCACTCCGTGTGGTGTCTCAGGTCAGTGCCGAGAACCGGGCAAACGCCGAGACAGAGGCCATCGAGGAGATTGCCGGCTATCTGCGCCCGAAATACGATATAGAGGCCATCTTCAGCGCCGAGGGAAACGACCGCAACCGGCTCATCGTCATGTACACCTGCGACTGTGCTCTCTATCACATGGCCGCGTCAGTTCCCCAGAAGATGGGCATGGAGATACGCAAGGAACGCTACGAGCGAGCCATCAAGTGGCTGGAGGGCGTGCAGGCTGAGAAGATCCTGCCTGACCTGCCGCTGGCCACCGACGAAAACGGAGAACCAACGGGCTTCCTTTTCAAGTATAGTTCACAACCCAAGCTAAAACACAACTGGTAATATATGAGCAAGAAAAGTATAGTGCGGCGTGGTTTGCCAGCGCCGGCAAACAACAGAATACTGCATACCAAGTTCGGAACCTTCAACCTGGCAAAGGAGAATGATCGCCGACGCCTGAAGAAGGTCGTAGTGGAGCTACAGCGTCAGACGGACTCACTGACACGTAAGGATCTCGGCGACTGGCGACAGGCATGGCAGATGGCCATCAACGTCGACTATCCCAACCGGCAGCGACTGTACGACATCTATACCGACGTAGCCATTGACCTGCACCTGTCCGGTTGCATACAGCAGCGCGAAGGTTTCGTCATGGCGTCGTCATTCAAGATAGTCGATGGCAATGGCAATGAGAACGAGGAAGCTGGGGCATTCTTCAATACCCAGTGGTTTCGGCAGCTGACGAAATATATACTCGACACCAACTACTGGGGGCACTCGCTCATCGAGCTGGGAGACCTGATGACCGATATCAACGGACGCCTGACATACGATGGCGTCAGACTGTTGCCCAGAAAGCATGTTATACCTGAGTACCATCGTGTCATCACAGACCTCGGGCAGGACTGGACCACAGGCATAGACTACCACAAGCCGCCGTTCGCTGACTGGCTCATCGAGGTGGGACAGCCCGAAGACCTGGGACTATACCTCAAGGCGGCCACGCAGACCATCCCCAAAAAGAATGCACTGGCATTCTGGGACACCTTCGCTGAGATCTTCGGCATGCCTATGCGAATAGCGCATACCACGACCCGCGATGATAAGGAACTGGCCAAGATGGAGAAGATGATGGCTGAGATGGGTACCGAAGGCTGGGGGCTCTTCCAGGAAGGAACTGACATCGAGGTGGTAGAGTCAACCAAGGGCGATGCCTTTAACGTCTATGATAAACGCATAGAGCGTGCCAATTCCGAACTCTCGAAGCTCATCATCTGCCAGACAATGACTATTGAGGACGGAAGCTCGCTCAGCCAGTCGGAAACGCATCTGGAAGTATTCCAGAACATCATCAACGCTGACTGCACCATGCTACGCGATGTCGTCAACTCACAGCTCATACCCCGCATGATCCGTCATGGCTTCCCGCTTAAGGGACTCCACCTCGAGTGGGATGACTCAGTCGACTATACGCCAGAGCAGCAGAAGGCCTTCGAGGAAATGATACTCAATAACTTCGAGGTCGATGGCAAATATTTCACTGAGAAGTACAATATCCCCGTCGGTGGGCGCCGCTCCCAGTATCAGGTTGATACACCAGCTACCACTCCCGGCGGGTCACCGTCGGGTAATGCCAAAGCGAACCTCTCCCGTTTTTTCGACTGAGCCCCTCTGACTACGAGGGGCTGCACAGTCGCTATGCCGCCCTGCTTGCCGATAGTGTGCCTGTCGGTTTTGCCGGCAGGGAAAGTGTCACCCTGGCTGCCTCAGACGTCCCGTATGCTGCTGTGCTACAGCTGCTCAAAGAGAAGTTCACCGCCATGATGCGCCGCCTTCACGTCGCCGCCACAACTCCCGATGCGTCAGAACCGGGTTACACTCTCGGCGTTTCCCTCCTTGAGGAACCTGAGACGCTGGACTTCATCAACACTCACGCCGGGATCCTGGACAGCAGCTTCGAACGTACACCTATGTCAGACACCATGCGCACCTCGCTACAACGCTCTGACTATATCTTCTCAGGCATCAAGACGTTCCACGAACTCAATGAGGCCTTCCCGTCACTCCTGGATGAAAACGGCAATCGAAAACCCTTCGAACAGTTCTTAAACGACGTTCGAAGCATCGATGAGAAATACAATAAGAACTACCTCCGTGCTGAGTATAACTTCTGCCAGCAGTCGGCCAATATGGCAGCAAAATGGGAGCAGTTCATGGAAGACGGTGACCGCTACAACCTCCAGTACCGCACAGCCGGCGACGACCACGTACGTCCGGCCCATGCCGCTCTGGACCGCATCACTCTGCCGCCGTCACACCCGTTCTGGCAGAAGTATTTCCCGCCCAACGGATGGAACTGCCGTTGTACTGTCGAACAGGTGCGAAAATCCAAGTACCCTCAGACTCCCGATTCTGAGGTTGAGCATCTCATCAATGCCACCACTCCCGACGCGTCAGCGACGGGCAAGGAAGCCATGTTCCGCTTCAATCCCGGCATGGAACAGAAGACGTTCCCTGATTACAACGCCTACACCATCCGTCGCTGTCAGGATTGCAATATCGCCAAAGGAAAAATCAACCTGGCATTCGTGCCTGAAAATGAATTGTGTTCGGCATGCCGCATTGTAAGATCCTTAGCTAATGCGGACTCGAAGCAGACAAGGAAACTCGCTAAACCATTACAGGGAACTTCTATCAACATTCCACAATTTCCACATCCCATCAATATTTCAAGGGCATCGATTACAGAATGGACAAACCAGCCAAACAAATTCTATCAGGAAAAAAATAAGATGTTGCTTAGAATTAATGAGGTGCTTATGGAAAGCGAATATTTGGGACCGGCAACACCACATAAACCAAAAGAAAGATTGTCTTTCTCCCACATATTCTCAACAAAGGTGAAGGGAGAAGAGCAGTGTATAATTGTCTGGGAATGGGACTGGGGAGAGTATACATTGCACTCCATCTCTGATCACCCAGAAGAAATTAAGAAACACATAATAAAGAAATAGCAAAGAGAAAGAACTACCTGGAACTACAATCCAAGGCTCAGTCTCAATGCTATTCTTGCTGCAAAGATACAAAAAAATCCGCAACCTCCAAACGATTTGCGGATTTTTTTTGCATTATTCCTGAATATTTGTAGAAATACCCCCCCCAGTGGCCTGCCATGAAGCCTATTGTGACATTCCCGACATACCAGATGCAGATTTGTCAATGCCGTCACAAGTTCGGGACGTTCGCGCATCGGAACAATATGATGCAGCTCCATTTCCTCCTCATCGAACTCCCTGCCACACTCCATGCAGCGTCCATGATTCTGCTTCCACAGGCGATGCTTTATACGCAGCAGCTTCTTTCGATTGTTACGGTAGATGTCGTCACGCTTGCTCCTTCTCTTCATGCGGCCCGTTGTCACATAGATGTTGATGGGACCGATACTGATACTTTTAAAGATCTCCATAGCTAATCAATAAACATTGCACATTCACAACTATACGTGTCGATATCCTCAACGATCTCTTCGTGGTTGTGGTTCGTCGAACTGCCGACGGGTTCCAAAGGACTGAAACTGTCACCTTCCAGCCCGATGACCGCATTTGCAATCTCTGACGACAGGTCGAAGTCATTCATCTCATCCTCACTCCAGTCATAGACGATATGCAGCCGCACCGTCACCACCGAGTGGTATTCATGACCTGGTACCACGCATCGCCACTCTACCGGCAGCAGCTCGATGAACACTGCAGGGCGTTCCCAAGGCTGCTCCTGCTCGATAAACTCCACGTTGTGATTCCACAGCGCCACATGCTTCACGGCCTCCATACTCTCCAGACGTGCCTTCAGCTTCTGAAACAGTTCCTTTCTCATAACTCTTTTGTCCTGTATGTCGCTGTGTCACAGCGACCGAATATCAACATTAAACTCATTCTCAAAATACTCCTTCAATCCATCTTCAACGATGCCGGTCACAATCTTCTCCACCTCAGCATTCACACCGAGGAAACGCCGTCTGGGTATCTTCACCACACTACCGACCTTCTTCAGGGCCATCATCTTCCAGAACTCGGCTTCAACATTGGTAGAGTGCGTGGCGGTTCTGCCGCCACGTCCCCACGTGCCACCGTTAGCCTCCCTGTATTTCGCCCAGAAGAAGCGTCTCATACGCGCAGTCACCACAATCTCACCACCGTCATTATGAATACCGGCATACGGCAGGTCACTCGAGAAGAATACGCTGTCACCCTTAATCTCGCTTCTGATGCTGCCACGCAACGTGCCGCTATCCACCAGCAGATGGCCGCTCCTGCCACCGTGTACGGGACTTTTGCGACGTGTCCACTTCTCGCTGAAAAAGGCCTCACGCTCAAAATTCTGGTCAAACTCATCCTTCAGTTCCACCCGGATATCCTTCAGGATCCTGGCAAACACCTGTTGTACCTGTTGCTGTATATCTGCCATAACCTATTCTGCAAACGGTAGCCATTGCTCCATCTCTTTCTGAACCTGTTCGGTGTCTATCACTGCACTTGCATTCAGCATGTTGTAGAAGGTGCGTTCGCTGATGAAGAGCTTCGGATAGACGTAGCGACGCCAGATCTCTACATTTGAGAGACCTGAGCGTCGGTGTTCGTCGTAGATGCGGTTCACTTCAGCGACGCGCACTTTGTATGAGATACCACGTCCGTTACGCTTATGCTTCTTCATCAGCTCCTGGCGTTTTATTGTACTTTCGGTTTGAAGGCCCGGATGTCGAGCTCCATCACACCACTTACCGTCACACGACCGCTGCCCTCGCACTGGGGACAGACAACGGGGGTGTCGCCCTCGATACGGCCAGTGCCGCCACATTCACGGCACAGAGTCACATGCGGTGCTTTCTTCACATAACGCTTCATTGGTCAACCTCCTCTTTCTTTGGTTCAACATAGAAGGTCTCTTCCTGAACTACCAGGATACCACATTCAGACATTGCCTGAGACATTGGTACGCTCTTCTTTGTGATATCGCTTTCGACGAATTCGACCTGTTCCAGGTCTCGGTCTGCAAGCAACTTATCCTTGGCTATCTCCTCGCTCGTGCGGATATAATCCGGAAGGAATGTCTTGACGAGGGTCTTGGCAGACTCCCACGTGAAGCCTTTCAGGATCTTCAGCTTCGGGGTTCCCGTGCGGAAGCCGATAGTGCCATGAGCCATATCCAGACTCTTTTTCTTCGAGAACAGCTCTGTCTGGTTCTCAGTGGCAAAAGCCTGAAGGGTGTCAAATGCCTGGTCACGCTGTTGGGTGAGCTGTGTCAGTTCTGCCTGACGCTTCTCACGGATCTTGGCGCACTGTAGCTCAATGTCCGCATTGATTTTGTTAATACTTGCATCGGCCTTGGCGAAGGCGGCAAATGCGTTGTCGGCGGCCTCACGGGTCACGCCGCTAATCACTGTTTTCTTTTTTCTTGCTCCCATAAATGTTTATCTTAAAAGTTTAATAGTGTCTGTCTCGTATGCCGAGGATTTTCCTCGGCCTCACTCCCATATACAGATATGACCGCCTGAGCATATCAGCTTCTTACAGTCAAAACTCTCGCAGTCGCATGTCTCGCATTTCTGGTCGTCACACTTCACGATGGTCTTACCCACCAGGCCGGCTGTTGCCAGCACATTACTACAGTTTTCCATAACTTCTGTTTGTTTAATGGTCCTACACAGCGTATCCGCTTAACATTCTCTCGTAATGGTCCTGCATGAGCTCCTCACGCAACTCATCTTCATTGATTCTGGTCTGTTCCTTTTCCATGTTCAATCTGTTTTTAGTTAATAATGTTATGATAGTGGAACGATGGTTGCTGCAGTGCCCGGCAAGTCAGCGGCGGGCTCCTGTCTGATACCACCCTTTTTCTCTATGCTCCTCAGCTTGCGGGTCAGCGCATCCAGCTCATCACCGCTCAGCTCATACAGCTTCTTACCGGCTATCCTGCCATCCATCAGGAAGGCATTCACACGGTTCCAGTCTGTCGTATCTATACCCATCTTCTGCATCAGATGCAGGACACTGCTGCGCTGTTTCTTGATGGCAAGAACCTGTGCAGTACGTTGCTCCTTGCCGCTGAAGGTGTACTCCAGATAACCGCACATCTGGTAGTATTCATGCTCTGTCATCTCACGCAGACTTTCCGTACGCCCACATGTCCACTGGCTGACCAGCGCACGCTTCTGCTCATCCTTATCCATCCCTGGCATCTTGCCAAGCACACGGTAGAACCGGCTGTAATTAAATCCTTCATTCATACCTTACTCCTTCCTTCTGATGCCTGCCAATGAACTGTTACAACCGCATCCACCTTGCCGGTGCCGTTACAGACGCTGCAGGGCTCCTTGATACTCCCATGGCAGCACGGGTCTGGATCGTCTACCCAGTGGTAGCCATTACCGTGACACTCAGGGCATTCATGCCCGCTTGACACAAGCCGTTCATCACGTGCGCCTCTTGTGCATCCGTAATCTGGCTTTAACTCAATCGTTTCCTTAATCTTACTCATACTCCTTGTTCTGTATGTCGCTGTGGCACAGCGACCATTATAAATTATTACTTGTCATCAATACGCCCTCTTCCCACACCACGTAATAGTCACCAGGCTTACTTGCACTGCGGCCCTGACAGTAGGCCTTATATCCAGCCACACGCACCTTCATGTCTGCGATATAGCGAAGACGTACTGCAGCCTTGCCCATGGGCTGGCCTTTGTACTCCTGGCTGATGAACACAAAGCCCTTCTGAGGATAACGCCTTATCAGTTCTATCGCCTCTTCGTAGCTCCAGTCTGAAACCTGGAATGAGTCCACTATCACAAACCGTGGTGACTTGGGATGGCTCAGACGCTCATCCAGCTCACTAATAGTGTCATCAGGAGTAACCGTAAGCCGGCCTTGCACATCACCCATCTTCATGAGTCTCAGACGACGCTGGAACTCCATGCCGACACCCTCCTCATAACTTATATAAAGTACGGGACCATATTCACAAAGCTTTTTTGCAAGCTGCATCACAAACGAACTCTTGCCACTGGACGATGGGCCGATCACCACCCATTTAGAGTTGATGGCAGGATTGCCGAAGGCCGACAGCCATTCGCCGTCCCAGTCGAAGCACTCGTACTTCTTTGCCTCAATGTCTCTTGGTGTGTATGCTCGCTTTGCCATTATTTCCTCGGTTCTTTAATGTTCACTTTAGTTCCGGGCCACAGCTTGATAATGTGGCTCGCATATATCATGTCTTCAGTCTCCAACACCACACAGCCTTTAGTCTTGGCCTTGCGGACGCGAACATCGGCCTGAGTGCTGGCCTCCCACCACTCGTTGATGACCGATGAAGCGTCACGTCCGTTCAGCAGTAGCTGGAACACCGTCCCTTCTGGATATACCTTCCCGTTCATGCTGCCTTAACCTTTTCAATCTCTGTATATACTCTACGCAGACCACCACCGGTCTTCAATACAATCTGGCGAATGTCAGCACCCTCAGGGGCATTGGCTTCACACACCACGCGGGCCTGCTCCATCAGGAAGGCCTGACGCTCCTTGCCGTCATCAGGTGTCACCTTGCAGAACCTGTCACCATAACGGCTCAGCATCTCGGCATAGCCAACCTTCTTACCCTCTACGTTACGCCCTATCTTGGCACGCAGACCGTCGGCACCCATCATATACCAGGCACAGCAGCGCTCGGTGGCGTTCCAGAGGGCCTTCAGTTCTAAGAAGGCCTCGTAGGCCAGATCACCGGCTTCATCAAGCACGATAAGAGGCTGCTCCACTGTCCTGATGTAATAGACCAGGTCCTCATAGACATCGCTGAAGGTTCCGTTGGCACTAACGCCAAACTCCTTGGCAATCTTCCTCACCAAAGCACGCTTGGTCTTCACCTGTGAGCAGTCTACATAGATAGCGTTCCTGTGCTGCTTCACATACTCCCGTGCAGTAAACGTCTTGCCGATATTCGGAATGTCACACATGATAGCACTCAAGCTGCTGCCTTGACAGGCGCTCAGCTGTGCCCAGATGTACTTGAATGTGGCCGTCTTGGCTGCCTTCCACTCCATACCCGGGCGAAGCTCCACACCAAGCCTGCGGGCCATCGATATCCAGTTGGCATCACTCAACACGCGTTCAGTGACTCCCTGGTTCAACTGTGAATAGACTGCGGGACTGATGCCCAGACTGGCGGCATGCTTCGAGTCGCTCGGATAGTTCACGCGGTTGGCTTTCATGGCGGCCAAAATCCGCTTCTTAATCTCGTTTGTAATCTCCATTGTAACTGTATTTAAATGATTATTATATGTCGTTTATAGCGTCGTTCTCATCCTTAAACTGGTAGCTCTCCATCGTCGGCTCCAGCTGTTCCGTAGGCAGAGGCTCCGCCCTGGCAAATATATCTTCCCTCTGTTCCGTAGGCAGAGGCTCCGCCTCGGCAAACATCTCCTCCGCCTGTTCCGTATGCTGCGGCACCGCCGCAGCCTTATCCATGATTCCCACTCTGGCAATGGCGTTTTCCCTAACATACTTTCCGAAGTGCGCTATCTTCTTTTGCTGCTCCGCGAAGATGGCACGGTCCTCGTCGGTCTGCTCAGCATCAGCCGTATTGAACGTGCCGACGTCTTGCAGCTTATCCACCATCATGTCGTTCTGGTAGATCCAGACGTCGGTGGCCTCGCCCTGCTCGTTGGTCAGGTAGTAAGCCTCCACCTTGAAATCATTTGGAGCCAGCTTCTCAATAACCTCCACCTCGCTCAGCCACCAGTCCTTGCCATGAACACGGCAGTAAGAGTTACGGCGTATCGATGTGCTGACGTGCTCACCAACATAGCGGGCGCAGATGGCACGGTCGAGGGGACGGAGTGTCGGGTTCATATTCTCCACCAGCACCTGCCAGCGGGTCATGCCCTTGTATTTCTTCTGGTTGGGGTGCAGCGTCTGATTGAATTGCTCGATATCCTTCAGGTCTTCGGCAATGAGCTGCTCCCATGTGTAGTATTTCTGGTCTTCGTAGGTGTCGTTCAATTCGTCGAACACCTTCTTTGACTCAGTTCTGTAGTGACGGTCTTTAGCGTAGAAGCGGCCAATGCCTAAGTGGTTCCTGTGCTCCACGCTCCGTTTCTTGGCACCGTTCATCTGCTCAGCGTATTTCTCCTGTGAGTTCTGAGGGGCGCAGAACCTGACGAACGGAAACATCACACCGGCCTTCAGGAATGAGTCACGCCACTGCGACATCAGGTGGTTCTCAACCTCAACCTGTGCGGGGCAGCCCCAGCCCTCGCGCTCTATCAGCATAAACAGTGAGCGGAAGCAGTCCACCACAAGGTCGGTATTCTTATTACGGTTGTAGGCGTAGCCGACAACACACTGGCTCGTTACGTCGTAAGCGTAGTAGGCCTTGGGACGCTGCTTGCTATCTTTCAGCTTGCGGGGCAGGTCGCGGTCATCGAACGATATCTTGCTGAAGCTGAACTCTGGAGCGTGACGGTGTACATGCGGCATCACCTCGTGCATATAGGTGGTCCACGACATCTGCAAATGGTCTATCAGAACCCTGTTCTTAGGCGAATTCAGGTAATTATTGATAGTGGTCTCACTCAGAACCATCGGCTCACCGTTCTTATCCGTAAAGTCATCGGGATTGAATATCTCACCGCTCTCAGGATCCCACACGTCCAGCTCACCGCACACGAACATATTATACAGTTCTGCAACGTTCGTGTTGAACGGCTTGTTGGGCAGACAGGCAATGCCCAGAATGAGACGCTCCGTCTTGTGGTCAACCTTACGTGCACTCTGGTTGCCGAACTTGCCACTGACCAGGCAGATGTAACCATCGCGCTTATACTCGGCCACCTTCTTACGGAAGCGCATCGTTGAGGCTGGCAGTGTGTGGTGGTACAGGTCGCGCAAGGCGTCAATCACAGCGGCCATCTCATCCCAGTTGTAGCGGTTCCCGAACATCTTCTGACACATGGCCGCACGGTCATACAGACGGATGCAGCAGTTCAGGACACTTGCGTTGATGGTATACTCCAGCACCTTTTCCTGAGGCAGCTCAACACCCGTATTACGCCTGTCAAAAAAGAACGAATAGGCTTCCATGTCTCGCTCGTAGTTCTTCTGAACCCACGCCGTCAGACGAGTGCGGCTGCCCTCTGGATACAGCTTCTTTACCTCGGCCTTATAACGCTCAGGCAGCGAGTCCACGGCAACCAGAGCGCAGTTACCAAGACCTTTGCCCTGACGAACCACCGTAAACTTGCCACGGTGGGCCATCTGCTTGTAGTTCGAGGCTGTCATAATGCCTCCACTCACCAGGTCATCGTAACTCACGCAAAGTGCATTGCCGTAGTATTCCATATCCTTCTTTTCTTTCTTCAGTTATTGTTCTGTTTCTTGCCACAACTCCCGACGGGTCACCGTCGGGCTAAAACGCCGCCGCATACTCCTGCATCACATAGAGCTCTTTCACGGAGATATCCTCTTTCTTCATCATGGTCTTACCCTTGTAGTCCACCCTGGCATCACCGGTATGCTTGTCAATCGTCAGCACGGCACCGTTGCCGAAAATCTGAATCATCGTATCGTTCGCCTCGTTGTGGATCGTCTCGCACTCCGGCCAGTAGGCCATCCTGCGTCCGCCATTCTCCATCGCCATCTTACGGATCTTCTTGGCCAGGTCACTGTTGCCTCTCGACTTATTGTAGGTCAGGGCATAGCTCACCATCACGTCCGACACATCGAAGGTCTTCGCAATCTTAGTGCGTACCTCCTTCGAAACTTCAATCTTAACTTTTGTTGCCATAACAATTCTGATTTACTTTAAATTATCATTGATATAATCTATTTCCTCTTCAGAGAAACTCATGCCCATCTTGGCCTTACGCTTGATAACTTCCTTCTTACCAACCAGCCACCAGGCTTTCTTTTCCAACTGGCGTGCTGCGAACACCTCCCTGTCAGTGTGCTCGACGGTTTGCCCGTCGAGAAGATCCTTACCAATCTCCAGCACTGCGTCAGCAGCGTCACTGATAATCTCCATAGCCTCCTGATGCAGCATCTCTTTATCGAAAAGAGCATCCTTCACACGCTGGTGCTCACGCTCAATCCTGTGCAATAGCTCCAGACGGCCATCCATTGTCACATACAACTTGCAGAACTTATCCTTGTCGATGCCATCCCCACACGCCATATAGAGCGCATTCACTCCGTTGAACTCCTCCACAGTCATGCTGAGATTCGTTCTTGCTTCAAATTCTTTTTTCAACATAATCTTCTTTATTTTTAACTATAATTATTCTCGTTTCTCGTGACTTTTTCGTATCTTTGCCGCGCTGTTTTATCATAAACACGCTGCAAAGATACAGAAAATCTGTAAAACTACCAAATAAATTTCAGAAAAAATGCAAATATTTCAGAAAGTTTTAACAAAAGACGAAATAAACTATCGTTTTATTGAGTCTGTAAATGCCGTTATAGGGCGAGAAAGCATAAGCAAAACCTCATTGGCTGAGAGTCTTAATGTTAAACCAGCCAAATTTTCAGAAATTCTGAATGGAAGGATGAGGGCTGGGGCGGACATGATTGCTATCCTTTGCGATTATTATGGTGTCTCCCCCGATTATATCCTCATGAGTCGAGGTGGAATCTTTAGAGGGAATAAACTGGAACCTATAATCATAAATGAAGGCGATGCCCAAAGGTCTGTCAGTTTTGACCCATCAAAGGGAACACCCTATTACGACGTAGATTTCATGGGCGGTTTCGCTGAGATTATCAATAGCCAGACCACTGTTCCCGCCTGTAACATCATAGTACCCGGATTCGAAAAGGCAACAGTATGGTGCAATGTCACCGGTCACTCTATGGAGCCCAAGATCAACCACGGCGATATCATCGCACTCCGCGAGTGTACAGTCCAGGATATCCAGTACGGTGAGATCTATGCCGTAGTGCTCGATACTCTCCGCACCATCAAGATCCTCCGACGCGGTACCACTCCCGATGTGCTCCGCTACGTCCCCATCAATCCCGATTTCGACGACCAGGAGTTCTCCATCTCACGCATACTTCACGTCTTCGAGGTCCTCGGATCCATCGCCCGCTTCTTCTAAGCCACTGTGCCCGTCGCGTCAGCGTCGGGACTACTCGAAGCGTAACCAAGCGTACCACCCTTGTACCACCCAAATGTCCCCTTACCCACCCCCTGAAATGTTAAAATGCAGTCTCTACGCGTACGTATACAATAAGGTAAAATGCCCGTGTTAAAAAGTGTTATGGGGGGGTCTATCGCACCCAAAATGGCCGTTTTTAACAAAAATTACACCGTTACCCCCCCCCTCTTTAACACTATATTTTGACTACTTTTGTAACCCTAAACTCCTAAAAATGTAACCCTAAGTTGTAACCCTAACTGTAACCCTAAACCCCAAAATCATCCAAAATCGCCACAATAAGGGAATAAAAAAAAAGGAGCCTACAAGCCCCTCCAGATAGTTGAGTATGCCGGTGTGTTACAACGGCAAATAATCATCGTTTTAACGCCCTTCTAAGCCCCTTTCATCTTGCTCTTTATATCTTTTTCGTGACGTCAGGAAAATGGTCGTATAGCCTTTGTCTGCGACCTTTTCGAGCCTTCCGACCCCCTCTGCCCGTCATCATATCCATCCCGGACTTCCCAGCTCCTTCAAGGCCCTCTTGTAACCCCACTGGACACCCCCGTACTCTCCAACGGACATCCCAGGTACCACGTAACCCTTCTGTCTCATGTAAAAGGGACACAAAAAGGACACAAATGGACATTTCGTTTTTTCCTCCCTCTCAACCCTCAATCTCTCAAATCCCTAGTATTTAAAGGCCTTCCACGTATTTCTCACCCTCTCTCCTTTATATACGTTTCGTTCTGTGCCCTATATATTTTACCCGTACCTTTTGATGCAAAAGGTACGGGTAAAAATATATTCACCGACGATTAACGATGATTCACTAACAATAAACGATGATTTACCGTCGTTCAACGAGATTAGTCTATCCCAAAAAGTACCTTTAGACCACCGTCGACACCTGAAAAGCCCATAAAGGCAAGGCTCAACAGTCCGGCAGAGAGCATGACGATGGACATGCCACGCATTCCCTTGGGGATGTTCACCAGTTCCAGCTGTTCACGCATACCAGCAAAGACGGTCAGGGCCAATCCGAAGCCAACGGCTGTGGAGAAGGCGTAAACGACGCTCTCAAGCAGGTTGAAGTCTTTCTGGATGACGAGAATGGCAACACCCAGCACAGCGCAGTTGGTGGTGATGAGCGGCAGGAAGATGCCCAGCGCCTGATATAATGCCGGCGAGACTTTCTTGAGGATGATCTCGACCATCTGTACCAGCGATGCTATGACGAGGATGAAGGCGATGGTCTGCAGATACTGCAAGCCATTGGGTTCAAGCACATAGGTCTGCACCAGCCAGGTGACGATGGTAGCTAATGTCATGACAAAGGCCACAGCAGCGGACATGCCCAGGGAGGTATCAATCTTCTTTGAGACACCAAGGAACGGGCAGATGCCGAGGAACTGCGACAGGATGATATTGTTGACGAATATCGCGCTAATGAAAATCAATATATATTCCATAATCTATTAGTTTTTAAATTAGGAATTAGAAATTAAGAATTAGAAATTATGATATGTTCTGCGGCAATATCGCAACAGAAAGACGATTGAAATTGGGCGTTCAAGGTAATCATAATTTCTAATTTCTAATTCCTAATTTCTCATTTTATTGACGATTGCAATGAGGAATCCCAGCATGATGAATGCGCCCGGAGGCAGCACGAAGAGCAGGATGTTGTAGGTCTCAGGCAGCAGCGTGAAGCCGAAGATGGAGCCAGAGCCCAACAGTTCACGACAGATGCCCAGCAGGGTGAGTCCCAGCGTAAAGCCCAGTCCGATGCCAATGCCATCGAACAGCGATGCTACGGGAGAGTTTTTTGCAGCGAAAGCCTCAGCACGTCCAAGGATGATGCAGTTCACTACAATCAGGGGGATGAACAAGCCTAATGCCGCATCAATGTCAGGCAGGAAGGCCTTGATGACCATTTGCAGGATGGTGACAAAGGCTGCAATAACCACAATGAATACGGGAATGCGCACCTTGTCGGGGGTAATTGACTTCAGACACGAAATGACGACATTGGTGCAGATGAGTACAGCCATCGTTGCAAGGCCCATCGACATGCCGTTGATGGCAGAGGTCGTTGTGGCCAGCGTGGGACACATACCCAGCATCAGGACGAACGTGGGGTTCTCCTTGACGATGCCGTTCTTAATGATACTTATATAACTCATAATTATCAATTTTCAATTATCAATTTTCAATTTGCTTCGTTGCTCCACTCTCTCCGTCAGTCGGGGTGACCTTGTAGGCGTTGTAAGCCTGGTTGACGGCCTTCAGGAAGGCACGCGAGGTAATAGTCGAGGCCGTGATGGCATCAACCTGTCCGCCGTCCTTCGATACGGTCAGAGGATCCTTGGGGTCTTTGCCGATGATGTCGCCCTTACCCCCCTTCTGGAACCATTTGTCGGCCTTGGCACCAAGTCCTGGGGTCTCGGCATGTTCCAGCAGCGTATAGCCCAAAATCTGTCCTTCAGGATTGAAACCTACAAGAACCTTCAAGTCGCCACCAAAGCCCATCGTGGTGGATTCGACGGCAGCCCCGAGGTCCTTGCCCTGGGCATCCTGAATCTGGTAGATGGTATAAGTCTGTTCCTTGCCCTGGGCATCGTTCTGTTTGACCTCGTCGGTTTTGGCAACGGTCAAATCATTGCATGCCATAACGGTCTTAATACCGTCGGCCAGTGCTTTCTCCTTCTGTTGTGCGATGGGGCCCTCGGTGAGATGGTTCACATAGGCCAGAACGCCGCCCATAATGACTGCTACTCCTGTGAGTACCAGTACCATATTTAATAAAGATGATTCGAGTTTCTTCATAACTTTACTTTTTTACTCTTTTACATTTTTACTTCTGGGCCGGCACTTCACCGAAGCGCGTGGGTTTCACATAATTATTAATCAGCGGTGTAAACGCATTCATAATCAGGATAGCGAACGACATTCCCTCAGGATAGGCACCCCAGTTACGGATGACAACGGTCAGGAAACCGATGGCCACACCATAGATGAGCTGTCCCTTGGCAGTCATCGGGCTCGTCACATAGTCAGTAGCCATGAAGATGGCACCTAGCATCAGACCACCCGACAGGCAAACGCTGACAGGATCGGCATAGACAGGATTGACCAGATGCATCAGGCCGCTGAACACAAATACCGTTCCGATAATTGAGATGGGAATATGCCAAGTGATAATCTTCTTCCACAACATATAGACCAAACCCAAAATCAGCGCCAGCGCACAAATCTCACCCATAGCACCTGCTCCGTCAGGATGATTGCCCAGGAAGAGGTCGAGTGAGGAAGGCAGCTTGTCAAGAACCGAGACATCACCCGACTTGATGGCATCTTTCATGATAGCCAGCGGGGTTGCTCCCGTCTCAGCATCGAGGTAACTGGTCAGCTGTCCGACCTTCGGCCATGTAGTCATCTGTGCAGGGAAGGCCACCAACAGGGCAGCACGTCCCACAAGGGCAGGATTGAAGAGATTATTGCCCAGACCTCCAAACGTCATCTTACCAACACCAATGGCAAAGATGGCACCAATGATGATAATCCAGATGGGGAGGTTGCTAGGAAGGTTGAATCCGAGCAGCAGACCGGTCAGGATGGCAGAACCGTCACAGATAGTCGTGCGCTCGTTCTTGAGCATAAACTTATTGATGGCCCACTCCAGGAGCACGCAGGCCGCAACACTCGTAGCACACACAATGGCAGAGCCGATGCCGAAAAAATAGAACGACACAAGCAGCGCAGGCACGAGGGCGATGATAACCCCGTACATGTTCTTCTCGACGGTGTCACTTCCATGTGCGTGAGGCGATAATGATACAATTAATTTTCCCATGGTTATTTCTTTCCTATTTTTTTGCGTTTCTGTTTCTGATGATTCCCATGACGGTCGACTTTGCCTGACGGATATTGTCGAGCAGCGGACGGTGAGCTGGACAGGTAAACTGGCACGAGCCACACTCAATACAGCTGACAACATCTTCGTGTTCGGCACGCTCCCAATTCTGAACGGCAGCAAGCTTAGCCAGCAGGTAGGGTTCCAAGCCCATCGGACAAGCCGAGACGCACTTGGCACAACGGATACAGGGATTAGGCTCCTTGCGGAAAGCCTCTTCATCTGAGATTATCGTCACAGAGTTCGTTCCCTTACAGATAGGCACCTCGACACTTGTCAAGGCCTTACCCATCATCGGACCACCAGCCAACAGCTTGTTGTCGCCCTCGGGCATACCACCACAGGCCTCAATCAGGTCCTTCATCGGTGTACCCATACGAACGAGGAAATTGCCGGGATTAGCCAGCTTCTTACCCGTCACAGTAGTGTAGCGTTCAAACAGGGGCTTGTTCTTCATAACTGCCTCATAAACAGCATAGGCAGTACCAACATTCTGAACGATTGCTCCAACGTTGACAGGGATGGCAGGAGGTGCAGGCACCTGACGGCCGATGACAGCATCGACAAGCTGTTTCTCACCACCTTGCGGATAGCGCTGCTTCAGGGGCACCACCTCGACGCTGTATTCTGAAGCGGCGAACGCTTCGGCACACTTTCGTGTCAACAGATCGATAGCGGGCATCTTGTTGGTCTCAATACCAATGTAGCCTTTCGTCACCTTGGCAGCCTTCATCAACAGCTCCAGACCCACAATAATCTCGTCAGCCTTCTCCATCATCAGACGGAAGTCGGCTGTGATATAGGGCTCGCACTCAACGGCATTGATGATGACACACTCAGCCTTGGCCGTTGGCGGCGGACATAATTTAATAAAGGTGGGGAAACAGGCACCACCCATACCGACGACGCCAGCCTTCTTGATGCGCTCCACAATTTCCTCGGGAGTCAGCTCGGGATGGTCTTTCACCAGCTCCAACTTGTCAGTACGGTCGATGGTCTCTTCCCACTCGTCGCCCTCTACATTAATAATAATGACAGGCTTGCGATAACCGGTGGCATCGATGGCGGTATCAATCTTGAACACCGTACCGCTGACGCTACTATATATCGGGGCCGACACAAAACCGCCAGCCTCAGCAATCATCGTACCGACCTTCACCTTGTCGCCCTTGGCAACAACAGGCTTGGCAGGAGCGCCAATGTGCTGTCCCAACGGGAAGATGGCCTGCTTTGGAAGCGCTGCCACCTTGGTCTCAACGTCATGAGTCAGCTTGTTCTCTTCTGGGTGTACACCACCTATACGGAATGTTCTGATATTCATGCTTGTTCCTCCTTTCTTTCTTCGTTAGTAGGATTTTTACCAGCGACAGAATCGCTGGACACAGTAGCTTCGGGAGCAGGTGTGGGCGCTTTAGCTTCAGGAGCAGGCGTAGGCGCAGGTTTCGGAGCCGGGAAGTTCACGGCGTGGATGGCGCCGGTGGGGCATGCTGCTACGCACTTACGGCACAGACGGCACTTCTCGAAGTCGATGTAGCAGACATTGTTCTCAACCTTGATGGCATCGAACTTACACTCCTTCTCACACTTGCCACAACCGATGCAGGCAGCCTTACAAGCCTTCATGGCCACAGGTCCCTTATCCTTGTTGACGCACGAAACAAACACTCTCCTACCCTTCAGTCCTTTCTTACGCAGTTCAATAATATTGCGCGGACAAGCTTTTACGCAGGCACCACAAGCAACACACTTTTCTTCGTCAACCTCAGGAAGACCAGTCTCAGAATTCACACGGATGGCGTCGAACTGACAGGCAGCAACACAATCGCCACAACCCAGACAACCAAAGCCACAAGCCGTCTCACCGGCACCACATGAGTTCATGGCTGCACAGGTACGCAAGCCGCTGTACTCAGCAATCTTCGGGCGCAGGGCACAGGTTCCGTTACAACGCACCACAGCAACCTTCGGTTCGCCGTTGGCAATGGCCATTCCCAGCAGGTCGGCCACCTTACCCATCACCTCCTGTCCGCCCACAGGACACATCAGACCTTCAAGACTGCCGGCATCAGCACCCTTCACGAGGGCATCAGCCAGACCGCCACAGCCTGCAAATCCGCAGCCACCGCAATTGGCTCCCGGCAACTGCTCAGTCACCTGGACAATACGCGGGTCTTCGAAGACTGCGAATTTCTTGGAGCAGACGTACAGCACCAGGGCAGCAATCAGTCCGATAGCCCCCAGCACTAATACTGCAATCAACATAAATTCCATAGATAATTCAAATATTTGTTTTAGTTTGTTTTAATTCACCTCCAACGAAAAAGCCAGCTGCTCACGCATCCTGTCGCGAAACAGCCACAGCATAATATAATAAGGTATCAGCACACCCAGCCCACTCAAAGCTGCCACTCCTTCATGTCCCGTCCACTTCAGGACGACTATCAAGACTGACACCATCAGCAGAAAAGGCAGGCCAAAGCCCCAAAGCAGCGCCCGTGTAGCCACCTGACCAGAAGCAGTCACCGTTACAGACTGACCAACTGTCAGGTTCTTTGCGCTTGAATCGCAAAACACGTCCACAATCTTTTCTTTACTTTCGGCAGCATTACAGTAGCCTGCAACCTTGCAGGCTGCACAAGCGGAAGTCTGGACAATGCGCACTTGCACCTTATCCTTTTCAATACGCTCTATGACCCCCGAATGACTTATTTTAGTACTCATTAGTATTGCAATCTCGTCTTTGCAATTGCAAAGGTACGAAAGTTTTGTGAATTAATACTCATAAATGATGAGTTTTTTGAAAAAAAAATCGTAATCGTTTGCAATTCTCCCATCTTTTTGCTACTTTTGCCGTCGATTAAGAAGAAAAAAACGATGAAAGCGACTGAACAGACTGTACAACAAGTAGAACGCGCCCTGCGCAAGATATCCGACAAGTACCCTCTCAACGAAGAGGCAACTATGCTTACCGACATCCATATCCGTGTCACTCAGGACACTGGTGAGCTGGTGGCCTTCGACGACGATGACAACGAGATTACCCGATGCATCATTGAACAATGGATTGACAACAAGGACGACTCTTTCTATGATGACATTACCAATACACTGCGTGGTGTACTCACCAAGCACAAGGACAAGGTTGAGCAGATGTCAATCCTGAAGCCCTACTCCTTTGTCCTCGAAGACGATGACCGTGAAAACATCTCCGAGCTATACTTGGTCGACGACGATACTGTCATCATTGACGAAGAACTCATGAAGGGTCTTGACAAAGATCTGGATGATTTCTTTGCTAAACTTATGAAGGATTAATTTCTGTCATCGCACTCTGGATATGCGTTCCGATGTCCAGGAGACAAACTATTCTGACGTATCTTCGCCTTTCATCATGCGTTCTATCTCATCTTCGGCATTGGTCATAGGCGTTCCGGCCAGATTACCACTTTCCTTCGTCTCAGGCAATACCACAAGCCCGTCGCCTTCTTTTTGTTCTGCTTCGGCTCGTGCCTTGTCCTCATCCACATAGTTTTTCTGCGCAGTGTCTGCCACAACGTGTATCGACTGCATCTTCTTGCTGTGGTCGTGGCGTACCTGACAGGCTCCAAGAACCATCAAAAGCCCTGCTGCATACACTAATTTCTTCATAAGCTTTTCTATTTTTGTTATTTTGTAATGTCGCGATCATGTTAAATCACAATAACTGAATAATCCTTACCTTAATCTGATGCTTTCACCGATACTGATGATATGGTCAGGACTCAGTTTATTTAATTTGTAAAGGCTCTTCACGCGAATGCCATACAACTGGGCGATGCTGTACATTGAATCACCACTTCTGACCACATGCACTTTACCTTTGTACGACTTAGGACCCTTTGTGGCTTTTTTCTTCAACCACACCAATTCACCTTCTTCCAGTTGGTCGTTTTTGTTACGTTCATTATATTTGGCCAATTTACGATAAGATATATCTACGTCTTGTGCAATGCTGCGAAACGTATCACCGCGTCGAGCTTCCACATAGTAATTGTTGTTGAACGTATAGATATGACGCAAGTCGCCTTGTTCTATCTGGCGGGTCTGGAACTTATCAAAGCGTTTTTGTTTATCATATTCGTACAACTTATACAGTTCGATTATCTCTATCAACTTACTGGCGTAAGTCGGACTGGTGGCATAGCCGCATGCTTTCAAGCCACGAGCCCATCCCTTATAGTCCGTTATGTTTAGTTGAAACAGTGAGCTGTAGCGCTTGCTATTAACCAGAAACAACGAGTGATCCTCGTAACTCTCGTAGACGCTGTTATATGCGCGGAAACACTCGCCGCGTTCATCATCGTCATGATAGCTCTTACGGCCAGTCCAGCCGTTACATTTGATGCCAAAATGGTTATTACCATTCACGGCCAGCTCGCTTTTGCCGGCTGCAGACTCCAGTACGCCCTGTGCAAGCGTGATACTGGCAGGTATTTTGTGCTTCACCATCTGCTCGACAGCTAAATCTTCATATTTGTCGAAGTAATCTTGGTAGTGTTTTGTCCAAACCATCTGTGCAGAGACCTGAAAAAGGGCTCCAAACAGACAAATTATCGTAAATAAATACCTTTTCATGAATAAAACTTTAGATTTCTGTTGCAAAAATAAATAAAAATAATTATATTTGCAAGCAAAATCGTATTATTATGAAAGAAATGGCTATTAAATCGACCATCATGGAAGCCCAGATGGACGAATTGACAGAAACCGAGCGTTCACTGATTGAACTGGCCATCGAGGGTACTAACCGCTCGTATGCCCCCTATTCCAACTTTCATGTAGGTGCTGCTATCCTGCTTGAAAACGGTACGACATTCATCGGCTGTAACCAAGAGAACGCAGCCTTTCCTGCAGGCATCTGTGCCGAACGTAGTGCCATCTTTGCCGCAGGAGCACAGTACCCGGACCAACCTGTGGTCATGCTGGCCATTACAGCCCGTGGTAAGGACGGTGAGCTCATTGATGAGCCTGCAAGTCCATGTGGCACCTGTCGACAGGTCATCATAGAGACCGAGACGCGCTTTAATCATCACGTACGCATCTTACTCTACGGACGTAAGCGCACATATGTATTAGATGGTATCAAGGAACTGATGCCACTATCATTTACAGAATTCTAAACTGGATACCTTATTAATTATTATGGTTAAAATTTCCAAAGAGGCGGCGCTTGAATATCACGAGGCGGGCCGTCCAGGTAAGATTGAAGTCAAGCCAACAAAGGCTTATCGTACACAAACCGACCTTTCTCTGGCCTATTCACCAGGCGTGGCCTATCCCTGTCTGGAGATTCAGCAGAATCCCGACGATGCCTACCGCTATACAAATAAGGGCAATCTTGTGGCTGTCATCTCTAACGGTACTGCCGTGCTCGGATTGGGCGACATCGGTGCCATGAGCGGTAAGCCTGTTATGGAAGGCAAGGGATTACTGTTCAAGATTTATGGTGGTATTGACGTTTTTGACATTGAAGTTGACGAGAAAGACCCTGAGAAATTCTGCGAGGCCGTAGAGCGCATAGCGCCGACCTTTGGTGGTATCAACCTCGAGGACATTAAGGCTCCTGAGTGTTTCTATATCGAAGAACGGCTGAAGCGGACCCTCGATATCCCTGTCATGCACGACGACCAACATGGTACGGCTATCATCTCTGCAGCTGGACTGAAGAATGCCCTCGAGGTCTGTGGCAAGGACATCAGTAAGGTACGTATTGTCGTTAATGGTGCCGGTGCTGCCGCGATTTCCTGTACTAAGCTCTACATAGCTCTGGGTGCTCGAAAGGAGAATATCGTCATGCTCGACTCCAAGGGTGTCATCTCCGTCAGTCGTCAGGATCTAAACGAACAGAAACGTTTCTTTGCATCAGAACGTACTGACATTCATACGCTGGCTGAAGCTGTCAACGGCGCCGACGTCTTCGTGGGACTCTCGAAAGGTAACGTGCTTTCGCAGGATATGGTACGTTCAATGGCCAAAGACCCAGTCATTTTCGCTCTGGCCAATCCCGTGCCGGAAATCTCTTATGAGGACGCTATGGCAGCTCGTCCCGACGTGCTCATGTCGACCGGTCGTACCGACTATCCCAATCAGATTAATAACGTTATCGGTTTCCCCTATATTTTCCGCGGTGCACTCGACGTACATGCCACCGCCATCAATGAAGAGATGAAGATGGCCGCCGTTCTAGCTATTGCTGACCTGGCCAAGCAACCCGTTCCCGACGTGGTTAACGATGTTTATAAGGTTAACAATCTGCGCTTTGGACGTGACTATTTTATTCCCAAGCCCGTTGATCCACGACTAATCTCCGAAGTTTCTGCAGCCGTAGCTAAAGCTGCTATCAACAGCGGTGTTGCACGACGTACCATCGACAACTGGGAGGAGTATAAGCGCTCACTCACCGTGCTGCTGGGTCAGGAAACCAAGCTCACACAGAAACTCTATGCTACTGCAGCAGCCCATCCGCAGCGCGTGGTTTTTGCCGAGGCTGTCCATCCTACCATGCTCAAGGCTGCCGTTCAGGCCAAGGCTGAAGGCATCTGTCATCCCATTCTTTTAGGTAACGACGAGGTGTTGGCAAAAATGGCTAAGAAAATGGATTTGTCGCTTGAAGGTATCGAGATTGTCAACCTCCGACATCCCTCTGAACAAGAGCGTCGTGAGCAGTACGCTATGATTCTCACCCATAAGCGTGAACGTGAAGGTTATACCTATCAGGAGGCTAATGACAAGATGTTCGAGCGAAACTATTTTGGCATGATGATGGTCGAGACGGGTGATGCTGATGCTTTCATTACCGGTCTCTATACAAAATATTCCAACACCATTAAAGTTGTCAACGAAGTTATTGGCATCCGTCCTGAATACAAGCATTTCGGAGCCATGCATATCATTAATTCACCTAAGGGTACACTCTATATCGCTGACACACTGGTCAATGAGAACCCTGATACAGACACCCTTGTTGACATAGCTAAACTGGCAGCCACCAGCGTGCGTTTCTTTAATGAGAAACCCGTCGTAGGCATGATGAGCCACTCCAACTTTGGCTCTTCACAGAGCGATGGTGCCTTGAAGGTTCGCCACGCCGTTGAACGCATGCAGCAGCTTTATCCCGACCTGCCCATTGATGGTGAAATGCAGCTCGGTTTTGCTCTCGACCGTGAATTGCGCGACGATCAGTATCCTTTCACCCGTCTCTTTGGTAAGAATGTCAACACGCTGGTATTCCCCAACCTTACATCTGCTCGTTCGTCGTATAAAATGCTGCAGATGCTCGATGCCGACGTAGAAATCATAGGTCCTATCCAAATGGGGCTGAACAAACCAATTCACTTTATCGATTTCGGTGCTTCCGTCCGCGACGTCCTCAATATCGTCGCCATCGCTGGCATCGATGCCTACGTTGATAAAATTAAGAACCGTCTCAATAAGGCAAAATAGAATCAAGAACAGCTTGAGTGGAAGGCAATAAGCCCTTCCATAGGACTCTGGACGACGCGGCCAAGTTGGAAACCTTCAACAACAGCTGCGTCGTTTAGTTGTTCGCGGAAGTACCAGGCAATGCTGCCGACAGCATGAACGGGAAGGTTTGCAATTTGGACAGGTAACTGATTAACATCATATTGCAAAAGGTTATGGCGGAAGAAACGGCAGAAATGGTCGACTACCATCTTGCGAAGAGAAGTACAGTCAAGATGGCGACAGACAAAAGGTGCCAGAGACGCCAACCATCGGTTTGCCATTGGTTCACGGTAGACGCGTTGGATAATGTCAGGCAGGGTAACTCCATAGTCACTTTCAAACTGGAAACGCAAGTCTTCAGGAAGCATTCCTTTATACAGTGCGTTCAATAAGGTGCGACCGAGTACTGCACCACTCCCTTCGTCCCCGAGGATATATCCTAATGGTGGCGTATTACTGATGATATTATTGCCGTCGTATAGACAGCTATTGGAACCTGTTCCGAGTATGCAAGCGATACCTACTTCATGTCCACAGAGTGCACGGGCCGCACCAAGAAGATCATTAAACACCTGTACATCAGAACAGTGCAATGATTCACTAAGGAGCTGCTGCATAAATGGGATATAGGTAGGAATGCAGCCGGAACCATAGAAAAACAATTGGGTGATGGACGGCAGGTTACTGGGAATAGTTGCTATAATACTGCGAATAGTATCAGGAGTTTGGTGGACAGGATTGATGCCTTGTGTTTGAAAGGTAGCAACAACGGTATGGTCAACATGTCTGATCAATACCCAATCAGTTTTTGTGCTTCCGCTGTCAGCTATGAGAATCATAGAGGAATTAATATATTTTGAAACGAACGCGGAAAGAATGTTCGTGCTCGTCCCAGTTTGTACCGAGCATCTCAAAATGACCTATTTGGGATGTGGAACGAACATGGCGGCCAATACACGGACAGACGTCGTAGTCGCCGATACGCACCA
Source organism: Prevotella sp. (assembly GCA_016286995.1). Lineage (GTDB taxonomy): Bacteria > Bacteroidota > Bacteroidia > Bacteroidales > Bacteroidaceae > Prevotella. The sequence continues at coordinate 57,860 of JAEEVA010000010.1, forward strand.
ATCGGATAGTCTCGGAAACATCATCTGGCAGACGGTCGGCACTGACATCCTCAGGCAGTTTATCGCGTGTAACAAACTCAAAGGTGACTGGCAAATCGTCGTCGATGAGTTGCTGCATTTGCCGCTCGATCTCTTTTTCTTCCTGGCGTGTTGGCTTGTGGTCAAGATGGAAGCTCATCTTACTTTTCTTACGTTCGACATGGGCGTTATAACTACGTTCACAGCCGAATAAACGTATCATCGTTTGATTTAGCAAATGCTCAGCGGTATGTGCAGGAGGAAACTCCTCCTTATGATGCTCATTCAGAATATAGTCTTCCATCTTCCTTTCTTCTTCCTACTTATAACGCAATCTTCAGGTACACAGGCAAGTGATCGGAATTAGTAATGTCGCCCTTGTAATAGGACAATCCTTTGAATGACTTGTCGTGGAAAATGTAGTCTATACGGACAGCCTTCCTACCACGGAAGGTATACATCCAACCACTGCCGCACTCCTTGAAACCATCGACGAGATTACCCAACATGGTGTTATAGACGAACGAATAAGGTACATCGTTGAAGTCCCCGCAAAGGATGCAAGGTTTCTCGGAACTACGGACCTGATTAGCCACTTCAATGGCTTGTCCGGCACGAAACATCATACCCATTGTGTAGTTGCCGAAGATTGCATTGACAATCCTGTTTTGAGGAACTTCGTAGCCCCGCATTGCACCTTGTGACTGAATCTTGGCTGCTTGATGCAAAGTACGGTTGATTCCAGTCGTCTGAAGATGGACATTAAAAATACGAAACTCGACTCCATTGACGTCTATATCGGCAGACATAGCACTATTATTGGTATCGTCGAAAAGGATGGTTTTACTATTCTTAATTGGATAACGGCTATATACAACCATATCTTCCTTACCTGTGGCCATATAGGGGAAGTAGTCCTTATAACTTTCTGAATTCTTCTTGTCACCGCTGACATTGCTATACTCCTGCATGCAAAGCACGTCGACGCGTTGACGGCGCATCTCAGCCAAAATGTCGAGAGCCATAAAACCTGACGTTTCACGCTGGAACAAAGCAACATTGTAAGTAGCTATTTTAAGTCCTTTAGCTTGTTCTGCAGCTTTGTCGATAGAACCAAACTGATAGAGTGTGCCTATGTATGGAATACAGCAGGCAACGGTCAGTATAGGCAGTAGCGCATAGAGCCACTTGCGGCGAACGAGCCAGTAAACCAGCATCAGTACATTGGCAACAATGAGCAAAGGCAATACATAGACTAGCATTGCCCTTGAAGTATGGCCTGCAGGTGGGACATCACCGCCGTAAAGGGCTGTTATTGTAAAGATGGTCACTATCAACTGAATGGCCAGAAACATTAATGATAAGTATTTGTAAACAGCTAATTTGCCCATTTTTTTATATTGTTTGATAGTTAGAGAAGTTATCAATCATTGGCAACATATCGTTGAACCATATCAATGAGGTCTTCTACACGGAAAGGCTTGGCCAGGAAGTCATCACAACCGGCAGCCATAGCATCACGAATGTTCTCTTCGAAGGCGTAGGCACTAAGAGCCACTATAGGTACGTCGTGGTTGACTTCCTTGATGATGCGGGTAGCATCCAAACCGTTCATGTCAGGCATACGAATATCCATCAACACCAAATCGGGATGCTCTTCATCACATAAGGTGACAACTTCAATACCATTGCGTGCACGCAACAGACGGTAACGCTTGGAGAGAACGATGCGGACAAGCTCGTAATTACTGTCTTCGTCCTCAGCCACCAAGATTAGCGGCGCACTCTTAAGATTTGTTTTTGTAGTAGAGCGAATGGTTCGAGAGCTGGTAGTGATACCTGTACTCTTAGTCTGTCCGCCTATCGTACCTTCGAAAGGTAATACAAAGCGGAATGTCGATCCTTTACCGAGTTTCGATTGTACGCTGATACTACCGCCCATTTTCTCAACAATCATCTTACAGAGCGACAAGCCAAGCCCGTAGCCGTTCTGGTTGGTCTCAGCATCACGGGATACATAGGTCTCAAAGATATGTTTCTGATCTTCAGGATCAATGCCTGAGCCGGTGTCAGTGACAAAGAATTCTACGTTCTGCCCATCGTCAATGAGACGGTAGCCGTAATTGATACTACCAAGGGCCGTATGTTTCAGGGCATTACTAATAAGATTGGAGAGTACCTGAGTAAGACGGTTCTCGTCAGTATTCAAGGCAATATTCATATTCGGTTGATTCCATTGTAATGTGACGGAATCAGTACAACGGAACTTGAAAATCAACTTCAGATTATGGCAAACCTCATTGAGGTCGACCATAGACTTATTGATAGACAGTTCTCCTGCCTCGACGCGTGACAAATCCAGGATATCGTTGATAAGTGCCATCAGACGGCCGTTGTTACTCTCAATGATTTCCATGAATTTCATACGGTCATCGGCAGAATCGGTCTCAGCCATAACACGCGAAAAACCCTCGATGGCATTCAACGGGGTACGTATCTCATGGCTCATATTTGCCAGGAACAGCGATTTCATGCGGCTGGCCTGCTCGGCCTTCTGCATCTTTTCTTCGTATTCCTGCAATTTTTTCTTGGCAGCATCTAATTCAAGCTCCGTAGTATGAAGCTTGGCATTAGCCTCTGCAATTTTCTGGATCAGAATTTCCCGTTCGTCTTGAATCATCTTATATTCTCATATAAATCGTTGCAAAATTAAAAAAAAAACTGCAAACGAACGAAGAAATGATGAAAAATTTATCCTCTTTTAGCTTTTTCCCATGTTCCGCCACCCCGATGGGTGTATAGATATTTAAAACCACGGAAAACATTCAGATTCATGAAGAGAAAATAATATGGAACGTACAATAGTCGGTTTTTATGACCCTGACGTTCCAGTATCCAACTACATAGTGCTGCCAGATAGAACAGTGCCTGCAACAGCAGAATGACAGTGTATACACAGCCCGCACCCATCACGACCAGAGCTATGTTGAGGGGAATGAGCGCCAATAGGGTAAACGGCGTAATGGTCCAGCGTAGCACACGATGGCTGACGAATTGGAAAGCGACGACAAAGTGGTTGAAGGGATTCATCATATTCTTAAGCCACCACACACTTTGCAAACCACCTGCGGCAATGCGGCGCTTACGCTTCGACTCCTCCTGCAGGTCGGCAGAACCGTACTCCATCGCATAAGCATCGGAAGTGTAAGCGATTCTGTTCCCCTCATCGACCATGCGCATCGACATAACGAAATCGTCGAGCAGGGCATTCTCGGGCATGGGACGGTACAAAGCCGTACGGATGGCATTGAGTTCGCCTGCGGCACCCATCGCTGAATACAGCTCACTATCCATGCGTTTCAGTGCACTTTCATAGCGCCAATAAAGGCCTTCACCTTCGGCCACGGCCTCACTGACATTGTAATTTTTTGCGCCTTCGGCTACGGCCTCACTGTCGTTACGGGCAATCACGCGTTTTTCACCAGCTACACAAGCCACCTGTGGGTCTTGGAAACAGCGTACAATTTCACAAACGGCCTCACGGTTAACCATGGTGTTGGCATCGGTCATCATGGTCAACGGTGTCGTCACCATACCTATGCCATGATTCAGAGCAGCCGTCTTACCCTTACGTTCTGGAGTGAATACAATCTGCACTTCAGGATAGTCGCGCAGACGATCATTAGTACCGTCGGTGCTGCCGTCAGTCACCCACATCACGTGCAATTTATCGGCGGGATAGTCCAGCTCGCGGGTATTGGCCATCTTCTGGGCTACCACGTCTTCTTCATTGTACGCACAAATTATGAAAGTGACGTCGGGAAGGTCATCTTCAGCGGGTAAGACCAACGGTGTGGCCTTACCTCTGATGATGCGTTTCAGTCGGACGAGCAACCATAATAGCATACCGTAGCCTACGTATGTATAGAATACGATGAACAGACAAATCCAAAAGGCTATTTTCAATGCTATCATAATTCTTTATTCGTTCGAGTCGTTTGCTTCCTGCATGTCGATATACTGCTGGTTTTTGTCGTAGAATTCATACTGCAGGAATGCCAGTTTCTGAGACGGCACGATGCGAATACCCATGCCGTACTTCATTTGCCATTGTCGTTTGAGCGACCACATGCCCTGATTGATGTATGCTGCAACATAGGGGTGTACATGCAGGCTGAAACGGCGGATACCAATCTTGTTTACCATACGGTCAATCTTGCTCTCGAGTTGATCAGTAAACAGGATGGACGACTTGATTTTGCCCTTGCCAAAGCAGGTGGGGCAGGTTTCCTCAACATTGACATCCATAGCCGGACGCACTCGCTGACGTGTAATTTGCATCAGCCCGAACTTGCTGAGTGGCAGGATGTTATGGCGAGCTCTGTCTTTCTGCATGTTCTTACACATGCGTTCGTAGAGCATCTGACGGTCTTCTGCCAGATTCATGTCGATAAAGTCGACCACAATGATGCCGCCCATATCGCGCAAACGCAGCTGACGAGCCAACTCGTCGGCAGCACCGAGATTCACCTCCAGCGCATTGGCTTCCTGACCGTTTTCAGCACGGGTACGATTGCCCGAATTGACGTCTACGACATGCATGGCTTCCGTATGCTGGATAATCAGATAGGCTCCGCGTTTGTAGTTCACCGTACGTCCAAAGCTGGACTTCAACTGCTTGGTGACGTTAAAATTGTCGAAGATGGGCACCGTTCCTTTGTAACGTTTTACGATGTCCTTCTTGTCTGGAGCTATCAATCCTACGTAATCCTTGACCTGTTCAAAAATGGCGTCGTCGTTGACGTAAATGCCGTCGTAGGTGGGGTCGAAGACGTCGCGTAGCAATGCTACGGCACGACCGGTCTCCTCGAAGCACAACTGGGGGACCTTAGTGGCCTTTTGAGCCTTGGTGATACAATCTTCCCAGCGCTTTACCAACACCTTCAATTCAGCGTCCAGTTCAGCCACACGCTTCCCTTCTGCTGACGTACGTACGATGACGCCGAAGTTCTTGGGACGTATGCTTTGGACGAGTTGTTTCAGACGGGCACGTTCCTCGCTTTTTTTGATTTTTGATGAAACCGAGACTTTATCATAGAAGGGCATCAGCACCATGTATCGTCCTGCAAAACTCAGTTCACAGGTCAGGCGCGGACCCTTAGTCGATATGGGTTCCTTTACCACCTGTACCAGTATTTCCTGACCTTGCTTCAGCGTGGTCTGCACACTGCCTTCCTTTGGAAGATCAGGCATACGCTGGGCTTTCGCCATGGGATAAAGTCGTTTCTTGTCGCTTTGTACCTGTTTAAGGTATTTCTCGTAAGAGCTGAATTGAGTACCGAGGTCAAGATAGTGCAGGAAGGCATCGCGCTCAGAGCCAACATCAACAAAGCAGGCGTTGAGTCCAGGCATGAGCTTGCGCACACGTCCCAGATAGATGTTGCCGACCGAATAGCTGGCCTCCTCTCGTTTTTCATTCTGGTATTCCACCAGATCCTTATCCTCGAGCAAGGCTATTGATATCTCTTTCGGCTGGACATCAATGATTACTTCACTTGTCATGTCTTCTTAACTTCTTTAACTCAGTTTTCTTCATAACTTCAAAAAAGGAGCGCACCGAAAGAATCGGGTACACTCCTTTCAAATTCTTTTTCTTATCAGCCAAAGAGTTTACTTGCTCTTATGACGATTCTTGCGCAGTCTCTTCTTACGCTTGTGAGTAGCCATCTTGTGGCCCTTCTTTTTCTTTCCGTTTGGCATAATACTAAAATATTAATAATTAAATTACTTCATCATCTCAATAAAACTCTTGGCGGGCTTGAAAGCAGGAATGTCGTGAGCATCAATCACCATCGTTACATTCTTTGAAATATTACGGGCAGTCTTCTGAGCACGGTGCTTGATGGTAAATGTGCCAAATCCGCGCAAGAAAACATTCTCGTGATTCTCAGCCATACTGTTACGAATCTCCTTCATAAAGGCCTCTACTGTGACAGCCACATCTTTCTTAGGCAAGCCTGTCTCTTCAACAATTTTACTGATAATATCTGCTTTTGTCATTGCTGTAAATTTTATATTTCTCAATTTTGGACTGCAAAGTTACTAATTTTCAGTGAGATATGAAAATATTCTTGGCATTTTTTTTGATTTTTATTCATTTTTCTTCTTTTTAGAACAAAAATAGCGTGTCGTGAGTCCTTTAAAAATATAATAATGTTCGCGCGAAAGAAAGCGACAAGTTTAGAATTAAGAATTAAGAGTTATGAATTAAGAGATCAGAGGTTAAAAAAAGAGGCACAGAAGCAAATTTTTCAATATTAATTCTTAATTCTTAATTTTTCTTCGTAACTTTGCATCCAAATTGTGTTTAGGAATTAACATGGACCATATAAGAAACTTCTGCATCATTGCACATATCGATCACGGCAAGTCAACGCTGGCCGACCGTCTGCTGGAATATACCAAAACTATCCAGGTGACGGAAGGACAGATGTTGGACGACATGGATCTTGAACGAGAGCGCGGTATTACAATTAAAAGCCACGCCATCCAGATGGAATATGTGAAGGATGGTGAGAAATACATACTGAACCTCATTGACACCCCGGGACACGTCGACTTCTCTTATGAGGTGAGCCGTTCCATTGCAGCCTGCGAGGGTGCTCTCCTGGTGGTCGACGCCACGCAGGGCGTTCAAGCTCAGACTATCTCGAACCTATATCTGGCTATTGACAACGACTTGGAGATTATCCCCGTCATCAACAAGATTGATATGCCCAGCGCGATGCCCGACGAGGTGGAAGATGAAATCGTCGACCTCATCGGTTGTAACCCGGAGGACATTATCCGCGCAAGCGGAAAGACCGGCGAGGGCGTTGAGGACATTCTCAATGCCGTCGTAGAGCGTATCCCCCACCCTGTTGGCGACGAGCAGGCTCCGCTGCAGGCACTGATTTTCGACTCAGTATTCAACTCCTTCCGTGGCATCATTGCCTACTTTAAGATTGTCAACGGAACCATCCGTCAAGGCGACAAGGTGAAGTTCTTCAATACTGGTATGGAGTACGATGCCGACGAAGTAGGTGTGCTGAAAATGGACATGATACCCCGCAAGGAGTTATGCACCGGTGATGTGGGGTACATTATCAGTGGTATCAAGGATTCAAAGGAGGTAAAAGTGGGCGACACCATCACTCACGTACAGCGTCCTTGCGACAAAGCTATCGAGGGTTTCCAGGAAGTAAAGCCGATGGTGTTTGCCGGTGTCTACCCGATCGATCCGACCGACTACGAGAACCTTCGTGCCTCTTTGGAAAAACTGCAGCTGAACGATGCCTCGCTGACCTTCGTTCCTGAGACGTCGGTGGCTTTGGGCTTTGGTTTCCGTTGCGGTTTTCTCGGACTGCTTCACATGGAGATTGTCCAAGAGCGTCTGGACCGCGAGTTCGATATGGATGTCATCACCACAGTACCGAATGTTACCTATATGTGCTACACCAAGCAGGGCGAGGAGAAAGAGGTGCACAACCCCTCTGGACTTCCCGACCAGACGATGATAGACCACATCGAGGAACCATACATCAAAGCCTCTATCATCACTGCTGCTGACTACATTGGCCCCATCATGACGTTGTGTCTTGACAAGCGCGGTGAACTCATCGATCAGCAGTATGTCAGCGGTGGACGTGTGGAGTTACGCTTCATGCTGCCTCTGGGAGAGATCGTCATCGACTTCTACGACAAGTTGAAAAGCATTTCGAAAGGCTATGCCTCGTTCGACTACCATATCGACTCGTTCCGACCGTCGAAGCTCGTCAAGCTTGACATCCTTCTCAACGGCGAGCCCGTCGACGCTCTGTCTACGCTAACCCATCAAGATAATGCTGTGACTTTCGGACGTCGCATGTGCGAGAAACTGAAGGAACTCATACCACGTCAACAGTTCGACATTGCCATTCAGGCTGCCATTGGTGCAAAGATTATTGCCCGTGAGACAGTAAAGCAGGTTCGTAAGGATGTGACGGCTAAATGCTACGGCGGTGACGTCAGCCGTAAGCGCAAGCTGTTGGAGAAACAGAAGCGAGGCAAGAAGCGTATGAAGCAGATAGGCAACGTAGAGGTGCCGCAGAAAGCTTTCCTTGCTGTATTGAAACTGGATTAGAGATAAAAAGAATAAGAAATACGCCTATGACAAACATTGTTTTAACTACAAGAGATGTAGCCCGCGAATTGGCAAGAAGGTACAGTACGATGACCCACGAAGAATTGGATGTACTGGAGAGTATTCTTGTGCCTTTAAGATACCAGAAAGGCGACATCATCCTGCATGAAGGTGAGGTCTGTCGTGACATCTTCTGGGTTGCCCGCGGACTGGTACGCCAATATTATTACAAGAACGACAAGGAACTGACCGAGTACATGGCTGTCGAGAACACTATCTGCATGAGCATCGAGAGTCTTTTCAAGGAGGAACCCAGCCATCAGCAGATACAGGCGCTGGAGCCCACCGTCATCTTTGCGCTGCCGAAGCCTGCATTGGAACGTGAGGCCGTTAGAAATGTCAATATTCAGATGCTATACCGTAAAATCCTTGAGGAGTCGCTCATCATTTCACAGATTCATGCCGACATGATACGCTTTGAGTCCGCTCAGGAGCGTTATGCCAAACTGGTGAAAAGCTCGCCGCAACTGGTATTGCGTGCACCACTGGTTTATATTGCCAGTTATTTGCAGATGACTCCGGAAACTCTTTCACGTGTACGCAACAACACGATGGTGTAAGGAGAGTTCAATGTTCAATGTTCAATCTTCAATGTTCATAGTTTACTGGTAAACGTAAACATATCGGGGAAAGTATCGGCTAATGTGGCGGGATTTTCACGGAACAGTCCAAACAGGGCGCTGCCTGAGCCAGACATGGCGGCATAGGTGGCGCCCATCTTGTATAGCTGTTCCTTCACTGCGCTAATCTCAGGATGCAGAGCAAAGACGCTCTCTTCGAAGTCGTTCACCAACTCTTTCTTCCATGTTTCCACCGGTTGCATCACCACCTCACGGCAGTTCTTTTGCGGACGATGTGGACTGATACGTGAAAAGGCCTCCTTGGTGGGTACAGGAATGTCAGGACGTACCACCCCGATATACCAGCCATGCAGATTGACGTCAATGGGCTGCAACCGTTCACCGATGCCCTCTGCGTATGCCGGACTGCTAAGAATGAAAAACGCACAGTCGGCCCCTAATCTTGCAGCATAGCCTATCATTTGTTCATCGTTCATCCCCAGTTGACACATGTCGTTCAACAGCCGTATCATATATGCACAATCACTTGAACCGCCACCCATACCAGCTTGTGAGGGAATACCCTTATGCAGCGTGGCGGTGACATTCGGCAGCTGTGGAAAGTCCTCCTTCAGCAGTTGGTAGGCTCGCACCACCAAGTTACGCTGCACGTCGCCCACTATCTTGATACCCGTCACATTGAGCAAACACCCACCGTTCCTGTTATCGTTATGGTTATCGTTACGGTTAGCGTTTACGATAACCTCCAACCTGTCTTTCAATGGCACAGGGTAAAACACCGTTTCCAGATTGTGGTAGCCGTCGCTGCGTTTCTCCACCACATTCAGTCCTAAATTAATCTTCGCTACAGGAAATGATATCATAGTTCCATGTTCAATGTTCAATCTTCAATGTTCACTATTGAAGGTGAAATCTGTTTTTTCCACACCGTAGCCGTAGATGGTCTTGAAGTCATTCTTCATAGAAATGACTGTATAACCGGCTTCGCGCCATTTTGCCTCACGCCTGGCACCTTCTGCAAGGTCGGCATGGTCGCGGGCATCATCGTCAGCCACGAGCATGAACGTGGCGGTGCGATATTTCTGGTTGCTCAGACAGTAGTTATGCATGGCACAGTCACCGCTGCTGTTGCCGAACGACAGCACGGGAATCTTACCAATTTCCTGACTGATTTGCCGTACCTTGTTCGTCTTCAAGTTCTTGATAATCAGGCTATCCGTGCGCACCAGATACTCATCCTTTCCCATGGTATAGTCGACGCCGACATTATCGCCTTGTTCGTTGGAACTAAGACATACATCCATGCCTATCACCTTGTTAGGCTCAATGCCCAGCGATTCAACCAGTGAACGACAGATGAAACGGTCAGAACCGGAGACAACATAATAGGTGAAACCGTTGTCCTTCAGGTAGTCAAAAACCTCCAGCATGGGTTTGTAGAAACTTTGAGCGTAGGTCATTCCCTTGAATCCGTTGGCTGGTGTGGCGGCATAGGCCTTCACGTAGGTGTCAAACTCGGTGAGGGTCATTCCGGCGTAAGCCTTGGCTGCCGCCCGGGCATGAATCATGTCGAAGTGGTCGGGCAATGCCGTGCCGTAACGTACAAAGTCGCGGATATTCTGTGCAGCCTCGCGCACATCGTCGGGAGCCGTATATTTGTATGAAGGATCATCTAGGGCGCGATATTCCAACAGATTATACTCAAAATAGGTGGGATAAAGTTCACCGATGAACGTGCCGTCCATGTCGAACGTGGCTATGCGGTCCTCCGTACCGATGTAGTTGCTGGACTTCGGGTTGGTCACGTCCTCCACATACGCTTTTAGCGTCGTCAGTGCCTCGCACTGGTTCCATAAAGTGAAATACTCTTTCGGTGTCGGATTCACCCTCTGGTCGTCTTCTTTGCCGCACGATGTCAGCAATGTCCCTTGTGCAATCATGCACATCAGGACGATAGTTAACATTAGATATTTTTTCATATTCATCTTAATTTATTAATTCTTTATACGTTTTGCCCGACAAAGGTATATAAAATAAATGGACTGACCAAACATTTATTTTTAATTCTTAATTCTTATAACTCTAATCCTGGCAATATCACCAGATATGAGGGGTGGAACTTCAATGCAAATTCAGTTAAATTGGTCAGCAAATTCACTGAATTAGGTCAATAAATTCACTGAATTTGGTGTACCGTTTAGCATCTTTTGTTTTGTTGTTGATATTGTTTTGTCTTATAAATGATATATTTTTGTTCAGTTCAAAAGGCTCACTAGTGTATCACTATGACGCATTATCCCGTATAATATGACTTGTCGGCGCACTTACTGTGTTTAGCGCTAAAAAGAGAATATTTATGACTTAGATGCAGTTTTTTGCAAAAAGATTTGGAAGACAACAACAAAAGTAGTATCTTTGCCAAAAGAATTATTTATTCACTAAACTAAAAACATCAATACAACTATGAAAGATCTGAAAGGAACAAAGACTGAGAAGAACCTGCAGGAAGCATTTGCAGGCGAGAGTATGGCTCGTAACAAGTACACATACTGGGCATCGAAAGCTAAGAAGGACGGCTATGTACAGATAGCTGCCATCTTCGAGGAAACGGCTGCCAATGAGAAGGAACACGCCAAAATGTGGTTCAAGCTCTTAGAAGGAGGCATCAAGGACACGGCTGCAAATCTGGAGGCTGCTGCCGGTGGTGAGAATTTCGAGTGGACCGACATGTATGCCCGCATGGCCAAAGAGGCCCGCGAGGAAGGTTTCGACGAGATTGCCGAGAAGTTTGAAGGTGTGGCAGCCATCGAGAAGGCTCACGAGGAACGCTATCGCAAGCTGTTAGACAATGTAAAGAAGGAACGTGTGTTCTCGAAGGACGGTGATGTCATCTGGCAGTGTGCCAACTGCGGACATATCGTTATCGGCCAGAAGGCCCCTGAGGTATGTCCCGTCTGCGACCATCCGCAGTCATACTTCCAGGTGAAAGCTGAGAACTACTAAGAAGTGAAAAGACATCAAGGTAGACTTTTCACGAACTTCATTTCGTGAAGGATACGCTTCTGACGTTTCAGCATGTAGCCGCTGGGCTTGGCTGAGTTGAAACGGCGAGGATTGGGCAGTGAGGCCGCTATCAAGGCACACTGCCCTTTTGTTAGTTTGTCGGCAGTCGTATTGAAGTGCCACTCGGCAACGGCGTCAGCACCATAGATGCCGTCACCCATCTCTATCGAATTGAGATAAACTTCCATGATGCGATGCTTGCTCCACATCAGCTCTATCAGAGTGGTGAAATAAACTTCGAAGCCCTTGCGCACCCACGAACGGCCAGGCCACAGGAAGACGTTCTTCGCTGTCTGCTGCGAGATAGTAGAAGCACCCAACTTGCGCTTCTTGGGGTGTTTGATGTTGCGCATAGCCGCATGTTCGATAGCCTTGTAGTCGAAGCCGTGATGCTCCAGGAACCGGGCATCCTCAGATGCCATCACAGCCAGAGACAGCGAGGGACTGATTTCGTCGTATGGCACCCAGTGGTGGTGCAGCTTGGTTTCCTCACCAGCAGCGATCTGCTGACTGACGCGGATGAACATCAGCGGCGTAAAGTACACAGGCACCCAACGCAATACCAAAACAGAAAGAATAGTGGAGGCAAAAAAAGCCACCACTATCCTTAAAAGTACCTTCTTGATGAAACGTATGAAGCGCTTCACTACTGAAATTTTGCGTTATTAGTTTGCCTGATTCTGGGCATCCTGAATCATCTTCTGAGAGGCATACATGTAAACCTCTACACGACGGTTCTGAGCCTGGCCGGCAGCGGTAGAATTGTCGGCAACGGGATTGGCATCACCAAAACCCTGAACGCTCTTGATCTGTGTGGCGGGAACAGCCAGACTCAGCAGATACTGAGAAACGGCAGTAGCACGATCCTGTGAGAGCGAGAGGTTCTTCTGCTGGCTCTGCTCTACGGTAGAGTTCTTCCAGCCCTGATTGTCGGTATAACCCTGAATGGCAACGTCGCAGTCGGCATTGTTCTTCAGCACACTGGCAAACTGAGCCAACGACGTCTTGGCAGTAGCAGAGAGGGCTGACTTACCTGTAGCAAAAAGGATACCAGAATCGAACGTAACCTTCACAGCCTCAAGGCCGTTGTTGTCAGTAACGGTCTCAACCTGTGCGTTCTGCACCTGCTCGGCCTCCTTCTTGGCCTTGTCCATCTTGTGACCGATGATAGCACCAGTACCAGCACCAACAGCACCGCCGACAGCAGCACCGATAGCCGTGTTACCTGCTATAGCACCGATAATACCACCCAACACAGCACCACCACCAGCACCGATGGCAGCACCCTTCTGCGTATTGTTACATGCAACAATCATGCCTACACAGAGCAACAAAGAAATGATTTTTGTCTTCATAACCTTACTTATTTATAATTAAAACTTAGTTAATTTGGATGCAAAAGTAAGAAAAAAGTAGAGAATAATGGCATGCGGAAGCAAATTTTTCACTTTTCACTCTTCACTTTTCACTTCTTTTTGTACCTTTGCAGCAAAATTTAAGGAAATTACAAAGAATTATGGCAAAAGAATTAAAAGATTTAACGAAACGCGCTGATAATTACAGCCAGTGGTATAACGATTTGGTGGTAAAGGCTGACCTTGCTGAACAGTCGGCTGTTCGCGGTTGTATGGTCATCAAGCCTTACGGCTATGCCATCTGGGAAAAGATGCAGCATCAGCTTGACAGCATGTTCAAGGAGACGGGTGCCCAGAACGCCTATTTCCCCCTACTCATCCCGAAGTCGTTCCTCAGCCGTGAGGCCGAGCACGTGGAAGGTTTCGCCAAGGAGTGTGCCGTCGTCACTCACTACCGTCTAAAGGCTACCGAGGACAAAAGTGGCGTTGTTGTCGACCCTGCCGCCAAGCTGGAAGAAGAGCTCATCATCCGTCCCACCTCGGAGACCATCATCTGGAACACTTATAAGAACTGGATTCAGTCGTGGCGCGACCTGCCCCTGATGTGCAACCAGTGGTGTAACGTGATGCGCTGGGAGATGCGTACACGTCCGTTCCTGCGCACCTCAGAATTCCTGTGGCAGGAGGGACATACGGCTCATGCCACCCGTGAGGAGGCCGAAGAGGAAGCCAAGAAGATGCTGCACGTGTACGCTACATTCGCTGAGGAGTGGCTCTCACTCCCCGTGCTGCAGGGTGTGAAGAGCGAGACCGAGCGCTTCGCCGGTGCCCTCGACACCTATACCATTGAGGCCATGATGCAGGACGGCAAGGCACTACAGAGCGGTACTTCGCACTTCTTGGGACAGAACTTCGCCAAGGCTTTCGATGTGACCTATCTGAATAAGGAGAACAAGCCCGAATACGTGTGGGCTACCTCCTGGGGCGTCTCTACCCGTCTGATTGGTGCCATGATTATGGCCCACTCTGACGATAACGGTCTTGTACTGCCACCGCGTATTGCACCTATCCAGGTTGTCATCATTCCTATCGCTACCAAACCCGAGCAGATGGAGCTGGTGAACAAAGAAGTGCAGCCCATCATTGAGAAACTGCGCAAAGCCGGTATCAGCGTCAAGTTTGACGATGCTGACAATAAGCGTCCTGGCTTTAAATTTGCCGACTATGAGCTGAAGGGTGTTCCCGTGCGTCTCGTACTGGGAGCCCGCGACTTGGAGAACGGCACCATCGAGGTGATGCGCCGCGATACGCTGGAGAAAGAGACACGCAGCATCGAGGGAATCGCTGAATACGTAGAACAACTTTTGGACGAAATCCAAAAGAACATCTTCGAGAAGGCCCGCAAGTACCGCGACGAGCATGTTTACGAGTGCGATAACTACGAGGAGTTCAAGGAGAAGGTGAAGAACGGCGGCTTCTTCCTCTGCCACTGGGACGGCACAGCCGAGACTGAGGCCAAGATTAAGGAAGAGACGCAGGCCACCATCCGCTGTGTGCCATTTGCTTATGAGCAGACGCCGGGCATCGATATGGTCAGCGGAAAGCCGAGCGTAGCACGCGTCATCATTGCCCGCAGCTATTAAGAAAGAGTGATAGGCAGTGGCCTCGTGTCAGGGCAAGTCGGAAAAGTGCTTACGACCTCTGACATAATACTGCCACAACAGCGAGAACGAATGCCGTAGGGGAACAGCCGTTTCCTTACGGCTTTTCTGTATGGCTTCACGGTCTGTCACAAAATCTTTACGCCAGCGTTTGAAGGCCCGACGGGCACGGAACACGGCACAGAAATCCCCCCGGTTACCCTTCAGCACCAGCATTTCGAAGGCTGCCAGATAGTCCAGGAACCAACGCCAGCGCATCACATGCTGCAGGTCCTCATCGGGCAGACACTTATAGAGCATAGTCAGATTGTTACGGAAATTCAGGAAGGTCTTCATGGGATTCGACTTCGGCAACGTGCCGCCACCGACGTGATAGACATAGCTCTCAGGCAGACAGAAAAGCTTTCGGCCACGGATGCGTAAGCGCCAGCATAGGTCTATCTCCTCATTGTGCGCAAAGAAACGTTCGTCCAGTCCGCCACAGTCCCAATAATCCTTCGAGCGGATCATTAGTGCAGCACCCGTAGCCCAGAGGATTTCTGTGGCATAGTCGTATTGACCGTTGTCTTCCTCGATGGTCTCGAAGATGCGTCCACGACAGAAGGGATAGCCATAGCGGTCGAGGTATCCCCCACTCGCTCCGGCATATTCGAACATATCCTTATTATATACAGAGAGCAGCTTAGGCTGACAAGCGGCCACTTCGGGATGCACATCCATGAACTCAATCATCGGAGTCAGCCAATGGTGCGTCACCTCGATGTCGGAATTCAACAACAGATAATATTCGGCTTCAATCTGGGCCAACGCTTTGTTATAACCTTCGGCAAAGCCCCAGTTCTTGTCCAGCACGATGAGCTTACACTCAGGAAAATCGCGGCGCAGAAGGTCGAGGGAATCATCGGTCGAGGCATTGTCAGCCACGTAGACCTTAGCCTCGTCGCGTGAATAGTTCAATACTGTGGGCAGATACTGGGCCAGCATCTTCGCGCCATTCCAGTTCAATATGACGATTGCTACCTTACTAAAGCCCCCTAAGTTAGGGGGTTGGGGGTCTGAACAATTACTCATCATTCTTCTTTGTTTAATAATTGACAATATAACGCCCTTTGAGCACCTGTTGCTTGATAAGCCCCTCCTAATTTAGGGGGCTCCAAAAGTCTGGCTTTTATCAACTGGTTGTCGTACTCTTCACGGGCTTCAGATGCCGGCAGCTCCACACGGATATAGTTCTTTGTGAAGCCATGCATGGCCTTACCTCGTGGAGCCTTCTCAAAGAGCACCTCAGCCTGCTGACCGATATACCACTGATAGAAGGCTTCAGTCTTTTGGTCAGAAAGTGCCAGCAAACGCTGGCTGCGCTCACGCTTGTCCTTGTCCGACACCACATAGGGAATGCTAAGTGCCGACGTACTCGGACGTTCAGAATAGGGAAACACATGCAGCTGGGTGACGTCAAGACCGTCGAGGAAGTTGTAGGTTTCCTCAAAGCACTCAGGCGTTTCACCCCGACAGCCTACCATCACGTCGACACCGATAAAGGCATCAGGCATGACTTCCTTGATGCGATGAATCTTATCGGCAAACAACTGGCTGTCATAGTGGCGGTGCATCAGCCGCAGCACCGTGTCGCTGCCACTCTGCAAAGGAATATGGAAATGAGGCATGAAGGCGCGGCTATGGGCACAGTAGTCTATCAGGTCGTCACTCAACAAATCCGGTTCAAGACTGCTGATACGATAGCGACTGATACCCTCCACCTCGTCCAACGCTTTTACCAAATCCAGGAAGTGTTCACCTGTCGATTTACCAAAGTCACCGATATTGACACCCGTCAGCACAATCTCCTTACCACCCTCATTGGCTGCCTCCTTAGCTTGTGCCACCAAAGAGGCAATGGTCGGATTGCGGCTGAAGCCACGGGCATACGGAATAGTACAGTAGGTACAGAAATAGTCGCAGCCGTCCTGAACCTTCAGGAAATAGCGCGTACGGTTACCCCTCGAACAACTGGGGGCAAAACTTGTGATATCCTTCGTCTTCACAGTCTTGTATGTCGCCCCCTGCCCCGCTGTTCTGTGAGCCGCGGCCTGTCCCGCTGTCTCGCAGGTCGCCCCCTGTCCCGCTATTCTGGGAGCCACAGCCTGTCCCGCTGTCTCGTAGGTCGAGGCTGAGCCTCGACTGACAAACTCCTCCGACAGAAACTGCACCAAGTTCGCCTTTTCATTGGAACCCAGCACCAGGTCAACACCGTCAATCTTCGCTATGCGCTCAGGGGACAGCTGGGCATAACAGCCCGTCACCACCACAAAGGCTCCGGGATGCTGACGAACCACACGATGAATAACCTGCCGGCACTTATGGTCGGCCACGTCGGTCACCGAACACGTATTGATCAGGCAAATGTCTGCCGTCTCACCCTTTCTGGCTGTGACGACACCCATCTGCTGAAGCATCTTTGCGAAAGTCGATGTCTCAGAGAAGTTCAACTTACAACCCAACGTGTAATAAGCCGCTTTTTTCCCTTGAAATGCCGATGTATCTATCATATATATAATAAGGTGTAATTCCACCCACCCTTTTTACTCATTTCTTTTCACTTGCAAAGGTAGTTATTTTTATCGTAAAAATGCCATTTTTTAGCAATTATTCGATTTGGTGTGATTTTTACATGAATTTTAACATTTCGTAAGATGTTGATTATAAGGCTTTTACAAAAAAGTTACAAAAAAGACCAAAAAAAAGTTACTAAAAAAAGTACAACGTAACGAAAAAATGCCTAACTTTGCAGCGTTTTAATAAACAAATGATTGTTTTACAGATTAAAAAGCATTAGAAAAAATGAAGAAATTAGTATTTATGTTCGTAGCTGTTGCAGCTATCTCTTTCGCTTCTTGTGGTAACAAGACCGCTCAGGCTGAGGCTGTTGATTCAGATTCAATCGCAACCCTCGACAGCGCTGACACTGTTGCTGCTGACACCGTTGCTGCTGATACAGTTGCTGCTGATAGCGTTAAGTAATTAGTGCGAACGAAATTGAGAGAATGAAAACTGCCGGATTCATTTCCGGCAGTTTTTTTGTGTATACATGTTTCCTCTACTTTATTCTTTCAGCGAATAGGTGATGGTGGTCACGACGCGCAGCTTCTTGATGTAAGGAGTGTTCTGGTCGCGGTCTTCGATTTCGAACTGTCCTTGACCGGCCGTTTGTATCTGGCCTAATTCACTCTTGCTGGCCTCAGCAAACTGTTCGGCCGTCTTCTGGGCGTTCTTGATAGCCTCGGCCATCATCTCTGGCTTCATCTGCTGGAACGAGGCATATTCGTATTGTGCGTTGCTATTCTCAATGGCCACACCTTGCTTCAATAGTTCAGCCTGTTTGAAGATGGCCTTGTTGACTTCCTGCACCTTGTTCGTAGCCACCGTGATAGTTGTGGTAACAATGTAACGGAAGTTCTTCTGGTTATCACCCCATTCGCGGGCTTCCAAGTCGCTGATGGAAGGAGGATTAACAGTAATCTCCTTCTCGTCGAGACCATTCTGCCGTAAGAACTTCTTGATTTTGTCCGTCTGCATGTTGATATACTCATAGAGCAAAGGTAAGTCATTGCCTGTCACCTTCGTACCAATGCTCCACGTCACTTTATCAGCAGGCACCTCACGCTCGGCCAGCCCCTTGACAGTCACCTTACGGTCCTTGTTGGCAAAATTGTCAATGCCAGCCTTGATAAACAAACCCAGAAATACAATACCCACAGCAATGAGGGCCGATGCAATAATCCGATTTTCTTTCATACGCTTCTATATTTTAATCATTTGACGCTGCAAAGATGAGAAAAATAAATGAGAATCGTATAGGGAACCCCCTATTTTTACATATTGATTTCCCTATTGAAAAATCCCGGGTGCTTTCACACTCGGGATTCAACAGTGTATAATAACTATGATTTGCTTTACAGCGGTTATTACTCTAATTTTGTTTTACTCTTCAACGGGAGCTTCCTCAACTGCAGGAGCCTGCTCGTCAACAACTTCCTCGGCAGCCTCTTCGGCAGCGGCAGCGGCCTCAGCAGCAGCTTTCTTGGCATCGGCAGCAGCCTTGATGGCAGCTTCAGCCTCGGCAGCAGCCTTCAGCTCGGCAGCATTCTCAGCAACGACCTTTACAGGAATCTCAACGGTAACCTCCTTGTGGAAATGAACCAGAGCTACGAAGTCGCCAATGGTCTTGGCATCCTTCATGGTGATGATCTTACGATCAACCTCCTTGCCCAACTTCTTCAGTTCCTCAGCAACCTGATTGGCACCTACAGAACCGTAGAGCTGACCAGTAGCGCTCACCTTAGCAGCAATCTCGAGGGCAACGCCATTCAGCTGAGCAGCCTTCTCCTCGGCAGCAGCCTTCTGGGCAGCGAGCTTGTGAGCCTGCTGCTTCAGGTTCTCAGCAAGAATCTTCTTTGCCATCGGGCTTGCGATAACACCCTTACCCTGAGGAATGAGGTAGTTACGGCCATAGCCAGATTTCACGTTCACGATATCGTTCTTATAACCCAGACCGATAATATCTTCTTTCAGTATAATTTCCATGTCTTGCGTCCTCCTAATTATTTCATCATGTCAGTTACGTAAGGCAGCAGAGCAATCTGGCGGGCACGCTTCACGGCCTGAGCCACACGGCGCTGATACTTCAGAGAGGTACCGGTGATACGGCGGGGCAGAATCTTACCCTGCTCGTTCAGGAACTTCTTCAGGAACTCGGGATCCTTGTAGTCAATGTACTTGATACCACTTTTCTTGAAGCGGCAGTACTTCTTCTTCTTCGTGTCGATAGAAGGAGCGTTCAAATAGCGAATTTCAGTGTCTTGTGCCATAGTTTAAGCCTCCTCTTTTTTACCAAATTTGTTACGACGCTTCTCAGCATACTCAATAGCATACTTCTCAAGCTTAACGGTCTGGAAACGGATAACCTTCTCGTCACGACGGAAGGCAGTCTCCAGAGTCTTAATCACTGATGGCTCAGCCTTGAACTCTAACAGGAAGTAGAAACCTGTAGATTTCTTCTCGATAGCATAAGCCATCTTCTTCAGTCCCCAGGCCTCTTCGTTCACGATCTCTGCACCCTTATCGGTGAGGACCTTCTTGAACTTTGCGACCGTTTCCTTTGTCTGTTCATCAGACAAAACGGGAGTCAAAATGAAAACGGTTTCGTATTGATTCATACTACGTTAATTAATTAAATAAATGTTATTTTTGCAAAATGCGGGTGCAAAGGTACTAAAAAAATGATAATTGACAATTGAAAATTGATAATTTTTCGTATATTTGCGGCAAATTTAACGTTTTTATGAAGAAATCAACGCCATATTCGGGTATATTCCTTATTATAATAGGTACTTTGGTGCTTTTAACGACACGCATCAGCACGTTTTCAAGCCATAACTGGCTGCTTGTCACCGGCCTGCTTTGCATTATTGTTGGCATCTTATTCCACATACGAAGCATTAAACGTGAAAGCAGGTACTAAAAGAGGTAAGAAGTAAGAGGTAAGATGGAAGAAGTATGGAACATATCAAGATATTTACACGGCTAATCGCCAATGAGCTGCACTTGCAGGAGCATGCGGTGGAGAATACGCTGAAGTTGTTGGATGAGGGATGCACTATTCCTTTCATCTCGCGTTACCGTAAGGAGCGTACGGGAGGACTTGACGAAGTACAGATTACGGCTATCAGCAACCGTGCAGAACAGTTGCAGGAAATAGCCAAGCGTAAGATGACTATCGTCAAGACCATTACTGAACAGGAGAAGATGACGCCGGAACTACAGAAGCGTATTGATGACTGCTGGGAAATGACCGTACTCGAAGACATATACCTGCCCTATAAGCCTAAGCGGCGTACTCGTGCCCAAGTGGCTCGTGAACAAGGTCTGGAGCCGTTGGCACAACTGCTGCTGATGCAGCGCGAAGCCAATCCCGAACGCGCAGCCCAGCGTCAACTGTCAATTATCAATTCTCCATTAAGCGTCGAAGACGCAATTAAGGGTGCCCAGGACATCATTGCCGAACAGGTGAGTGAAGACGAGCGGAGTCGTAACCTGGTACGTAGCATCTTCCGTCGCGAGGCCTTCATTGAATCGAAGGCGGTAAAGAACAAAAAGGACACCGACGAGGCACAGAAATACAGTGACTACTTCGAGTGGGAAGAGCCGCTAAAGCGCTGTTCCAGCCATCGTATGCTGGCCATGCGTCGCGGTACCGACGAGGGGTTCCTACGTATCAGCATCACCATTGACGACGAGGATACAATCAGTCGTCTGCAGCGGAACTATGTCCGTGGAAATGGTGCCTGCCAGCGATTAGTGGCTGAAGCTGTCGAGGACGGCTATAAGCGTCTGTTACTACCATCGATTGAGTCGGAATTCATGACGTTGAGCAAGGAGAAAGCTGACGAAGAAGCCATTCGCGTCTTTGCGGAGAACTTGCGCCAACTGCTACTCTCTGCCCCACTCGGCCAAAAGCGCGTCATGGGCATCGACCCGGGGTTCCGCACAGGTTGTAAGGTGGTTTGCCTGGATGCTCAGGGTAACCTGCTGCATCATGAGGCCATCTTCCCTCACCCGCCTGTCAATCACCGCATGCAGGCTAACATCCATTTACAGCAGATGATTGAAAAGTACCAGATAGTGGCTATCGCCATAGGTAACGGTACTGCCAGCCGTGAGACAAAGGAATTTGTGGAAGAGGTACTAAAGGAAACAGTGCTGGCAAACCCAGCACCCACAATATATGTGGTAAGCGAGGACGGCGCTTCGGTCTACAGTGCATCGAAAGCAGCCCGTGACGAATTCCCTGATGAAGATGTCACCGTACGTGGTGCTGTCAGCATCGGCCGTAGACTCATGGACCCATTGGCCGAGCTGGTGAAAATAGATCCGAAGAGTATTGGCGTAGGACAGTATCAGCACGACGTCGACCAAAGTAAGCTGAAACATGCTCTTGACCAAACTGTCGAGAGCTGCGTCAATTTGGTGGGTGTTAACCTCAATACAGCCTCACAGCACTTGTTGACCTATGTCAGCGGTCTGGGGCCCGTGTTAGCTCAGAACATTGTGGACTATAAGAAAGAGCACGGTGCCTTCACTTCACGCGCACAACTGAAAAAAGTACCGAGACTGGGTCCTGCCGCTTATCAGCAGTGCGCCGGATTCCTACGTATTCCCAACGCTAAGAATCCGCTCGACAACAGTGCCGTACACCCTGAGAGTTACCATATAGTGGAACAAATGGCTGCCGACCAACACTGTACGGTGGATGACCTTATAAAGAATAAAGGTACGCGCGAGAAGATTGATATCAAGCGGTATATCAGCGACGAAGTGGGACTTCCTACCCTCACCGACATCATGAAGGAACTGGAAAAGCCCGGCCGTGATCCTCGCGAACAGATTGAGGTATTTGAGTTCGACAGCAGCGTGCAGACCATCGACGACTTGCACGAAGGTATGGTGTTGCCTGGCATTGTGACCAATATTACCAACTTCGGAGCCTTTGTCGACATTGGCGTCCATCAAGACGGACTGGTGCATGTGTCACAATTAGCAGACAAGTATGTCAGCGATCCCACGCAGGTAGTGCGGCTTCATCAGCACGTCATGGTCCGTGTCATCAGTGTTGACTTGCGCCGACTGCGCATCTCACTGAGTATGAAGAAGATAGGTAAGAGGTAAGAGGTAAGAAGTAAGAAGTAAGAAGTAAGAGGTAAGAAGTAAGAAGGCGTTAGCGGTTCTTGTGATTCATAAACCACGAGTGAGTATGGAAATGATACATCAGCAGACTTAATATGGTCAACGCCAAAGCGGCATACAACAGCATGTCGCGCTGACCGTACATCAAGGCATAGCCTATAGTCAGGCCGATGGCTAAACCCGTTTCCCAGCCCAAGAAGAACGTGCTCTGTGACGTGCCACGCTGACAATGACGGCTCAGTTTGATAAAAAACAACAGATAGCGCGAGCTAACTATACCCACTCCAAGCCCGACCAGAATGGGAGCAACTGGACTGTTCATATATTCCAACATGACGAACAACGCTGCTATCAGCAGTATCAGGCCACTCACTATCTCGCTCTTTAACTCAGCATCGCGGAATATGAAGTGCTGTGCCAACAATGCCAGAATAAAACCAACCATCATCAGTCCATAGAAAAATACACTGACAGGGAGCGACATCAGTAGCCCCATGACAATGCCAACCGACAACAGGTTGACAAACAGCACATAGCCACTGGGTAGCAGAAAGCGGTCGATCGAAGCCACGCGGACACCTTCCTCAGGAGCCTTAAAAGGGAATTTCACGTTCTTGATGAGCACTATCGAGAGTAGCGCACAGCCTATAGCTCCCCAAAGCATCTTATCGAAACCTACTAACTTGTAGGCCAATAAACCGCCCATCGGACCCAAGGCTAATGCAAAACGAGCAAACCATGCCGCACTGTGATTGGCTTCTGTGCGTTGGTACGACTCGCAGGTATCAATGACCAACGTCGATGCCAACACCATTTGTGCCAGACCAAAGGTAGCTCCAAGCATCAGTCTATGCAACAGTATCACCCAAAACTCCACAAACTCCGACCGTAGACCGTCAATATACCAAAGCAGGGCCAAGTCAACAGTCATGAGAAGAATGGCCCACATGCACACCACATTTCTCCTGTAGCGCTGCACCAGCCACGAACACTGTGCCCCAAACAAATAGAGACCAACTCCGAATACGCCCATTGAAAGACCTGTTTCCACAGACGAGAAATTCTCAGTCTGCATGAGCCATAACGGCAGCACGGGAATCAATCCGCAAACCGACATAGTCAGCAACAGATCTGCTATCACCAAGAGCCAGAAGTCCTTGTGCCACAGCCTAATATGTATTAGGGTATTCTGAGAGTTCACTGGTCAACATTCATTATTCAATACGATTCGCTCTCATTGGGGAAGTCACCACTCTTGACATCCTCCACGTAGCGACCAACAGCATCGGTAATCACCGTGTTCAGGTCAGCATATCGACGCAGGAATCGAGGCGAGAACCCTTGGGTCATACCCAGCATATCGGCAATCACCAACACCTGACCGTCCGTACCATTGCCGG
Organism: Prevotella sp.; assembly: GCA_016286995.1. Lineage (GTDB taxonomy): Bacteria > Bacteroidota > Bacteroidia > Bacteroidales > Bacteroidaceae > Prevotella. Next base: position 81,902 of record JAEEVA010000010.1, read on the forward strand.
CACCGATACCGATAGTTGGACATTTCACCGTACGAGTCACCTCAACAGCCAGCGCTGCAGGTACTTTCTCAAGTGTGATGCCGAAACAACCCGCCTCACACAAGGCAATAGCGTCGCTAATAAGCTTGTCAGCCTCAGCCTGTTCCTTGGCACGTACGGCGTATGTACCGAACTTGTTGATAGACTGCGGCGTCAGTCCCAGATGAGCCATCACTGGTATTCCTGCATCCAAGATGCGCTTCACCGTATCCAGGATCTCTACGCCACCTTCCATTTTCACGGCGTCACAGCCGCTCTCCTTCATGATACGAATGGCGTTGGCTACACCCTCGGCAGCATTCACCTGATAGGAACCGAAAGGCATGTCGCAAATCACCAGGGCACGCTGTACAGCACGTACCACCGAACGTGCATGATAAATCATATTGTCGACGGTCATAGGCAGCGTTGTAGCATTACCCGCCATCACGTTTGAGGCCGAGTCGCCAACGAGAATGGCATCGATGCCTGCCTTATCTACGATACCTGCCATCGTAAAGTCATACGATGTCAGCATACTTATTTTTTCTCCCTTCTGTTTCATTTCCATGAAGCGGTGTGTTGTCACCTTACGTGTGTCATTTACCAAATATCCTGCCATAATCTTATTATTATTAGACGATTAACTGTTTACGATTTATTATCTCTTTAACTTATCAAATACTATATTACTACGATGATAATTCTATAAAGTCGGTTATGACCTCATCACACAACGGGCGAATGGCGTCAGCGGCATTTGTCGTAGCCAGTCCAACCACATACATGCCAGCTGCCCTACCCGACTTCAGACCATTAAACGAGTCTTCGAATACCACACAGTCCTTCGGCTCGACACCAAAGCGCTGTGCAGCCTTCAGATAGCAGTCCGGATCAGGTTTCGAGCGTTCAAAATCCTCGGAGGTCAGGATGGCATCAAACATTTCCTTAAACTCTGGATGCTTAGCATAAACAGCCTCCATCTTCGGTATGTTCGAACTCGTCACCACTGCGGTTTTCACGCCTTGACGGTGCAGCCTGTCAATGAAAACCTCAAAACCGGCAATGTAATCATAATCCATCTGCCGTTCATAATCATTCAATCTGCTCGTAATCAATGGCTGCCTATCCGTCAGCGGTCCCGAAAACCACGCATCGTATATTTGCGTGAGCGTCTGTCCCTTGATTCTGTGCTCCAGCCCAGGCAGTTCCGGATGAAACTCCCTGCACTGTGAACCCCAGAACACTGAGTATTGGGGCTCTGTATCAAATACCACGCCATCAAGGTCAAACAGCGCTGCTTTTATCACTTCTATTTTCATTTCGGGTGCAAAGGTAGTGCAAAAAACCGATTAAGCGAAATAAAAAGCCAATTTATTTTGTATTGTTCTCACTTTTTCGTACCTTTGCACGGATTTTCAGAATTAACACATTTCATTGCAATGAATATTTCTTATAAATGGCTTAAAGAGTACGTAGACTTCGACCTCACGCCACAACAGGTGTGCGACGCGCTGACGTCAACAGGTTTGGAAGTTGACGCACTCGAAGAAGTACAAAGTATCAAAGGCGGTCTGAAAGGCCTTTACGTAGGTAAAGTGTTGACGTGTGAGATGCATCCGGACTCAGACCACCTGCATGTAACTACCGTTGATTTGGGCAAGGGCGAACCCCAGCAGATTGTCTGTGGCGCTCCTAATGTGGCCGCTGGTCAAAAGGTCATTGTGGCCGACCTGGGCTGTGTCCTCTATGATGGTGACAAGGAGTTTGTCATCAAGAAGTCGAAGCTACGCGGTGTCGAGTCGTTAGGCATGATCTGTGCCGAGGACGAGATTGGTATTGGCAACGACCATTCAGGCATCATCGTACTGCCTGAGGATGCCGTTGTTGGTACACCCGCAGCAGAGTATTACCACTTGGAGAGCGACTGGCTCATCGAGGTTGACATCACCGCCAATCGTGCCGATGCCCTCTCCCACTGGGGTGTGGCCCGCGATCTTTATGCATGGCTCAAGCAGAACGGCTACAAGACGGCTACCCACCGTCCTGTGGTCGATGGTTTCGCCATCGACAATAACTCCCTCCCCATCGACGTGGTCATTGAAAACTCTGAGGCCTGCAAGCGCTATGCTTGTGTTAGCATTACCGACTGCGAGGTGAAAGAGTCACCCGACTGGTTGAAAAACAAATTGACAACTATCGGCCTGCGTCCTATTAACAATATCGTTGATATTACTAATTATGTGATGATGGCTTTGGGTCAGCCCCTGCACTGCTTCGATGCAGACATGGTAAAGGGCCACAAGATTGTGGTGAAGACGATGCCAGAGGGTACGCCATTCCAGACACTGGACGGTGTAGAGCATAAGCTTAGCGACCGCGACCTCGCCATCTGCAACAGTGAAGAGCCCATGTGTATTGCTGGTGTATTTGGAGGCAAAGGCAGCGGCACATACGAGACAACTCGCAATGTCGTGCTCGAGAGTGCCTACTTCCATCCCACATGGATTCGCAAGTCAGCCCGTCGCCACGGACTAAGCACCGATGCTTCTTTCCGTTTCGAGCGTGGCATCGATCCCAACGGAACGATCGAAGCCCTGAAGTACGCAGCCCTGCTCTGTAAAGAACTTGCTGGCGGTAAGATTTCGATGGATATTATGGACGTCTATCCTCAGCCCATCGCCAACCCCGTAGTCAATTTGGAATACAGCTATGTCCACTCGTTAGTGGGTAAAGACATTCCCGTCGACACCATCAAGAGCATCTGTGAGAGTCTGGAGATGAAGATTCTTGAGGAGACTCCTGAGGCACTGCAGCTGGAGATTCCCGCCTACCGTGTCGATGTGCAGCGTCCCTGCGACGTGGTGGAGGACATCTTGCGCATCTATGGATATAATAATGTAGAGATACCCACCCAGTTGAAGTCAAGCCTCGTCATCAAGGGCGACGAAGACCTGAAGCACAAACTGGCCAATTTGGTCAGCGAACAGCTCGTGGGTGCCGGTTTCAACGAAATACTGAACAACTCGTTGAGCAAGTCTTCATACTACGACGACGAACAAAACAAGGAGTTGGTACACATCATGAACCCGCTCAGCAGTGACCTCAATATCATGCGTGGCACCCTACTCTATGGCGGACTGGAAAGCATTGCCCACAATGCTAACCGCAAGAGTCCCAACTGCCGATTCTTCGAATTCGGCAACGTATACAGTTTCGATCCTGCGAAGGAGAACCAGGATGATCCCATGCAAGCCTACAAGGAGCAATACCATCTGGGGCTGTGGCTTACGGGTAAGCGTGTTGAGGGTTCGTGGGCTCATGCCAACGAGGACACTTCGTATGCCGAGCTAGATGCCCACGTCGACAACATCCTCGCACGTATTGGTGTTCAGCCGGGTATGCTGGTACGCAAAAAGTCAGAGAATGCCATCTTTGCTGCCGGTCTGACTATCGAGAACCGTGGTGGCAAGAAACTCATCGAACTGGGTGTGCTGAACAAGAAATTGCAGAAGCAGTTCGATATCGATACGACCGTCTACTATGCCGAACTCAACTGGACAGCCCTGATGAAGGTCATCCGCAAACAAAAGGTGGAATTCACAGAGATTCCCAAGTTCCCATCAGTTAGCCGCGACCTCGCCCTACTCATTGATAAGAGCGTTGAGTTCCAGCAAATCGAAGACATTGCTCGTCAGACTGAGAAGAAGTTCCTGAAGAAGGTTGAGCTGTTCGACGTCTATGAGGGCGATAAACTGCCTGCCGGCAAGAAGTCGTATGCTGTCAACTTCATCCTTCAGGATGCCGAGAAGACCATGGGCGACAAACAGATTGAAGCAATCATGCAGAAGCTGATTCAGAACCTGAAGAAGCAACTCAATGCCGAGTTGCGCTAATTATCAATTCTCAATTGTCAATTATCAATTTAAAATAAATAAAAATGGGAAGAGCATTTGAATATCGCAAAGCTGCGAAATTGAAGAGATGGGGCCACATGGCCAAGACATTTACTAAGATTGGCAAACAGATTGCCATTGCCGTAAAGGCAGGCGGTCCTGAGCCTGACATGAACCCTGCGTTACGTGCTATCATCGCCAACGCTAAGCGTGAGAACATGCCGAAAGACAATATCGAGCGTGCCATCAAGAACGCTATGGGTAAGGACCAAAGTGACTACAAGGAAGTAACCTATGAGGGATATGGTCCTCATGGTGTTGCCATTTTTGTGGACACCCTGACCGACAACACTACCCGTACCGTAGGTGACGTCCGTTCAGTGTTCAACAAGTTCAATGGTAACCTTGGCACACAGGGTTCACTGTCGTTCCTGTTTGACCACAAGGCCGTTTTCACTTTCAAGAAAAAGGACGGGCTGGATATGGACGAGTTGATTCTCGACTTGATTGACTATGGTGTAGAAGATGAGTTCGATGAGGACGAGGAAGAGGACAGCATCACCATCTATGGTGACCCCCAGTCCTTCGGTGCCATCCAGAAGCACTTGGAAGAGAACGGCTTCGAGGTAACGGGTGCTGAGTTTACCCGCATCCCCAACGATTTAAAGGATGTCACTCCCGAAGAGCGTGAAACCATCGACAAGATGATTGAGCGTCTCGAGGACTTCGATGACGTTCAGACCGTCTATACAAACATGAAGCCCGAAATCGATTGATGGTTCAGGGTTAATGGTTCAGGGTTAACCGTTAACCGTTAATCTTTAACCGTTAACCCTTATTGGTAGTCCTTTTGGCGGAACGTGGTGTCAAACACTTTCGTTCCGCTATTCTTTGTGCTATAGTACACGTAGCGGAAATGGTAGCCGGCCTCCTTGTAAGTTTTCATAGTGGTAGAGTTCTTCAGTTCCTTCAACAGTTCACCACGCAGATTATACTTCTTCAACTGCTCGGCATCGTCGATGACACCGGCCACCGTATAATAATAAATTAACGTACGCGTACTCTTTTGGAACACCAGACTGTCTATCGTCACATTCTCAGTAATGAGCGACGGACAGTTTTTCTTCGTATAGTCACGGCACTCACGCGCACAGCGTTCATCCATCGTTTCCTGACAGGCTACCATCATCAGCACGGTAGCCATCAACAACCATTTCTTCATCATTTTCTGCATTCTACTTCATTTTACTCATCACCTTCTCATAGTATCGCTGAGTAGCACGACGCGTATAGTTTATACCGCCATTCCATGAGCGGATGGCTTGCTCTACATCGTTCTTTGGATTGTAAAATGATTGAAATAAGAGAAACATTTCCTTGGATTTCGAAGCGCTGAAACGATCATCCAAAGAAAAACGTTTCTTGCTCTTTCTCAACTCAAGTATGCGGTTACACTCATTTACCATAACAGGCGTAATCTGCATAATACCACACGATTTACCACTTTTGTCAACAGCCTTGGCGTTACCGCCACTCTCGACCTCGATAATCGCATTCATTACGGAATTCCAGTCAAACCTTGAACTTCGCTTTCCTTTAGTCCCTGCCGAAGCATTCATTGGAACTAACATTAACATGATGCATAACAAGTATGCATACTTAGCAATTTTATTCATAAGCTATCATTTATAAGCATGACCGTCTCACCTCGAGACATCCAATTGCCACGCTATGGTTATCCTTTTGAGCCTCTTGTCGGATTCGAACCAACGACCCCGAGATTACAAATCACGTGCTCTGGCCAACTGAGCTAAAGAGGCGGGTGGGCAGCTGTCTGCATCGCGCCGCTACAACCAAGTACCCTTGCTATGTTCCCATCCTGGGGGATTCCGAGGGAGCTGGCCGTACAGGACTGCCCATTTTTGCTAATTGACAATTGAGAATTGATAATAGAGAATTATCGCTCCTTTTTTGTCAGAAAGCGGGTGCAAAGTTAATAAAAAATAGTTTATAGTTGACAGTTCACTGTCTACAACGGCGGCAAATTTAAGCTCTTTTAACTATAAAAAACAAAAACTATGAACTATGAACTATGAACTATGAACTAAAATTCGTACCTTTGCAGTCGAAAAGATGACATCAGAAGAATATATACAACTGAAAGCATTTGCACGACAGGATGGCGCCCTGCTCTCGCTGCTGTGGATTGGTTCGCTGATATGCTACATTCAGGGGCTGACCAGTCCGATGATGGGACTATTGGCAGTGATGCTTATTGTCGTGTCGCCATTCTTTGCGGCCAACCGTCTGCGCCATTTCCGCAACTATGCCCGTGAAGGCATCATCTCGTTCGGAAGGGGCTACGCCTATACTGTGCTGACCTTCTTCTATGGCGGGCTACTGCTGGCTGCAGCCATTTATGTCTATTTCGCATTCATCGACGGTGGCTACCTATTGGCCAAGTTTACCGAGATGATGCACTCAGAGGAAGGTCGCCGTGCATTACAGCTATATGGTATGACAGAGCAGATGAATGAAGGACTAAAACAACTGGGTAGCATGCGCCCCATCGACTATGCCCTGAACATGCTAACCATCAACATCATGATGGGCTTCTTCCTTGGCATACCCATTGCAGCTGTTATGAAAGCAAATAGTAAATCGTAAATCGTCAAATCGCAAATATGATTGATATATCAGTAGTAATACCTCTTTATAATGAGGATGAATCACTGCCTGAGCTCTACGACTGGATAGAGCGAGTGATGGACAAGAATAGTTTCTCGTTTGAAGTCATTTTCGTCAACGACGGCTCTACCGACCATTCGTGGGATGTTATCACCGAGCTGGCAGCCCGTTCTGAACATGTTAAAGGCATTAAGTTCCGCCGTAACTACGGCAAGTCACCTGCACTTTTCTGCGGATTCAAGGAGGCACAGGGCGATGTAGTTATCACGATGGATGCCGACCTGCAGGACTCTCCCGACGAAATTCCCGAGCTGTACCACATGATTATGGACCAAAAGCTCGACCTGGTGAGCGGTTACAAGCAGAAACGCCACGACCCGCTGTCGAAGACCATCCCTACGAAGCTTTTCAATGCTACGGCACGCAAGGTCAGCGGCATTCATAACTTGCACGACTTCAACTGCGGTCTGAAGGCTTACCGTCGTGATGTCGTCAAGAACATTGAAGTGTTTGGCGAGATGCACCGCTTCATACCCTATCTGGCCAAGAATGCCGGTTTCGACAAAATTGGCGAGAAAGTGGTACACCACCAGAAACGACAGTACGGCAAGTCGAAGTTCATGGGCTGGAACCGTTTTGTCAACGGCTATCTGGATCTGATGACACTTTGGTTCCTAGGTACTTTCGGGAAAAAGCCCATGCATGTATTCGGCTTTCTTGGAACCATCGTGTTCCTCATCGGCTTCCTTTCAGCACTCTGGCTGGGTATTGAGAAAGCGTGGGCACTGTCACAGGGTATTCCCATGCGACTGGTCACCAACTCCCCCTTCTTCTACATTGCCCTGACCATGATGATGATAGGCACGCAACTATTCCTGGCCGGTTTTCTGGGTGACCTCATCAGCCGCAACAGTGCAGGACGTAACGAGTATCAAATTGAGGAGAATATCAGATGCGGAAAATAGTTTTTGCTCTTTTCGGGACGATTGTCTTAGCAGCCTGTTCTTCGATTGATTGTCCTGTACAGAATCTGGTATATACCCACTGTGCACTGATGAAGCACGATGGCACGCCTGACACGCTGATCATCGATTCGCTATATATCTGGACCAAACGTATCGACGGCACCGACACCTTGTTGATTAATGGTCTCTGCGACAAGTCGGCATCGTCATTCTCGCTGCACATCAGCCACATCCAGCCCGAGGACGTTTTCTTCACGCTACTTTGCGACACTGCCGGGAACCAGTGGGCCGATACCTTCCGCATCAAGAAAATCGACAGGCCACACTTTGAGTCCGTAGACTGTCAGGCTGCCTATTTCCACGAGTTGCAAGCCACGGCTACCACGCATCATATCATCGATTCTATCACGATTCATCATCCATACGTAGACTATGACGTTACCAACACGCATCTATACTTCTATTTCAAGTCTCGCCGTTAGTCTGCTACTATTGCTTACGGTTGCCACAGAGGCTCAGGCACAGAAGAAGCTGTTTCGAATCGAAAAGGACTCTGTGGCCTTCTTCCGCGGCTTTTCCCTGTCCTTTGATCTGGTCGGACCAGCCACGCTCATGCTCAGCGACCGAGGTGAGTACGAGGGCGCACTACGTGTCAATCTGCACGACCAATGGTTTCCCATCGTCGAGTTGGGCATAGGACATGCCAACCACGAAAAGGACGAAGTGACACTCATCACTTACAAGACCACTGCCCCCTACTTCCGTCTCGGTATGGACTGGAATCTTCTGAAGAAGAAACATCAGGCCAACCGTCTGTTTGCCGGTTTCCGCTATGCCTATACCAACTATAAGGTCGACATTATCCGTGACGATCTCCCCGACCCTGTCTGGATGTCACAGTCGGGGTTTGGCGTTAAGGACATGAAGTGCTACATGCATTGGTTAGAGGTAGTCATCGGCATCGATGCGAAGGTCTTCGGTCCCCTGCATTTAGGTTGGAATGTGCGTTACAAGCGACGCCTGTTCCACGACGACGGTATTATGGACAATACCTGGTACGTACCAGGCTTTGGCATCAATGACCGTGACCAGTTAGCGGCTAATTTCAACGTGATAATTGATATATGAAGAAACGCCTTGCATGGCAGTTGCCATTTCTCGTACTGCTCATCGTTGGCACCATACTCATCATACGCCAACAGCAGAACATGCCCTACCGGAAATGTTCGGGGAGTATATTCGGCACCATCTACCACATCACCTACCAGCATGACAAAGACCTGCAGAAACAGTTCGTTGCCAAGATGAAAGAGGTAGACAATGCCTTGTCGATGTTCAACGAGAAGAGCACCATCTCACGCATCAACCGTAACGAACAGGTTCAGCTCGACAAGATGTTCATCGATGTTTTCCGTCAGGCACAAGAAGTATCAGCCGACACCTACGGAGCCTTTGACATCACCGTTGGACCGCTGGTAAACGCCTGGGGATTCGGTTTCAAGCATAGTCAGATGCCTACGCCACAGCAGGTCGACTCGCTGCGTCAGTTAGTAGGCTATAATAAAGTTCAATTATCAATTGTCAATGCATCGCCACACTCTCAAGGAGAGAATTCTCAATTCTCAATTAAAAAGTCCGACCCACGCATCACCCTTGACTGCTCAGCCATTGCCAAAGGCTATGCCGTCGACCAGCTGGCACACCTGCTCGAAGAGAATGGCGTCACCAACTATCTGGTTGAGATTGGTGGCGAGATAGCTACCAAAGGAGTCAGTGAGAAGCGGTTGCCGTGGAAAATCGGCGTCACCAAGCCTACCGACAGCCTTGACGTGGACGGCGGTGAATATCAGACCATCATCAACGTCACCGACAAATGCATGGCCACCAGCGGCAACTACCGTAACTTCTACTACAAGAACGGTAAGCGCTATGCCCACACCATCGACCCCAAGACGGGCTATCCCGTACAGCATACCATCCTCTCCGCTACTGTACTCTGCGACCGATGTTCACGGGCCGATGCCTATGCCACATCGTTCATGGTGATGGGACTTGACAGTGCCAAGAGCGTGTTGCAGCGCAACCCAGACCTCAAGGTTTACTTTATATATTACGACCACGGCGAGAACAAAGTATGGACATCTATCAGCGACTGAATCAGTTCACCCTCTTTCAGGGTATGAGTCACGCCGACCTGATGCAGGTGGCCGGCTACACGAAGTTCGACTTCCGCAAGCTGCCCGCAGGTAAGCGACTCATACGCGAAGGGGACCCCTGCGAACAACTCATCTTCCTGACCGACGGTACCTTGCAAACCGAGACACAAAGCGACGACCATAGTTGCCGCGTCGTAGAAACCGTGAGTGCGCCCTACACCATACAGCCCACCCGGCTCTTCGGTCTCACGCAACGCTACACCTCCGCTTTCCGTACACATACGCCCTGCAACTTCATCACCATCGACAAAGAGGAAGTGCTGTTACTGCTCGAGACGCAACTGGTTTTCCGACTCAACATGCTCAACATCATGGCCACAGAATCGTGGCGACATAGTCATCAGCCATGGCGCCAGGCACCACACAATCTTCGTGAACGTATCGCACGTTACTTCATCACACGCACCATCCATCCTGCTGGTCCCAAGACCTTCTACATTCTCATGAACCAGATAGCCCTCGACCTCAATGATAGCCGTCTCGACATTAGCCGTGCCCTCAACGAAATGCAGGCCGACGGACTACTCACCCTGCACCGCGGACGGATAGAGATTCCCATGCTCGAACGGCTACTCATGTAACACAGTTCACAGTTATAGGAAAATTAGAAATTAGAAATTAGAAATTAGAAATTATGATATGCTTGAATTCTCAAATGCGTGCAGAAGTAAATTCTTCACTCTTCACTCTTCACTCTTCACTTTTTACTCTTCACTTTTCACTTTTCATTTTTACCTTACTCCTCATGAGCAGTTGTGGCCAGCGGCAGCAACTCAAGTCGTTCAACAACGTACTGACGGGCGACGACAGCCTAAACATTGAACTCAGCCATTCCGACACACTCACCTACCACAGTGAAGCTCTCGGACTCGATATCACCTACCCCAGCTACCTGCGCCACCAGTATCTGGAGGACGACCAGATGGAAGTATTCCTCAACGACGACCTCTCCCTCTCGTTCATGGAGCAGCAGCTGTTCAAAGGCGACGACATCTTCCGTACTCCAGGCCAGCAACTGATGGGTATGGGTGCCGAGCTACTCGAGGCTGGCGACAACTACAGCATTCATACCGGTCAGGAGGGCGACTACGAATATTACGCCAAAGTCATCGACGACAGCACACGTCTCGTCACCGTCATACTGCGTTATCTGCCCAATCGTGCCGATGCCGCAGCCGACCTCAAGCAATACGTCCATGACTACTGGATAACCCCATAAGACCCATGTCTATCGTCCTGACATAAAAACCTGCACCATCAAGGTGAGCCGTCACGATTATCAAAGACTTGCAGCTATTTGGGCTGCAAGTCTTTGTATTCATTGACGACATCCTTGATGCACGGGCAGTCTTAAAAATTTACAATTGATAATTGAGAATTGAGAATCGAAAATTAAGTGGGGGCCTTGCGGCCATAGCGCGCGCTGTGTCGAGGTATGTAGGTCGTGCGTGTCGAGCTACGTGGGTCGCGGCCGTCGAGCTACGTGCCTCGCCGCTGCCGAGCCTTATCATCCTCTGTCACAATGCAAAGGTACAACATGTCCCATTCCCTAATGACGGCAGAGCACGGCATAACACGGAAGATAACGGCAATGACGGCAGAAACCGGGTTAGTAGTCATCGTATTCCCCTGGTGCACCGAACTTGTCAATCAACATCCTGATCTGTCGTGGATTGTAGTTGTTGTCATCCTTGCTCGTGGAGAGCTGTACGAGGCGCTTGTGGAAACGGGCGTCACGCTTGATCCAACGGAGCAGCTTGTCCTGTGCGGAGCCAGGGTCACGCATCGTCGGAAACATCAGCCATGCAAATTCCGATTTGCCGTAAGTTCGTATCTCAAAGGTATTTTTCTTCATTGTCTACTCATTCGTGAAATCCGTATAATTCGTTATTAGTTTAATACACCTATACACTTATACACTGAAATTATAAAATTCTACGCGTACCGCATATAGGCGCGCGGTACGCGAGGGGTTTCAGAAAAATGCTGTATCAGGTGTATGTGTATTGCCTGTGGCCAGCTCCCTGCGCAGGCGTTCTATCTCGTCGCTACTGCGGCGCACGACGATGTAGCCGCGGACGTTGCGGTAGGTCTTACGCTCGAAGCCGAGAGCGATGAAGGCGTGACCCATCTGCTCCTTCGTAATCTTAGCCGATATCTGACCGCTGACAATCTGCATAGCCAAGCCAACGGGCATAAACTCACCCTGCTCGCCGGCCGCAGGCTTGCGAAAGTTCCAAAACACCAGTTCACGCTCAGTACATGGGCTCTCGAACTTCTCGTTATGCCGCTGCAGGCGTTCTATCTCGCTACGGTCGAACCAGTAGCGGAAGCCCTGCTGGTACAGGGCGTAGGCCTGAGCATAGATGCCGTCGTAGTCGAAGGGCGTGGTCAGCGGCGACTCGATGCTGTCCACCTCGAACGGCAGCCACCGGCGCGTGCCCGTCGTGTCCGACAGGAACTGGATGTTGTTGCCCGTGCCGCAGAACGACGCTATGTGCGGACGGCACTCATGGTAGCGGGCATACGCGGCACGCTCGTTGATGGCCGGCATCGTCATCGCCGCCTTCAGCTTGTTCAGCTCCTTCTGCTGCATCGTGTCCAGCTCCTCCCAGCATACCAGGCCGTACTGCGACAGCACCAGCAGGTCGTCCTTCGACACCAGCCCCGAGTTCGTCTTCGTATAGAAGTAGTCGCGCAGCTGCGGCGGCAGCAGGTTGGCGAACCACGTCGTCTTGTACGAACCCTGCTCGCCGATGAGCACCAGCATGACGTTGTTCACCACACGCGGCTCCACCCACGACGCCACCATGGCCACCAGCCACTTTCTCAGGTACTCGTAAAACAGAATCTGCTCGTCGCCATCGCCACGGACGTTCACCGTCAGCGACAGTCCCATGATATTGTCGCCCTGCTCCGACGACCACGGCGGCAGATGCTCCAGGTAGTAGCGGAACGGGTTGTACACCGGCACATAGTCCGACTCGATGACGTTCTGCAGGTGCTGCTTGACGACGGGTTTCTCCTGGCTCATCTCCCGCCACAGCGTGTTCACGTCGCGGTCCGTCAGGTTCTGGTAGCCGTCCGTCACCCCACCCTCGCCGCCGAAGATGGTCAGCAGCCCCTGCTCGTTCTCACCGATCAGCAGGCCCTGCGACAGCCAGTGTACCTCCGTCCTACCCCGCACCTCGTTGTAGCGCAGCAGCACCCGGCTGTCAAGCATCGCCCTGATGTCGTCCACCGAGGCATACGACTCCTGCCAAGGCTTCTTGTGTTCCTGCCTATTAGCAGTTAGCTTTTGGCTTTTAGCTTTTTTGCCTTTTGATTCTTCACTCTTCATTCTTCACTCTTCACTTAATGACATTACGGCGGCAAAGGTACGAAAAAGCAGAAACAATTACCCCCAATATGGTGGGTACATATTGAGGGTATATTGGTAGATAGAAATAGATATCAATCAGGCTATATCATGCACAAATCTTTTGGAGTTCGGAAGCAATGTTAGCTATTTCATCCATAATCATTCGCTCTCTCTCCTTAGATGGTTTCTTAGTACCATTGATGTACTGAGCCATCAAACTTTGACTGATACCCAATCGACGCCCTATAGCAGCAGCATTTAGTTCCGGATGAGACAAAAATATTAAAGACACTCCTGTAGGCTCAGGATCATCATACTCGAAGCTTTCAAAAGAGACGTCTTCATCCAAGGCATACCAATGTATCCCCTCATCATCCATCTCATAGTCCTCTCGCTGCTCAGGGGTAGCATTCATCAGTCGCTTGTAATAAAGCAGCGACTGCCACAATGTACGTCCGTCATCGGTTAGACCATAAATACGGTTGTTGTCAAACCAAATTTCAGAAATTTTCATCTTTCACACTCTTTCCAAAATAATCATTCCATTTCTCTATCGCTAGTTCCTTGTTCTCCTCAAGAACCATCTCTGCAGCTTTTATGTCCTTTGTCTTAATACCCTCATTTTGCACAAGCACAATACCTTCAGGCAAAATGTCAAACTTAGCCTTTCCGTCTGCATTTTTTACATGTACGTGAATAGGCTCATGCTCACGAGAGTAGAAGTAGAACCTCATTCCAAACATTCTTAATATTTCTGGCATAATCAATATCTTTTAGAATTACGTTGCAAAGATAGGTAATTTTTTCATTACCTCAAAACTTTTTAATAGGTATTTTGATTAAGACAATACTTTTTTCAGTTTATCATGGAATAATAGCGTCTTTTGCTGACCAAGTGCTTGGTAATAATCACGGTACATATTCTTCCTGTTCCACAACCCCTCGAACACCTTCCACTTTTCCTTGATGCCCAGCCGCTCCGCCATCGCGTCGGCCAGGAGTGCCGCCTGCGTCCGCGAGAGCAGGGGCTGATAGTTCTCGTCCACGTAACCCGCCCGCTGCGCTTTCCGCCACAGC